>JAWKRR010000021.1:0-109378 GCA_041389525.1 Myxococcota bacterium | reverse complement strand
CGGTGACCTCGGCCACCGCGTCGGCGTCGGGCTCGGCCGCGTTTACTTCGGCTGCGGCGTCTGGGGGCAGCGCGTCCGCCACCGCGTCGAGCGTGACCTCGGCCGTCGCGTCCGTGCCACCAATCGTCCCGCCCGAGCTGCAGGCCGCCACGGTCCCAAGGGCCGCGAGACACAGCCCGGCAAGCCGCAGATTCACTCTCCGCATCACGCCCTCCGCGTCCCCGAGGCGCCGGGGAGCCGCGTCGCACTCTAACGGATCCCGTCCCCCGATGACACACTGTTGTGCGGCCGGTCCTTTGTGGTTTCGCCAGTCGTTCCCACGGTGTTAACGTCCCCGCGAGGTCGTGCTTGCGTCGTCGTGACGCGGCGCGTTATGGTCCGGGCCGCCGTGCGTCATCACGGCGCCGGTTCGAGGCGTCCCAGGGACGATCGAACGCGCCCGCAGAAGTCCCAGGAGAGTCATGCCCCAACGATTGGTGCGTCGCGGTCTTTACGACCCCCAGATGGAGCACGACGCGTGCGGCGTGGGCTTCGTCGCCCACATCAAGGGCGAGAAGAGCCGGGCTATCGTCGAGCAGGCGCTTGAGGTCCTCCGACGTCTCGCCCATCGCGGCGCGTCGGGCTCCGACCCCGAGACGGGCGACGGCGCCGGGATCCTCCTGCAGCTGCCGCACCGCTTCTTCAAGCGCGAGGGCCTCCGCCTCGGCTGGGACATGCCGCGCCGCCGCCGCTACGGCGTGGGCATGGTCTTCTTGCCGCCCGACCCCAAGGCGCGCGCCGCCTGCGAGCGCGTCTTCGAAGAGGTCGTGCGCGCCCAGGGCCAGCGCGTCATCGGCTGGCGCGACGTCCCGACGGACCCGCGCCACGTGGGCCGCGTCGCCCGCAGCGTCATGCCGGTCATCCGCCAAATCTACATCGCTCGCCGCCGCGTCGTGCCCAGCGCCTTCGAGCGCAAGCTCTACGTCATCCGCAAGCTCACCGAGAACCGCATCCGCGACGAGAACCTCGGTGGCCACGCGTTTCACGTCGCCAGCCTCTCCGCCGACACCATCGTCTACAAGGGGCTGCTGCTGCCCGAGCAGGTGCCCCAGTACTTTCCCGACCTGCAAGACCGCGACATGGTCTCGGCCCTCGCCCTGGTGCACTCGCGCTTCTCGACGAACACCTTCCCGACCTGGGACCGCGCGCAGCCCATGCGCTTCATCGCCCACAACGGCGAGATCAACACCCTGCGCGGCAACCGCAACTGGATGAACGCCCGCCGCGCGCAGCTCCACTCGGCGAAGTTCGAAGGCCCGCTCGACCGCCTCTTCCCGATCATCGTGCCCGGCGGCAGCGACTCCTCGCAGTTCGATAACATGTTGGAATTGCTGACCCTCGGCGGTCGCAGCCTCCCGCACTCGGTCATGATGATGATCCCCGAGGCGTGGGAGAACGACCCGCTGATGGACGACGACCGGCGCGCTTTCTACGAGTACGCCGCGAGCCTCACCGAGCCGTGGGATGGCCCCGCCGCCATCGCGTTCACCGACGGCCACATCATCGGCGCCACCCTCGACCGCAACGGCCTTCGCCCGGCGCGCTACGTGGTGACCGAGGACGACCGCGTCATCCTCTCGTCGGAGGTCGGCGTCATCGACGTCGCGCCGCACCAGATCCGCAAGAAGGGCCGGCTGCAGCCGGGGCGCATGTTCGTCGTGGACACGGTCGAGGGCCGCATCATCGACGACGCCGAGGTGAAGCGCGACATCACCGGGCGCTGGCCCTACCGCCGCTGGCTCGAGAAGAACGTCCTCACCCTGGACGACTTCCACAACGTGCCGCCGCCGGAGGTGATCTCGGGCGACGAGCTCCAGCGCCAGCAGCGCGCGTTCGGCTACTCCGACGAAGACCTGCGCCTCATCATCGGCCCGATGGCGGACGCGGCGTACGAGCCGACCGGCTCCATGGGCAGCGACACGCCGCTGGCCGTGCTCAGCGACCGCGCGCCCAGCCTGTTCCACTACTTCAAGCAGCTCTTCGCCCAGGTGACCAACCCGCCGATCGACCCGATCCGCGAGGCTCTGGTGATGACCCTCGAGACCTCGCTTGGGCCCGACGGCAACACCTTCGAGGAGACGCCGGAGCAGTGCCACCGCCTGGCCCTGCCCAGCTCGTTCTTCACAAACGCGGACCTCGCCAAGATCAAGCAGGTCTATGAGGGCGCGCTGGAGCCGACGACCTTGTCGATCCTGTACCCGCGCGCCTCGGGGCCCGAGGGTCTTGAGTCGGCGGTCGAGCGGGTGTGCAAGGCCGCGGTCGACGCCATCGACGACGGCGCGAGCATCCTGATCCTCACCGACCGCGGCGTGGACGCCGACAACGTGCCGATCCCGGCGCTCCTGGCGGTGAGCGCGGTGCATCACCACCTGACCCGCGAAGGCATCCGCATGCACGCGGGCCTGGTGGTCGAGACCGGCGAGGCGCGCGAGGTGCACCACTTCGCCGCGCTGGTCGGCTACGGCGCGGCGGCCGTCAACCCCTACCTGGCGCTCGACACGGTGCGCGACATGGCCGACGAGGGCCTGCTCGACTGCACCCCCGACGAGGCGGAGCGGCGCTACATCAAGGCCGTCGACAAGGGCATCCTCAAGGTGATGTCCAAGATGGGCATCTCGGCGATTCAGTCGTACCGCGGCGCCCAGATCTTCGAGTGCCTTGGGCTGGACTCGGCCCTGGTCGACAAGCACTTCAACGGCACCATCTCGCGGATCGAGGGCGTGGGGCTGGCGGAGCTTGGGCGCGAGGTGCTTGAGCGCCACGCCCGTGGGTTCAGCGAGCGCGACCTCGACGACGTGGACGCGCTGCCCATCGGCGGTGACTACCAGTGGCGCCGGCGCGGTGAGCGGCACCGGTGGAGCCCGGCGACCATCGCGACCCTGCAGGCGGCCGCGACGACGGGCGAGTGGGAGCGATACGAGGCCTTCGCGGCGCTGGCCGACGACGAGTCCGAGTCGCTGATGACCCTCCGCGGGCTCATGGAGCTCGTGGACGCGCCGAGCGGCCCCCTGCCGCTCGATCAGGTCGAGCCGGCCAGCGAGATCGTCAAGCGCTTCGCCACGGGCGCGATGTCCTTCGGCTCCATCAGCGCGGAGGCGCACGAGACGCTGGCCATCGCGATGAACCGCCTGGGCGGGCGCTCCAACAGCGGCGAGGGCGGCGAGGAGCGCGAGCGCTACACCCTGCTCCCCAACGGCGACAGCCGACGCAGCGCGATTAAGCAGATCGCGTCAGGGCGTTTTGGGGTGACCGCCGAGTATCTGGTCAACGCCGACGACCTGCAGATCAAGGTCGCGCAGGGTGCCAAGCCAGGGGAGGGCGGGCAGCTGCCGGGCCACAAGGTCTCCGAGCGCATCGCCCGCGTCCGCTGCTCGACGCCTGGCGTGACGTTGATCTCGCCGCCGCCGCACCACGACATCTACTCGATCGAGGACCTCAAGCAGCTCATCTACGACCTCAAGACCGTCAACCCCGAGGCGCGGATCTCGGTGAAGCTGGTCAGCGAGGCGGGCGTGGGGACCGTGGCGGCCGGCGTGGCCAAGGCGGGCGCTGAGGCGGTGGTCATCGCTGGGGATTGCGGCGGCACAGGCGCGTCGCCGGTCTCGTCGCTCAAGCACGCGGGCCTCCCGTGGGAGCTCGGCCTCGCGGAGACCCAGCAGGTGCTGGTGCAGAACGATCTCCGTCGGCGCATCCGAGTCCAGGTGGACGGCGGGTTCCGCACCGGCCGCGACGTCGTGGTGGGCGCGCTGCTCGGCGCTGACGAGTTCGGCGTGTCGACGGCGGCGCTGATCGCGACGGGCTGCATCATGCTGCGCAAGTGCCACGAGAACACCTGCTCGGTGGGCATCGCGACGCAGAACCCTGAGCTGCGTCGCCGCTACACGGGCACGCCGGAGCAGATCGTCAACTACATGATGATGGTCGCCGAGGACGTGCGCCGCCACATGGCGCGGCTCGGATTTCGGACCTTCGACGAGATGGTCGGCCGCGTCGACCGGCTGCAGGCGCGGACGGACATCGCGCACTGGAAGGCTAGCCGCGTGGACCTCTCCGCGATGCTGATGGAGGCCAATGCGCCCGCCGACGTGCCGCGCCGGCAGGTGGAAGGGCAGGATCTCGGGCTGTCGAAGCATCTGGACCATCAGGTGATTCGGCGCGCGGGGCAGGCCATCGCGGACGGCGTCCCGACCGGAGCTGGAGGTGCCCATCTGCAACGGCGACCGCGCGGTGGGCGCCATGCTGTCGGGCGTCATCGCGAAAGCTCACGGGGCGCGGGGGCTGGCGGAGGGCACGCTGCATGTCCGCTACTCGGGCACGGCGGGGCAGAGCTTCGGCGCGTGGCTGGTGCGGGGCGTGACGTTCACGCTCGAGGGCGACGCCAACGACTACGTCGGCAAAGGCCTGTCGGGCGGGCGCATCGTGGTTCGGCCGCCTGAGGAGAGCCGCTTCGTCCCCGAAGAGAACATCGTGGTCGGGAACGTCTGCCTCTACGGCGCCACCGGCGGCGAGCTCTTCGCCAACGGCATGGCCGGCGAGCGCTTCGCGGTGCGCAACAGCGGCGCCCGCGCGGTGGTCGAGGGCGTGGGCGACCACGGCTGCGAGTACATGACGGGCGGCGTGGTCGTCGTCTTGGGCGCGACCGGACGGAACTTCGCGGCCGGCATGAGCGGCGGCATGGCCTTCGTCTTCGACCGCGACCGCGAGTTCGACAAGCTCTGCAACAAAGCCATGGTGGATCTGGAGTCGCTGGAGGACGAGGCCGATCGGCGGCTGGTCTTCGGGCTGGTCCAGGCCCATGTGGCGCACACGGCGAGCCCGCTGGGGCAACGCCTGCTCGACAACTGGGACATCATGGTGTCGCGCTTCGTGAAGGTCATCCCGACCGAGTACAAGCGCGCGATGGCCGAGCGTCGAAGCGCGCTGCGCCCTGCGGCGGCCTGAGCGGCTGAGGCGGCTTCGACAAGTGAGCGCCTGGCGACGAGCCGGCGCTCGACCTGCGCGGCGCTTCGGCGTCCCTGGGAGGTGTGATGGGTAAGTCCGACGGGTATCTCGAGTGGCAGCGCGTGCTTCCGGCCAAGCGGGACAAGCGCTCGCGCGTTCGTGACTACAAAGAGTTCCAGCTAGCGCAGACCCCGGACGTCTCCCGTCAGCAAGCCGGGCGCTGCATGGATTGCGGCATCCCCTTCTGCCACCAGGGTTGCCCGCTGGGAAACCTCATCCCCGAGTGGAACGACCTCGTGTTCCGCGACCGCTGGGAGGAGGCCTATCGCCGCCTGGACGCCACGAACAACTTCCCCGACTTCACCGGCCGGTTGTGCCCCGCCCCCTGCGAGGCGGCGTGCGTGCTGAACATCAACGACGATCCCGTCACCATCGAGCAGATGGAGAAGGAGATCATCGAGCGGGCCTACTCGGAGGGGTGGGTGAAGCCGCACAAGACCGCGCCGCGCACGGGCAAGCGCGTGGCGGTGGTCGGGTCGGGCCCCGCCGGGCTGGCGGCGGCTCAGCAGCTCAACCTCGCCGGCCACGATGTGGTGGTGCTCGAGAAGTCGGACCGCCTCGGCGGGCTGCTGCGCTACGGCATCCCCGACTTCAAGATGGAGAAGCACGTCATCGACCGGCGCCTGGAGCAGCTGCGGGCGGAGGGCGTGATCTTTCAGACCGGCGTCGACGTGGGCGTCGAGCCGACCTGGGACGCGCTGCGGGCGGACTACGACGCGGTGCTGGTCGCCGTGGGCGCCGGCCGGCCGCGCGAGCTCGACGTGCCCGGGCGTGAGCTCTCGGGCGTCGTGGTCGCCATGGACTACCTCGAGCAGCAGAATCGCGTGGTGGCCGGCGACACGCCGCCTGGGCCGCGCATCGACGCCAAGGGCAAGAGGGTCATCATCCTCGGCGGTGGCGACACGGGCTCGGACTGCCTCGGGACGGCACTCCGCCAGGGCGCGGAGGCGGTCGCGCAGGTCGAGCTGATGCCGAAGCCCCCGACCGAGCGCACCGACGACAACCCGTGGCCGCAGTGGCCGCTGGTGTTCCGTACCTCCTCGAGCCAGTCCGAGGGTGGCGAGCGTGAGTTCGCGGTGCTGACCAAGCGCCTGGAAGGCAAGGACGGCCGCCTCGAGCGCCTCTACGCCGTGGAGGCGAAGTTCGTGCGCGACGGCGGGCGCTGGCGCCTGGAGGAGGTGCCCAAGTCGGAGCGCAGCTTCGAGGTGGACCTGCTCATCCTGGCCATGGGCTTCGTGAGCCCGGTGGCGGACGCGCTGGTCTCGCAGCTTGGCGTGAAGCTGGACGCCCGCGGCAACGTCGCCGTGGACAAGCGCTTTCAGACCAGCGTCGAGGGTGTGTACGCCGCTGGGGACGCCTCGCGCGGCGCGAGCCTCATCGTGTGGGCCATCAGCGACGGCCGCGAGGCCGCGCGCGCCATCGACGCCGACCTCTCCAAGGTCGCCAGCCAACTCCCATCTCGCGGAATTGACCAGTCCTGGCCTGCGTGATCGGAGACGTCGCGCCGCCGCCGACGCCCTCGATGTAGCCGTCGTCGGCGGCGGCATCGTCGGGTGCGCCATCGCCGCCGAAGCCAGCCGCCGGGGCCTGAGCGCGGTGCTGCTCGAACGCGATTCGGCCGTCGGGCGCGGCGCGACCAGCCGCAACAGCGGCGTCCTCCACTCGGGTCTGTACTACGCGCCGGGCTCCCTCGCGGCGCGAACCTGCGTGCGCGGGCAGGCGCTCAGCTACGAGATGGCCGCGCGCTCGGGAGTGCCCTTTCGCCGCACGGGGAAGCTGGTGGTGGCCTTCGACGCGCCGGGCGAGGCCGCGCTGCTCGCCTTGCTGGAAAACGCGACGGCCAGCGGCGCCGCGGGCATACGCCTGGTCGACGGCGACGAGGCCCTGCGGCTGGAGCCGAGCCTGCGTCGGCCCCGCGCCGCGCTGTGGTGTCCCGAGACCGGCATCGTCGATGCGCCCGCGCTGGCTGCGGCCTTCGCCCGCGAGGCGTCCGCGGCCGGCGCCATCATCGCGGTCGGCGCCGAGCTCCTGGGCGTCTCGCCCGGCGCCGACGGCTTCACCCTGGACACCACGCGCGGCCCCATCGTCGCCGCCCAGGTCGTCAACGCCGCCGGCCTCGCCGCGCCCACCGTCGCCGCGCTCTTCGGCGACACCGCCCCGCAGATCTGGCCCTGTCGCGGCGACTGGTTCGCCCTCCGCGCAGCCCGCGTGCCCTCGCGCCTCATCTACCCCGTCCGCGTCCCCGACCAGCCCGGCCTCGGCGTCCACGTCTGCCTCGACCTCGGCGGCGGCCTCCGCCTGGGCCCCGACGCCCGCTTCGTGGACTCCAGCGACCCCGTCGAGCCCCCCGCCGACCTCGCCGAGTCCTTCCGCCGCGCGGGCGAGCGCCTGCTCGGCCCCATCCCGCCGGGCGCGCTCGCCTGGGCCGGCTCGGCCATCCGCCCGCGACTCCGCGGCCCCGACGACCCCGGCCCCGTCGACTTCCGCATCGCGCGCGGCGACTCCGGCGCGCTCCACCTCTTCGGCGTCGAGTCCCCAGGCCTCACCGCCGCGCCAGCCCTCGCCGAGGAGGTGCTGGACCGTCTCAGAGCTTGACGCCGCCGCCCCCCTCCGGCTAGTTCCGAACCCGCTCGTCAGCAGGAAGCCGGTGTAAGTCCGGCACGGTCGCGCCACGGTGAGGGGACGTCCCCAAGTCCGACACTGCGCGGCGAGCACGCCCATCACGACCCGGCGCGCGCAACGCTGGCAGAGGCCTCCGCTCTGAGCCCGCTCTCCCTCATCCTCCTCGCCTCCGCTCTGCTGGCCGCGCCGCAGCCGGAGCCCCAGGCGGCCCCCGAGCCCGCCGCGCCGCCCGCCCACCGGACGGTGGTGCGCGACCCCGGCGCCGGCACGACGCCCTCCTACTCCGTCCCGCGCGCGCTGCTGACCGAGCCGGGCGCCTCAGCATCCTCGGTGCTTCGCCGCGTCCCCGGCGTGTGGGTGCTGGACCTCGGCGGGCAGGGCGCCGGCACCCAGGCCGGGATCCGCGGCGCAGCGGCCGCCCAAGTCCGCCTCTACCTCGACGGCATCGTCCTCGATCAAGCCGACGGGGCCGCGCTCGACCTCTCCGAGCTCCCACTCTTCGACGGGCAGCGCCTCGACATCTGGCGCAGCCACGCCCCCCTGGGGCGCGAGGGCGGCATCGGCGGCGCCGTCGAGCTCCGCTCCCGCCGACCCGACGACAGCGAGGCCGAGGCAGCGTTCGAGGCCGGCGCCTTCGGCCTCTTCAAGCTGGGCGTCCGGGGCAGCTACGCAGCCCCAAAACACCCAGTCGGTGTCTCGCTGAGCGCCGAGCTCCTACGCAGCGACGGCGACTTCCCCTGGACCGACGACGGCGGCACGCTCTTCTCGGGCGGCGACGACACGCGACGCCACCGCACCAACGCCGACCTGCGCCGCGTCACGGGCCTCGTCTCGGTGCGCGGCGAGGCGGGCCCCTGCGAGCTCTCGCTGGTCGCCCACGCCCTCGCCCAGGAGCAGGGCCTGCCGGGCCCAGCCGCCGCGCCCGCCGCCTCCGCCCGCTACGAGCGCACGACCCAGCTCACCGGGCTGCGCGCCGCGTGCGCCCGCGGTCCATGGCGATTCGATGTCAGCCCCTCGCTCCGCTGGCAGCGCTCCGAGAGCGACGACCCCTACGGCGAGCTGACCCTGGTCCCCAGCCTCGCCCGTCGCGACGCGCTGGCGCCGGCCCTCGACATCGGAGGACGCGTCGCGCTTCTGGCCTGGCTGGATCTCGGGCTGCACGGCGAGGTCCGCCACGAGCGCTACCGCCTGCGCGACGCGCGCCGCGCCGGCGTCGACCGCACCCAGGACCGCACCTCAGCCGCGGCCGCCGCCGAGCTCCCCGTCGCCATCGCGCCGCTGCACATCCGGCTGGTCCCCCGCGTCCGCGTCGAGCGCTGGGAGGCCGCCGCCGATGACCCACGGGCGGCCCTCACCTGGCAGGCGGCGGCGGAGTGGACTGGCCTCGCGACCCATGGGCTGCACGTGCAAGCCTCGGTCGGCACCGCCATCCGCGCCCCGTCGCTCTTCGAGCTGCACGGGGACGGCGCGACCATCCTCGCGGCCACCCACCTCGCGGCCGAGCGCGCGCTGACCGGCTCGGCCTCGATTCGCTACGCCCCCACAGGCCTCCCCGCCGGGTGGCTGGTGGATCTCGAGCTGTCCGCCTTCGCCTCGCGGGTCGACGATCTGATTCGGCTGCGGCGCAACAGCCTCTGGAGCGCGGTGGCCGAAAACATCGCCGGCGCCCGCCTGCGCGGCGTCGAGTGGAGCCTGCGGGCCGACCTCTTCCACCACCTGCGGCTGCGCTGGTCGCACACAAGCCTCGCCACCGAGTCGCGCTCTGGCGAGGCGGCGACGGACGGAAAGCAGCTCCCCCTGCGGCCGAACCAGGCCGATCAGGCCCGCGTCGAGGGCTACCACGCCTTCGCCGGGGGGACGGAGATGCGCGCCTTCGCCGACCTGGACCACGTCGGCGGCAACACCTACGACGCCGCCGCCCTCATCGAGGCGCCCGCCCGCGTCACCGTGAGCGCTGGCGTCGGCGCTCGGGTGGCCCTGCACGGCGTCATCGGCCCCTCCGCGTCCCTGGACTTGGGCGTGGGACTCCACAACATCCTCGATCACCACGCCGTCGACCTCGTCGGCTACCCTCTGCCCGGCCGAGCCTGGTCGGTCCGCGTCGCCTGGTTGGAGCGCTTTCCATGAGCAATTACCTGCGTATTTTGTCGTGCTGCTTGGCCGTCGCGACCACCTCCTCGGCCTGCGACGCGTCCTCTGACACGAAGGCCGGAGGCGTGGCCACGGCCGCGGAGGCGGGCATGGCGGTGGTCTGTAGCGACTACGCGTCCACGGCCATCGCGGTCCTAGACCCCGAGGCGCTGCGCGTCACCGCGCCGCTGCTGATTCACTCCGGCAGCGCCTCGCCGGGCGTGCTGGTCGCCCTGTCCGGCGACGTCACCCTGCCCACCGCGCCGGCCCTCGGCGGCCCCGTGCTGCTGCTGGACCGCTACCCAAACGGCGTCGTGACCTGGGTCGACCCGGTCTCGGCCACGGTCATCCGCCAGGTCGATCTGGGCGCCGGCTTCGCGCCGAACATCCGCGACATGGTCGCGACCCACGGCGCGCGCTGGCTGGTCACCCGCGCCAACCCGAACCGACAGCCGGGCGCGAAGCCCCTGGACCGCGGCGACGACGTGCTGCTCATCGGGGCCGACGGGTCCTCGCTGGCGTCGCTCTCCGCCACCGAGCTGGACGGCTTCCCTGGTCGCCCCGACCGCCTCCTGGCGCGGCCCAACGGCGAGGTCTGGGTCAGCCTCAACCGCGCGTCTCTGGACTACACCGAGTGGCTGGACGGCATGGTCGGCCGCGTGCGGGTAGGGGAGGGCAGCACCCTGCAGTGGCTGGAGCGCATCGCGTACCCCGACACCCGCTGCTGCGGCGGGCTGGCTACCGACGGCGTCCGCAACGCGCTGGCCTGCCCCGGCTCCTTCGACACCGCCGCCCGCACCGTCGACCCCACGGGCAGCGCGGTGCTGCTGCTGGACGACAACGCCAAGGAGACCGCGCGGCTGGTCGGGAGCGACCCCCGAGTCGGCGCGGCCATCGGCCAGGACATCGCCATGCTCGCGGGCGGCCGCGTGGCCCTGGTCGCGCTCGGGGATTTCGACGGCGCGGTCGACCGCGTCCTCGCCTGGCACCCGATCGCCGACACGGTCGTCGAGCTGTACCGCGCCAGCGCCCCCTTCATCATCGGCAGCCTCGCGACGAACGTCCTGGGCGAGGTCGTCTTCCCGGTCGCGGACCCCGCCAAGCCGGAGGTCTGCGTGGTCGACTCCAGCGGTACGGCCTGCATCCCCGCCTGCGCCGCCACCGGCCTCCCCCCGCGCCAAGTCCGCCGCATCACGCGCGCCGACAACATCGAGCTGCGCCCGTGACAGGGGGGCAATCGCGGCGGAATCCCGGCGTGAATCGGCGGGCGACGGCGCGCGATTGCCCGCTATCAGCCTTCAGCGCTCGGCCTTCAGCGGATCGCGGCGGCCTGCTCGCGTCCTGCTGAAATCGACGCGATTGAGTCGCCGCGTGCCCCGCAGCGGTCCGGCAGCCACCCGCCACCGCGCCGGTCGCGCTTGCCGCGCCGCTGCGGATTGATATGCTGCGCCTCGCCGTGTCACGCCTCCCCCAAGCGCAGCTCATCGCCGGCCTCGCCGCGATCGTCGGACCGACCCGCGTCTCCACGGAGCTGCCGGATCTCGTGGCCTATTCGGCCGACTTCTGGCCGAAGATGCAGATCTGGAAGCTGGGGGGCGAGCCTGAGCGCTACCCCCCGGATTGTGTGGTCTGGCCGGGCACCGAGGCCGAGGTCCAGGACGTCGTCCGCTTCTGCGCCAAGCACAGCATCCCGCTGATCCCCTACGGCGGCGGCTCGGGCGTCTGCGGCGGGACGGTGCCGCTGTCGGGCGGCGTGGTCGTCGACGTCAAGCGCCTGCGCGCCATCACCCACATCGACCGCGAGTCGCACACCGTCACGGCGGGCGGCGGCATCATCGGTCAGCACCTCGAGGACCGCTTGGCCGCCGCGGGCTTCACCCTTGGGCATTTCCCGTCGTCGATCATGTGCTCGACGCTGGGCGGCTGGCTCGCGACCCGCTCCGGAGGGCAGTTCTCGTCTCGCTACGGCAAGATCGAGGACATGGTGACCAGCCTGCGCGTCGTGCTGGCCGACGGCTCCGTGCTCGACACCGCCGACCGCAGCGAGGGCGATCCCGACTGGACGCAGGTCATGGTCGGCTCCGAAGGCACGCTGGGCTTCATCACCTCGGGCACCTTGCGGATCCACCCGGCTCCCGCATCGCGCTACTTCCGGGGCTTCAAGTTCCACACGCTGCACGACGCGCTGGTGGCCATGCGCCTCGTCATGCAGGCCGGGCTCGAGCCGGTCGTGCTGCGGCTCTACGACCCCTTCGACAGCATGATCGCCCTTGGCAAGAGCGAGTCGCCCGGCGACGACCGCGAGAGCGCGGGCGTGCGCGCCGTCGTCGAGCGCATGACCCACTGGGCCGCCGACCGGCGCGAGGCCGTCCGAAGCACCGGCATCACGCGTCGCTTCCGGCGGGCTGCCGGCCGCAAGGCCATCGCGGCCGCGCTCTCGGTGCCCTCGGTCATCAATCGCCTCGCCGAGGCTGTCCCGTCTCAGTGCCTGCTCATCATCGGCTTCGAGGGTCCCGACGAGTCGGTGCAACGTTCGGCGTGGCGGTCGCGGCAGATCCTCTTGGACGCTGACGGCGTCGACGCGGGCTCACAGATCGGCGAGACGTGGCTGGCCAAGCGACACGCGGTCGCCTTCAAGCAAGCCCGCATTTATCAGGCCGACAGCTTCGTCGACACCATGGAGGTCGCGACGACCTGGGACCGCCTTCCGCAACTCTACGATTCTGTGCGACGCGCCGTCACGCCGCACGCCTTCATCATGGCGCACTTCTCCCACGCCTATCGCGAGGGCTGTAGCATCTACTTCACCTTCGCCGCGCACCGCCCCACCGCCGAGCGCAGCGCCGCGCTCTACGACACGATCTGGGACGCGGCGCTCCAGGCGACGCAGAAGGCAGGCGGCACGGCGAGCCACCACCACGGGGTGGGCGTCGCGAAGAAGCACGCCATGGCGCAGGAGCACGGCGAGATGCTGCGCGTGTGGCGCGCGCTCAAAGACGCGCTGGATCCGCAGGGGATTATGAACCCGGGCAAGCTCTTCCCCGACAACGCCGGGGGGCAGTGATGAGCCCGGAGATCCGCCCCGTCGGCGTGCTGGACGAGCTGCGGCGCATTCTGCCCACCGAGCAGGTCGAACCGCACTACGACACCGCGCAGAGCCTGGGCGGGAGCTTCGCCGTCGAGCCGGCCACCGAGCACGAGCTGGTCGACCTGATGCGCTGGGCCAACGAGCGCGGCGCCGTGGTCTACACGCGCAACCCGCGGGCTGGCGACGCGGAGCGCTTCGGCCCCAAGCCGCGCATCTACCTGCGCGGCCGCCGCATGGCGCGCATCCTCGACGTCGACATCGTCTCCGGCACCGTCACAGTGCAGTCCGGGATCCCGGTGGCCGAGCTGGCCGACCGCCTCGGCGAGCGCGGCTTCACCACCGCACTCCCCCAGCGCGCGTGGCGCCACGGCTCGGTCGGCGCGGTGATGGCGGCCGCGCTCGACGCCCACTGGGGTCCGCCCTACGGCTCGCGCGAGCACGAGGTCCTCGGCCTCGGCGTCGTCTTGCCGGACGGCAGCGAGGTCGAGACGCGCACGGCCCCACGAAAGGCGGTAGGCCCCGATTTCGAGCGCCTCTTCCTCGGTTCCCGCGGTCGCTTCGGCATCATCCACAAGGTCACGCTGCGCATCTACCACGCCACCAAGCGGGTGCTGCTGACCTACGGCGCCGAGACGCTGGGGCAGGCACTCGCGGCGCTGCAGTCCGCCTACGACGCGCGTCTGGAGCCCCGCGGCGCCGAGATTCTCACGCCGGGACCTGAGCATTCCTGGGGGCGCAAGCGCGTCGGGCTCTCCGACGAGCGCCCCTACCTGCTCATCGTCGAGCCCTGGAGTCGCCAGTCCGGCGTGTCCGGCGCCGCCCTCGACGAGCACCTGGGCGCCAGCCTCCAACGCCTCGACCCGCCGGTCGGCTGGGACATCCACGAGGGCCTGCTGCCGCCGCCTCGCGAGTGGCGCGCGCCCGTGGTCGGTCTGCCTTGGCGCGACCTGCAGAAGCTGGCGACCTCGCTGGGCACCACGGCCCCGCCAGGCCTGTGGCTGGTTCGCATGAGCCGCCACGGCGCGTGGGTCAGCCTCACCGAGAACGTCACAGGCCCCGAGGCCGAGTTCGTGCGCTCGGAGCTACAGGCTCACCGCCCGCCCGTGCCCGGCCCCTGGGACGCGCTCCGGCGCACCGTCAAAGCCCGCCTCGACCCTCGCGGCACCCTCAACCCGGAATGACATGAGCCGCCTCGCCCCCTATCAGGACGCACTCACGCTCTGCACCTATTGCCCGAGCCTGTGCCATCACGCCTGCCCGGTCGCCACCATCGAGGGCCGGGACACCGTGACCCCGTGGGGCCTGGTCAGCTTGGTCCACCACGTCGAGACCGGCAGCGTGCGCCTCACCGAGGACGTCGCGCAGACGCTCTACCGCTGCTCGGGTTGCGGCGCCTGCACCGTGGCGTGTCTGCACGGCCAGGACGTCGAGGAGATCCTCTTCAGCGCCCGCGCCGAGGTCGTCGCGCGCGGCCGGCGCCCCTACGCCCGCGAGCTCTTTCAGCACGACGCCACGCCCCGAGACCCTTGGTGGCGCACCGGGCACGCTCGGTTCCATCCCGACCCGGCGGTCCTTCTGCTGCCGGGGCACCGCAGCCTCGTGGCCGACGCCACCACCGCCCGCACGATGCTCGCGCTGTGCGAGCGCCTCGACGACGACGAGCTGGCCTGCGGGGACGCGTCGCTTCTGGACGTCGGATACGATCTCTGGGCCGCCGGCTACCACGACGAGTTCGTCGCGTGCGCTGAACGTCTCCGCGAGGCCATCGGCCCGGCGCGCGTCGTGGTGGTGATGTCGGCCGAGGCGCTCTACACGCTGAAGACGCTGTACCCGCGCGTGGACAGGGCGCTGTCTGCCCAAGTCATCCACGCCAGCGACTTCCTCCTGCCGCTGCTACCCGGCGCCATCGTCGAGCGCGTCGCCGACGCCGTCGCCTACCACGACTCGTGCCACCTCGCCCGCCACTTCGGCGTGTTCGACGTCCCCCGCGAGCTGCTGCGCCGCGTCCTCGAGCGCGCCCCGCTGGAGCTGCGCCTGCGCGAGGCCGACACCTTCTGCTGCGGCGGCACGGGCTGCCTCTCCATCACCGCGCCCGACACCGCCGCCGGCATGTCCAACGAGGTCATCGAGATGGCGCTGGACGCCGGCTGCGACACCCTGGTCACCTTCGCGCCCGAGTGCGTCGTGGGCCTGCGCGCGGCGGCCGGCGACCGGCTGCGCGTCGAGGACGCCATCACCCTCATCGACAGAGCGGTCACCGGCAATGAAGGCTGATGAATCCACGCTGATCATCGTCAACGAGCGCGCGGGCGGCGGGGCGATGCGGAACACCTTCCGGCGCGTGGAGCACGACCTGCTCGACAGCGTCGGCGACTTCGACGTCGCGTTCACCGAGGCGGCGGGCCACGCGACGGCGCTGACTCGCGAGGCGCTGCGGGCTGGCGTCAAGCGCATCGTCGTGGCGGGCGGCGACGGGACCATCAACGAGGTGGTCAACGGCTGGCTGGACGTCGAGGGCACCCCGCTGGCCCCCGACGCCACCCTGGCCGTGCTGGCGGGCGGCACCGGCGGCGACCTGCGCAAGAGCCTCGGCATCCGCGACATGGAGACGGCCATCCACGCGATGTCCACCGGCCGCGTGCAGACCATCGACGTGGGGCGCGTGAGCTACCGTGAGGTGGGCGGCACGGCCGGGGAAGATGGGGCCGCGGGCTGGCGCTACTTCGTCAACATCGCGAGCTTCGGCTTCGGCGGCAAGGTCGTGCACTCCCTCGACGCGTTCACGGCGATGGCGGGGCGCTTCGCCTACGCAGCCGGCGCGGCGCGCGCGATGCTGACCTGGCGCGACCCCATCGTCCGGCTCCGACTGGAAGGGCCGGGCGGCGTCTTCGAGGCCGAGATGCCGATCGCGCTGGGCGCCGTGGGCAACGGCCGCTTCTTCGGGGGCGGCATGGAGTTCGTCCCTGGCGCGCAGCTCGACGACGGCCTCTTTCACGTCGCGTTCGTCGGTAATCTCGGGCGCCTGGAGATGCTCTCGGTCTTCCGGCGCGTCTACGCCGGCACCCACGTCGACCACCCCGCGGTCACCATGCTGCCGGCCAGTCGCGTCGAAGCGGACAGCGACACCCAGGTCTTCCTCGACATCGATGGCGAGGCGATCGGGTGCCTGCCCGCCACCTTTGAGATCGTGCCGGGTGTGGTGCGGGTGGCCGTGCCTTGACGGCGCGCGCGTCGAACAAGCTGCGCCCTGGCAAGAAGGCGCCTCAGCCTCCCACCCCCGAGCCGGGCCTCCGCGCCGCGGTCGGCGGGCTCTGGTGGGCGCTGCTCTCGGGCTTGCTCATCTTCCCGTCCTTCCCCTTTCGCGCCGAGCCGGCGTCCGAGCTCTGGGCTCTGGGCTGGTTCGCCCTGGTCCCGCTGCTCTGGGCGCTGCGCACCGCGCCCCCGCGGCGCGCGTTCTTCTACGGCGCGGCCACCGGGTTCGTCACGAACCTCGGCGGCTTCTGGTGGATCGTGGTGGTCCTGTCGGAGTTCGGCCAGCTCCCCGACGGCGTCTCCTGGCCGCTGACGGTCCTCAACGCGGCCTACCAGGGCCTGCAGTTCGGCCTCTTCGCGCTCTTCGCGGCGTTCCTGCGCCCGCGCGCCGGTGGCCTCCCGGGCCCGCTCCTGCTCGCCGCCATCTTCACCGCGGTCGAGTACGTGTTCCCGATGATCTTCCCCTGGTATCTGGGCAACGGCCAGGCCTCCTGCTTGCCGGCGGTGCAGATCGCGGACCTCGTCGGCGCCTCGGGCGTGACCTTCCTGGTCGTCACCGCCAACGCCGTGCTCTTCCGCGTCGTCGAGGCCGTCTCGGGTCGCGCCCGCCTGCCGAAGCT
Organism: Myxococcota bacterium; assembly: GCA_041389525.1. Taxonomy (GTDB): domain Bacteria; phylum Myxococcota_A; class UBA9042; order PHBI01; family JACKFB01; genus JACKFB01. The sequence continues at coordinate 92,626 of JAWKRR010000021.1, read as the reverse complement.
CCAGGTCGCGCTTGGCACAGCCCTCGTCGCCGCAGCGCTCACCTACGGCTTCGTCAGGATGGAGCAGGTCGACGTCGACATCGCCAAGGCCCGCACCCTGCGCGTGGGCCTCGTCGAGGCCAACATCGGCATCTGGGAGAAGGAGGCCCGCGGCATGGACCCCCGCGAGCAGGCCCTGACGCTGCACAGGAACCTGCTCGAACATCAGCGGATGAGCGCCGACCTCGCGGCCCAGGACGTCGACCTCATCATCTGGCCTGAGTCTAGCTACATCCCGCTGGGGGATGCCGGCGCCAAGCGCGACGACGCCTTCGCCATGGGCCTCGCGGCCGACGGTCGGGTCTTCGTCTGGCGCGATCTGGGCGCGGGCGGCTTTCAGTGGTCAAACGGCCCGGCCATCCCGCGGGGGGGCGCCGATCTGCGCGCCGCCGGCGCCGTCCGGGAGGACCGGGTGGCCTTCGTCGGCGACGGCGCCCGCGTGGTGCTCTGGGACGGCCACGCCTTCGCCGAGGTCCCCGTCGACGTCCCGCCGGAGGCCAAAGCCCCAGCATTCCTGGGCGTCGCAGTGGTCGAGGCCGCGGGCTTTCACCCCACCGAGGACGGCGCCCCGGTCGAGATCTGGGCCGTCGGCGAAGCGGGGGCCGTGTTCGCAGGCGCGCCCGACCGCCTGCGCCTCGTCTCCAGCGGCACCTCCAAGGCCCTGCGCGGCATCGTCATGTCCAGCGCCCGCCGCGGCGTGGCGGTCGGCGACTCGGGCACCGTGGTCATCTTGGGCCCCGAGGGCGGCCGCCCCCTCTCGCTGCCCGTCGACGCCAACCTCCACGGCGTCTGGGCCGCCCCCGGCAGCCTCGACTTCATCGCGGTGGGCGCTGGCGGCACCATCGTGCGTTCGGACCGCGAGGGCTGGAAAAACGAGGAATCCCCAGTCCACAGCACACTGCGCGCGGTCGCAGGCACCCCCGACGGCCGCCTGGTCCTGGCCGCTGGTGACTCCGGCGTGGTCCTGCGCCGCGGCAAAGGCGGCGTGTGGGCGCGCGAACCCCTCGCCGGCGCGGGTGACGTCGTCGCGCTCACCGTCGACCCCTTCGGCGCCGGCCTCGCCGCCGACCGCCAAGGCCGCGTCTGGCGCCGCACGGCCGGCCCCACCGCCGCCGCCGCCGGCACCTGGGAGCGCCTCGAGACCCCCGGCGTCGGCCCCCTCACCGCCCTGGTCCCCCTCGGCTGGGTCCGCGTGCTCCCCATCCCCAAAGACGCCCGCTACCTGCGCCAGAGCCAGATCGACCTCCCCGACGCCGGCGCCTTCATGCGCGCCCCCGACGACGAGCTAGGCCTCGCCCCGGGCGACCGCGGCTCCGTCCAGCGCGGCTTCACCACCCCCATCCTCTTCGGCGCCATCTCCTGGCAGCGCCGCGCCGAAGACCGCGAGCGCCTCCTCTACAACACCGCCGTCCTCCTCGACGAACGCGGCCGCCTCGTCGGCACCTACGACAAGGTCCACCGCCTCATCTTCGGCGAGTACATCCCCTTCGGCGACGTCTTCCCGGTCTTCTACGAGTGGATCCCCGCAGCCAGCAATTTCGCAGGCGGCACCGAGGTAAAAGCCTTCGACTGGGCCGGCACCCGCATCGGCGTCTTCGTCTGCTACGAGGACATCCTGCCCGCCTTCTCGACCCAGCTCGCCGCCCGCGACCCCCAGCTCCTGGTCAACCTGACCAACGACGCCTGGTTCGGCCGCACCGCCGAGCCCTACCTCCACCTCCAGCTCGCCCGCATGCGCTCCGTCGAGACCCGCCGCACCCTGGTCCGCTCAACAAATACCGGCGTCTCCGCCATCGTCGACCCGGTCGGGCGCCTCCTCGCTCAGACCGACCTCGACACCCCCGAGCAGCTCGTCCACGACGTCTCGCTCATGACCGAGCGCACCGTCTACACCCGCATCGGCGACCTCTTCGCCCAAGTCCTGCTTTTCGGCGTCGCGCTCCTCGTGGTAGCACGACGTTTCGCCACTCGGAGGGGATAGCCGTGCTGACCCTGGTGCCCGAGCTCATCGAGTCGTATGCCGTCACGCATTCGACCTCGGTCCCGGAGCTCTACGAACGTCTGCGCGTCGAGACGCTGGCCCACACGTCGGCGCCGCAGATGCAGGTGGGGCCGCTGGAAGGCCGGCTGCTGATGCTGCTGGCCCGGCTCACGAACGCCAGACGCGCCGTGGAGATCGGCACGTTCACCGGCTACTCGGCGCTCTCCATCGCCGAGGGGATGCCCGAGGGCGGCCGCCTCACCACCTGCGACGTGGACCCGGTGAACACCGCGATCGCCCGCCGCTACTTCGCCGAAGCCGCGTGGGGCGACCGCATCGAGCTGCGCCTCGGCCGCGCCCTCGACACCCTCCCCACCATCGATGGCCCCCTGGATCTGGTCTTCATCGACGCGGACAAAGAGGGCTACATCGACTACTGGGAACACCTCGTCCCCAAGGTCCGCCCGGGCGGCGTGCTGCTGGCCGACAACGTGCTGTGGAGCGGCCGCATCCTCGAGCCCAGCTCCGACAGCGACCACGCGCTGGTCCGCTTCAACCAGCACGTCCGCGCCGACCCGCGCGTCGACCACGTCATGCTCACCGTGCGTGACGGCCTGACCCTGGCGGTGAAGAAATGATGAGGCAATTCCTCGCGATTTTGCTGGTGGTCGCGACGGCGGGGCTGGCCTCGGCGCGCCCGCCCGAGCCCCGCCTCTTTCGGGTCCCGCCAGCACCCGAGGACGGCTCCAGCCCCTGGGTCTTCGAGGTCCACCCCGAGTACCGCACCCGCATGGTGCGCATCGAACCCCTCGAGGTGAACGGCACCGCGGCGACCCGCGTGTTCTGGGGCGAGCAGCGCCTCCGCCTCGACGTGACCTTCGCCCGCGCCGGCCTGGGCGCGGTCTACGTCCAGGCCGACATCCTCGACGGCGTCCTCTTCGGCGACAACGGTGAGTTCGGCAAGGTCCCCCACGTCAACTCCGGCCTCGGAATCGCCTCGAAGTTCCCTAACAACTCGGGCTGGCAGGTGGGGCTCCTCAAGGGCGGCGACCCCCTGGACGCCGACGGCTACGGCCCGGTCCTGCGCGACATCGAGCCCCTGCGCATCAACTTCGCGTACGGCGAGGTCCTGCTCCCCGTGGGCCTGCTCCGCGTCGGCCGGCAGCCCACCAGCGAGACCACCTGGATCGCCGGCAACGACGGCCGCACCGGCCGCAACCGCTGGGGCGCGAGCAGCAACCACCAGGCGGTCGACCGCATCGCGTTCGGCACCAAGCTCTCCGAGGTCGTGCGCCTCATCCGCGACGGCAAAGAGTACGTCCCGAACAAGGCCATGAACGACGGCCTCATCTTCGCCGCCGCCTTCGACTTCCTCGTCCTCGACGACCTGGCACTCCAGACCGACGACCTGCGCGGCCTGGCCTTTCAGTTCTCGTGGCTCAGCCCCGGCGGCCCCCGCCTCGGCAAGTTCACCGACATCGACCTCACCGCCATCCTCACCTACCGCTGGGAGGAGCGCTTCAACACCGCGCTCTTCGGCATCCCCATCCGCCTCCGCTTCGACTACGGGCCGCTCCGTTTCGCCGGCAACGTGATGTTCATCCGCGGCCACACCCGCGAGCTGTCCGCGGGCCTGGCCAAGCTGACCAACGACCCGGTCACCGACCAGAAGCTGGCGGGCCTGGGCGCTGAGCTGGTCCTCGAGTACAAGGCCGGCGACTTCACCATGGTCGCCCAGTGGGCGTACGCGTCCGGCGACGCCGACCCGCGCGCGAGCACCGCGCAGAGCAGCTTCAGTTGGCCGCGAGACACCAACCTCGGGCTGGTGCTCTTCGAACACACATTGGCCTTTCAGTCCGCGCGCTCAGCCGCCGTCGGGATCGAAAACCTGCGCCAGCTCGAGTCGGAGAGCTTCCCCCTGACCGAGCTGTCGACCGAGGGCCGCGTGACCAACGTCAACGCGATCTTCCCTCAGCTCTACTGGGATCCCTTCGAGTCGCTTCGCCTGAAGGCCGGCGTCCTCTTCGCGTGGGCGGCGAGCCCGGTCACCGACCCGATCCGGACCCTGCTGGCCTACGACGGCGACAAGATCTCGGACGACGCACTGAACTATCACGGCGGAAAGCCCGGAAACTACTGGGGCACCGAGTTGGATCTGGGCATCGAGTATCGCTATCGAGAGTTCTTCGAGGCCGTGCTCGAGGGAGGCGTTCTCTTCCCCGGGTCGGGCCTCGAAGACGAAAACGGGGACGCGGTCCCGTCGTGGCTCGTCGAGCTGCGAATGACCTTCGCCCTTTGAGCGCGAGGAGAGGACGATGAACGCACCCCGCTTCGCCCGGGCCATCACCTTCGGCGCCGCCTTGGCCCTCACGGTCGCGGCCGGCTGCGAGACCTACAACCCGCCGCCCGAGGTCGAGATCCTGCCGCCCCAGGGCGGCCAGTGGTTCCCGGACTCGCCGCTGGTGCTGCGCTTCACCGAGCCGGTAGACGTGGACTCGGTGCGCTTCAGCGTCTGGCCCGTGGACCTCGACATCGAGGGCGACCTCAAGCCCACCGCGGTCGCGGTCGCCACCGACTGCACGCCGTCTCAGGGGGTGTGCGGTGGCCTGACGATGACGCTCTCCGACGACCTGATGACCCTGACCCTGGACCAGGGAGACACCTTCCTCGAGCGCCTCGCCAGCCCCTACTTCGTCGAAGTGGCCGCGGGCCTCGCCGACCTCAGCGGTCGCGAGCGCAAGGTGCCGACGCGCCTGATCTTCCAGGTCGACCCCGAGTCGACGACCGGTGCGGTCGACATCACGTTGAACTCGGGCGTGTTCTCGATCTCGGCGGACCTGGGCGACGTGCTCGCTGGCACCTTCCTGCGCATGATCGCCGACATGCGCATCGATCCGGACACCGGTGAGGTGTGGTTCATCGCCACGGTCGCCGGGCGAATCAACGAGACGCCGACGGGCGAAAAGGTGCCGGCGAACACGAACGACCCGGCCTACATCACCCCGCGCATCGACGAGCAGGGCTGGGTGCTGGCGTTCAAAGCGCAGATCACGCCGCTGCCGGAAGAGGGCGCGTACTACATGCAGACCGAGGTGCGGGACGTGGACGTCCGCGTGCTCGGGGTCATCCGCGTGCGCCTGAACTCGCTGCGGCTCAGCGCCACGCTGCGTCCCGGCGGCGGGCCGGACGGGCGCGACGCGTATATCGGCGTGCTCAGCTCGGCGAAGGTGCTGCTGGGCGACGACGGCGAGGACCTGGGGGCCGTGGCCGCGGCGGACTGGCTGGGCTTCGGCTACTTCGCGACAGAGCTCGCCGAGCCGCGCTTCGAAGGCCTGCCGCGGCTCTGCGAGCCCAAGCCCTGCGAGGTCTTGGTGAGCAAGGGCGGCGAGTGCCAGCTCACGCTGCCGTGGTCGCAGCCATCGCCTTGCCAGTGAGCAGCCGCCGCGATCGCAGATCACGTCGCGCGCCGGTCGAGCCCGCTCCGGGGGCTGAGCAGGCGCGGCTGGTCGTCACCCCCGAGCTCGCCGGCGAGCGGCTCGACCGCATCATCGCGGCGATGGTCCCCGACGTCTCGCGGACGCTCGCGCGCCGCATCATCGACCAGGGCGGCGTCCTGATGGGCGGGCGCCGCTGCCGCGTGGCGTCGCGCGCGCTCAACGCGGGCGAGACCGTCGTCGTCACCTGGAACCCGAAGGTCATGGAGCCGCCGATCGCCCCGTTGCGGCCTGTGTTTTTGGATGATCGCATCGCGATCTTGTCAAAGCCCGCGGGCCAGCACGTTCAGGGCACCGAGCTCGGCGACCGCGGCACGCTGGTGCGCGAGGTGGTGCGGGCGTACGGCCCGGACGCGCGCATCGTGCACCGCCTGGACGCTCCCGCGTCCGGCGCCATCGCGGTCGGACTCGACCCTGAGGCGGTCAACGAGCTGGGCTACCAGGTCCGCGAGCACACCATGGAGCGCGGCTATCTCGCCGTGACCGCCGGCACGCCGCCCGAGGGCCGCTGCACCCTGCGCATGCGCCAGGAGGGCCGCGGGATGCGGGTCGCGAAGGCCGACGAGGAGGGCATGGACGCGGCGACCCACGTCACGGTGCTCTCGACGCGCCTGGGCCGCAGCCTCGTGGCGCTGCGCCTGGAGACCGGCCGCACCCACCAGGTCCGCGTGCACCTCGCCGGCATGGGCAGCCCCATCATCGGCGACCCGCAGTACGGCGGCACCAAGGCCTCGCGCCTCTGTCTGCACGCGGTGCGCCTCGCACTCACCCATCCAGATGGGCAGCCCGTCTGCGTCGAGGTCCCTCCAGACCCCGATTTTTGGGAGGCCGCGGGCTTCGAACCGCCGCCGGACCTGATGGAAGCCCTCGCCAGAACCTTTTCAATCGAGCCGCCGATCGGTTAGAACCCGCCGGCCATGCCGCCCCGTTCGGGCGGAGGCCAAGGGCAGGGGAGGAAGCTGTGGCAGGTACCGGGCGGGCGATGATGGCCTACGCGGACTCGACCGGCTCGGTGTTCGAGCACCCCGACCTCGAGATGGCGGGCTGGGACGGCGACTGCTGGCGGACCCTCGACGACGACGAGATCATCCCGTTGCCGAACGGTAGCGATCTCTTCACGTTGCCGGGGCGGCGACCGGCTGGGTACGACCCCAAGACCGACAGCATGGTCGTGGTCGACGACGACAACGTCTTCGCGGCGAGCTGCTTCATCGCGCCGGCGTGGCTGCGGACCTTGATGCCCGCCTACGAGACCCGCGAGGGCGCGCCGGACTTGCCGCTCTTCGCCTACAGCGTGCTCGGGATCCGCGACGGCGAGCTGGTCACCAGCGGCATCCGCGTCGACCCCGACATCCGGCAGGACCCCTTTCGCTTCGACATCGCCGAGGTCGAGGCCGGCGTGAAGAAGCGCCTTGAGTCCGAGCCCGACAACCGGCTTGTCGCCCACCTGACCCGCTGCGCGCTCGAGTACCACTGCCGCGCGGCGCAGAACTACTTCCTGGAGCGCTTCGAGGCGCCGATGCCGGCGGCGCCTACCTGCAACGCGCTCTGCGTCGGGTGCATCTCGTTTCAGCCGCCCGCCGACGAGCAGGGCTTCGTCGCCAGCCACGACCGCATCCGATTCCCGCCCACGGCGGAGGAGCTCGCCGACGTCGCCGCGGGGCACATCGAGCGCGTGGGCGACGACGCGGTGGTCAGCTTCGGCCAGGGCTGCGAGGGCGAGCCGCTGATGCAGGGCGAGCAGCTCACCGAGGCGATCCGCCAGATCCGCAAGCGCACTCAGGGCGGCGTCATCAACCTGAACACGAACGCCTCGCGGCCCCACGTCGTCGAGGCGATGTGTCAGGCGGGGCTGCAGAGCATCCGCGTCTCGACCAACAGCGCGAGGCCCGACGTCTACGCCGCGTACTACCGGCCGAAGGGATACGGATTCGCCGACGTCCGCGAGTCGGCCCGCATCGTGAAGGCCCACGGCGGCTACGTGATGCTCAACTATTTCATCTTCCCCGGCGTGACGGACTCCCAGGCCGAGCTGGACGCGCTTTCGGAGTGGATCGACGAGCTGCCCATCGACATGCTCCAGCTCCGCAACCTCAACATGGACCCGGAGATCTACCTCGGCCACGTGGGTGAGGCGTCGGGGCACGACGTCGAGCCCATGGGCATCCGCCAGTGGTTGGCCGAGGTCCGTCGCCGTCATCCGCACATCCGCTTCGGGTATTTCAACCCGCCCAAGCGCCTCTTCAGCGAAACTCCCGAGGCGCTCGCCCTGAGCTGACCTGACCGGGTCGCGGTCGCGCGGCCCCACCAAGGACCATCGTCTCATGCCCATTTACGAGTATGCCTGTGAAGCCTGCGGCCACCGCGTCGAGCAGATGCAACGCATGTCCGACCCGCCGCTGAAGACCTGCCCGGAGTGCGCCGAGGACGCGATGAAGCGCCTCATCAGCCAGACCAGCTTCGTGCTCAAGGGCTCGGGTTGGTACAAGACCGACTACGCGGCGAAGCCCGCGCCCGGCGGCAGCTCTAGCGGCGGCAGCTCCAGCGGCGGCAGCAGCAGCGGCTCGGAGTCCAAGTCCGAGCCGTCCACCGCCGCGTCGAGCAGCACGAGCGAGTCGAAGTCGAGCGGCTCCGAGAGCAAGTCGGTGGCCAGCGACTGACGCGCCCTGCGCTCAGTGCTCCTTCTTGATGCGCAGCACGCTCACCAGATAGTAGTTGTCGCTCTCGGCGTCCTCGACCCGCTCCATGTCGAGGCGCACCCGGTAGTCGGTCTTGCGCAGCTCTTCGAAGAAGTCGCTGGCCACCGGGCGGCCAGGCTCGGCGAGGAACGCGGTCCGCCCGGGCGACAGGTTGTCGTGGAGCATGCGAAACACGTGGTCGAAGCTCTCCCGGTCGTGAAGCACGTCGGTGAAGATCAAGCTGCCCACCGAGCCGTTGAGCCGGTCCTGCTTCCAGTCGAACTCCATGGTCGTGACATGGGGAAAGCCGTTCTGCAGCGCGTTGTAGCGCGCGAAGCGCAGCGCCTCCGGGTCGGAGTCCGCCAAGCGAACCCGGGCGCCCTTGGCGGCAGCCCCGAGCCCGGCGGTCCCGAGGCCGCAGCGCACCTCAATCGCGTCCACGCTGCGCATGCGCACGCAGTGTCCGAAATACGCGGCCATCGCCCGCGAACACGGCCACAGCTCAGACCAGTGTGCCACCCCGGCGGTCTCCGCCTCGGGAGATGGGGCCAGCCCATCTCGACCGTGCAGCAGCTCCTCGGAGTCCATGCGGTGTTGGGTTGAGCGTCGCGTCGCCTTGGCTAGGGCCGAGCGGTCGAGCACCGGTGCGGTGACTCGCAGCATCTTGGGCCCAGCGTCGACTTCGAACTCTCGAAGCTCATAATTGGAACGAAGCTCGGACACTAGTCCCAGCAACTCTTGACTCGATACGGCACGTCGTCTCATGACGTCACCTCCACCCGGGGCTTCCCGGCCAGCCCCGTTCGCCTTGCGGCGGGTACACGCGTTCGCGCGGTTTCAACGCAATCACCGGGTGTTGCATTCCGTCCTCGCTACGGCCTCCGATGCCACGGATTCGCGGCGGCTCAATCCCAAGGATCCCCACCAAAGAAATCCCCACCGCGTATGACACCACCATCGTAAGCCTCTGTCCAGGGGGGCCCGACGAGGCGCTGCTGCTCGCTTCCTCGCCGGGTAGGTCCCTCTATGCCGGTCCCGTTGACGGCGTTACCGTGGCGCGACTAGCCTGCGCCCACGCCGTCCCTGCACAGGGCTACGAGGGGGTGAAACGCGGTGACGGACTCCCCGACGGGACTCGACGAACGACTCGCCAAGGCTGAGGGACTCGCGCGCCTGGCGGGCGATGAGTTGATGCGCTGGTTCGGCCGGACGCTCGAGATCGACCGCAAAGGCGCCGTGGACTTGGTGACGGACGCGGACCGCGCCGCGGAGGCGTTGATCGCCCGCGGCCTCGCCGAGGCCTTCCCCGACGACGACTTCTTGGGCGAGGAGACGGGCGGCTCGGGCAGCGGGACGGCCGACTGGCGCTGGGTGGTCGATCCCCTCGACGGGACCACGAACTTCGTCCACGGCCTGCCCCGGTTCGCCGTCAGCATCGGCGCGTGGTTTCGCGGCGAGCCCACCATCGGGGTCATCGCCGCGCCCGCAGAGGGCCACCTCTATATGGCCGCCACCGGACGCGGGGCCACGAAGAACGGCCAGCCCATGGCCGTCTCGACGACGGACACCATCGGCGACGCGCTGCTCGCGACGGGCTTCCCGTACGACCGCCGCGACACCGTGGACGATCTGCTGCGGCCGCTGCGATCAGCGCTGCTCTCCGGGCGCGGGATTCGGCGGATGGGTGCGGCGGCGCTCGATCTAGTGGATGTCGCCCGCGGCGCCTTCGACGGCTACTGGGAGCCGCGGCTGAGCCCGTGGGACGTTGCCGCTGGCGTGGTGCTGGTGCGGGAGGCGGGCGGGACCGTCACGGGCTTCGGCGGGGCGCCCTTCGACCCCGCGCGGCCCCAGATCGTCGCCTCCAACGGCCGGCTCCACATGCAGCTGCTCAAGGTCCTCGACGGTGCCTGAACTCACGCTCCGGGCGGCGGTGTGCGCCATCGCGGCCGCCCTCACCCTGGGCGCCTGCGGCTCCAATCCCGCCGTCACCCGCTGGAGCAGCGCCTGGAAAGCGGCGGGCCAGCAGGTGGACAGCGGCGACGCGGCGGCGGGGCTGGAGGCCCTCAAGCGCCTGGAGCTGCAGGCGCCGACTGCCGCCGATGAGAGCCTCGCGCGCATGGACCAAGCCCGCGCCTACGAGAAGCTGGGGCGCCCGGCCGACGCGTTTCGGATGTACGCCGCCGAGGCGCAGCGTGCCGTGCGTCGCGCGGACCGGGCGCGCGCGCGCCACGAGCAAGCGCGCTTGGCAGAGAGCGTCGGCGACGGTTCGGGGGCGGTGCCGCTTTACCGCCGCATCGCCACGACCTACCCGGATCTGATGCCTGGGTTGCGAGCGGCCCAGCGCTTGCAGTCCCTGGCCATGCGCGGGGGGGAGGGCTCCCTGTCGGACCACCTGCGCTGGTCGCACCGGGCCTACTCGGCGCTCGAGAGCTCCACCCTCGGCGACAACCTGCTGGCGTTCGCCGGCCACACCGCGTACCGGGCCTGGCTCGCCTCCGGGTCGGCGGCGATGGCCGAGGCGGCCGAGGCGCTGTACGAACGGCTCGCGGCGAGCCATTTCCTCGACGGTCGCTGGGAGGAGGGGCTGTGGGAGCTGTCGTGGCTGTACCGGCGGCAAGCGCGCTTGAAGGACGAGCGGCGGACTATCAAGCGGATCCTGGCGACCCGAGAGAAGTCCTACCTCATCGGCAGCTATGACACGCCGTTCTACTGGCTCGGCGAGCTGAGGCTGGCGCGCATGGACATGGTGGAGCTTGGCGCGCCGGTGGACGCCGCGGAGCAGTACGCGCGCTTCCTCGAGCACTACCCGCGCAGCCGCTGGCGCGACGACGTGCGCTTCTGGCAGGGCTGCGCGTGGCTGCGAGCCGGCCGCCACCGCGACGCGGAGCGGAGCTTCGCGCAGATCGCCGAGGAGTACAGCGAGAGCAAGTACCTGCGGCGCCTGGACGCGGCCAGGGCCGAGCCGTCGTCGTCGGTCTGCGACCCGAAGCCCATCGTGGAGGGGATGCCTTGAGCGACGCGCCGATCATCGTCTGCCGAGGCGTGGGCAAGCGCTACGGGCGGCAGTGGGTGCTGCGCGACGTCGATCTCGAGGTCCGCCCCGGCGAGCTGCTCGGCATCATCGGGCCGGGCGGCCACGGCAAGAGCGTCCTGTTGCGGCTGATGGCGGGGCTAGTCCAGGCGGATGAGGGCAGCGTCACGGTCCGCGGCAAGGACCTCGCCGTGGTCGACAACTTCGAGCTCGCGGCCGTGCGGCGCGAGTTCGGGTACCTCTTTCAGAACTACGCGCTCTTCGACTTCATGAACGTCGCCGACAACGTCGCGTTCCCGCTGCGCCAGGAGGGTGGGATTCCCGAAGAGGACATCGCCGTCCGCGTTCGCGCGCGGCTCGAGCAGGTGGGCCTCGGCCACGCGCTGGACCGATTCCCCAACCAGCTCTCGGGGGGCATGAAGAAGCGCGTCGGCATGGCCCGCGCCACTATCGCCACGCCGCGCATCGTGCTCTACGACGACCCCAGCGCCGGCCTGGACCCGGTCACCTCGTCGAAGATCTTCCTGCTCGTGAAGACCATGCATCACAGTGAGCCCGGCGTCGCATCCGTCGTCGTCAGCCACGACATCGATCGTATGAAGGTCATCTGTGACCGCTACGTGATGATTTACGAGGGGCGCGTGCTGTTCAACGGCCCGGAATCCGCCATCGCCGAGGCCGATCCGCTGGTGGGCCAGTTCTTCTTTGGCGCCGTCGCCGCCAAGACGTTGCGCCCATGAAGCCGCTTGCCAACGCCATCTCGGCCATCACGGCCAGCGTGGGCGCGTCCGCCCTGAACATCGCCGAGACTATCGGCGGCGCCTCGCTGCTGCTCGCCCGCATCATCCGCGCGCTCTTCCCGCCGCGCGTCGACTCCGACGAGGTCTGGCGAAACCTCTACAACGTGGGCGTCAAGAGCTACCCGATCGTCGTGATGACCGCGCTCTTCGTGGGCGCCATCATGGTCATCCAGACCGCGTTCTACGTGCAGAAGACCGGCGCCACGGGACTCATCGGCTACGGCGTGGGCTTCAGCGTCTTCGCCGAGATCGGCCCCATCCTCATCGGTCTGATGTTCTCCGGCCGCGTCGGCGCCAACAACACCGCCGAGCTCGGCACCATGGTCGTCACCGAGCAGGTCGACGCCCTGCGCGCCCTCGCCATCGACCCGCTCCCCTACCTCGTGGTCCCGCGCTTCCTCGCGATGATGGGGATGCTCACCCTGCTGATGGTCCTCGGCGACCTCTTCGCCATCGTCGGCGCCGCCCTGACCGCTCAGCTCCTCGTCGATCTCCACTGGCGCGTGCTGCTCGCCGACCTCCTGCAGAGCCACCTCCTCGACGAATTCACCATGGGCATCGTCAAAGCCGCCTGCTTCGGCGTCTCCATTAGCTGCATCTCGTGCTACTTCGGGCTCTCGGTTCGCGGCGGGGCCACCGGCGTCGGCCGCGCCGTCAACAACTCCGTCGTCTCCAACGCGACCGCCATCTTCGTCATCGATTTCGCCGTCGGATACCTGTACTCCCTGTGAACTCCTCCGCCGAAAACTTCTTCGAGGCCGTCGGCACCCCTGTCGTCGAGGTGTCCCGCGCCTGGGGCTCGCTGATGGGCTGCGGCTTCCGCACGCTCCGCTCCATCGTGATGGCCCCCATCGCCTGGCGCGAGGTGATCCATCAGGCCTACCTCATCGGCAACCGCTCGGTGCCCTTCATCACGGTGACCCTCGGCTTCCTTGGATTGATCTCGGTCTACCAAGTCGCCATGCAGATCCAGCAGATCATCCCTGACTTCTCGATGCTTGGCGCCGCGTTCCTGCAGATCATGATCCGCGAGTTCGCGCCCACCATCACCGGGCTGATGATCGCCACCCGCGTCGGCAGCGGCATCGCGGCCGAGATCGGCTCCATGACGGTCACCGAGCAAGTCGACGCGCTGCGCATGTGCAACGCCGACCCCATCGTCTATCTCATCGTGCCGCGGGCGCTGGCCTGCACGGTGATGGTGCTCATGCTCAGCATCTACGCGGTCCTGGTCGCCACCATCGCCGGGATGCTCATCGCCAACGCCGTCTTCGACATCAACTACCGCACCTTCCTCAGCGTCCAGCTCGTCAGCACCGACGACGTCATCGTCGGCAGCCTCAAAGCCCTCGCCTATGGCTTCTCCATCCCGGTCATCGCCGGAAACGCCGGGCTCACCGCCACCGGCGGCTCCGAGGGCGTCGGCTGGGCCACCACCCGCGCCGTGGTAAACACCAGCTTCGCCGTCGTGGTCTTGGACTTCTTCCTCTCCATCGTCGGCCACATCCTCTTCTCGCACTGACCGGTGGATGTCCGCTCGTGATCGAATTCATCGACATCCACAAGCGATTCGGCACCAACGTCGTGCTCGAGGGCGTGTCCATCACCGTCGACACGGGCCAGGTCCTCTACATCATCGGGGCCTCGGGCGCCGGCAAGTCCGTGCTGGTCAAACACCTCGTGGGTCTGCTGCGACCCGACTCCGGGCGCATCATCCTCGACGGCGAGGACATCACCTGGCTCGACGAACGCGGCTTCTATCCGATCCGCCGTAAGTGCGCGATGGTGTTTCAGAATTCCACGCTCTTCGACTCGATGACGCTGCTTGAGAACGTCATGCTGCCCCTGCGAAAGCACCAGAAGATGAGCCGCAAAGACGCTGCGGTCGCGGCCCACGCCAAGCTGGAGCTGGTCAACATGGAGCGCGAGGCCCATCAGTACCCGTCCGCCATCGGGGACGGCCTGCGAAAGCGCGTCGCCATCGCCCGCGCCCTGACCATGGACCCCCAGTTCGTCATCTTCGACGAGCCGACCACCGGCCTCGATCCCATGGCCGCCTCGACGGTGGACGATCTCATCCGCTCGCTGCGCGCGGACGCCGGCGTGACCTCTATCGTGGTCAGCCACGACCTGCGCAGCATCTTCACGGTCGCCGACCGCGTCGCCATGATCTACCAGGGTCAGATCCGCCTGGACTCGACCCCCGAGGGGTTTCGCAGCAGCGACGACCCCATCATCCACCAGTTCGTCAACGGGCTGCCCGAGGGCCCCATGGCGGTCTGACGAAGGCGAGCGCTACCCGGCTATTCCTTCCAGAGGAACTTCCACGGGTGCCGCTTCAGGTCCTTCAGCATCTCGCGCACGTCGTCGTAGATCTCGTCGTCCGCCAGGATCGCCCCGAGGCTGCCCTTGCCGTCGCGGATTCGCCCGGTCAGCACCGACACATCCGCCAGGGCCTTTCGCGCGTCGCCGATGCCCGCGATGACCCCGGCCCGCACGTCCTCGACCGCGACCTGTCCGGTCTCGGCGAGCTTCGAGTACTGCCCCAGCGTGTTGTTCAGGTTGCTGACCACCGGCCCGATCTGAGCGCGCACTTCCCCAGAGATCTCCTGCGCGTTCAGGATGGTCCGGCGCAGCTCGTCGCCATCGCCGACCGCGTGGTTGGCCCCCGCGAGCAGCTGCCGCGCGTCGGCCTCGACCGCCAGCAGCTCGTCGATGACCTTGCCGATCTTGGCCTCATTGGCCGAGATCAGCGTGTCGGCCTTGGCGGCAGCGCTCTTCAGCGACGCCACGGTGTCGCGCGTGTCGTTCAGAATCGCGGCCAGGGACCCCTCGTTGTCGCCCACCAGCTTGGTCACCGACTCCAGCAGTCGCCCAGCCTGCGCCGCGATGATCTCCAGGCGAAGCGGCGGTTCACCCTTCCGGTACGCCCCCGCGGCCAGCGGCGCGCGCTCGGGGCTGCCCGGGTCGATCTCGACGTACTTCTCGCCCAGCACGCCCTGGGTCGTGATGTAGAAGCGGCTGTCCTCGTGGATGGTCGGGATCTTCTCGCTGTCGACGCGCAGGGTCACCCGAACCCAGACCCGCTCTTTCGTCGCGGGGTCCACCTGCCCGCCCATATAATTGATGGCCTCGACCTTTCCGGCAGGGACGCCGGCGATCTTGACCGGCGAGCCGACCTTCAGGTCCGACGTCGTGTCCACGTCCAGGTAGAGGTCGCCGCGCCCGGCGGTCGAGCAGTCGCCAAGCATCACGATGAAGCCGACCAGCAGGCCGACGCACAGCGTGACCAGCATCCCGACCTTGACCTCCATCGTCTTCTCACCCACGACGCGCCGCCCCCTGGAGCGCAGCGGCTCCGTCGCGCTTTACCCAGCGATCCATCGCGTCCCGGCGCTTCGTCACCAAATCAGTCCCGCCGCTTGGCGATCTTCTGCGTCGCCGGCAACTCGCGCACCGCGTGGGTGGTCTCCTGAATCGCCGTCGTGGTCTTGTCCTCGGTGACCTCGATGGGCAGCTCCGAGTACCCGATGCTCGTCGCCACCGCGTCGACCACCCCGGCTGCCTCGGCCTCGCTGGCCAGCAGCCACCACGCGTCGCGGATGCGGGCCCGGTACTTCTCCGGCGCCATCTTCAGCCGCGCCGCGATCTCGACGTGCAGGCCGTCCAGGTAGCGCGCGAGGAAGTCGAGGCGCGAGCGGTTCGTCGGGTCCTCGCCGGCGGTGCCGTAGGAGGCCTCGTGCAGCATGATCGTGGCGTGGTCGAGGGCGTAGCGCTTGTCGCAGAACGCCAGGATGATGGCCGCCATCGAGTACGCCTTGCTCTCGACCAGGCAGTAGATGGGGCTCTTCAGGCTGCGCATCGTGTCGATGAGCACCAGCCCCGCCTCGACCGAGCCGCCGCCGCTGTTGAGCACCAACCAGATAGGCTCGTGGCTCTGCTCGTTGAGCTCGAGCACGGCCTTCTGCGCCTTCTGCATCAGCCCGTCGCTGATCCCGCCGTCCACGCGAAAGAGCCGGTTCGTCAGCTCGATGCGACCCTTGTCCGGCGCCTTCTCCTTGGAGCGCGCCTCAGCCGGGGGAGCCAGCGCCATCCCGACGAGAGCGATGGCGCACAGCGCGCTGGCGCCTGCCGAGAAGCGACGGGGCGGGGCGGTGGTCGACGACATGGGGCCTCCTCGAGGGCGCGCGACAGTGAATGGATTGAAGGATTTAGCCGGGCGGCGCGCCGGTGGCAAGCGCTGGCGGCCGCGCGCGCGCTTCTATTCGCGCTCGGGCAGGACCGGGTCGCGGTGGCGCAACTCGGGAGGCGGCGGGATGCGCGCCACGAAGATGTTGTTGTTCCGGTACGCGAAGGTCAGCGTCACCATCCGCTCGTCGAAGTCACCGAGGCCCAGCGCCCCCGAGTCGACGTTTAGAAACTTCGCGCGGAAGGCGATGCCCAGCCAGAAACCCGCGCCGCGATTCGGATCGGTGACGGGGACGTCCATCCCGGCGCCTAGATGCCAAGCCAGCCCGCGATCGCGCTTGTCCGGGCCGTCACGCAGGCCTAGCCGCGTGAAGTCGAGGTCCACGCCGAACGACGCGTAGATGCTCGAGAGCCAGTACCAGAGGCGGTTGTTATAGACCGTGCCGAGCAGCAGCGGGTGCAGGTGGCCCTCGAAGCCGAGGCTCCAGCGTGTGACCTGGACCCGCGTGTCGTCGAGGGCGCGCGTGCTGTAGCGGGCTGCGAAGACACTGGCCTGCAGGTCCAGCACCGACAGCACGGTCGCGAACCGGAGCGAGCCCCCGAGCGCCGGACCGACCGTCTCGCCCGGCCGCTGGTCCTTCCTCAGCACCAAGCCCGTATGGGCCTGAATCGCCCAGAAGGCGCCTTGGTATTTGTGCACCTCCGCCTCGGCCGCGGCGGCGCGGGGCGTCGGCAGCAAGAGCATCAGGCCCACCACCAAGACCGCGGCCCCCATGTGTCGGTTTTGACAGGTTCGGCTGGGGCGTGGACTCTCCGCGTTCATGCGCTTTTCCCTATCACGATTCGCCCTGCGCGGCGCCACCCTCGGGTCGCTGCTGTGTCTGACCCTGGCCGCGCCGATGGCGGCGCTCGGGTCGGCGCCCGATGACGACCGGGCGACCCGCGCGCTGGCGGCGGTGGGCGAGGGCGCGTTGGCGCTGCGCTCGGGCCGGCTCATCGAGGCGTGCGACGCGTTCGAGCGCGCGGTGCGCTTCACCCCGACCTGGGCGATGGCGCGGCTTGAGTATGCGCGCTGCCTGCGGCTGCTCGGCGACCCTCGCGGCGAGGCGCCGGCGCACCTCCAGGCGGCCATCGCGGCGCTCTCCGACCGGCCATCTCCATACGTAGAGACCGGCCACCAAGAGGAAGACGCGGGGCGGAGCGCGGAGGCCTGCGAGGCCTACCGGAGAGCCGAGACCCTGTCGCCAAACGATCCGGAGATCGAGGCGGGCATCGTCCGCTGCGCCGCCACCCAGGCGGGTCTCGCCACCCTGGAGAGGGTCCGACGCGCGAGCCGCGGCTCACCGGCGCTGCTGGCCGCTTGGTCGCGGGTGGCCGAGGTCGCCGAGGCGGTGCGCTTCTTGGACGAGGCCGAGCTTGCGCTGCGATATCTGGTGGACCACAGCGCGTCGCCGAAGCGTGCAGCAGCTGCTCTCGCCGAGTTCTCCCGCCGCCATTCCCGCCCCGCCGCGATGCAGCGCGCGCGACAAATCTTGGGGCCCTGAGCGCCCTCCGGACTTTGTTCGGGAACTTCCCGCCCACCTCGGCTGTCGGAGGGGGAGGGCGAGGCGCTCGCATCGCTCGCAGTTCTCATGCTTGTGCGTCCGACTCAACCCTTGACGCATCAATTGCGCAGGCCCTAGATTGCCGGTCGCTGTGCCCCCGGCCCAGGCTGGCCCGAACCCCCGGACCTGTCCCCAACCCAGAGGTCACCCTCCATGAAGCTTGGCCATATCATCGCACTAATCGGCGCGGCCCTCGTCATGCTCGGCGCCGGTGTGCTCGACTGGCAGCATTTCGCGCTCGCTGACGTGACCGCGCTCGGCTACCAGATCCCCACGACCGGACAGGGGGTGCTCGGTCTCGGGTTCATTCTGGCGCTCACCAGCCTCGCCGGCTTGGCGACCCGAAAGCGGAAGCAGTTCGCCACCGTCTCGCTCTTCGTGGCCTCCAGCCTCGTCGCGTGGCTCGTCGCGGCGCACGTGACCCGCTCGAGTTCCTTTACGCTGATGCCCTTCGAGATCGTCGACATGGCGCTCGGCTACACGCTCGCCGTGTGGGGCGCCTTCTTCGGCTTCTTCGGCGCCTTGGTGGTCCTCGCCGCCGAGCCCGCTTGGGATCCTCGGGCGCAGTTCCTCCGCGTCGCGCTGCTCTGGGGCGACACCGTCATCCAGGAGCGCGTGCTCCAGGAGCCGCAGACCTTCCGCATCGGCGAGGACCTGCGAAACGACTTCATCCTCCCGGCCGACAAGCTCCCCAAGAAGTTCCCGCTCTTCCGCTCCAGCCGAAAGGGCAACTACAGCATCGGGCTCAGCTCCGATCTCGACGGCGAGATCACGGTCAATCAGAACACGCAGGCCATCGGCCAGTTCGTGAAGCTCGCGACCGAGAACGTCAACGGCACCAACTACGTGGACATCGGCCCGGGCGACTGGGGAATGCTCCACCTGGGCGAGATGTCGGTCTTCTTCCAGTTCGTTCAGCCCGACTCGCGGGTGGGGCGCAAGGGCTTCTTCGCCTTCGACGAGCTCGTCATCGCCTCGGTGTGCGTCTCGTTCCTGCTGCAGGTCGGCTTCCTCTTCGGCTCGCTCTTCCTCTGGCAGGAGAGCGCTGACCGCCTCGTGAAGGCCAACGAGAAGAAGATCCCTCACGTCGAGGCCGTGGTGCTCGACCCCGAGGAGCCGGAGCCCCTCGAGGATGGCGAGGAAGAGGACACGACGGCGAAGAAGGCCGCGGACGAGGAAGGCAAGTTCGGCGACCCCGACGAGGACCCCATCAAGGAGTCCAAGGTCCCGAAGAACGAAGGCAAGATGGTCGACAAGATCGACCCGAAGAAGGTCGGCCTCAACGACCTGCTCTCTTCGAACAAGCTGACCGGTGAGGGCGCGCTCGCCAACATCTTGAACTCCAACACCGACGGCTTCTCCAACAAGATCGCGGTCGCCATGGCAGGCAGCGGCTCCGAGTTCGTCATGGGCCACGGCGCTGGCGGCCTGGGCTTCGCGGGCACCGGCAGCGGCGGCGGCGGCGACGGCGGCTACGGCCGTATCCACGGCATGGGCAAGATCGACACCGGCGGCGGCATGGGCGTGAAGGCCGGCCTCGGCCAGAAGAAGGCCAAGCGCGTCGGCGCCATCTCGGTCGGCTCGGGCGCGACCCAGGGCTTCTGCAAGAAGAGCAACATCCAGAGCGTGGTGAAGCGTCGTGCCGGAGCGATTCGCGCCTGTTACGAGCCGCGCTTGCAGGTCAACCCGAAGCTGTCGGGCAAGCTGACGGCGCGCTGGACCATCGGCGTGGACGGGTCGGTCACGGGCGTGTCGTCCACGAGCGACACCTTGGGCGATTCGACCACCACGAACTGCGTGCTCCGCGTGCTGCGCCGCATGCGCTTCGACAAGCCCGAGGGCGGCATCTGCGTCGTGCAGTGGCCCTTCGTCTTTAGCTCGGGCGGCTGAGTTCGCTTTAGCTCGGGCGGCTGAGTCGCGGCGCCAGGCGCCGCGAGCCTTGGCACTAGTGCGCGTCAGGCTCGGGTTTGGCTCTGGGCTTGGGCTTGGTCTCGGGCTCGATCTCGGGCTGGCGTCTGTCGCTGTGGCCCGCGTCGTGGCCGCCATGGCGCAGACGGTCCTCCAGCTCGCGAAGGCGGGCCGCGTCGCTCGGCAGGTGGCGCTCGGCGACCAGGGCGAGCAGGCGCTCGCGCGCGGACTCGAGCTCGCCGGTGGCCTCATAGGCGTCGGCGAGCCTGCGGAGCAGGGGGGCGCGCGGTCCGTCGCCCCGAGCGAGCTGCTCTTCGGCGCACACGATGGCCTCGGCGTAGAGGCCCGCCCGGGCGAAGATCAGGCTGGGATCCTCGGACTGGCCGGCGAACCACGCGTCGTCTCCGGCCGCGTGGCGTAGGCCGCTCCACAGGTCGACGGCGTGCTCACGGGTGGCGCTCGAGCAGACGAGCGAGCCGTCCAGGATGGCTTCGAGATGGCGCTCGAGCTCGTGGCGCGCGGCCGGGCTCAGGCGCGAGGTCCCGATGAGGCGGTGGACGATGACGTCGTGCCAAGCCGAATCCGTGCTGAGCGCGGCGTGCAGCAGGCAGCGGACGTCGTCGGCACCTGGCGGCGCCGCGATGAGGTGCGCGGCCGCCATGGCGAGCAGATCGTCGGTCACCGCGGACAGCGCGAGATCCTCGTCGGTGGTGGCGGCGGTAGCGACGAGGGCAGCCAGGGCGGGCAGATCCTCGTCGGTCGTCGCGTCGAGGACGGCGGTGAGCCAGGCCTCTGGGCTCCAAGCCGGCGCCTCGACCGGGGCTCCGCGTCGGCGATCCAGCCACGCCATCGCCGGAGCGGGCAGGCGCGCGCTGACTTTTTGCGTGTCCAGCGCGCGTCGCTCGGAGTCGACGCGCCGGTCGGCGACGGCGAAGAGCGGCAGGTGTGCCGCCTCGCCGCGCTCCAGGGTCAGCAGGCGTCGCTTGGTCTCGATGCCGCCAAGGTACCCCGTCAGCGAGCCGTCGGCGGCGACCACGCGGTGGCACGGCACGAAGAGGGGCAGGGGATTGCGGCCGCACGCCCGACCGACGGCCCGGACGGCGTCTGGCTTCCCGATCGCCGCGGAGAGCGAGCCGTAGGTCTCGGTCTCGCCGTGGGGGATCTGTTGCAGCGCGGCCCACACCCTGCGTTGGAACGGAGTGCCGCGCAGGTCAAGGGGGACCGAGCCGCGGTGGTGGTGGCCCGCGAAGTACGCCGCGAGCTGCCGCTGGGCGCGTCGCAGCAAGGGCGAGTCCTCCTCCTGCAAGCCCGCGTCGAAGCGCGCGCTGGCGTCGGCCAGGGCCGCCTCGAGGGGCTGGACTCGCAGGAAGTGCAGGCTCACCAAGCCCTGAGCGGACGCGCAGAGGACGAGCTGGCCGACGGGGCTGTCTGTCAGCGCCCAATCGAGCACCAGCCCGCTGCGGCCGTCGGAGCGTGTTGCCATATTCGGACCGAAGTGGACGCCAGCGACGTCGTTTCAGGGACTTACGCGCGGAGGGCGCTCGCCGCGCGCGAGCAGCCGACGCACGGCGATCCCCGAAGAGACATGAGCCAGCCACGCGACGGGCGAAGAGGGGACCCCCCTCCTCACACCTCGTGACGCTCCGTCGCCTTCTCCACCTCGACCGTCTGCGCCTTGGCTTTGGCGTCCTCGATGGCGGGGGTGACGTCGACCGGGTCGCGATCCTTGTCGGACACGGCCTTGCGGAAGGAGCGAACGCTCTTCCCGAGGGCGTCGCCGATCTGCGGGAGCTTCATCGGGCCGAAGATGAGCAGCACGATGACGAGGATGATGATGAGCTCAACGGGACCGAGGCCGCCAATCAGGGCAAGCGTCAGGTCAGGAGCGGCAAGCATATCGAGGTCCGGGGTGGGTGGAGGTGCCGCGGTCAGGTCCGACGCGCCGCGCGGGGCAGATACTACCAGCGCAAGGTCATGCTGGCGACCACGGATACGATTTCACGCGCGGGGACGGCCCGATCGACCCGCCGGATTCAGGGGAGAATGCCTTTGACCTTCTCGCCGACGTTCTGGATGCGGTCGATGGTCTTCTCGGCCCGCTCCACACCCTTGGTCGCTTTGTCGCCCATGCGCTCGGGCGCTTCGACGACGTTCTCGACCTTGTTGGCGGCCGCCTCAGGCTTGGCGAGCAGCTCGTTCTCCTCGCGCCGCAGCTCGTCCATCTTCTTCTCGGCGTCCGCCGGATCCGACACGCGCTTGCGGGGCTCCTTGCCCTTCTCCACCTTGTCTCCCCACGCGACGATCACGTCGTAGTCCTCGTTTTCCCAGTCGATGCGGTGGGTGCGTGTGTCCGGGTGGTTCATCACCTTGATGAGGAAGTACGCGGCCCGCATGCACTCCGGCTTGTACCAGACGTGGGGCTCCTCGTAGGGCTTGCCCGTCTCGGTGATCTCGGTGATCGGGTAGCCCAGCTTCTCCATGCTGGCCTCGAGGTTGTCGACGTTCTCCTCGCCGCGCTCGCCCAGGCCGTTGCCGATCTTGATCTTCGCGTAGCCGGTGACCTCTTTGAACTCGGCGCTGGTGCTGCGAATCGACGAGAAGTCCGAGTCGGTGCGCGCCTTCTTGAGGTAGTTGACCGAGGTCTCGTCGCCGATGTCCTGCAGGCAGCGAAGCGACTCCACGGCCTGCTTCGCGTCGCCCGTCATGGCGTACAGCGCCGCCGCGTTGTAGCGGCCCTTCGGCCAGCCCGGCGCCGCGGCCACGGCGTCCAGATAGAAGTCCAGCGCCTTGGCGAAGTCGCCCTTCTTGTAGGACTTGAACCCCTTCTTGAAGGACGCGTTCGCCTTCTTGAGCGCGCCCTTGTCCGGCTCGGGGACGTCGCACTTCTTTCGCACGGCGACGGGTTTGACCACCTTCGGAGCCTCGACGACCCGCTCGGGCAGCTGGGTCTCGCCCAGGCGCGCGAGGGCGAGCTTGGAGACGTGCGCGTCCTGCTCGTTGCCACCCACGTACAGGCGCTTCATCGCGGCGACGACGCGGTCGCGGTACTCGCCCTTGACGGCGGCGGGGTCCTGGTAGGCCTGGAACAGCTTCACGCAGCGGCTGATCGCGTCCAGCGGCGTCGCGTCCGGCTTCCCGAACGCGGTGTCATCGCAGCCGGCCCCGTACTTCTTCCACGGGTCTTCGGCGGCGATCGCCGGCAGGGCCAGCGAGAGGACGGCGCTCGCGACGGCGGCGGCGACAAGGCGTGGAATCGTCGGGTTCATGTGCGCTCCTGGGGGTCGCGCGCAAAGGTAGCACTCGGCCCAGAGAGGCAGCAACGACTCGGCGCGCATCACCATTCCGTGCCCGGCGCGACCGAGGGGGTCCTAGCGCTCGGTCATCTCTTCAGCGCGCCGCCACGCCACCTCGATGTGGCGCGGCGCGAGCTGAAGCGCTTCGGCCAGGCGCTCCGTGAGCTCACGCTCTTGGGTGTCGATGACACCGTCGGCGAAGGCCATCATCAGCGCTTGCTGAAACACGTAGAGGCGCACCTCGTACGCGGGGAGCTCGGACGGATCGGGGAGCTGGGGGACCGGCGCGTTGGGGGCCAGCATCGCGGCGACCTCGCCCTCCATCGCCGCGTCCAGGCGCAGGAAACTGCAGATCTGCCGGATGCGGGCTTCTTCGCTGGCGTCGACGTTGCCGTCCGCGCGGGCGATAGCGACCATCGCGCGGATCAGCACCATGCGGTCGTCGGCGGGCTCGGTGACGTCGCTCATGCTGTCTATTCCACGCCGACAGCCGGCCCGTGTCAATTCGATGGGCGCGGCCTCCCTTTCTGGACCGGCACCCGCGCTTTGCTAGGCTCCGGCGATGGCGCGTCCCCACCCCGAAAAACGGTCGGCTCGCAAGGGTCCAGGCTTCTTCGGGCGGCTCGCCCGCGGGCTGCTGCTGCTCGGCGTGGTCGGCGCGTTGTTGGGGTTCGTCCTCTTTCGCGGGGTCACCGTCTACCTGGAGGCGGAGCTCCCCGAGGTGCTCACCGTGGCCGACTACCGGGCCCACGCGCTGCAGACGACGCGGGTGTGCGCGGCCGATGGGTCGGTGATCGCCGAGTGGTGGCGCGAGCGCCGCACCGTGGTCCCAGGCGACCGCATCCCGCTGCACGTCCGGCTCGCGGCGGTCGCTGCGGAGGACGGCGACTTCTACGAGCACGAGGGGCTCGACATCCCGGGGATGCTGCGCGCGGTGGTCGTGAACCTGCGAGACGGGCGCTACTCCCAGGGCGCGTCCACCATCACGCAGCAGGTGGCGCGGTCGTTCTATCTGAGCCAGGAGAAGACCCTGCAGCGCAAGGTGCTTGAGGTGTTCCTGGCGCGGAAGCTCGAGCGGCACCTCGAGAAAGACGAGATCCTCGAACTCTATCTCAACCAGATCTACTTCGGGCACGGCCGCTGGGGCATCGCGGAGGCTGCCCGGCACTTCTTGGGCAAGTCGGTGCAGGCCCTCAGCGTGGCTGACGCCGCGCTCCTGATGGGGCTGGTGCCCGCCCCTGAGCGCCTCAACCCCATCGACGATCCCGAGGGCGCGCGGGCGAGGCGCGACCGAGTGCTGGACCGCATGGTGGCGCGCGGCTTCGTGGACGCGGAGGCGGCTCAGGCGGCGAAGCGGGCGCCGGTGCCGCGGGTGGCCAAGGAGGACGCCGTCATCCCCGCGTCGTGGTTCGTCGATGCGGTGCGGCGCCGCCTCGAGGTGGCCGTCGGGGCCGACCGGCTGACCGGCGGCGGGCTGCGCATCGACACGACCCTGCGGCCGGACGCCCAGGCGGCGCTTGAGCAGGCGATGGCCACCCATCTGGGGACCGCGGACGCGTCGCCCGAGGGCGCGGCGGTGCTGATGGACCCGGCGACTCGCGAGGTGCTGGCGCTGGTCGGCGGGAAGGACTTCGAGCGGTCGCCGTACAACCGCGCGGTCCAGGCGCGCCGTCAGGCGGGCAGCACGTTCAAGCCCTTCGTCTACGGCGCGGGGATGGAGGCGGGCGTGCTGACCCCGGCGACCACCTACCCGAACGCGCTGACTTGCTATCCGGGAGGCGGCCGCCGCTGGTGCCCGGGCAACGCGGACGGCCGCCACGACGGCGCTCAGGTCACGGTGGCCGAGGCGCTGTCGCGCTCGCTGAACGTCGTGGCGGTCCAGGCCATGCGCGCCACCGGCGTGGCCGCCGTGACGGACTTCGCGCGGCGCGCCGGGATCTCATCGCCCATCCCGGCCGATCTCGCGGCCTCCCTCGGCAGCGCCGACGTCTCGCTGATGGAGCTGGTCGACGCGTACGCGAGCATCGCGTCCGGGGGCCTGGCCGGCACGCCAGTCTTCATCCGCCGCGTCGAATCCCCTGATGGCAGCGTGATCTTCTCCGAGTCGCCGCGGCTCCGTCGCGCCTACTCGGGCGCCATCGCCGTCGACCTGAGCGCGATGCTCCAGGCCGTCGTCGACAAAGGGACCGGCCGCAACGCTGCCCTCGACGGCGTGGCGGTCGCCGGGAAGACCGGGACCACCAACGACCGCGTCGACGCTTGGTTCGTGGGCTACACGCTGCCCGAGTCTGGCCCCTCCGTGGTCGGCGGCGTGTGGGTCGGGCACGACGCTCGCCGCCCGATCGTCGGCGGGTCCGGCGGGCGCACCGCGGCCCCGATCTGGGCCGACGCGGTGGGCGCGTGGCTGGGCCTCACCCCTCGAAGCCGCAAGGCCGCCGCGCCCGAATCCGCCGAGTCGCCGCCTGCCGACGGCCCGCCGCCGCCGGCCGAGGACGCCCCAGCCCAGCCCCTCGCCCCACCCGTCGCCGTGCCCGCCGACGACGGGGCCACCAGCCCCGCCGAGCGCGGCCCGTCGGCGTCCGCAGCCGAGCCGCAGCGACCCGGCCGCGGGCATCTGGCCGAGATCCTCGACGGGCTGCCCCCAGCGAGCCTCCCCGCGCCCTGACCCGCGTCGCCCGCGGAGCGCCTCGCCGCTCGCCGCCCACGCCTCCAGCCCGCGCGCCAAGCGCCCGTTTCGCGCCGCCCGCCTCCGTGTATAGTCGGCCGCGATGTTGCACCGCCTCGCTGTCTTCGCGCTCGTGACGTGGCTGCTCCCTGCGGCCGCTGCGGCGCAGCCCACGGCCCTGCCTTTTCCGCCGTCGCCGCCTGGCCACGCGGCCCGCCTGTCCCGCGACATCATCGTCGGCCTCGAGCAGGGGCTCGCCCGCGTCCCCGAGTCGGCGCGGGTGGCCATCGTCGTCCGCGCGCTGCCTGCCGCGCCGGCGTCGGGGCGCGCCGAGAGTTGGCTCGCGGACACCCTCGAGGCCTCCTGGCGCGCCACGCCCCGACCCCTGGTTCGCGTCGGGCCCGCGTCGCCCGAGATCACCCACCGGCTCGACGTCGCGGTCCACGTCGACGCGCCGGCTCGCGTGGACGTCGAGGCACGCCTGGTCGCGCTCCCGGCCACCTTCTGGGAGCGCCTGCGCGCGCCTGACGGCGAGGTGCTGGCCACCGCGCTCGCCGAGGCGCCGCTTGACCTCGAGATGCGCACCCTCTTCGGCCTCGGACGCCGCGCGGTCCGCTTCGACCGCCTGCGCCTCGTGGCCCTCAGAGACCTGCCGCCCTCGCTGGCCCGCGCGCCCCTGCTCGATCTCGCCCTCATCGCGCCAGACGGCCGCGACGACGAGCGCGTGCTGGCCTTGCAGCCCGACCGCCTCTTCCTGCTGCGCTGGGCCAAGCGCGGCCTCGTCATCGAGGCGGAGGTCCCCCTCACAGCCCCCCCGGCGTCGGTAACCCGCGTGCGGCAGGCCATGGGGCGCGTGGTCGTCAGCACCCGCGCCGACGGGACACAGGCCGCCTTCGTCGCCAGCAGCGACCGCGCCCACCCCGAGGTTTTCGCCGTCGGCACCGGGCTGGTGCCGATCCCGACCCAGGGCATGCCGGCGGCGTGGCCGCTCTACGCGACCGGGGTCGACCGCTGGTTGACCGCGCCCTGGCCCAGCGGCACCGACGTGTTGGAGGGCGGGCTCGGCGAGCTCGCCTGGATCTCGGGCGCCGTCTCCACCCGCGACCTCGGCGTGCTCGAGGCCAGCTACGACCTGCGCGCGCACCCCTTCTACGCGGCGGCCTCACCCGCGTGGACGCCCTACGTCGCCGCGGCCCACCCCGAGGGCGACCTGGCGGTCTGGAGCATCGCCAGCCCCGACGAACGCTTCACCTTGGACGGGGTCGGGACGGTGTCGGCGTTGAGCGATCTGGACCTCGACGGGCGCCCCGAGCTGCTCGCGACCTCCAACGCCCTCGGCGGCCCTGACCACCTCTCGCTCTACGAGCTCAGCGACGCCGGCGACGGCGCGCACCTCCGCTGGTCGAGGGCTGTCCCCGACCCGGTGAGCGCGGCGGTCGCAGGCGATCTCGACGGAGACGGCTACGCGGAGCTGCTGGTCGCGACCTGGTCGTCGGAGCGGGCGGGGGTGCTGGTGCTTGCCCCCACCGAGCGATGAGGCGGCGCCTGTGTTTTTTGCTCGCGCTGGTCGTGAGCGCGGGCGCGACGCCGCCGCCGGCTGCCGAGGCGGCCGGGAGGCGGCCCTACGGCGGTGTGGTCCGCGTCGCCTTGCCCGGGTTGGGCGGCCTGGATGATCCCCGCGCCCTGACTCAGCCGGGCGCGCGCTGGCTGGCGAGCTGGACCCACTGCCGCCTCTTCCGCGTGGACGGCCGCGGCCGAGTGCGCGCCGAGCTTGCCCGCGACGGCGGCGAGATGCGCGGGCGCACCCTGACCCTCCGCCTCGTGGACGGCGCGCAGTTTCACGACGGCGCCGTGGCGACCGCCACCGACGTGGTCCAGAGCCTGCAGAGCCTCACGCGCTCGCCCCCCAAAGACGCGGCGGGCGCGGCCCTCGCCGAGATGATCGCGGCCTTGGAGGTCCGCGCGCTGGACCCGGCGACAGTCGAGATTCGCGGGCCGTCGCGCACCGACCCCCACACGATTCGGCGCCTGTTGGCCCGCCCGGAGGCCGCCATCCTGCATGGAGGGACGGCGGCGCGGGGCCACGGCTGCGGGCCCTTTCGCCCCAGCAACGGCAGCGCGTCCGGCGTCGAGCTGGTGGCCCACCCCGGCCACCCCGAGGGGCGGCCCTGGCTTGACCGCCTTGAGATCGCGGTGCGTCCGGACCCTCGCGCGCAGAGCGCGGCCTTTGCCGACGGGGAGGTGGACCTGACGCCGAGCATCGCATCGCGGGATCGGCGCGACGCGGCGAGCCTCCGGGGCGCGCTCGCCACCGTGTACGCAGTGGTCGCGCCGAGTCTCAGGGGCGACGACGCCCGCGTGTTGCGTCGCAATATCTCGGCGCTGGCGAGCGAGGCGCGGCTGGTCCGACACTCCGAGTGGCCCGCGGAGCACGCGGAGTCGCTGTGGCCGACCTTGCTCTCTCCCGCCCCCGCGGCGCCTCCCGCGACGGGGCCGGCCCTGCCGCAGCCCGTGCTGGTCATCGCCTACCCGGAGGGGAACGCGAGCCTCGCCGAGCTGGCGCGGGCCCTGCGCGACGCGCTGGCGCCCTTGTCGCTGACCCCGGCGCGCGCGGTGGCGGTGGCTGGCCTCGATCTGAGAGGTGCGGTCACGGCGAAAGCACCGCCATGGCAGCTCGCCGTCGTCTCCCACGAGTGGCAGGCCCTGGACGTCGAGCAGGCGGCGCTTGAGCTCGCGCGCGCCCTGGACCGCCCGGGGCTCACCGCCACGGACGCCCTCACCGGCCGCGGGAGAGGCTACGCGGCCGCCCAGAACGAGGCGGCGCCTGCGATCCCGCTGCTGCACCTGGAGCGCCCCCTTCACCACCGCTCCTGGCTCATCCTCGACGGTGGGACGAGCGCGGCCACCGGCGTCGACCTTGGCGACGCGTGGAGGCGGCCATGAGGCTTCAGAGTCGCCTCACGCTGGCCCTGCTGGCCATGGCCTGGCTGCCGCTCGGGACCTCCGTGTGGGTGCTGACCCAGCGCACGGAGGACGCCTTTCAGGAGAGCTTCGAGGGGCGCCGCGCGGCCATCGAGGAGGCGGTGCGCCAGGGGGTGTCGCGGGTGGGCCGCGACCTGGACGTGGCGCTGGGCCGGATGGCGGATGACAGCGTGCTCGCGGAGGTGCTGCTCGAGCCGCTGGAGCGCGACAAGTTCTATGGCGTGCAGGAGCGCGAGCGCGAGGCGATGGTCGAGGCCGAGCGTCTGATGGCGGCCGCGGCCATCGACACGCTGCGGCTGGTGGATCGGCGGCAGGGCGGGCGGGTGCTGGCCATGGGGCATCGGCGCGGGCTGGCCGAGGCGGACGCGGCGGCGCTGGGGCTGCTGCAGGCGCCGCGTGGCGAGCCGGTGCTCAGGCGCGAGCGCGTCGAGGACGAGGCGACGGGGAGCGCCGAGGACGTCTGGACGCTGCAGGTCGCGCGGGCTGCCGACGAGCGCGTCGCGTTGGTCGGCGGCAAGCGGCTGGACACGGCACTGCTGGCCGAGTTCGTGGCGGGGGCGGCCGGCGGCGGCGCGGCCGAGGTCTCGGTGGTGGACTCGGACGGTCAGCCCATCGCGGCGACCTTTGCCGGCGAGGCCCCCGACGCCGGGTGGGGCGTGGGCGCGCAGCCCTTGCTCAGCGCCGGCGGCGAGGAGACGGGCGCCGAGCTGCGCGTGTACGTCAGTCGCGCCGCCGTCGACGAGGTCGTCTCGCGCCTGTGGGCCGCCTCGGCCGGCCTCGCCAGTGTCAGCGCGCTGTTGGCGCTGCTGGTCGGCCTGTGGATCTCGCGGCGCATCTCACGCCCGCTCGAGGTCTTGGCCTCCGCCGCCGACCAGATCGCCCGCGGCTCGCGCGAGGTGGCCGTCGCCGAGCCCCGCGGCAACGACGAGATCGCCAGCTTGGCCCGCGCCTTCAACCGCATGACGCGCGACCTCTCGGACTCCGAAGAGCGCCTTCGCCAAAGCGAGCGCGTCGCGGCCTGGCAGGAGATCGCCCGCCGCATCGCCCACGAGATCAAGAACCCGCTCTTCCCGATCCAGATGTCCATCGAGACCCTGCAGAAGGTCTGGAAGCGCCGCCACCCCGACTTCGAGGAGATCTTCGAGGAGTCCACCAGCACCATCTTGGAAGAGGTGGCGCGCATGTCCCGCATCGTCACCGAGTTCCGGGACTTCGCGCGGCTGCCGACGCCGAACCCCGAGCGCGTCGATGTCCACGAGCTTCTACGCCAGGTCGCCGGCCTCCACCGCGATGTGGACCCGGGGGTGGCCATCCAGGTCGAGGGCTCCGGCGCCGTGCTGGCCAGCGTGGACGTCGATCAGCTGCGCCAGGCGCTGACCAACCTCGTGAAGAACGCCATCGAGGCGCATCAGGGCGGCGACGGTCCGCGGGACGGCGCCGCGGTGATCCTGGCCGCGCGCATCGAAGGCGACGAGCTGCGGATCCGCTGCGATGACAACGGCCCTGGGATGCCCGACGAGGTGCGCGAGCGCCTCTTTACCCCGTATTTCACTACCAAATCCCAAGGCACGGGCCTGGGTCTGGCCATCGTCCACCGCATCCTGACCGAGCACCGCGGGCGCGTGCGGGTGGGCGAGCTTCCCGGCGGCGGCACCCGCTTCGAGTTGGCCCTGCCGGTCGCCTTCGCTCCGCCTGACGCTGTCTTGCGCGGCCCATCGGGAGGCGGTACGTAGCTTCGGCAGCCCGGCCAGCAGCAGCCGGGACATGGGCGCGTCGTGTGGGCGCGGTGGGAGGCAGCGATGAAGAGCGCGCACGCGGCGCCACGTATCCGGTGGATCCTCGAGTCGGGTGAGGTCGGCACGCAGTACACGGTGCGCGGCTGGGTACGCACCCGCCGCGGCTCCAAGAGCGTCCACTTCGTCGCGATGAACGATGGCTCGACGCCCGCGGCCATCCAGGTGGTCGTCTCGGCCGACCTGCCCGGCATCGAGGCGATGCTGCCTCAAATCTCCACCGGCGCGAGCCTCGAGATCGACGGCCTGCTCGTCGAGTCGCCCGGCTCAGGCCAGCGCGTCGAGCTTCAGGCCGAGGCCGTCCGCGTCCTCGGCCCCGCCGACCCGGAGACCTACCCCCTGCAGAAGAAGGGGCACAGCTTCGAATTCCTTCGCTCGATCGCGCACTTGCGGGCCCGCAGCAACAGCTTCGGCGCGGTCTTTCGCATCCGCTCCACCCTGGCCCAGGCCACCCACCAGTTCTTCGCCGGGCGCGGCTTCAACTACATCCAGACGCCGATTATCACCGCCAGCGACTGCGAGGGCGCCGGCGCGATGTTCGAGGTCCGCACCAAGGACCCCGAGCCCTTCTTCGGCCGCCACGCCATGCTGACGGTCTCGGGCCAGCTCAACGCCGAGGCGCTGGCCTACGGTCTGGGCCTCGTCTACACCTTCGGGCCCACCTTCCGCGCCGAGAACTCCAACACCAGCCGCCATCTGTCCGAGTTCTGGATGATCGAGCCGGAGATGGCCTTTCACGACATCCACGACGACATGGACCTCGCCGAGGCTTACCTCAAGGCGCTGCTGGACGCGGTCTTCGAGAAGAACGCCGACGATCTCGAGCTGCTGCAGAAGTTCGTCGAGCCGACCCTCATCGAGACCCTGCGGAACACGCGCGACAACGTCTTCGAGCGCATCACCTACACCGACGCCATCGCGATCCTCGAGAGGTCGGGCCGCAAGTTCGAGTTCCCGGTGTCCTGGGGCGCGGACATGCAGAGCGAGCACGAGCGCTTCCTCACCGAGACCCACTTCAAGAAACCCGTGATGGTGACGGGCTATCCGAAGGGGATCAAGGCCTTCTACATGTTCCAGAACGACGACGACCGCACGGTCGCGGCCCTGGATGTCCTGGTGCCGCGCATCGGCGAGATCATCGGCGGCAGCCAGCGCGAACATCGCCTCGATCGCCTCGTGGGGCGCCTCGAAGCCGACGGGATGAACCTGGAGGACTACGAGTGGTACCTGGACCTCCACCGCTACGGCGCCGTCCCCCACGCCGGCTTCGGCCTGGGCTTTGAGCGCGCGGTGATGTTCTGCACCGGCATGGCCAACATCCGCGACGTCATCCCCTTCCCGCGCGCGCCGGGGCAGGCGGCGTTTTGAGCGTCGGGGTCGCCGGCCGCTGCGCGCTGGCCGCTCTGTGGGCGGCGGTCCTTTGCGCGCCGGGCCTGCCCGCGTCGGCCCACATCGGCGGCTTCATCGTCCTGCCCGATTTCGACGCGCCCCTCCGCATCGCGGTGCCAACACAGCCCGAGATCGATCTGCTCTGGCGCGACGGAAACATCGATCCCACGGGCGTCTTTCACTTCTCCTACCAGCGCGACGGCCTCCCCGCGACGCCCAACCCCGACCCCGCGCTGCTGGTCGGCGTCGAGTTCGGCACGGCGGCCATCAGCGACCTCACGAACGCGCTGAGCTGGACCCTGGAGGACGTCCCGACGGGCGCCTGGCACATCGTCGCGCAGGCCGTGGACCCTCCGCTCTGCCCGGCCTACCGCCTCGCCCCGACCGTGGTCGTCGTGCGACGCGACGCCGAGCCGCTGCCCCTTGGCGCGCTCTTCTTCGCGCCCTACCGCACGCAGATCGTCACCGAGGACGTGGCCGCGCTGGACCTGCGCGCGGTCGCCGAGAGCGCGCCCACGGTGACCATGGACTACGGCGTGCTGGACCCGATCATCGAGGACCCCGGCCCGCCGCTACCCTGCGACAGCCCGCCGTGCCCGCTCGATTGCCCGACGGTGAACCGGCGCTTCGCGAGCCGCGGCGTGCTGCTCACCGACGCCGCCATGGAGGCCGACCCGGACGCGGGGGCAGGCTGGTGGCGGCTCAGCCACGTCTGGGACGCGGTGGGCGTGCCCGAAGGCAACTACGAGCTGCGCGCTGTAGTGCGCGCCGGGCCGGGCGAGGAGGTGACCATCTACTCGGGCGCCGGCGTGACCGTGCGCGAGCCGGAGCAGGTCGCGGAGCCAGCGCCCGAGGCGGCGCCGGAGCGCGACGCGGGCACCGATTTTAGCGAGACGGCGCCTGAGGATTTGGGGGCTCCCGGCCCAGACGCGACCGAGGGCCAGGCCGAGGCGGAGGTCGAGGCGCCCGCGGTCGCGGAGAGCGGCGGGTGCAGCGCCGGCGGTGGCTGGGGCGGTCTTGGGCCCGCGCTGGCGGCGCTTTTCGTCGCGTGGACCCGTCGTGGCCTGCTTCGCCCTGGACCCGGAACCGCCGCGTGATCACAATGCGCGGCATGAACTCCCTCTCTCGCGGCCTGGCCATCGCAGCGTTCGGCGTCTTGCTCGTCAGCACGCTGACCGGCGGCTGTGACAGCGGCGAGGACTCCGGCGCGGTCATGACCGCGGGCGGCAGCTACAGCGTGCGCTTTCAGACCACGCCGGACCCGCTGCCCCTCAACGAACACTTCGACATGGTCATCACGGTCGAGGGCGCGGGCGCTGGCGCGGCGGTCGCCACGGAGGTGTCGGTCGACGCCACGATGCCGCTGCACGGCCACGGGATGAACGTGCTCCCGACCGTGGAGGCGCAGGGCGACGGGCGCTTCGTGGTGGAGGGGATGCTCTTCCACATGCCGGGCCAGTGGCGCCTGGTGGTGCGCGTCGGCACCGGCGACGGGGCTGAGGACGCGGTCTTCGAGGTCGAGGTCACCGAGCAGGGCGGCCGCGTCGTCGGTGCGGCGCGCGCGCGGGCCGTTACCGCCTCGGCTTAGTGGGCGTGGGCTCGCTGGGTGCGGTCGCTGCGAGGCGATGGGGGCTGGCTTGGCTCGCGCTGGCGGCGGTCTGCGCCTGTGAGGGCCAGGCCTGGGACGCCGCGCTCGAGGTTGAGCTGAGCGCGGAGCTGCGCGCGCGGATCATCGCGGCTGGGCTGAACACGGATGGGCCGGTGCGCCCGCCTGCCAGCCCGACCAACGCCCTCGCCGACGACGCGGAGGCGGCCGCGCTGGGCGAGGCGCTCTTCTTCGACGTGCGGCTGTCCCCGTCTGGCACGGTGGCCTGCGCGACCTGTCATATGCCCGAGCGCGGGTTCACCGACGGCCGCGAGCTAGCCCGGGGCGTGGCGCTCTCCTCGCGGAACACGCCGACGGTGCTGAACACGGCGTGGAATCGGTGGTTCTTCTGGGACGGGCGCGCGGACTCGCTGTGGGCGCAGGCGCTGGGGCCCATCGAGAACCAGGTGGAGATGGCCGGCTCACGTCTGGAGCTCGCCCACCTGGTGTTCGCCGACGCCACCCTGCGCGGGGCCTACGAGGCCCTCTTCGGCGGGCTGCCCGAGCTCGGAGATAGCCAGCGTTTTCCTGGGCGCGCGAGGCCGGTGGCCGACGACCCAGGCCACCCGGACGCGCTCGCGTGGGCGGCCATGGCCCCGGCCGACCGGGACGCCATCAACGGGGTCTTCGCCAACCTGGGCAAGGCGCTGGAGGCCTACGAGCGGACCCTGATCTCGCGCGACAGCGACTTCGACCGCTTCGCCCGGGCGCTGGCCACGCGGGACGCCGAGGGGCTGCGTGCGCTGGACGGCGAGGCCCAGCGGGGCATGAAGCGCTTCTTCGGCGACGCGGGCTGCACGCTGTGTCACGGCGGGCCGAACTTCACAGACCGCGAGTTTCACAACATCGGGCTGGGGCCAGAGCCCGGTTCGCCGCCCGACCGCGGTCGCTACGACGGCGTCGCGCTGGTCGAGCGCGATCCCTTCAACGGGCTCGGGGCGTTCAGCGACGCGCCGCTGGGGGACCACAACGACAAGCTCGTGTTCTTGGCGCTGACGACCAACAACCTGGGCGAGATGAAGACGCCGGGCCTCCGCGACGTGGCGCTCACGGGCCCCTACATGCACGACGGGCGCTTCGACACGCTGGAGG
This sequence comes from Myxococcota bacterium, assembly GCA_041389525.1. Lineage (GTDB taxonomy): Bacteria > Myxococcota_A > UBA9042 > PHBI01 > JACKFB01 > JACKFB01. Next base: position 58,044 of record JAWKRR010000021.1, on the reverse strand, counting down.
CCGCGCTGGGCTTCTATCAGCGCCTCGACGAGGTCCCGGCCTTCGGACACCGAGAGGAGTCGCTGCAGCCGCTGGAGGCGGGTGACGCCGCGGTGGCGGAGATGGCGGCGTTTCTGCGCGCGCTCAGTGGTCGTGGTGATGGTGGTCGTGGCCGTGGTCGTGGTCTGACGCGCTGAATCCGCCGAGGATCGCCGCGGGTGCGCGGGCCCCTCCGAGGTGGGGGTGGTGGCGGTGCAGACCGCCTCCGGGCGTGAGCTCCGCGAGCAGGGCGCGGGGGCCACGCTGGAGCAGGCGGGCGGCGGCCAGGGCGAGCAGGAGCGCGAGGGCCAGGGCGTTCAGCGGGTGCTCGGCGAGCAGGGTGAGGCTGGGCTCGTGGGCGTGTGCGGCGCGGTCGATGGCCGGTGTCCAGAGCGTGTAGGTCAACACTCCCGCGGTCAGCGCGAGCAGGGCGGTCATGCTGCGGTGCGCAAGTCGGCGCCCGGCGGCGAGGTGGGCGAGCGCGGCGGGGTGGGCCGCGGGGGCCAGGATCAGCATGACGAGGGCCGCGCCTGGCGCGAATCCGGCGCCGAGCATGACCAGGACGATGGGGGTCAGTCCCAGGCCGCACAGGTAGGCGGGCCACGCGAGGACGAGGGCGAGGGCGAGGCTGGCGGGAGCGCTCAGGGTGGCGAGGCTGTCGGCGGGGAGGGCGGCTTGGGCGAGCCCGGCGGTGAGGAGGCCGAAGGCGACCCAGGGGATGCCGCGGTCCAGCGCCTGCGCGACGGCGGCCCGCGCGGTGGGGGCTGTGCCGGGCGGCGGGGCGTTCGCGGTGTCGATGGGCGCGGGGGCGGCGGCGGCCCAGCGGGTCGAGACGGCGGCGAGCAGAAGGGCGACGAGGGCCGCGGCGCCGCCGCGGAGGGCCGTCATGCCGGCGCCGAAGGCCGCCCAGGAGGCGAGGACCACGTCGAGACCGAGGACGGACGCCGCGATCGCGTGGGCGGGCGGGGCTTTGTCGGGGGCGGCCAGGCGGGGGAGGGTGCGAGCGCCGGCCAGGGCACCGCGCAGGAAGCGAAGGGGAGCGGCGGCGGCGGGGCGGAGCTGGGAGGCGGCCACGACGAGGCCCAGGCCGAGCAACAAGGCCGGGGCGAGGCGTAGGGCCAGCTCGAGGGCGGCGCCGGCGGGGTCGGAGTGCGCGTGCTCGCCCGCGCCGTGGGCGTCGCCGTGCAGCAGGATGACTGCCACGACCAGGGCCGCACCGGACAGCGCGCCGAGGCCGGCGGGGACGTGGTTGTCGGAGGGTTTGCGGGCCTCGCCCGTGGGGTCGTCGACCGGGTGCTCGAAGACGATGTGGAGCAGGGCGCCGGCGACCAGGGCCTGGAAGGTCAGCAGGGCCGTGGTGGGGAGCTCGCGGACGCCGATCTGGCCAAGGGCGTAGCCGCCGACGGTCGCCGTCGCGATCAGGACGAGCAGGCCGGCGGCCGGCAGCACGCCGTGGCGCGGGCGCACGGTCCACCAGATGACAAGCCCGAACGGGATGCGGTGGAGGATGACGCTGAGGCCGAGGCCCCAGTCGCCGGTGCCGGGGACGTGGCCGTGCTCGTGGGCAGCGGCGGTGGGGGCCAGCGCGGCGCCGTCGAGCATGGCGTGGATCGCCAGCCCCACCAAGGCGGCGACCACCAGCAGCGCCCGCCCGCGGCCCTCGGTGCGGCGGCCCTCGAGGACGTGCTCGAGGCCGCGCGGTAGCCAGAGCCCCACCACGGCGGCCGCGACCGGCCACAGCCCCGCGCCGACCAAGGCAGAGGGGAGCACCTCGAGGAAGACGAGGCCTGTGATGGACGTGATGACGAACGCGTCCAGCAGCGAGAGCAGCGCGTGGCTCGCACCGAAGGCCCGCACGATGAGCGGGCCGGCCAGGAGTGCGGCGAGGCTCGCGAGGAGAAGCAGCATCAGACCTGCTGAAGCGGGGGGAGGCGGCGGCGCAGGGTAAGCGCGAAGGGCGGCGGTGATCAATGAGGGAAGTCGGGGGCGCGTCAGCGGCAGTGCAGCCGTCCTCCTGGCGTTCGCAGGCGCGACACCGACGCCCGCGTGCCCGGCTCGAACGCTTGCTGCGGGCGGGTTCGAAGTGTGGGCGGTGGCTCGGATTTTCCGCGGCGTTCGCGAAGCGGGATCCCTGCGACGATCCACGATGAATCGAGTGTGCGGGTGCGGTATGATGCGCCCCCGTTCCCCCGGAGGCCTTGCTCATGACGCGTCTTTCGTCGCTCGCTTACCCGTTCGTCTTGGCGCTCGTCGCCGTCACCGGTTTGGGATTGTTCACGGGCTGCGGCGAGAGCGACGTCGCCGGCGGCGAGGACGTGAAGCTGGACTCGACGCCGGTCCCCGACGCGATCGGCGCGGACGTGGTCGGCTTGCCCGACGTGGCCGACGTGGAGGTCTCGATCCTCGACGCCGCCGACACCGCGCCCGACAGCACGGACGCGGACGCGGCCGACTGTGAAGGCTGCTTTGGCTCGCCCTGCGAGGTGAACTCGGACTGCTTCAGCGGCTGGTGTGTGGACGGGCCCCTCGGCGGCACCTGCACCCAGCTGTGCGACGCGGCGTGCCCGACGGACTGGACCTGCAAGGCCGTGGGCGGCGGCGGCGACCCGCAGTTCATCTGCATCTGGGTGCATCAACCGTACTGCCGACCCTGCCGCGTCGACGGCGACTGCGGGCACCCGCTGGCCAGTGGGTTCGCCAACCGCTGCGTCGCCCAGGCCGACGGATCCGGGTCTTTTTGCGCGACCCAGTGCCAGGCTGGCGACTCGTGCCCGGCGGGCGCGAGCTGCACCGAGACCGCCACCGCGGGCGAGCCGCGCTGCTTGCCTGACAGCGGCGTGTGCGACTGCGCGGCGCAGCATATCGAGGCGGGGGCGTCGACCGACTGCTTCGTGGAGAACGCGTTCGGTTCGTGCAAGGGGACGCGGGCCTGTTCGGCGACCGGCTTGAGCGCGTGCAACGCGGCGACCCCGGCCGAGGAGCTCTGCAACGGCCAGGACGACGACTGCGACGGCAAGACCGACGAGGATTTCAACCCCGGCGGCAGCAAGGTCTTCGTGTCGGAGACCGGCGGCGAGCTGGCGCTGGGCGCGAACTGCAGCGAGGGGGCGTGTGGCACCGGGCAGATCATCTGTGCGGCGGACGGGGCGGCCGCGGTCTGTAACGGCACGGGGGCCGGCGCGACCGAGATCTGCAACGGCAAGGACGACGACTGCGACGGCGCCACCGACGAGAATTTCAAGGCCGATGGGTCGGTGACCTTCAAGGACCTGGACGGGACCACCGGGCTGGTGCTTGGCGACCCGTGCGGCGTCGGCGTGTGCGCGGGCGGCGAGGTCGTGTGCGCTCCGAGCACCGTGGCGCTGGCCTGCTCGACTCACACGGCGGCGGGGCCGGAGCTGTGCAATCTGGACGACGACGACTGCGACGGCGTCCCGGACGACGGCCTGGTGGTGAAGAACGACCTGTCGAAGCTGGCCGAGGCGGGCTGCGCGACGGAGGGCGTGTGCGGCCTCAAGGACGTGACCACGGCGAGCTGCATCGAGGGCGCCTGGAGCTGCATCTACGAGAGCCCCTTCTACGAGCCGGAGGAGACGAGCTGCGACAACCGCGACAACGACTGCGACGGCTCGCTGGATGAGCTGCCCTCGACGCTGGACTCCGACACCCTCGCCGCCATCGGCTGCCTGAACCAGGGCGTGTGCGCGGTGCCGGGCTCGACCACGGCGACCTGCTCCAACGGCGCGTGGAGCTGCAAGTACGGGCACCCCGCGTACCAGATCGTCGAGACGCGCTGCGACGGATTCGACAACGACTGCGACGGCAAGCCCGACCCGGACGGCATCGAGGAAGCGCAGAAGGTCTTCGAAGACAAAGACATGGACACCTTCGGCAACCCCGACGTCACCGCGAAGCAGTGCTCGCCCGGCGACGGATGGGTGAAGAACGACGACGACTGCTACGGCGACGCGAACATCTCGGTGAATCCGGACCACGAGACCTGGGAGACCAAGCCGCACGTCGCGGGGAACTTCGACTGGAACTGCGACAAGAAGGCGGAGAAGCGCTTCACGTCGGTGGTCGGCAAGTGCCAGGGCAAGCTGTCGACCGACCTGTCGACCTTCTCGCTGTGCGTCCCCACCACCGGGAACGCCGCGGGCTGGCGCCTGAACGCGGCGGAGTGCGGGGTCGAGGGCGACTGGTACGAGGAGGGCGACTGCGAGATCAGCTTCCTCACCAGCGCCACAGGGTTCGGGAGTGACGAGGACTCCATCGGCTGCGTCGCCGGCCTCTTCTGCATCGCCGCGTGCACGTGGGAGAAGCCGAGCAAGAAGACCCAAGAGTGCCGCTGAGCGCCTGAGGTCGGTTCGCCCTTTACAGCCCCGACCGCAGCGGCCAATAGTCCGCGCGGGCGGAGGCTGGGTCGCGATTCGGGCCTGCAGATCCGCCGCTCGCAGCCGGGAGGCGGTGAGGATTGGGGGTCAGATGAGCGACGCGGGAAAACGTGATGGGGCCGAGCCGAAGCGGTGCGGCTGCGGGTACGCCAAGGGTGACGGCATGATCGCCGAGGAGCCCCGCTACTCGTTCAGCGGGACGATGGCGCTGCTCTTCGGGATCACGGCGCGCCCGGTCTCGCTTCGGTACCAGTGTCGCAAGTGCGGACAGGTGCTGGAGGAGTCGACGGACCCGGCGCTGCTGACGAAGCATCACAGCTAGAGCTGGAGTCCCGCGGGTTGGCATCTCGGCCTGTGGCGGTCATGCTCGGGGGATGGAAACACAACCCGAAGACGTGCTCTCGTTCTGGCTCGGCACCCCGAGCGCTGACGGCTCCGTGGACCCCGCGGTGCAGTCGCGGTGGTGGAAGAAGGACCCGGCCTTCGACGCGACCATCCGCGAGCGTTTTGGCGACACGGTGGCGCTGGGCCTCGCCGGTGACTTGGCTGCATGGACTTCCACGCCTCGCGGGACGCTGGCGTCGATCATCGTGCTCGATCAGTTCACCCGGAACATCTTCCGCGACACCGGCGCCATGTTCTCCGGCGACGCGCGCGCGCTGGGCCTGACCCGGCGCCTGCTAGACGGCGGCGGCTACGCCACGCTCCTGCCGGTGGAGCGCTACTTCGCGCTGATGCCGCTGATGCATTCCGAAGAGCTGGCGATGCAGCGTGAGGCCGTCGAGCGCTTCAAGGCCCAGGCCGAAGAGGTGGCCGAGGCGGGCCGCGCGCTCTTCGCGGGCGGCGCCGACTACGCGGCCAAACACGCCGTCATCGTCGAGCGATTCGGGCGCTTCCCGCACCGGAACGAGCTGCTCGGGCGGACCTCCACCGCCGAAGAGATCGCCTTCCTGCAGACGCCGGGCTCCTCCTTCTGACGGGCGCCGCCCTGCGCGCTCAGGGCGAGGGCAGGGCCTCGATGTCCGCCGGTTTACACTCGGCCGGGGCGGTCACGGGATTGCAGCGCGACGGCTGACCGCCGGGGATGGTGAAGGTCCACGGCGCGTCGGGAGTCCCGGCGGGGAAGTCGGTGCTGATGAAGTTCGCGCCGGCAGCCAGCGCTGCGGCCGCGCGCGTGGCGAGCTCCTCGGGGGTGCTGTCCGCGCCGCCGGTGCCGGACCGCACCAGGTAGCCCTCGGCGAGCGCTGTGGCGATGGCGGCTGCGTCCTGCGGGGCGTCGTTGAGCTCAAGCACGCATCCCCAAGGCTCGCCACGCCCGCCGCGCATGAAGATCATCGCGCCTTCGAGCCCCGGGAAGGTGTCGAGGTAGGCCTTCTGGTTGTCGCCTTCGTCCAGCATCACGAACATCACCTTGTCGCGCGTCGCCCCCAGGGTGGGCCAGCCCTCGGCGGTCAGGCGCTCGCGGATGCTGGCGTGGGTCCCGCGCAGGTCGTCGGGCGTCAGCACGCGCTCCCGCGGCCACGCGGCGCGCAAGGCGTCGTCGACCTCGGCGAAGTGGGTCGCGAGCTTCTGCGAGTCCACCTCGTCCTTGGGTTCGATGAGCACCCAGATGAGGTGGTGGCCCCTGTGGGCGTCCGACCACCGCCGGATGTCGCCCATGCAGCTCGCCAGGTCCGCGCAGGTCGACACCGAGTCCAGCAGCGGCAGATGAAAGACCGCGAACTCGCCCGGCCCCGTGTAGTGGATGTCGAGCTCCACCTGCCGAACGCCGAGCTCGCCGAGCTGCACGTCCAGCGGCGCGTGGGTGTAGTCCCAGGGCGGGATGGTCTCCTCGTCCGGGCGCACGTGGTAGCTGTTGTGGGTGCCCATCGCCTGGATGTGATTGACCCTCAGCGTGTCGTCCAAGGGGTAGCTGGGCGGCAGCACCTCGCCCGGCGCGTCGCCGGCGGCGTCGGGCGCCGCGTCAGGTCCGAGGTCGGGCAGCTCGGCCACGTCAGCGCCAGCGTCGGCGTCTCCGCCAGCGTCGGGCGCAGCGTCGCGCGCGTCGGCGCTGACCTCCGCGCTCGCGTCGACCTCGGCCGCCGCGTGGTCTGAGCCTTCGCCACAGCCGACCGCCGCGACGAAGGCGAGGGCCAAACAGGACAGCCAGGATGAACTTCTCACGCGAGTCTCCGTGCGGATGAGCGGCGGGCGGGGCGGCGACCTGAGCACAGGGCCGGCGTAGCATACGCGATCCGCCGCTCCGATCCTCGCCTGCCCTCGCGCTGCCCTCGGCTGCCCTCGGCTGGCCTCGCGTCAGCCTTGCGCGCGCCGCAGCGTTCTCGTATGCGGTGGGCCCCTTCGCCCGCCTCACCGACCCCGCCGGTCCGCCCTTGACCCACGCCCCCCACCAAAGCGAGAGCCGGCTCTTCCGCGGCCTGGCCACCCTCGTCCTGCGACACCGCCTCGCGTTCGCGGCCCTGGTCCTCGCCATCACGGCGTTCTTGGCCCACGCGACCGCCACCCGGCTGATGATCGACAACAGCGTCGAGCTCTTCATGCCCGACGACGACCCGAGCTTCCGCGCTCTCGAAGACCTGCGCGACGCCTTCGGGCGCGACCAGTTCTTCCTCGTCCTCGTCGAGGGCGACGTCTTCAGCCGCGACTACCTCGAGCGCCTGCACGCCCTCCGCGAGTCCGTCCGCGCCTTCTCGCCCGAGGTCGCCTCCCTGGGCGAACGCCGCCGCGACCGCGACGCCCGCCGTGGCGCGATCTCTGAGGCGCCACCTGCGGAATCGGAGCCCGACGCCTTCGGGGACTTCGAGGGCGACGACGGCAGCGGCTGGGGCGACGAGGCCGGCGGCACCGTGGTCGACCAGATCATCTCGGTCCTCGACGTCCGCCGCACCTGGATGGACGGCGACACCCTGCGCGTCGACTCCTGGCTCGACCCGCTGCCCGCCGACGACGCCGAGCTCGCCGCCCGCGCCAAAGCCATGCTCGCCGAGCCCACCCTGGTCGGCCAGGTCCTCGCCACCGACGGCCGCGCGTCCATGCTCGCCGTCCGCACCCGCTTCATGTCCGAAGAGGACTCCGACCGCCTCCACTTCCAGCTCCACGATCTCCTCGAGGCCCACCAAGCGCCCGGCTTCCGCGTCCTCCTCGGCGGCGGCCCCTCCATCGACGCCGTCGTCAACGCCATGATGCTCCGCGACATGCTGACCCTGGTCGGCGGCTCCACCCTCGCCATGCTCGCCGTCCTCTTCTTCCTCTTCCGCCGCGTCGTCGCCGTCATCGCCCCCATCGTCGTCGTCACCCTCGCCACGATCTGGACCAGCGGCCTGATGGCGCTCACCGGGATGCCGCTCGGCATGCTCTCCAGCATGTTGCCGGCCTTCCTCTTCGTCGTCGGCATCGGCGACTCCGTCCACGTCCTCGCGGTCCACGCCACCCGACGCCGCGCCGGGGTCGAGCCCACGCAGGCCATCATCGACGCCGTCGCCGCCACCGGCATGCCGGTCCTCTTCACCACGCTGACCACCATGGTCGGCCTCGCCAGCTTCCACTTCGCCGCCGTGGTCGCCATCCGCCAGCTCGGCTACGCAGGCGCCTTCGGCGTGGGCATGGCCCTGCTCAACACCCTCGTCGTGCTCCCCCTCGCGCTCTCCTTCATCGGCGGCGACCCCGCGCCCGAGCGCGCCAAGCCAGCCCGAGATCCCGCCCGTCCCGACCTCATCTCCCGCTTCCTCGTCTTCTGCTTCGGCCTCTCCGAGCCCCGCCCCGGCGCGCCCACCCTGCGCCGCAACCTCACCCTCGCCGCGTCCGCCGCCCTCTTCGTCCTCAGCCTCTTCGGCGTCGCCCAGCTCCGCGTCGCCCACGACCCCCTCGAGTGGTTCGACGCCGACGTCGAGGTGCGAGTCGCCACCGAGCGAATCGACGCGACCATCGGCGGCATGGCCACCGCCAACGTGCTCATCGAGGCCACCGAGCCCGGCACCCTGCGCGACGTCGAGGTCCTCCACGCCCTGGCCGCCTTCGAGCGCCACGTCCTCGACTACCGCGAGCCCGGCTCCGGCGAGGCCATCGTCCACAACGCCACAAGCATCCTCGATCCCCTGCGCGAGACCCACCGCGCGCTTCACGGCGGCGGCCGCGACGCGTGGCGGCTCCCCGAGGACCAGCGCTCGACCTCGGACCTCATGCTGCTCTTCGAAAACGCAGGCCCCAGCGAGCTGACTCGCCTGATGAACGCCGACGCGACGCTGGCCGACATGACCTTCCGCGCGTCGTGGCGCGAGGCCAGCGCGTACGGCCCGCTCATCGCCCACATCGACGCCGGCATCGCCCGCTACATCGAGCCGCTGGCCGGCCGCATCACCGCCCGCTCCACCGGCGGCGTCTACACCTTCTTCAGCGTGGTCACGACCCTGGTGTCCGACCTCGCCCGCAGCTTCGGCGTGGCCCTCATCGTCATCACGCTGCTGATGGCGGTCTTCCTGCGCGATCTGCGCCTGGGCCTCATCGCCATGGTCCCGAACCTGCTGCCCATCGTCTTCGTCATCGCGTTCATGGGCGCCACCGGCATCCCCATCGACCTCAACTCGCTGCTCATCGCCAGCATCGCCATCGGCATCGCCGTCGACGACACGATCCACCTGCTGCACCACTTCGAGGCCCACCTCGACCGGGGCGCCAGCGTCGAAGCCGCGTTGCTCGCCGCTCGCCGTGACGCAGGCCGCGCGGTCGTCGCCACCTCGCTGCTGCTCATGCTCGGGTTCTTCATCTTCGCCGGCGCCGAGATCGAGCCCGTCCGACGATTCGGCGTGCTGGTCGGGTTGACCGTGGTGATGGCGATTCTGACTGATCTCATCACGCTGCCGGCGCTGTTGCGCTTCCTGTATCGGAAGCGTCCGGTCACCGAGGAATCCCCCGCGTAGTTGAGCCGGCCCTTCCGTGTCGCCATTCTCGCGTCATGAAGATGTGCCGGGGGACATGCGCGCGGAGGGATCTCGGGCTGGCGCTTCTCATGGCGCTGGTCGCGGCGGCCATCGGGGCCTGCGAGACCCCGGTAGTAGGGGGCGGCGCGGACGACGGGGGCCGCGAGGACGCGGCGGTCACGGCGGACACCGAGGCGGACGGGGCGGTTGCGCTGGACGTGGGGCCCGGCGGCGACGGGTTCGATGAGGCGGAGTCGAGCGCTCCCGCGGACGGCGATGCCGCAGCGGAGACGGTCGCCGACGCTGGGGCGGACGACGGGGCCGAGACGGACACGGGCGTCACGCTCGACGCCGGGCTCGACGCGGTCGCGGACAGTGACGCGGCCGCGGACCACGACGCCGACGCTGTGCCGGACGCGGACCCTGACGCGGACGCCGCGGTCCCCGCGCTGACGGCCGGCCTGCGCGAGACCTCCAGGCTGAACATCCCCGCCAGCCCAGAAGGCAGCCCGCACCTGGGTGAGATCGCGGTGGACGGCCAGCGCATCTATCTCGCCAACTCCTTTGCGGGGGTGACGGCGCTGCAGCAGCAGGGGGCGGGCGCGCTGACGACCACCTCGGCGTGGACGGGGATTCCGTCGAAGCCGCGGTGCACCACCATCGCGGTCCACCGGCCCTCGGCGACGCTGTACTGCGCGACGCCGGCCTACGGGGCCAACGGCGTGGCGTCGGGGGCCGTGAGCACCTACGGGCTGGAGGAGCCCGGTAAGCCGCTGGTTCGGGACGCGCTAGCCTTGGTGCAGCCTGACGCGGCGTTCGCCGATGTGGAGGTGGTCGAGAGCACGCTCTACCTCGCGGCCTTCGACGGCGGGCTGATGCGGGCGCCCATCGGCGTCGACGGCGCCCTGGGGGCGGCTGTGGGGACGGGGATCGGCTCGCACAGCGTGGCCGTCACGCACGTGGGGGCTCAGCTCGCGCTGCTGGACCTCGACGAGGGGCTGGTGCTCGCGACGCACAACGCGTCGGGTCCTGTGAAGACGGGCGCGCTGCCCTTGGACGGGCCGCTGCTGGACGTCGCGCTCCACAACAAGCGCGTGGCCGTGGCGCTGGGATCGGCTGGGGTCGCGGTGGTCGACATCTCGGGCGCGGCCCCGGTGGAGGTCGCGCGGGTCACTCCCCACGGCGTGGCCGCGTCGGTGGCGATCCGAGACCAGGCGCTCGCCGTGGGCTGCCTGTCTGGCCTCTACCTCTACGACCTCTCGACGAGCCCGCCCGCCCTGCGAGGCTTCATCGCGGCTCATCAGGTCATCCTGGATGTGGTGTGGAGCGGCGAGCACGTCGTGGCCTCGGACTGGGGGATGGTGTTCGCCGCGCGGCCCGATCTCGCCGGGGTGGTCGTCACGCCCGACTCCGACCGCGGACAGTACGTGCAGCCCGGCGTCGCGTCGTCCCTGCGGATCGCCAACCCGGGCTCCGCGGCCCTCGACGTGCGCGCCACCGGTGTCACGGGCGCTGAGCTCGCCGCCGCGACCTTGCCCCCAGAGAGCGAGCTGGATCTGGCCTTTCCGGCGTCGCTGAACCCGGCGGGCGCGCCCATCAGCGTCAGGCTGTCCACGTCCCAGGGGGACCTCACGCTGGCTCCGCCGCTCTTCCCGCGCGACATCTTCTTGCTGAAGCGGGCTGCCAGCCACGACCCCGCGACCGGGCGCCCGGCCCTCGGCGACGCCTTCCCTCGGATGCGGGTGCAGTCGTACCCTGCGGAGACGCCGCTGGAGCTGCCGCTGGCGGGCGTGCGCCAGCGGGTGGTCGGGCACGCTGACGATTGCGTCGCGATGTGGCCGCAGCTGCGCGACCTGGAGTGGCTGGCCGCCAAGGGGACGCCGCCGGATGGCGCGCAGGTGATCGCCCTGGCCGCGCGCGGGAAGAACCTGCCTCAGTTCATCGCCCAGTGGCGGCTCGACCACCTGACCCACGCCTCCCACGACGCTCCGTCCGGCATTCTGCTGCTGGACAGCGGCGACATCGCCTACGGGCCGACCCTCTACAGCGACGTGCTCTTCTTGGGGCAGTGGCCGGGCGGCGCTCACCACCCCTCGGACTACGTCGTGGACGAGGCGGGGATCGTGCGGGGGATCGAGCGCCTCTATCGCGGCGCGTGGCCGCTGCGTCCCGCGCTGTGACAGGTTCGGATCGGGACGAGCGACTCATCGTTGACAGCGCCAGCGCGGGGCCCGACGCTCGGCGGACCGTGAGTGACGCGACGACCCGATCCCTCGTTCTGCCAGACGCCGTCTACGCGGTCGACGTGCAGCGCCCCAGCTGGGTGATCGCGTTTCTGCGCGAGGTGCGTCCGACCTTGCTCGACGACGCCGCGTGGCCTGCGGTGATGGACGAGGGCGAGGAGCAGCCCGCGCTGGACTTCGAGGGCTGGGTCGAGGCGCGCATCCCGCGGCTGTGGTTGCGCGAGTCCCAGGACGTCGCGGGCCCGAACCGGCCGCGTCTCTTTCTGCACACGCTGGCGCGGCAGGCGCGCCTGATGGTGGAGAGCCTGCGGCGCGTGCGGGGTGGGGTCGACCAGCACCTGCTGCTGGAGATCCTGCTGCTGTGGGGCGCCAGCGTGGACGCCAAGCGGGCGGTCGCGGACTTGGCCAAGCTGCTCGCGGATGCGCGGGCGGGGGAGGGCGTCGGCCGCGACGAGTTCAAGCGCCGCCTGCGGGGCCCGGCGCGCGCGGTCGGGCGGGCGCTGCTCAAGCGCCGCCTGCCCGAAGACCACCCGCTCAACGGCCACGGCGTCCACCGCTTGGTCCTGCACCACGATGCGCTGCTGACCGCGCGCCTCGCCGCCGACCTGGGGCGCGAGCCGCCGCCTGGGCCTGACGGGCTCAGTGAGGCCTTTGGGGCGCGCACCCAGGCCGACCGCGAGGAGCGCCTGCTCTGCTACGAGGCCGTGCTCGGCTTGGTCTGGGCCGACGGGCGCCTGGACTCGCGAGAGGCGCGCCTGCTGACCGCGCTGGCGACCTTGGGCGGCATCTCGCGCGCCGCCCGACAGGCGCTGGTGCAGCAGCCCCGCGCCACGCCCGCCGCCATCGCCGCCGGGGTCCAGAACCCCTGCTCGCGCCGATTCTTGCTGCGCGAGCTGACCTTCGCCGCCCTCATCGACGGCGGCATCTCCAGCGAGGAGGAGGCGTGGATCGAGGCGGTGGCCGAGGCCTTCGGGGCGGAGGAGGGCACGGTCCTCGCACTCTACGCCGAGCTGGGCGCGCTCTTTGAGGCCCACCCCGAGCTGACCCGCGGCGTTCACTGGACCAAGACCCTCAGCCGGCTGGGCCGCGCGATGGAGCGCAGCGTGGACCGGGCGCTGCGGCGAAACATCTCAGCGCTGGGCACCGAGCTGGCGGAGACCGGGGACATGGCGCGCCTGCTCGCGCTGTCGACCCGGCGAAATCTCACCGCCGACGAGAGCGCGCGGGTGCGCCAGCAGCTCGTCGATCTGGCGAAGGCCGTCCCCTCCTTGGCGCTGGTCGCCGCGCCGGGCGGGACGGTGTTGCTGCCGGTCCTGGCGAAGGTCTTGCCCTTCTCGATCCTGCCCTCGTCCTTTGAGGACGCCGACGAGACCTTCTGAGGGGGCAATCGCGGGAGATCCGGTGTGGAGCGGCGGGCCCAGAGGCGCGATGGCCCGCGGTCAGCTCTCAGCCATTGGCCATCAGCCTCGCGGCCGCTTGGCTGCGCGCGAGGTCGGGACCATGTGCTTGGGCTGCATCGAGCGGCTGAGCGCTGACCAGCGCGCTCGGCCGACCTCCGAACTACGTGGAGATCCGGATGCGATGGCCCTGGACCTTCTGAGCAGCGGGCTTGACGGCGACCGCAGGGATGGCACGGTGCGCAGCATGAGCTTGCGACTCGCTGCGAAGACCGACGCGCTGACCCCGTTTCTGGCCATGGAGGTCATGGAGCGGGGGCTGGTGCTGGCCGCTCAAGGGCGCCGCATCGTGCAGCTTGGCGTCGGCGAGCCGGACTTCGACGCCCCGGCCGAGGTCACCGAGGCGACCATCGCCGCGCTGCGCGCCGGCCACACGCACTACACCGACAGCCGCGGCCTGCTCGCGCTGCGCGAGGCCATCGCCGCGCACTACGCGGAGCGCCGCGGCGTCGAGGTCTCGCCCGACCGTATCCTGGTCACCGCGGGCACCTCGCCGGCCATGGTGCTGGTCTTCACAGCGCTCCTGGAGCCCGGCGACGAGGTCATCATCCCGACGCCGCACTACCCCTGCTACCCGACCATCGTGCGGGCCGCGGGCGGGGTGCCGGTCCTGGTCCCCACCTCGCCCGAAGACGGCTACCGCATCGATCCTGCCGCGGTGCGCCGCGCGCTGACGCCGAAGACGCGGGCGATCCTCGTCGGCTCCCCCGCCAACCCCACCGGCGCGGTTCAGCCGGCAGACGTCATCGAGGCGCTGGCCGAGCTCGGGCTGCCGATCATCAGCGACGAGATCTACGACGGCCTTCTCTACGACGACGCCCGCGTGGCCTCGCCCCTGGGAATGAGCGGTGATTCATTCATCCTGGACGGCTTCTCCAAGCGCTACGCCATGACGGGCTTTCGGCTCGGCTGGCTCGTCGCGCCCCAGGCCGCGCTGCGCGGACTGCAGACGCTGCAGCAGAACCTCTTCATCTCGACCAACCACTTCGTTCAGGAGGCCGGGATCGCCGCGCTCCAGCACGGCGCGCCGACGGCCGAGCGGATGCGGCGCGAGTACCGCGGCCGCCGTGACCTGCTCATCGCCGGCCTCGAGCGCCTCGGCCTGCACGTGCCCGCCCCGCCGCGCGGCGCCTTCTACGCCTTCGCCGACGCCCGCCGCTTCGGCGCCGACTCGCTGGCGCTGGCCTTTCACCTGCTGGAGGAGACGGGCGTCGCGGCCGGCCCCGGTCGCGACTTCGGCGCCCTGGGCGAGGGCTTCCTCCGCTTCAGCTTCTGCGCCGCCCCAGAGGCCATCGCCGAGGGCCTCGAGCGACTCGCCCCGGCCCTGGCCCGCCTCGCGGAGCGCCCGCTCCTTGACACCTGATCGGCCGCTGCCCTAGGTTTCCGCCGCTCTCACCCGACCCGCCTCGGAGACGACGCTCCCCTGATGACCCGCGCCACCCGACATCGACAGATCGCGCGCTGGGCGACCATCGCCGCGCTGGCGATCGTGGCGGGTCCGTTCTGCACGGCGGTCCACTACGCGACCGTGACCCACGTCGTCTGCGCCGAGCACGGCGGGACGGTGCACGAGGTCGGCCACGCGCCCCAGACGGCGCAACACGCGGCCCACTCCGAGGACGTCGGCGGGGAGGCGCCCCGGCCACCGTCGGAGGGGGAGCACTCCCACTGCGACCTGCTGGCGACGGTCGCCCCCGCGACGCTCTTGGCGGCGCCGCAGCCTCCGGCCGCGCCTGAGAGCGGCCCACCCGCCCTGGTCAGCACCCCGCCCGCGCTGGCACCTCGTGCCGCGGCCTCGGTCTACGCGTTCGCTCCGAAGACCTCACCCCCTGCCGTCCCGGTGAGTCGCGCCTAAGCGGCGGTTCGTCTCGTCACCTGCAACGGCAGTCGGCGCTCCCTCCCGAAGGTGGGTGGCCCCGGAATCCGTGATCTTGGCTGGGGATTTTGGTGTCTGGTCGCCTCGATGCGAGGCCCCAGCCCCCCCGGCGTCAGGGGACAAGCGCGACCGTCGCGCGGCGCTGAGCACCCGCTCTCCCCGGACCGGTCGCCCCTGCGATCGCCTCGGCGCACCCCCCTAAGGCGGCGCTCCAGGTCCCGACCGGCGCAGGGGGAGCGGTCCGCCACGGTCCATCGCCACGCCAGCGCGCGGCGCCGCCCCCTCCTCTGGGAGCCCCCCATGCCTCCTCTCCCCGGCCGACCTCGTCGGCTCGCCCTCTGGATCCTGCTGTGCGCGCTCGGCACAAGCGGTGCTGCGCGCGCCGAACCGCCGCCCCCGGCGGCGTCGCCCGACGAGCTTCGCCAGCTTGAGGCGGGCCTCGCCGCGGACGCCGCGGAAGGTGCGCCCGCGCCCGCTGTCGCAGAACCCGCGGGCACGGCGGTCGGGCGCTTCTTGCAGTCCATGAACCCAGACATCGCGCTGATCCTCGACGTGGCGCTGGGGGTGTTCAGCTCGCGCGAGCCGCTGCAGGTCGGCGCCCATGATCCCACCGGCACCGGCTTCACCTTCCAGCAGCTCGAGCTGTCGATGGGCGCCAACGTCGGACCCTATTTCCGCCTGGACGCCAACCTGGTCTTCAGCCAGTTCGGCGTGGAGGTCGAGGAGGCTTACGGCACCACCCTGGGGCTGCCCGGCCGGCTGCAGATCCGCGCGGGCCAGTTCCTGTCGCGCTTCGGGCGCCTCAACGCGACCCACCCCCACCAGTGGCACTTCGTCGACCAGCCGCTGGTGCTCGGCAAGTTCTTCGGCGGCGAGGGCAACCGCGGCCTGGGGCTCGAGGTCTCGTGGCTCACCCCGCTGCCCTGGTACGTCGAGCTGGTCGCCAGCGCGGGCCAGGCCGACGGCGAGTGCTGCAATCGCAGCTACTACGGGGGCGACGACCCCGGCGTCGACGGCCTTGAGGACTTCCTCTACACCCTCGCGATCAAGCAGTTCTTCCCTCTGAGCGGCGATCTCGGGCTCTCCCTGGGCCTGAGCGCGCAGCTCGGCCCCAACGCGACCGGGAACCGAAACCGCACCGACGTCTACGGCCTGGACCTGCACCTGCGCTGGCGTCCGGCCAGCTCGACGCGGCGTACCGCGCTCTCGCTGGAGATCGAGGCCCTGTTTCGCAGCCGGCAGGTCCCCCACGGGCTGCTGCAGGACGCCGGCGGGCTGGCCCAGGTCGTCTGGAGCATCGTGCCTGAGTGGGAGGTCGGCGCCCGCTACGAGCTGGTCAGCGGCCTCGCAGACGATCCCCTGGACACCGAGTGGACCGGACTCCGCCACCGCGGGAGCGTCCAAGGCACCTACTACCCGTCGCACTTCTCGCGCATTCGCCTGCAGGGCGGCGTCGACGACCCCGCGTGGCGGTCGAAGCCGATCTGGTCGGCGGTCCTCTCCCTCGAGCTGCTCATCGGCGCCCACGGCGCTCACCGCTACTGAACCCCTCGCCCCCAACACCCAGGAAAGCACATGAGATTCGAACTGTTACGCGCCGTCGCCCTCGTCGGGCTCGCCCTCGGGTTCTTCGGCTCGGCGCCCGCCCGCGCCCGGGTGCAGATCGTCGCCACCTTGCCGGATCTGGCCGCCATCGCGGCGGAGGTCGGCGGCGACAAGGTCCAGGTCCGAGCGCTGGCCGACCCGGCGGAGGACCCGCACTACGTCGACCCCAAGCCCAGCCTGCTCATCCCGCTCAGCAAGGCGGATCTGCTCATCGTGAACGGGCTGGATCTCGAGCTGGGTTGGCTGCCATCGCTGCAGGCGTCGGCCCGCAACGCCGCGATCCTGAGCGGGGCGTCGGGATTTCTCGACGCCTCGGCGGGCGTCCGGTTGCTCCAGGTGCCACAAGGTCGCGTGGACCGGGCGCAGGGTGACATCCACCCCGGCGGCAACCCCCACTACATCCACGACCCGCGGTCCGCGATCGTGGTGGCGCAGGGGATCGCCGGGCGGCTGGCGAGCTTGGACCCGGCGAACGCCGAGCACTACCGCGCTCGCGCAGCCAGCTTTGCGCGAGAGGTTCAGGGCGTCGTCGACGCGGAGCGGGCGCGCTTTGGGGCCCTGCCGGCGGCGAAGCGTCGGATCATCGGCTACCACCGCTCGCTCACTTATCTGGAGGACTGGCTGGGGCTCAGCGAGGAGGCCACCATCGAGCCGCTGCCCGGCATCGCGCCGAGCCCCGGGCAGGTCGCGGCGGTCTTGGCGACCATGCGCCAGACGGGCGCGCGCGTGATCGTGCAGGAGGAGTACTACCGCCGAAACACCAGTGAAACCCTGGCTCGTGTGGCCAAGAGCGACCTGGTGATCCTGCACGGGGGCACGCGCTTTCAGAAGGGCGAGCGCTACCTGGACCACGTCCGGCACACCGCCCAGGAGATCTACGATGCGCTCAATCGCTAGCGCGGCGGCCATCGTGTGGGGGTGCGTGGCGCTGACGACCGGGGGGTGCGCGTTCAGCGACGGCGACCCCTGGGCGCGGGCCAGCCTCGCGCTGGTCGCCCGCTTCGAGCCTGAGGCGGCGCGCCTCGACTCGGAGGGGCGGCTGATCACGGCCGACGACTACGCCGTCTCGATCGCGCGCTTGGCCCTGGTCGCCGACGACGCGGGGCTGCGGATGGGCTCTGGCGGGGCGTCCGGGGACTTCGACCCGGCCCAGCCGCCCGACGGGTACAGCCTCTGCCACGGCGGCCACTGCCACGCGAGCGACGGCCGGCTGGTGCCCTACGATGTCGTGGCCGCCGAGCTCGCGGGCGCTGGCGCGGACGGCTACGCGCTGGTCTTGCCTGCCGATGGGCGCGAGGTAGAGCTGGGTCGCGACCCGGCCCCGGTCCCGCTGCAGGCCTGTGATGCGACCTGCGATCTGCCGCGGGGCGAAGTGGTCCGGGCTACCGCGCTCGTCGACCGGCTGATCTTGAGCGGGCGGGTCTTCGACCGTCGAGGCGGCGCCGCGGCCCGTCTGCCCGCCGAGGGCCTCGCGGTGGAGCTGGAGCTGCAGGTGGAGACGCAGCTCTCCGCGCCTGCCTCGGCCGACGTGGACGACCACCATCCGGTGGGCCTCCATGCGGCGCTGGACCTGGCGCTGCCCGCGTCCCTCTTCGACGGCGCGGACTTCCAGGCCCTGTCTGCGGGCGGCGCCTCGGTGGACCAGCTCGCCGCGTTGGCCGAGACCGCGGCCGCAAACCTCGCGCGCGACGGCGCGCTCATGGCGCGGATCACGCGCCGCTAGTCGAGATGCGGCGCGGACCGAGGTCGGTTCAGCGTCGAAAATTCCCCAAAGGAGATCGAGATGAGCACGAGAGATGACGTCCTGAAGTCGAGCACCACCGGCCGCTGGCTACGCCGCCTCGCGTGGTGCGCGCTGCTCGGCGGCGTGTGGGGCGCGGGCTGCGACAGCGGTGGTTCCGAGGCGGGAGAAGAGGGCACGCCCCTCGAGGAGGCGTGCGAGCACATGGCCGAGGGGCCCTTCGTCAACGTCCAGGCGACCCTGGACGCGGCGTCCGCGCCGCCGGCGAATCTCGCGCACACCGCGATGAAGGTTCAGCTCGTCGAGTCGGGCGGGATGTACGAGGGCTACGTGAGCTTCCCGGCTGCGATGGCGGCCGAGACGGTGTTCTTTCTCGGCGCGGGTGTGCCCTTCGCGGTCTCGGACTCGCAAGGAGCCCCGCTGTCAGTGGAGTCCAGCGACACGGCCATCACCGCGTGTTCCGAAGTCGCAGCGGCTCACACCTTCGACCTCACCATCGGCACCTGGTGGCTGCGCCTCGGGCCCACCGCCGAGCCCTCGGTCCAGCTCGTGGTCGAGGCGGCCGGCGCGGCCCATGCACACGAGTAGTCAAGGCCCGCGCGGGGAGTCGCCATCGCTTCTGTCCCTTGGCGAAGTGCAGGTCGGCTACGGGTCACAGGCCATCCTCCCGCCCCTGAGCCTCGCCGTGCGGCCGGGAGAGGTGTGGGCGCTGGTCGGCCGCAATGGCTCCGGCAAGACCACCCTGATGCGGACGATGCTGGGGCTCTTGCCGCCGGTCGCGGGCCGCCTCACGACGGCGGCGGGGCTGCGGCGCGCGTACGTCCCACAGCGCGGCGACTACGACCTCTCGGTCCCGGCGAGGGTGCGCGACTTCACGCGCGGCGGCGCCGACGTGGGCTGGAGCTTCCTGCGGCCCTGGCACGGGAGGGCCGAGCGCGCGCGTGTCGCCGACGCCATGGAGCGCACCGACACGACGAGGCTCGCGGATCGCGCCTTCGCGACCTTGAGCGAGGGCCAAAAGCAGCGCGTCCTCATCGCGCGCGCGCTCAGCTCGGCGCCCGCGCTCCTGGTTCTCGACGAGCCCACCAGCGCCATGGACCGCGCGAACGAGGCCGTCGTCTTCGAGCTGCTACAGCGCCTGCAGCGCGAGCTGCGCGTCGCCATCGTCATCGCCAGCCACCAGCTCTCGTTCGTGCCGCGCTACGCCTCGCACATCGCGCTGGTCGACCGCGAAGACGGCGTGGCCCTGGCCGGCCCGGCGCCGGAGATCATGGACGCTGCGGTGTTCCGGCGTCGCTACGGCTCGCTGGTCGACGAGCCCACCGCGGACCCGCGCGAGGTGCCCCGTGGGTGAGCCCGGCCTGACGCTGCGCACCTTCCTCGACGCCTGGGAGCTCTTCCGCACCCCCACCCTGACCGGCACCGTCGCGGCCACGATGCTCGGCGTCGTCGGCGTCTACGTCGTGCTGCGGCGGATGGTGTTTCTGAGCGCGGCCATCTCCCAAGCCGCCGGGCTCGGCGTAGCGCTGGCCTACCTCGGCGCCGCCAGCTTCGGGCTGACAGGCCTCGCGGCCTCACCGACGCTGGGTGCTGCGCTGCTGACCCTGGGCGCCACGGCCCTCATCGCCGCCGACCGCTCGGCGACCAGCGCGCGGCGGGACGCCCTCATCGGGGTGGTCTACCTCGTCGGCTCGGCCGGGATGCTCGCCATCGGCTCACGCATCGTCGAGGAGCTACAAGACATCGACGCCCTGCTCTTCGGCAGCGCCGTCGCGGTCTCCGACGCCGATTTTCACGTCGTCGCGGCCACGGCCGCCCTGGTGTTGGGCATCCACGCGCTGGGTTGGCGCGGCTTCGCGGCGACCTCCTTCGACCCCGATGGCGCTCAGGTCCGTGGCCTGCCGATACGCCCGCTCGAGATCGGGCTCTTCGTCACCCTCGCCGTCGCGGTCTCCATCTCGACGCGTGTGCTGGGCGCGTTGCCCACCTTCGCGTTCAGCGTGCTGCCGCCGCTAGCCGCCGTCCGCCTCGCGCCCAATCTGCCGGCGGCCCTTGTGCTGGGAGGCCTCTTCGGCGCGATCTCGGGCGGCCTCGGCTACGTCGCTGCTTTTCTCTACGAGGTCCCGGTCGGCGCGGCCCAGACCTTGCTCGCGGCCGCGCTGGTGCTCATCGCTGAGGGCGTCGCCCGGAGCCTGCGCCGCTAGAACGTGGACTCTTCGAAGAGGTAGGCCGACACCGCGGAGAAGGACAGGGTGGCCGACATCTGCTGGCAGACTCCCTCCGCGTTCGGCTTCAGGTCGCCCGCGTCGGCGAAGAGCAGCTCGATGGACTTCAGGACGCCGCCGTCGTCGTTGGCGGCGACCTTGCCGATGGTGCGGAGGTCTTCGATGGCGACGCCCGTGCCCAGCACGCCGTCCGCCAGCCCGCCGTCCTCGGTCAGCCGCCCGCGAATCCACGCCCCGTGGACCGGCAGCACGTAGTCCTGGCCCAGCACCCGCACGCGCAGGGTCGAGTCGACCGGCCCCGCGGTCAGGATGCCGCCCTCGATGCGCCCGCTGAGCGCCTTGCTCTCCGGCGAATCGTCGCGCAGGTGGTAGGTCTGCCCAGGCAGCAGCAGGCCGTCGGTGGCCAGCAGCGGCTTGCCCTGGCCCGAGCGGATGGTCACCTCGACGTCGTCGTCGTCTTGAAGGTCGTCGATGCCGCCGACCTGGAGCATCAGGAGGATGCCGCCCTCCTCGATGGTGCTCTGGAGCAGGTCCTCCGCGGCGCCGATGCCAGCGACGGCGAAGAGCGGCAGCAGGGTCGCCAGCTTGCTGTCGATGCCGGGCGTCCCGTCGGGCGCGGTGAAGTCGGTCTCGCCGCAGCCCGCGAGGTCCGGCGGGTCGCTGACCAGCCCGTCCAGGTTGAAGCCGATGGTCACCCCCGGCGAGATCTCGGGGGCGAACACCAGCGTGTCCAGGACCAGCAGGCGGGTCATCGGCGCGGGCGGGCTGTCGACGGTGTCCGGCGTCGCGTCCACGGCCGCGGATGTGGACTCGTCGCAGGCGGGGGCGACCATGGTGGCCATCGCCACCGTCAAAAACACAGACGCTGCCTTGCGAAAAGCCATGTTCACACCTCGAGCGCGGAGTAGCCGCTGTCGACGTAGCCACCCTCTGCACCCCACGAGGGCGCCTCGATTCCGAGGGCTCGCAGCACGCTCAGGGTCACCTTGCCCGTGAGCTCGCCGCCCGCCGAGCGGATGTGTACGCCCTCGCGCAGCCGCTTGCCCGCGCTGCCCGCGATGAGCAGCGGGAAGTCGTCCAGGGCGTGGGTGCGGCCCAGGGAGATCTCGCTGGTGCCGATGCAGGCCATCGAATCCAGGAGCGTGCCGTCCCCCTCCTCGACGTTCTTGAGGGACTGCACCTGGTAGGCGAAGGACTCCATGATCTGGATGACGATGGCCTCGACCGAAGACTGCTCGCCCGGCTCGTCGTGGGTGAGCTGGTGGTGGCCGGCCGGCGCGCCCGGGAAGAGCGGGTTGCTGACGGGGCCCGTGAACCAGTTCGAGAACACGCGGGTCATGTCGCAGGCCAGGGCCATGGCGACGATGTCGCAGGTGGCGCGGTTCTTCTCGGCGAGCTGCGCGCGCCCCTCGATGTCGGGGTAGGTGTCGGTAGGCTGGGTCGGGCGGTCGCAGGCGTCGAGGACCGGCGGCGTGCCTTGCAGCTTCGCCAGCCGCTTCTCGAGGGCCCGCATCCCGTCGAAGTGCAGCTCCAGCCGGGCCTGGTCCGCCTTCCCGACCCGCGCCTTCAGGCCGGCGAGCTCGTCGGTGACCGCGTCGAGCACGCTGCGTCGAAGCGACAGCGTGGGATCGATGATGGGGGTCTCGCCGGGCTTGGTGAAGGTGGGCCCGAACAGGCGCTGGTAGAGCGCGATGGGGTCGGTCTCCGAAGGGTTGATGCTGTGCGGGCCGTTGTAGGAGCGGCTCGCGCCCGGCAGCGCGCCGACCTCGAGGGAGGCGTAGTTCGTCGACGTGCCGATGGCTTGGGCGATGACCTGATCCAGGCTGGCGCTGGGGAACGTGTTCTCGCCGTAGGGGTCGAGCAGCGGCCGGCCGGTCAGAAAGCCCGCCTCACCCGCGCCGTGGGGGCGTGAGTTTGGCAAGCCCAGCTCGGTGCCCGTGACCACGGAGATGTGGTCGCGCAGCCCGCGCAGGGGCTCCAGCAGCACGGAGGGCTCCCAGCCGGCCCCGTCCGTCAGGGGCGCCCAGCGGTCGGGGAGCACGCCATTTCCCCACCAGAAGAGGCCGAAGCGCCGCGGAAATCCGCTGAAGCCGCCGCCCTCGGCCGCGTACGAGGTGCCGTGGGAGTTCATGAAGATCTCGAGCGGTGGCAGGCCCAGCCCGACGACGGCGCCCCCGAAGATCCCCTTGAGCAGTGTACGTCGCGTGATCCCGTGGGTCTTGCTGCTCACTTGATGCCTCCCACGCGCCGGAACCCGTCGCTCAGCGCCACCGCGCGCATCAGGTTGCGGAAGCGCCGGCCGTCGGCCTCGAACGCCTCGGCGAGCGCCGCCACCGCCGCCTCTTCGCCCGGCTCCACGCCGTGGCCGACCGCGCTCTCGTAGAGCTTCTTGACGATGCAGGCGCCGAGGCTGGGGCTGGCCGCCACGCGCTCGCCAAGCTGCCGCGCGTCCTCGAAGACCTCGCCGTCCAGGTCGCCGCTGGGGTCGATGATCGCGCCGTGGTCGGTCACCCGAAATCGCCCGATGCCGTCGAAGTTCTCGAAGCCCAGGCCGATGGGGTCGGTGAAGCCGTGGCAGGTGGCGCAGACCGGGTCCTCCATATGAGAGGTCAGGCGCTCGCGCAGGGTGCGGGCGGTGGCCGAGGGCTCGGGGATGGCGGTGTTGAGGTTCGAGGGCGGCGGTGGGACCGGCTCGCAGAGCAGGAACTCGCGGACGAAGATGCCGCGCAGGGTCGGCGAGGAGATGACCTCGTGGGCCTGCGAACCCAAGAAGCTGACCTGGCCGAAGAACCCGCGCCGCTGGCTCGCCTCCGAGAAGACCGTGCGCGCGAAGCCCTCTTCGGCCGGCGCCGGGATGTCGTAGATGGCGGCGAGGCGGCGGTTCACCCAGGCCGCGGGCGTGGTGAAAAACTCGCCCAGGTTCGCGTCGCCGTCGACGAAGAGCTCGTCGACCAAGCGCAGGGTCTCCTCGCGCGCCATCGCGCCGAGGTCGCTGGTGAAGTGCCGGAAGATGTTGGGATCTTTGGACAGCCGGTCCAGCGTGTAGAGCTGCAGCCAGTCGCTGAAGAAGGTGCGGATGCCTTGTCGGGCGAGGGGCGAGGCTTGCAGGCGCTCGACCTGGGCGAGGTAGCCCTCGGGGGTGTCCAGCGCGCCGTTGGCGGCGGCGTCCAGCAGCGCGTCGTCGGGCGTGGAGTTCCACATGAAGAAGCTCAGGCGGCTGGCCAGCTCGTAGGGGTTCAGCAGCCAGAACTTGGGGTGGTAGTAGTCGGGCTCGCCCAGCTCGATGCGGTAGAGGAAGTGCGTCGACTGCAGGATGGCGGCGATGATGTAGGTGGCGCCGGCGTCGAGGGTGCCGAGGGTGGTCGCCGCGGGGACGCCGACCTTGTTGACGAGCCGGTCGAGCTCGACCGCCGTGAGCGGGCGGCGCCAGGCGCGGCGGCCGAAGGTCTCGGCCACGGTGAGCAGGCAGTCGCCGACCCCGGCCGCGGCGGGGCAGGGGATCAGGGTGGCGCGCAGCTCCGGGTTCGCGATGGCCTGCGTGGCCAAGCTCATCGCGGCCTTCTCGTAGAGCTCGACCCCGTGGGGCGAGATCGTCGTCAGGGCCGCACCAAGCGCCAGCAGCCCGTCTTGGGGCGCGTCCGGCTCGAGGGTGGACGGCAGCACGACCGAGTCGCCGAGCAGCGCGCGGATGCTGTTGTCGTACTGGGCCCGCGTCAGCCGCACCAGGGTCGGGGCCGCGGGCTCAAGGGTCATGTCGTGCCGCTCGGGCGGGTCGATGACCTCGCCGGCGCAGCCCCCCACGCAGAGCGCGAGTCCAAGCGCCCACACGGTGGTGCGGGTCGACAGTCCGCGAGTGATTCGGAGGGGCATCGTCATGGCGTCGTGTCCTACCGAGTGAAACGTGTTCCAGGTGGGGCGAACTTATAGCCAACATCTGCGCTTAGATGCCAGCGATAGGCCGCTCGGGCTCTCAACTCGAGTTGCTCAGCCAGCCCTTTTTCCAGAAGTAGGCGACGAAGCCGACCGTGAAGGTCGCCATCATGCCCAGCGCGAAAGGGTAGCCGTAGACCCAGTGCAGCTCCGGCATGTTGTAGTTCGAGGTCTCGGTGTCGAAGTTCATGCCGTACACGCCGGCGATGAACCCCAGCGGCATGAAGATGGTCGCGATCATCGTCAGGACCTTCATGACCTCGTTGAGGCGCTGGCTGCTGACGGAGAGATGCACCTCCATGAGGCTGGTGCCGAGGTCGCGGTAGTTCTCGGCGAGATCGACCACCCGCATCGCGTGGTCCTCGCAGTCGCGCAGATACAGCCGCGTGTCCTCGCGGATGAGCGCCACGTCCGGGCGCTGCATCGCGTGCACCGTGTCGCGCATGGGCCACGCGTAGCGGCGGAACTGCAGGAGGTCGCGGCGCACGTCCATCAGCCGCCCTACGATCTGATCCGACGCGCCGCGCAGGACCTCGTCCTCCAGATCGTCGAGGCGGTCGCCGAAGGCCTCGATCACCGGGAAGTACGAGTCGACGATCGCGTCCATCAGCGCGTACGCGAGGTAGTCAGCCCCGACGCGGCGGATGCGGCCGCGGGCGGTCCGGATGCGCTCGCGCACGGCCTCGAAGCAGTCGCCAGGGCGCTCTTGAAAGGTCACCACGAAGGTGTCGCCGAGGAAGATGCTGACCTGCTCGGTCTCCAGCCGCTCGCCCAGCTGCAAGAGCCGCGTGACCAGGAACTGCTGGTGCTCGTACGACTCCATCTTCGGGCGCTGGTAGACGTTGACCACGTCCTCCAGCGCCAGCGGATGCAGCTCGAAGAGCGCGCCGAGCCGGCTCAGCACGTCGACGTCGCTGAGCCCGACCACGTCGACCCAGGTCACCGGCGACTTCCCAAGCAGCCCCGCGAGCTGCTCGATGTCGACCAGCGCGTCCGTCTCGAGGTGGTCCTCGCCGTAGCGCATGACCCGCACCTCGGTCTTGTGCGACTCGGGGTCCACCTGCAGCGTCCCCGGCGCCTGCCCGATGTTCGCCGCCATCCGGCGCGACGGCTTGCGCCTCCGCTGCTTTTTCTCCCGCTTCGCCATCGCCCGCTCCTCGTCCCAGTCACGCCGGGCGAGGCTACCTGCGGCGTCTGCGGCCCACAACCGGGCGCCACCCCGAGTCGGGCTTGGCTTCGCTCGCGTAGTGCGCGAACGTGCCGGCTGTGCCACCCCAACGGAGACCCGCGCCGTGAAGATCGCCCTGATTGGCTTGCCGCCCGCTCCTTCCGCCTCCAAGTCCACCGATCGCGCCGCAGCGCCCACCGCGTCCGATCTCGACGCGCTCGTGCGCGACCTCGAGCGCCTCGGCCACGAAGTGCAGCGCGCCACCCGCCTGGAGACCGGCGCCGGCGCTCCCGACGCCACCCTGGTCGCCGGCGGCCTCTCCGCGGAGACGGCCCTGCTCCCCGGCCAGCCCGTCCGCGTCGGCCTCGCGTTCAACCTCAAGCGCGTCAAACCCAGCGTCCACACGGGCGAAGACGGCGAGGCCGAGTTCGACGGCCCCGAGACCGTGGAGGCCATCCGCGCAGCCCTGGCCTCCTTCGGCCACGAGGTCATCCTCCTGGAGGCGCGCCCCGACTTCCTCGAGCGCATCGGCCCCGCCCGCTGCGACGTGGTCTTCAACATCGCCGAGGGCCTGCGCGGTCGCAGCCGCGAGTCGGTCATCCCCGCCGTCCTCGAGCTGCTCGACATCCCGTACACCGGCTCCGACCCCGCGACGATGTCTCTGGCGCTCGACAAGGGCCTCGCCAAGCGCGTGGTCCGCAGCGCCGGCGTCCCCACCGCCGCCTTCGCGTCCCTGTGGAGCCCCGACGACCCGCTCCCGCCCGGCCTGGACTTCCCCCTCATCGTGAAGCCCGTCGCCGAGGGCAGCTCCAAGGGCGTGCTTGGCAACAGCGTCGTCACCGACCGCGCGGGCCTCGAAGCCGCCGTCCGCGCCTGCGTCGAGCGCTACGATCAGCCAGCGCTGGTCGAGGCCTTCCTGTCCGGCCGCGAGTTCACCGTCGGCCTGCTCGGCGGCGCCGACCCCCTCGTCTTGCCGCCCATGGAGATCGTCTTCACCGCCCCCGACGACCCGCACCCCACCTACACCTTCGCCGACAAGCAGACCGACTCGCCCCCCATCCGCTTCGAGGTCCCCGCCAAGATCGACGACGCCCTGGCCGCCGAGATCCGCTCGGTCGTCCTCGGCGCCTGGCACGCCCTGGGCTGCCGCGACGTCTCGCGCATCGACGTCCGCTGCGACAGCGCCGGCCGCGTCAATTTCATCGAGTGCAACCCGCTGCCGGGCCTCACGCCGGGCTTCTCCGACCTCTGCCTCATCGCCCAGGCCGCCGGCATCTCCTACGAGGAGCTCATCGGCCGCATCCTGGCGCCGGCCCTGGCCCGAATCACCCACCGCCCCGCCACCGAGTAGCCCCATGTCGACGGACACCCTCGTGGACGGCGCGCCCCGACAGCGCCTGCGCGATCTCGGCATCCACATCGGCCGCTTCTCCCCCGGACCCCTCAACGCCATCACCGACGTCGCCGGCGTCCGCGTCGGCCACACCACCCTCATCGAGGGCGACGGCCCCCTGCGCGTCGGCCACGGCCCGGTCCGCACCGGCGTCACCGCCATCGTGCCCAACGACGGCAACATCTTCCACGAGCGCTTCATCGCCGGCGGCTACGTCCTCAACGGCGCCGGCGAGCTGTCCGGCTTCATGCAGGTCGACGAGTGGGGGATGCTCGAGTCGCCGATCTTGCTGACGAACACGCACAGCGTGGGCGCGGTCGCCGATGGCGCGGTCCGCCACATGATGGCCGCCACGCCCGGCATCGGCGTCGACGAGGACGTGGTCATCCCGCTGGTCGGCGAGTGCGACGACTCGTTTCTCAACGACATCGCCGGGATGCACGTTCGCGCCGAGCACGTCGCCGCGGCCATCGACGGCGCCACCAGCGGCCCGGTCGCCGAGGGCTGCGTCGGCGGCGGCACCGGCATGATCGCCTTCGACTTCAAGAGCGGCATCGGCACCTCCTCGCGCCGCCTGCCCGAGAGCCACGGCTCCTACACCCTGGGCGTGCTGGTTCAGAGCAACCTCGGCCGCATGGAAGACCTCCGCGTCGACGGCGCCCCGGTGGGCCAGCTCCTCTCGCCGCTCTTCACCCACCACATCCGCCGCCGCACGGTCTACGGCAGCGCCATCGTGGTCCTGGCCACCGACGCGCCCATGACCGCCGACCAGCTCGTGCGCCTCGCCCGCCGCGCCGCCCTGGGCCTGGGCCGGGTCGGCTCGTACGCGGCCCACGGCTCCGGCGAGATCGTCCTCGCCTTCTCGACCGCCAACCGCATCCCGCGCGTGGCGACGGCACTCACCTCGCGCATCGAGATGCTGGCCCCGACCCGCATCGACGCCTTCTTTCAGGCGGCCATCGAGTGCACCGAGGAGGCCGTCCTCAACGCGCTCTGCATGGCGACCACCCTCACCGGCGTCGACGGCCGCACCAGCCCCGCGGTCCCCCTCGACGCCCTGGTCGAGGCCTTCAGGCGCCCGCGGGTCTAGAGGCCGCCGGGCCCGCGAGATCCTCCAAATAGTCCCAGATCGCCTCGCTAAATGAGACACCGCAGAAGCGGTCCGCGTCGTGCAACCCGCCGGGGCTGAAGACGTTGACCTCGACGACCCGGTCGCCGATGAAGTCGAGGCCGGCGAGCTGGACCCCGTGGCGCATCAGGATGGCGCCGATGCGCCGGGCCGCGTCCAGCATGGGCTCGCTCGGGGTGGTGGGCCGCGCTGAGCCGCCCAGGGACACGTTGCTGCGGAAGGTGCCCGGGGCGGGCGCGCGACGCACCGCCGCGAACTTCCCGGCCACCTGAAGCGGCTGTCCGCCCAGCACGATGAGGCGCACGTCGCCCGCCGGCGCCTCGGGGAGGTAGTCCTGGGCGACCGCGTAGCCCGAGCGCGTCAGCACGTCGACGATCTGCCCCAGGTTCGGGTCCCCGGCCGGCTCGACCCTGAACACGTCGCGCCCCTGGGTGCCGATGAGCGGCTTGAGCACGACCGGGCCGGGCGCCATTCGCACGAACTCGACGAGATCGGGCGGGTGCGCGGAGACGAGGCTGCGCGGGCGGGTGTCCTCGGGGAGCTCGCTGGTGAACAGCTTGGTCGCGGTGTGGGCGAGCCCGTCGGGCGAGTTGACGACGTGGACGCCGCGGGCCGCGCAGAGCCGCAGCATCGACAGGGTGGTGTCGTGCAGCGCCTGGCGCGCCGTGTCGCGGCCGGGGCTCGAGCGGACCAGGATGAGGTCCAGCGCCTCGAGCTCGGTGGGCGCGCGCTGGCCGCGCTTGAGGGCCGCGACGAAGGACTCTTCGGTCGAGGCGGCCGCGGGTGCGAAGGGCAGGGCGCGGGCCACCAGGGTGTCGTCGGGGGTGACGGAGAGATCGCCGACGCCGAACACCGCGAGCGCGTGGCCGCGACGCGACGCCGTGGTGGCCAGCAGCGCTGTGGTCTGCAGCGCCTGGATCTCGGGCGGGCGATTGACCAGCAGCCCGACGTTCACGGGCCGCCGAGGGCGTCGAAGTCGTCGACGCGCTTGGCGTCTTCGGCGTCGAGGATGCCGAGGTGCAGGATGCGCGCGCCGCTGGGGCCCACGGGGTTGACGCTCTTGCCGATGACCACGCCGGACTCCGGCGCGCGGTACTCGGCGATGCGGTCGCCGAAGATGTCACAGAGGCGCGCGACCACGTCGCCCTCGGAGACGTGCTCGGTCAAGGCGGGCAGCACGTCGAGCAGCCCGCCGCGATCGGTGTAGAGCCAGCGGCTGCGGCTGCAGACCACGGGCGGCGGGCCGGCGACGACGTGGGGGCGGCGCACCATGCCAAGCTCGCCCATGACGCGGCGCACGCCGATGAGCGACAGGCGGATGTGCTCCGGCTGAAAGCGCTGCGGGTTGCCGATCTCCATGGTCACGGCGGGGATGTCGAGGTCCTCGGCCGCGGCGCGCAGGGTGCCGTCCTTCGCGGCGTTGTGGAGGATGATCTGGGGCCGCAGCAGCTGCGCCATCGACGCGGAGTCGGGGTTGTCCATGTCCGAGCGCACGTAGAGGCTGTTGTGCCGCCCGGTCGAGGCCGTGTGCAGGTCGATGAGGACGTTCATGTGGCGGACGACGCGATCGACGATTCGCCAGGCGTAGACTTGGGGTTCGTTGCCGTGCTCGACGCCGGGCATGATGCCGTTGAGGTCGGTGCCGTCGGCGAAGCGGCGCTCGTTCATGTGGAAGCCGGGCACGTTCACGATGAGCACGGCGACGACCGCGCCGCGCAGGGGCTTGTCGGCCAGCCAGTTGAAGAGCCCGTGGATGACCGGGATGCCGTTGATCTCGTTGCCGTGCAGCGCCGCGGTGAGGCCCAGCACCGGGCCCGGGCGATCGCCCTTGAGGACCAGGATGGGCACCCGGACGGGGAGCCCGGCGCCGTCCTCGACGATGTCCAGCAGCAGCCGGTGAGGCTTGTTCGAGGCGGGCAGCGCGGCGATGTCGAGGGCGCTGATGACCTTGGGCGTCTTGGACACGGGGACCCCGCTCGACCGGAGGTGGGCGACCGCGTTAAACTACACGAGCACGCGGGGCCGGCCAATGCGAGCGGAGCCGGCCCAGGCGGCAAGTGCGGGCGCCCGGCCAGTGTGGTCGGTCGATGTGGTCGTCGCGGCGATCTGGGCACAGCACGCGCCAGTCCCCGGCACAGCTCGGGTGGGGCTCCCATGCAGACCACGGTCTCCTCTGAAGATCTGCGGCGGAAGCGCGCTGAGCGTGTCTCGCCGGGCGCCTTTGTTGCGTCGCAGCATTTCTACCCGAAGGTGGTCGGCGCGGCGCTTCACCCCTTGGTCGCCTTCTTTCTGCGCCTGACCCCCGCCCAGATCGCCAGCCGCTTCTGCCACCTGCGGCCCCAGGTCGACCGGGCCGTCCTCGAGGGGCTGCTTCGCACGCGCACACAGCACCTCGCCTGGGCGGGCGCGGACCTCTTCTACACGGTCAATGACGCCGGTGTGCGCCGCATGATCGTGGTCGAGACCAACTCCTGCCCCTCGGGCAACAAGTCCATGCCGCTGCTGGACCCCACCGACCCGCAGGGGGGCTACCGGCGGCTGCTCGAGCGCTGTGTGATCCCGCACCTCAGCGACCCGGACCTGCCGGCCGGCGGCTTGGCGGTCATCTACGACAAGAACTACACCGAGGCGTCCGGCTACGCGGCCGCGATGGCCGACCTGACCGGCGAGGACGTGCTGCTGGCGCCCATGCCGGCCCAGACGCCCGGCCAGACCCTGGACGGCCCCACGCGGTTCCGCGACGGGGTGCTGGAGATCCGCGACGAGGCCGACCGCTGGACGCCCATCCGCGTGGCGCTCCGCTACGTCACCCAGCGGCCCTGGACGCGCATCCCGGTCCGCACCCGCACCCGCATCCTCAACCCGGTGGTGGCGTGCCTCGCGGGCGGTCGCAACAAGCTCGTCGCCGTGAAGGCCTACGAGGCGCTCAGCGCCGAATTGGCGAGCGCGGGGCTTGGGATTCGGACGCCGGAGACCCTGCGCGACGTGCGGCTCGCCGACGTGCCGGCGCGGGTCGCGGCCATGGGCGGCTGGGCCGTGGTGAAGGACCCCTACGGAAACGCGGGCGCCGGCGTGTGGACCATCACCAACGCGGCGGACCTGGACGGGTTTCTGCGCGCCGAGCACCGCTACGACCGCTTCATCGTGCAGGGCCTCGTCGGAAACGCCCACTGGACCTCGGGCGGCGCCGGCAGCCGCTACCACCACGTCGGGACGATGCCCGACCGAGAGGGCGAGATCTTCGTCGCCGACCTGCGGGTCATGGTGTGCTCCGGGCCCGACGGGTTCGCGCCCATCGCGATCTACGCCCGGCGCGCCCGCGAGCCGCTGCCTGAGGTGCTCGGCGAGGGGGCGGCCTCGTGGCCCATCCTCGGGACCAACCTCTCGGTCCCCATGGAGGGGGGCGGATACGCCGCCGACACCGATCGGCTGATGGTCATGGACTCCCAGGAGTTCAACCACCTGGGCATGGGGCCCGACGATCTCATCGACGCCTACGTCCAGACGGTGCTGTCGATCCTGGCCATCGACCGCATGGCGGCCAGCGTGCTGCGACCGGACGGAGAGCTGGACCGCGAGCGCTTCGCCGCCATGGACGACGACCCCAGCCTCACGGCGGAGCTGATGGCGCTCGGTGCTGGGTCGCGCGAGGACTGAGCGCCGGTCGCGCGAGGCGGCTGGGTCGTTATCGCGTGGGCGGCCCGGATGGTGGGGGCGGTGAGGGGGCAGGCGCACCTGGGACCATCGGGCTCGGGCGTACCACGTCGAAGGGGTCGCGCTGCGGTTCGATGGGGGCCAGCCACAGGCTCCCCAGGATGACCGCGGAAGCCGCGACGACGAGCAGCTCAGCGCGGCGGAGGCGGGCCTGGGGGACCGGCGGGATAGCAGCGTTCGCCGCCGCCGCGCAGCGCCGACGCCAGGGCACGCCAAAGACGATGCAGCAGGCGATGGCCTGGGCGAAGAAGATCCCCAGCAGCGCCAGTATGCCCACGTGCATGGCGACGAGCCCCGCTGTCACGAGGGCCCGGGGCCTCTTGCCGAGGAGCATCAGCGGGGCGCCGAGTTCGAGCACGAGCGTGCCCCAAGTCGCGACGCCCGCGGCCAGCGGGGAGGAGACGAAAGCGGTCCGCAGCGTGTAGAGGAAGTCCGGGCCATCTTCCACGCGCCCCTGCACGATAAGGCGCATGTTGTCGGGATCGAGCCAGGCGAGGCCCCCGTCGCCCAACTTGCTGACCGCGGCGCAGACGTATGTGGCGGAGAAGAGCGCGATGGCGCAACGCGCGGCGAGGGACTCGGTCCCGGCGAGTTCGCCAGCGGAGCGTCGGGAGTCCCAGCCTAGCGAGCGGGCGACCACGCGGCCGACGAGCCAGCCGAGCAGGGCAGAGCCGGCAAAGCAGCCGAAGGTCCCGAACCCGCCGTGGACTGCGGCGACCGCGTGGTCCAGCAACCACAGGACTACGAGGTACCCGAGCCCCCACACGTAGCCAGCGCTAGCCCGTCCGAACTGGACCGCGCACAAGAGCGCGAGCACACCCAGCGCGATGAGGCTGGGGTTCGAGACGGCCAGGCCGCCGAGGACGCCCGGCGCGTCCAGCCATTGGGTGTGGCGGCGGGACTGAACCATCGTGAGCGCGATGGTCGCGAACACGTCGATGCAGAGCACCACGCTGATGCCGCGGCGCCACGCGAGCCAGTTCGGCCCGTCGTCAGCGGGCCGCGCGAATTCACTGGCCATCGGTGTCTCGGAGCGAGGCGCGGCAGGTGAGCGCGACGCACTCGGCGCGGACCATCGCGCGGCTGAGCGGGTCGATCCTGTAGATGTGGCGGAGGATCTCCATGGGCTGCCCTGAGCCATCTGCGGCCGCTTCGCTGGCGATGCGGCTGAGCAGTCGCTCGTCTCGCTCCGTGTGAGCGCCGGGGCACGTCGGGTCTAGTTGAGGGTGCGCGCCACAGTCCCAGCCCGTGACCTCGTCGAGTCGGTGCTCGGCGCCGTCAGCCGTGCGCGCCACCATGTGGCTTGTCTCGGTGTGGGCCCCGGCGAACATATCGAAGGGCGAGAACGGGTAGAACCACCCAAGCCGCTGGGCGGCCGTGAGCGACAGTGCGATGAGGGCGGCGGAGAGAATGACGTGCAAGCGATGGTGGGGACTTGGTTGCGCATCCGCCGGCCGCGGGGGTGTCGTTTGCACCATGCCGCGAGCTTGCCGGGGCGCCCCTGTTCGCGCAAGCGCGGTCGGCGCGGGATCCGCGTGGGGTTGGGTGCGGCGTGCACATCACGGTTCGAGGCGCTGGGTGCACGACACGCACAGCGGCGCCACCGACGCCCAACTCGCGGATCTACCTCCGCGCTCCGAAGTCGCCCCGGAGAGCGACTACGCGGGGGGCCACTCGGCGCCGCGATGGCGGGCGCACGAGGCGCCGCGGCCGATGGCGGTCAGGCCGACCGGCGGGCGCGCTGCCGGTCGCTGAAAGGGGCGAGGCGCCGCAGAGTGGTCCAGTGGGCCCGCGCGGCCTTTGAACCCCCAACCAGCCCCCGCCACAGGAGCCGTCATGAGCAGCAAATCGATCCACACCTACGCGGGCGAGCGCGCGAACGTGAGCTGGGATGGGCGCCTGTGCATTCACGTCGGGGAGTGCGGGCGGTCGAGCGGCGAGCTCTTCGTGACGGGTCGCAACCCGTGGTGTCAGCCCGATTTGACGACGGATGAAGACGTGGCGGACGTGGTCGGGCGCTGTCCGACCGGCGCGCTGACGATGCAGCGAAAGGACGGGGGCGCGGCGGAGGTCGCCGACGGCGAGAACGTGGTGGTGGTGTCGAACCACGGGCCGCTCTACGTGCGAGGCCAGCTCGAGATCGAGGGCGCCGCCGACGACATGGAGGGCGTGAAGTTCCGCGCGGCCCTGTGTCGGTGTGGGCTGTCGAAGAACAAGCCGTTCTGCGACAACAGCCACGAAGAGGGCGGCTTTCGGGACCGGGGTGCCGTGGGTCAGGCCGGGGATGGCCTCGAGTCGGCGGGCGGGCCGCTCAAGATCCGCAAGGCCGCGAACGGGCCGCTGCTGGTGTCGGGCAACCTGACCATCGCGGCGAGCAGCGGGCGCAAGGCATGGACGGGGACGAAGGCCGCGCTGTGCCGCTGTGGGCACTCCAGCAACAAGCCCTTCTGCGACGGCAGCCACAAGGCGGCGGGCTTTCAGGACGGCTGACGAGGAGCTTGTAGTGGATGAGGGGGGCGGGTGGATCCGAGGTGCTCTCGAGGTGTTTCGTCGAGGCGCAGCGAAGCGAAGCCGATCGCAGAACCCGAGGCGGACCAAGGGTTTTGCCGCAGCGGTCTTGCGACGCCGAGGCGCCCGAGAGCGCCCAGAGCCGCCGAGTCATCTATTCACTACACGCTCTTAGGGCCTCAGGAGGGCAGGGCGGGCCGCTTGGCGTCTGGGCGGGGCAGCACGTCGGCGGGGGCGAGCGGCCCCTCGCGCTTGAGCACCCAGAAGTCGCGGATGGGGATGGCGAGCGGGCCTACCTTGAAGATCTCCCAGCCCAAGAGCAGCTCGCTGTCCCCTGCATTCACGCTCACCAGCGGGCAGTAGCCGTTGCCCGCGGGGAACTCGTAGAAGGGGTTCCCGGCGAATCGGTAGTCCAGGTAGTGCTCGCCGGTCCAGCCGCGGGGGAACTTCAAGCCACGGGCCGAGCGCACTTCGTAGTGGCCGAAGCTGAGCGGTCGGCCGTCGCGCCCGCGTTTCGGTTCTGGGGGCGACTCCCAGCCGGTCTGCTGCACCTTCACGTTCCAGCCGCGGAGCACGCCGGTGGCGGGGTCGAGGTGGAAGGTCTTTCGGAAGGACTTCCAGAAGAGCTTGTGAAAAAACGCAGGCATCGACAGGTCGATCCCGGTGTAGGAGGTGTTGGCGAGGGCCTCCAAGTCCAGCGGGTGAGCGGCGCGCACGATGTCGAAGAGGGCGTCGTTGGACATCGCGAGCAGGGCGTCGAGCGTGATGGTCATCGGGCGGGTCCTCGGGGCGTCGCGCGGTCGGCGAGAGGCGATGGTCGGGGGCGAGGCGCCTCATGGTAGCTGATGCCGTCGCGCGTCGTGAGCCCCGAAGGCGCCGGTTTCGCCTGGACGAGCGGCCGCCCCGTCAACCGAGGGGGAGCGGCGCCAAACCGAGCCACTGAGGGGAAGCAAAGCCCGGGCCAGGTCGCGCGAAGTGATAGCCCTGCATCAGATCGCAGCCCGCGGTCGCCAGGGCGTCCTGCTCCCGCGCGTTCTCCACGCCCTCGCTGACGACCTGGATCCCGAGGTCCTGCGTGCAGAGCTTGGTCATGGCGCGAATCACGCTCTGCTTC
Source organism: Myxococcota bacterium (assembly GCA_041389525.1). Classification (GTDB taxonomy): domain Bacteria; phylum Myxococcota_A; class UBA9042; order PHBI01; family JACKFB01; genus JACKFB01. The sequence goes on along the minus strand of JAWKRR010000021.1, from coordinate 22,613 downwards.
TTCGTGGATGTGTCCACGTCGCGCACCAGGGACATGTCGAGCTTGGCGAAGTCGGGGTCGAGCTGGGAGAAGCTCGCCAAGCCCGCGTACCCCGCGCCCAGGTCGTCGACGGCGATTCGGAAGCCCAGCTTTCGCAGGGTTCGGAGCTTCGACGACAGCTCGCCGACCCCCTGCAGGGACGTGCGCTCAGTGACCTCGAGGACCACCCGGGCGGCGATCGCCGACAGCGGCGACGTCGGTGAGAACAGCTCGGGGTCATTGAGGTCGACGGCGTGCAGATTCACGAAGAGCAGCGCGTCGGCCGGGGCGTCGACCGAGGCGCTCGCCACCTGCTCGCGAATGCGCCGGCCCAGCTCGTGGACGCGCCCCAGGCGCTCGGCGGCCTCGAGCAGCTCGACGGGGCTGACCAGGCTCGGCTCGCCGGAGCGGACCAGCGCCTCGTAAGCGAACACGGCCCGCTCGAGGGAGCGGACGATCGGCTGGTAGGCCATCCAGAGCTGCTCCAGGGCGTGGGTGAACGCCGCGTCGAGGGAGGCGCGGTCGCCGCGCGGCGCGCCCTCGGACCCGACCAGAGCCAGGGCCTCGCGCTTCAGCTTGGCCATCGCGCTCATCCCCGCCGCGCTGCGCATCACCTCGGCGAACTTCGCCGGCGCCACGGGCTTGGTCAGGTACCGAAACGCACCGTGCTCGACGGCCTCCGCGGCGCTCTCCAGCCCCGGCAGCCCCGTCATCAGCACCACGGGCACGTCGAGATCGTGCTCGCGTACCGCCCGCAGGAACTCGATCCCGCCCATGTTGGGCATCGAGAGATCGCTGACGATGACGTCGAACCCGCCCTCGCCAAGGCGGTCGATGGCGTCCCGGCCGTCGACCGCGGTCACGGTCTCGAAGCCGAGGCTACGCAGCAGTCGCGAGTAGTCGCGCAGAATCGCCGGGTCATCGTCGACGAGCAGCACTCGATATCTCTCAGGCGCTTGGTCCGTCATCGCCCCTCCCTACTACGCCAGCGCTTCCATGACCCCCACGAACTCGCGCCGCACGGAGTCCTCGATCTTCGAGGCCGTGGTGGCGCCAATCCGCAGGTCCGCGGCGCAGCGATCGATCAGCTCGGGGCTCGGGACTCCGGTGCGCGTGGGGTCGTCGCCCCCGGTCAGCTTGTCGGCGATGGCGGCGCCGAGGATCGCCATGTTCCAGCATCGGTTCGGGGGCACGGGCGGGGCATCGAAGTGGTGGGTTCGCGCCATATGAATGATCTCCGCGTCCACGCCCCACCGAGCCAGGACGAGGGCTCCGATCTCTTCGTGCTCACGGCGCAGCATGCCGGCGTAGGGCGGCGAGGTCTTGGGACTGCTCTCCGGCGGCGGGTTCTCAGCGAGCGCGCCGAGGAAGAATGACGCGCCCACGTCCGCGTAGAGCCCCGCCAGGTAGGCCCGCTCGGGGTCGACCGAGGCCGCGGCGCCGAAGAGCTCGCCGAGCCCGCGCATCGAGATCGCCCGCGCGATGGAGTAGCGCCAGACACGCATCTGCACCGCGCGCAGCGTCCGGTCCTTCGTCTCGTGGGTGTCGCGCAGGATCACCGTCTGCACGATGTTCTGCAGTTGCCGGAGACCGATTCGGCTGACGGCCGCGCGGATATCGTCGATGCGTCCGCGCCGGCGGTACTGCGCGCTGTTGGTGACGCGCAGCACGTCGGCAGCGAGCCGCCCGTCGCGCTCGACCAACAGCGCGATCTCGTCCATCGACGCGTCGGGTTTCGCCAGCACCATGCGGAGCTGAGTGAGCTCGGCGGGCATCGGCGGCAACACCATCTCGCCCCGGCGGATCTGCTGCAGGATCGGGCTCGGCGCTGCCTCGGGCGCGCGGGCCGGCGAATCGACCGCGCCCATCGCGCCCGTGGGGCCGCCGCAGCCAGCCGACCCGAGCGCCCCGGCGCCGGCCCCCGTGGACTCGGCCGCGGCCTTCAGTCGGCGCGCGAGCTGGCGATGGTCGTGGATGGTCACCGCCCGCCCCACCGACGCGACCAACTCCGAGGGCGCCCACGGCTTCCTCAGATAGTCGACCGCCCCGTTTCGCAGCACGTCGATGACGTCGTCCATGTTGCCGTGCGCGCTCATGACGATGACCGCCGCGTCCAGGTCATGCGCGGCGAGGCGCCGCAGCAGCGTGTGCCCGTCCATGGTCGGCATGCGGATGTCGGCGAGGACGACCTGGGGCTGCAGCTCGATCGCCAGCCGCAGGCCCTCTTCGCCATTGGCGGCATCGGAGACCTCGTAGCCGAGCCGCCGCAGGCTTCTCTCGAGGGCCCGCCGCGTGTCGTCCTCGTCATCCACGACCAGGATGTGGTCGATGCTCCGCCTCGAAGCCGTCTCAGATTCGATCATCGCTCGCCTCCCTATCGGACCCGATCGTGGACCAGCGCTCGCAACTGCATGAGGTCGAACGGCTTCTCAATCCGCAGGTTGGCGACCTCGCGCAAGAAGGCGCGGGCGCGCGGAGTGAAGGCGCCGCCGGTGACGAAGATGATGCGTTCCGCTTGGTCGCGGTCGATCTGGACCAGCCCCGCGTGGAACTCCATGCCCGTGACGTCGGGCATCATCAGGTCGCAGAAGATCACGTCGAAGCGCTCTCCCGCGCGGATGCGGTCCAGCGCGCGCGCGCCCCCGCCCATGGTCGTGACGTCGTGCTCTGCGGACAGCGTTCGCTCCACGGCCTTGGCGATCATCGGGTCGTCGTCGACCACGAGGATCTTGCCCCGCCTGCGGGCCGCGGCGGTCGCGTGGCTCTGCGTTCCCGGCGCCCCCACCGAGACGCTGGGCGGCAAGGCCATGCGGATCGTCGTCCCCACTCCGACCTCGCTCCGCACGTCGATGGATCCGCCGAATCCGGTGACAATCTGCCGACTTATGGAGAGCCCGAGCCCGGTCCCGACGCCCGCCGGCTTGGTCGTGAAGAAGGGCGTGAAGACGCGCGCGAGGATCTCGGGCGGCATCCCCGGGCCCGTGTCGGCGATCTCCACGACCACGTGCCCGTCCGCGCGGGTGCTGGTGGAGATCCGGATCTCGTTGCTCTCCGTCCGACCCTCGGCGATGGCCTGCGCCGCGTTCACGATGAGGTTCAAGAAGGCCTGGCCGAGACGCGACTCGCTCGCCTCGACCGGCGCCACCTTGCCGTAGACCTTCACCAGCCGAGCCCGATGGCGGATCTCGTTGTAGGCCATGCGCAAGGTCGACTCCAACACGCGCTGGACGTCGACGGGGCCGGTCTTCTCCTCTTCCGAACGCGAGAAGATCTTGAGGTCGCGCACGATGTTCCGAATGCGTTCGGCGCTCTCGGCGGCGTCATGGAGCTCGTCTCGGAGCTGGTCCAGCTCGGGCGAGGGTCCGACGATCTTGGCGAAGCTGTCGGCGTCCAACGCGGCGAGGTGGACATTGGCCATCACCGACGCAAGCGGGTTGTTGATCTCGTGGGCGACGCCCGACGCCAGCGTGCCGACCGACACCATGCGGTCGGCGATCATGAGCTGCTCCGCCGTCGCCTTCTCGACGCTCACATCTCGGAACACCGTGACGGCCCCTCGCCCCTGCGCACCCACCCGCAGCGGCCGCGCCGTCACGCTGAGCCACGCGCCGTCCGGGGCGTGATCGTGAACGACGTAGAGCTCCTGGCGCTCGATCGTTTCGCCGCGCAGCGCTCGCGCGAGCGGGAGCGCCTCCATCGGAACCCGCGTGGTCTTGTCCGGCAGGAAGACGTCGTAGCGGGCCGACCAGCCGTCCAGCCCCGCCTCGGCCGCGCCTGGCCGTATTGTCGTGTCGGCCGCGGCGTTCCAGAACAGAAAGCGCCCCTCGGAGTCCGTCACGGCCACACCGTCGGACAAGCTCGCCATGATCGCCTCGAGGAGGCTCGCCTGCTCGCGCGCCTCGCGCTCCGCCTTCACCTTGGCCTCGAACGCGCGCGCGAGCGCCAGGCCCTGGGCGATCTGCGCCGCGACCCCCACGGCGAACGCCACCCGGTCGTCGCTGGTGACCGAGGCCCCGTTGGACGCGATGAGCAGCGCGCCGAAACACTGTCGGCGGTGCAGGATCGGGAGCACCAGCGCCGACCGCGCGCCCGTCGAGTTCAGCGCGCGCTGAGCCCGGCTCAGCAGCCCCGATTCCAGCGGCAAGAGCAGCGGGGAGCCTGCCTCCAGAAGGGCGCGCAGCTCCGGGAGGTCGCCGAAGAAGCTCTTGAGCTCCGCCTCCCATCGCGGGGCGAAGCCGACTGAGCGAGACACCACCGCGTCGTCTTCAAAGAGCAACAGCGCGCCGGTGGAGATGCCGGCGGCGTCGAAGAAGGAGGCGAGCACCGCGTCGAGCGCGGCGTCGAAGTCGGTACCACCCGAGAGGGCGCCCGAGATCCCCGAGAGGATCGAGAGCTCCGACGCGAGGAGGGCGCAGCGCTGCGCGATGCCCGCGTTGAGCGACACCTGCCGCTCAAGCTGGCTGACGACGCGCTGGCAGTGCGCGGCCTCGAGCGTGCCGTGGTCGACCTCCGCGGGCGGCTCGCCACCACCCCGGGGCTCCAAGGCCGCGCGCAGCGTGTCGACCAGCCTGCGAAAGTCCGGCTCGCGGCGCACGCACGCGTTCGCGCCGGCGCCCCGCGCCAGCTCTCGGTCCGCGTCTTCCATGTCACTCCACGCGACCAGGAGGATCGGCACGTCGCGCAGGGCCGCGTCGCGTCGCGCCGCCATGCACAGCCCGAAGCCATCCACGCGCGGCATCATGATCTCGCTGATGATGGCCGCGGGCGGCGTGGTCCGCGCGTGGTCGAGCGCCTCGCGCCCGTCGCGCGCCGTCGCGACCCGGAAGCCGAAGAGCTCCCAGCGGTAGGCGTCGAGCCTGGCCTGCGCCGAGTCGGGGTCCGCGATGAGGAGCAGCCGGCCCGCGCCGAACCGCTCGGCCGGCGCCACCGCCACGGGGAGATAGGTGTGGACCACCTTGATGAGCCTCGCCGTCGCGACCGGCTTCATGACGAGGTCGTCGAATCCCACGGACGCGAGGCGGGCCTCGTCGAGGGTCGAGACGAAGCCGGAGAAGGCCAGCAGCGGGACGTGAGGACTCTGCAACCGGGCGCGAATCGCCACGGCGAGGTCGAAGCCGTCCACGTCTGGCAGGACCAGGTCCTGCAGCACGAGATCCGGCCGCTGAGTGTCGAGCGCGGCGAGCGCGGATTCGCCGTCGCGGGCCTCCACGATCTGGTAACCCTGGCCCTCGAGCGTCTCGCGGACGAAGCCGCGGGTCACGGCGTTGTCGTCGATGACGAGGATGGTCCGGTTCACGTGACCGCGCTCCCGGGGCGTGTCCGGGCCGCGCTCGTCCGGCAGCGGCGGCCCGGGCCAACCGCGCGCCACACGGCGGGGGGGCGACCTGGCTTGATTTGAGCGATGGCGGAGAGCCCGCGGGCCATCTGCGACTCCTCTGTCCGCCGCCGCCGTCAGGGCAGAGCGGTCGCGCCACGGCCGGAGCGACCGCGCGCCACTGGTGCCGAGAACGCCCGCCCGCGTCGGGAGGGGTGCGCGCTCAGCCTTCGTGAGATCCCATCTCGTCCGCGCCGACACCGAGAGCGGCGCGTACCGGAAACTGTCTCACACACCCCGGGCGAAATGAAAGGTGGCGACTGGCGAAATCGGGAATTCGATGGATCTCGCGCGCCGTCAGGCGGGACGCTCAGCGGGCGCCAAGCTCTCGCGGGTAGGGCTGGAGATAGGCTTGGCGGCGCAGCCAGTCGGCGGCGCCGTGTCGCCGGACGTAGTGAAGCAGCAGCGTCAAGGGGACGACCAGCCCGTGAAGGCCGGCACGGAACTCGTCGACGAGGGTCAGGAACTCCTGCTTCTCGGCGGCGCTGAGGGCGCCCTTGAAGTAGCCCAGGATGTGCTGGAGGACGTTGCCGTGCTTGCCCGGCGTGCTGCGCTCGGCCAGGGCCGCCATGGCCTGCGCGGCGTACAGCGCGAGGGTGGTGTCGAGCGGGCGGCTGGCTGCCTGCGCCGCGATGCGGCCAAGCTCGCGGTAGCGCTCGGGGCTTCGCGCCATGTAGAGCAGCTTGTGGTCGGCGTGAAACTCGAGCAGCGCGCGAGGGGTCGGCGCGGCGAGGAGCGAGGTGCGCAGCCGGTGGTGCGTGAAGATGCGCTCGAGAAACGAAGCGCGGAGGCCGTCGTCGTTAAGCCAGCCCTCCTCGGCGAGCGGGAGCGTCGGGATGCGAGCTTGGAGCGCCGCCGTGAAGAGGCCCCTGCCATCGCGCGAAGGCTGCCCGCCGCCCTGGCGATACACCCGGACGCGCTCGACGCCGCAGGTTGGCGAGTCCTTTTTGAGCACGAAGCCGTCGAGCTGCAGCGCGGCCAACTCCGCGGCGCGGCGACCGGCGAACGCGGCCATGCCGTCACCGTAGTCCACGCCGGTTCGGTTGCCGACGAGTCCGAGCCCCGTGGGGGTCGCGAAGAGCCGCATCGACTCGCGGGGCACGCCCATGCCCGACTCGACCTCGGGACAGACGGGGATCAGCTCGACGAAGCGGCTCAAGGTGCTGGCCACGTAGTCGCTGCGCTTGTGGCCCGTGTCAAAGCGGACGCCCTCGCCCAGCAAGCACGCGCTGACGCCGATCCGAGGTCGCGATGGTCCGTTCATGGGGGCTCCCGGGTGGGCGCGGTGGTCGGGCCGGCGAGCTCGCTGCGGCCCCTCAAGGCGCCCAGGTTAAATCTCGACAAAAGTGTAACGCGTGACGCCGGCCGTGTCCAGCCTCAGCGCTCAAGGCGGTCCGCCCCGTGGTGGTGCGCGGGGACCCCGAGCACTCTGACGCCGACGGGGAGCATCGCCCGGCGCAGCAGTCGATGGACCGTCAAGCCGTGATTCGCCGCGCCACCCGTCACCAGTCGCGGGCCCGTGCGCGCGCTATCCGAAAGTGCCATGCCGACCAGTGGCACATTCATCGCCGCGATGCGCCGCGGTCGAAAGCGGAGGGCGAGCGCGGGTGAGAGTGGCGACTAGCAGGGTTCAGTCAGGGCGGGGCAGCGCACACACGTCGCGACGGCCGCGGCCTTGGGGAGCCACCGCCGCTAGCCTGCACTTCTCACAGACCTTCGAGCGAGAGCAAGGAGATGTAGGTGATTTCGGCGTGCGCGGACTGGAGGCGACCGAGGCGTGCTGTTAGCACGTCGCAGGGCGACGGATGGAGCACGCGTCGAAAGCGCCTGCATATCCGCCGCTCGCAGCCGGAGGTGGTGAGAAGAGCAGGCTAGAGCTTGAACGACGACTGGCGGCACTTGCCGTCGCAGTATTTGCCGTTCGGGTACTGGACCTCAGAGCGCGTGGCTTTGAGGCGGTCGAAGGACTTGCTCCACCGGGCGGCGTGCACGCTGATCGCCATGGATTTCGGAGTGTCGGCGCTCCCGCCGTGCAACGTGAAATCCCATGGCGAACACGAGGCGAAGGGTGGCCAACCTTCGACCGCCGCCGATTCCGGAACGCGTTTGAGCGCTCCGTCGACGCAGACGTAGGAGAGGGTCGAGTCGCCGAAGCTCATGTCTACGGTAAACCACGGCGATTCACCGTCGCCTTCGACTGGGGCTCCGAACTCCACAACGGGCTCGCTGAACGTGACGGTTATTGTGTCGGAACAACCTACGTCGGTGCAGGCGCAGCCGAAGAGCGCGTAGGCGGCGAGCGCTGAGCACGAGATGGCAGTAATCGCCCTGAGCATCGGGGCCTCGGCAGGGGAGCGGGGCGGGTGGTCGTCGGCTGACGCCGCGGATGAGGATGCCTTGAAACTACCGAGCCGTCGCGGTCGCAGCAAGGTGGCCTAGCCCGTCCGCAGCACGCGCTGAGCGCGGGGCCTCAAACCCCCGAAACGGATCGCGCCACGCTCATCGGAATCCGCGAATTTTGCTGGATAGCGTCGCGGCGGCGCCTCGCGCGGTCCCGGAGGCCGAGACGCCCGCGGACGCGCTCGTCGAGCCCGGATTGCGAACGGCCCGTCGGCCTTCCGCATCGGCCGACGATTCGAGCAGCGCGGGGGGCGTCAGCGGGCGGCCTTGTGGGTGACGATGAAACGCGTCAGCGCCTCGAGGTAGGGCTCCTCTGCCTCGTACTGGGGCACGTGGCCGATGCCGTCGAGTAGCTCGAGTTGGGCGCCGGGGATCCGCGCCGCCGCCTCGCGCGCCAGCTTGGGGTAATCGCCCAGGGTGGCGCGCACCTCGGGCGACACCAGGGGCTTGCCCACCGCGGTGCGGTCGCGGCCGCCGATGATGAGCAGCGTGGGCGCGCGCAATAGCTCCAACTCGTAGATCACCGGCTGGGTGAAGATCATGTCGTAGGCCAGCGCGGAGTTCCACGCGATGCGGTCGTGGTCCGGCCCCGCGATCCACCCCGCCTGAAGCGTGATGAGCGGCTCGTATGACGGCTTCCAGGTCCCGTCGAAGTAGCTCTCGGTCATGTAGGCGCGCACACCCTCGGCGGTCTGCTTGCGCTCCTGCGCGAACCACCAGGACACGGGCCGGTACGGCACGACGCGCTTCCAATCCTCCAGACCGATGGGGTTGACCAGGGTCAGGCTGGCCACCCGCTCCGGAAACATCAGCGCGTACCGCACTGCCAGCATGCCCCCCATGGAGTGACCCACGACGTGGACCCGGTCCACCCCAAGCTCGCGAATCAGGTCGTCGGTGAACCCGGCCAGCGTCTGGAAGCTGTACTGGAAGTGCTCCGGCTTGCTGGACTTGCCGAAGCCCACCTGGTCCGGCACCACCACCCGGTAGCCGCGGGCGCGCAGCGGCGTGATGGTGTTTTCCCAGTAGGCGCCCGAGAAGTTCTTGCCGTGCAGCAGCAGCACCACCTCGCCGTTGGCCTCCCGGGCGGGCGCCACGTCCATGTAGGCCATCTCCAGCGGCTGTTCCTGCGCCTGGAAGCGCCGCATCTTCACCGGGTGGGGGTAGGCCAAGCCGGTGAGGCGCGCGTCGAAGCCTGCGCCCGCGGCTGGCGGCGCGGCGGAGGCCCCGGGGCTCGCGAGGGCGAGGGCGAGGGCGAGGGCGAGGGCGAGGCTTCGAAACATGAGGTCTCCAGGGGTCTTCAGGCGCGGCGCGACGAGCCGGGGGTGGCCCAACATCATAGCGCCACCGGGTCTTCCCGCCGCCGGCCCTGCGCCGGGCCGCGGCGAAGGGCGCTCAGGGAGACGGTGGATGGGAGAACCCCTCCTTTTGCCGCTTCAGCTTGCGGTGCAGGGTCCCCGGGCCGATCCCCACTGCGTCGCCCTCTGCCCACGGCTGCGGACAAGCGGACCGTGCGCAGGCTCGACTTCACATCCTGGCGACGAGCTCCGCGAACCTCTCGATAAACGAAGGGTCGTAGGTCTCTGCCACATGGTTCTGGTTCCAGAGTCCGCCTTCCCGGACGGCTTGGCGTCGTGACCACGCCCCCAACCACTCGCCGGCCGGCCGGACCGCCGCACCCCCCGCGAGGAGCGCGATCGAGTTGCGCTCGATGAAGCCGCGCGCGCTCTCTGTGCCCGGTTCGTCGTCCACCTCCACCCAAAGAAGCGGCATCGCCCCAATGACCTCGCCCACTTTGCGCTCCAGCGGCGCCTCCAAAGCTTTGAGGGCCTCGCGGCTGAGGCCGAGTCGCTTTGCCGCCGACCCGGGCGAGCTTGCCGTTCCCCAGGACGGCAAATTCAAGCCGCCTCGATGGATAATGGCTTCGCCCACCAGGAGTCGGAAGATGCTGCCTCGGTGGTTGCCGGTTCCAGCCGCGGTTCCTCGATGCTGGGCCAGCCGCTGCCATAGAGACGTGCGCGACTTGCTGGACACAGCGTGCGTTCCCACGCGGACGACGCGCAGCCCGTCCGCACCCGCCCCTCGGGGTTCACCCGGCTCAAAGAAGTAGTACACGCCCCGTCGCGGCCAACCCATTCGGCCGTGGCACTCGGACAAGGCTCGTGGTCCGCCCGTCTTGGCGGCGAGCAGGCCCAGAACAGCGTAGAAGTCCGTGCGGTCGTCCTGGTCCCTCACGTCCGCTCCTTCAACCAAGCGAGCTGCTGCCCGATGCCGAGCCCTGCCGCCACCGCCCGAGGCCTCCCGCTCAAGCGACATCCAGCGTCGAGAGCGCGTCGAATAAGCCGTCAAATAGCTGCACCGGCGCCTTCACCGTCAACTCGGTCGCGCCATTCGCGAGCCGAATCGCCCACGGTGCGGCCTCACCGCCGGACGCTCGCAGGACGGTGTCGACCACCCGCGGGAAGAGGCGCCGGGACTGGTCGGTCGTGTGGCCTGCGATTCGGTGATTGAACTTCGGCGAGAGCACCAGCGAGGGCGGGCGCAGCTCCGGGTTCTTGATCTTGAGGTAGGCGAGAAAGCCGTCGCCCTTGTATAGGTGCGCGTTCACCGACGTGCTCAACCACAAGCGATGCGACGGTCCCTCGCCCTCAAGCCGGCGCAGGAACGCGTGTGCGGCCGGGAAGAGGGCGGCGAGGCGGCCCACCCGATCCTGGTACTCCTCGGTCAGCTTGTGGTTGGCGGTCATCGGCTCCCCTCGCTCGCGTGAAGGTCCAGATAGCGCTTCTCGAGGTCTGCCAGCCACCGCGTGCAGGCTTCCCCGGCCTCAACCTGGCGCCAGCCGGCCACCAGCCGGTCGAGGGGATAGTCCACGAAGGTCTGGTCGCCGTCGACCAGCAGCCGCCGGTAGCCATCGACCACGCGCTCGCACGAGCGATCGAGCGGATGGCGCACCAGCACCAGCGTGCCGTGCTCGTAGGGGGAGCCGCGGTGATCACGAAGCGCCATGGCGAGCAGGTGGTCGCGCCAGAGCTGATTGTGTCGCACCGCGTCGGCTTGGTCCTGCGCGTCTGCACGCCACGGCGAGCCCGCTCCCTTCATCCAGCGCCGGTAGTCGGGCGAGTCGTAGTGCTTCGCCGAGAAGGGCTCGGTCAACTTCGTCTCGATGCCGAGGAAGGCCCGCGTGCCGTCGGTGCGCCGGTAGTCGATGAACGCATCGAACGCGGTGCGATCCCCCAGGTACTCGCTGGCCGGCTGAGGCGCGAACTCGATGCGCACATCGCGCACCTCGCCCACCTGCAGGCCCGGCACGGTCTGCATCAGCCGCGTCGCCAGCTTGAGGTCGCGCACGAGCGGCCCGAACACGTTGAAGCACATGGGCTGGCTCGACAGCATGTTGTGCAGCAGGCGGAAGGGCTCGATGACGCCGGTCCTATCCTCCAAGCGCTCGAGCGCGACCCGGTGGATCTCGGGCGTCAGGAAGTTCAGGCCCCGCTGGCCGTCGTCGCTTCGCAGCATGTTCCCGTAGGCGCTGGTCGAGGCCGGCTGCGGACCGGTCCCGCACGGCACGTTGAGCACCGAGGCCCGGTACCAGCTCTGGTGTCGCCGCATCCGTGCGGTGAACCCGTTGTCGCTGGCGGACTGAGGCCCGAGATCGGCTGCTTGGCCACCTCCCGTCTCGACCGTTCGGGCGCTCGGGGCGACGGCGGGGTTCGCGGCCACGCGGGGACCCGGCGCGGCGCCTGGCTTCACCTGGTTGATCCACATGGCCCCGTCGGGGTGATTGCTCGCAGGCGTCCGCACCACGTCGGTGCAATGCGCAGACAAGTACCGGCCCACCCAGGCGTGGTAGTTGCGTTGGTCGCGTAGCTCCGGATGCCCGTCGAGCATCAGCGCGTGTCCCGACAGCTCCTTGGTCCGAAAGGTCCCGCCCATCTCAGCAAGTGCGCGCCGGACGACGGCGGCGCGAATGTGGTCCTGGCTCATCGCTGTCTCCTTTGGCCGACCACCCTGGGCCGACCGCGATTGGCCGACCGTCCTTGGTCGACGAGGAACACGCTCTCACCCCGCGCGACAGAATACGTCGCACCATCGCAACGCTTACGGATACTGCGCCAGCGCCGCACCGAGTCGCTCCCTGATCAAGCTCACCAGCGCCGGCGGGGCCTCGGCCACCGCATGCTCCCCCATCCCAAGCACCCAGTCCGCCACTTCGCCAAGGTGCCCCAGCGTCATCGTGAGGCGCAGCGACCCGTCCGGAAGCTCCTCGAGCCGCTGGCTCGGGTGCCACGACCGTTCCCGCACCGCGGCCGCGTAGTCCTGGCTCACCCGAAGCTGCACCAAGTGCCGCTCGTCCCCGCGCCAGATCCCAAACGCCGAGCCAAAGAACTCAGCGGCCCGAAAGTCACGCGGATGCGGGCGTCGTTCGGCGTCGCGGTCCACCTTGACCGTCTGAAATCGGTCCAGGGCCAGCAGGATGCGCCCGGCGCCAACCCAATCGCCCCCGAGGATCTCCACGACAAAGTAGACGGCGCCACGGTGAATGGTCATGCAAAGCGCCTGCACCCGCAACGCGCGCGGCGGTCGGCCAGCGGCCTCACTTCGCGGCGACAGGTACAGCACCTCGATCGGGTGCTGCAGCAACAGCCCGTCAACCATCTCCTCGAGCTTCAGCAGCAGGTCCGGATTGGTGCGGTACAGCTTCGTCCCCGACTCGACGACGAAGAGCTTCTGTTCCAGATCAGCGACGTCCAGCGCCTGCCCAGCGGCCAGAGACCGCCTCAGCTCGCTCAGCAGCGGCCCCACCTGCCCATCAAAGCTCCGCCCCGAGAGGAACCCCATCATCCGCGCCCCGAGCGCCACCCCCAGCAACTGCCACCGGGTCGTCCCCCACCGCCGCTGCGAATGCGCAAGCCGCCACCCGATCTCGGGCTGCTCCACATCTTCGAGCCGCGGCCCAAGCACCTCGCGCAACACAGCGAGGTCCCGCTGCAGCGTGCGCCGGTCCACCCCCATCGCCTCCGCGATCGTCGAAGCCCGAATCGTCTGCCCCCGGTGGAGCCGGTCATAAAGCTCAAGCACCCGCAGCGCCTGCGAGTACTTCTTCGTGGGTCTCCCCATCGGTTCACCCCGCCTGTGCTCTCGGCCTGAGTTCGACGGGGAGCCACGGCCGGCCGCCCCCCGATCTCAACACCGCTATCTCATCGATTCACGGAGTCTTCCACTGCCGACGCCCGCGCGGGGCATGCGTGGCTCGGCGACGCCATCGGCGACAGCTACGAGGTCTACGCCCTGGCCGGGGCGAGCGGCGCTGGCGCGGAGTGTTTGCAGGGCATGGGCGCCATGAGGGGCCACGCCGGGCTCCGCTCCAGGGCTGGCGATGTGCGCTTGCACGCCGTCGCAGCCGGCCTCAAGTCCCTCGACCACACTGCATCCTGACGTGGTGGGCCGTCATCGGTCCCGCCTCCGACGCGGCTCCGACGGGGACGCGCCCAGAGGGGCCTGCTCCTATCCCGGTTGAACCCCGCGCTGTGCTGGCGGGCCATGCCGCCGCACGAGCGCAGACCACCCCGACCGCGCGTCGTTCCGCTCGGTCCGAGCCGCCCGGAGTGCGCCATGGGAGCGTTCGTCTACGACCGGTGCGGACCGCGAGGAAACGGACGCGCAGGGGGTGTGCCTCAGGTCTCCCGCCCGGCCGGGTCGTCTGCGGGGGAGGGCGGGGGCGGCTCCGCCAGCTGCTTCGCGCAGGCGTCGCGGACGCAGCGCCGCAGCCAGCGGTGGGCCGGGTCGGCGTCCAGCCGGGGATGCCACAGAAGCGAGACGGTGATCTCCGGGGCAGCGAAGGGGAGGGGGAAGCTGTGCAGGCCGGCGCGGAGGCCGCCGGTGTGCCGTTCGGGGACGCTGGCGATCAGGTCAGAGGAGCGCGCGAGCGCGAGCGCGGCCGCGTAGCCGCCGACGGTCACGACGATATTCCGTTGGAGACCGAGCGACCCCAGCGCCTCGTCGACGGGGCCGCCGCTGAGCCTGCCCCGCGAGACCGCGACGTGCCTGCCGCCTGCGTAGGCGGCCGCGCTGAGCTGGCCATCGCTCGCCGCGTGGCCACGTCGCACTACGCCGATGAAGCGGTCGCGGAACAGGGCCTGCGCCCGCACCTCTGGGCCGGTCGCTCCGCCGACGACGCCGGTCTCCAGATCCACCGCCCCCTCACGGAGCGGGCCGCTGTCTTTATCCAGCTTTTGGATGAAGCGCAGTCGCACGCCGGGGGCCTGCTCGCCGACCAGCGCGATGAGGGCCGGGCCGAAGGTGTCGACGAAGCCGTCGCTGGTGCGGAGCGTGAATGTGCGGGCGAGCTCCGCGAGGTGGATCTCCTGGTCGGGGCGCAGCGCGGCCTCGGCCTCCTGCACGAGCTTGCCGACCCGCTCGCGCAGCTCGAGGGCCCGGGGCGTCGGGACCAGCCCACGCCCCGCCCGTACCAGCAACGGATCGCCGGTGGCCTCGCGCAGCCGCGCCAACGTTCGGCTCATCGCCGACGGGCTCAGCCGCATCCGACGCGCCGCCCCGGCGACGCTCCCCGCCTCGAGCAGCGCGTCGAGGGCGACCAGCAAGTTGAGATCCGGCCTCGTCATGGGTCGAGCATGGCGCCGCGGTGACATGGCGTCAAACGCACTATTAAAGTGCAATCCGTGCGTCTTCCGCCATGCCAGTCGCGCATCTATCGTCGAGCCAGTCCCCGAGCCCACGTCCCGACGAAGACGGAGCACACCATGAAACGCACAGCGCAGACCCAGGAAGCCCCCCTCGGCGCCGCCGCCCCATCGACGCCTTCGGTGCGATGGGCGCTCGCCGGGCTCTCGCTCTCCATGCTGCTGTCGTCCCTCGGGACCAGCGTCGCCAACGTCGCGCTGCCGACCCTGACGCAGGCGTTCGGCGCGACCTTCCAGCAGGCCCAGTGGGTCGTCCTCGCGTATCTCCTGGCGATCACCTCCTCCATCGTCGGCGTCGGCAGGCTCGGCGACCTGCTGGGCCGCCGGCGGGCGCTGCGGGCGGGGCTCCTCCTCTTCACAGGGGCCTCGGTCGCCGGCGGCGTCGCGCCGACCCTCGGGCTGGTGATCGTCGCGCGCGCAGCCCAAGGAATCGGCGCCGCCGCCATGATGGCCCTGACCATGGCCTTCGTCGGCGACCTCGTCCCCAAGGAGCGGACCGGCAGCGCGATGGGCCTGCTGGGCACGACCTCCGCGATCGGGACCGCGCTCGGGCCGTCTTTGGGCGGCGGCCTCATCGCGCTCATGGGCTGGCGGGCCATCTTCTTCGTCACCGTCCCGCTCGGGCTGGTCGCCCTCGCGCTCGCCCAGCGCACCCTGCCGGCCGACCGCGCCGCGTCCGAGGCGCGCCGCGTCGGCTTCGACCACCTCGGGACGCTGCTCCTCGCGCTGACGCTCGCTGCGTACGCCCTGGCCATGACCCTCGGGCGGGGGCACTTCGGCGGGCTCAACCTCGCGCTGCTGATCGCGGCGGTGGTCGGCGTCGCGCTCTTCGTGCGCGCCGAGTCGCGGGTGTCGTCGCCGCTGATCCGGCTGGCGATGTTCCGCGACGCGGCGCTGAGCGCGAGCCTCGCGGCGAACCTCCTCGTCTCCGCGGTGGTGATGGCGACGCTTGTGGTCGGCCCGTTCTACTTGGCGCTCGCGCACGGGCTCGACGCCGCGGCGGTCGGCGTCGTCCTGTCCGTGGGGCCGCTCGTGGCCGCGCTGGCGGGAGCACCATCCGGCCGCGCCGTCGACCGCTTCGGGGCGTCGGTCGCGGCCTTCGTCGGGCTCGGCGGCGTCGCGGCCGGCACGCTCGCCCTCTCGATCATCCCCGAGTCGCTCGGGGTGGCGGGATACCTCGTGCCCATCGCGGTCGTCACCGCCGGCTACGCGCTCTTTCAGGCGGCCAACAACACCGCCGTGATGCGGGACGTCAGCCAGGACTCGCGGGGCGTGGTCTCTGCGACGCTGACGCTGTCGCGGAACCTCGGGTTGATCACCGGCGCGTCCGTCATGGGCGCCGTCTTCGCGCTCGCGACGGGCACGAGCGAGCTTACGGCGGCGAGCCCCGCGGCCGTGGCCTCCGGCATGCGCGTCACCTTCGGCGTCGCGGCGACCTTGGTCATGGCCGCGCTCGCCGTCGTGGCGGCCGGCCGCGCGCTCGGTGCCCGCCGATCGGCCGCGCAAGTCGAGCAGTAGCGGGCGTTCCTCTGCGCCGTCTCCGGGGCTTTCTCAACCTCACGCGGGCGACCGAATCGGCCCCACGGGAATGGGTGAACCATGTGCGCACGCACTCGACTCCGGTTCGTCAGCCTGGCGCTGGCGTCGACGCTCTGTCTCAGCGTGGCTGCGGCCGCGGAGCCGCGGGCGGGACAGAGTTCGCCAGGCGCCGAGAGTTCCCCGTCCGTGCTCTCAGGATCCCAGCAGGGGCTCGTCCTGCGCAGCGCCGACGGGACGAGCAGCCTGCGCGCGCTCGGCCTCTTCCAGTTCCAACTCGCGCAAGACTGGGTCGACGGGGCGCCGGACGCCGCGTCCTTCTTCGTCCATCGAGCCCGCGTCGGCCTCTCGGGGAACCTGCTCGGCGGAGACCTGCGCACCCTGTTCGTCGGCGAGCTGGGCGGTGGCGACCCGAGGCTCCTGTTCCTCTCCGTCGACTACACGGTGATCCCGGACCGGCTCGCAGTGCGCGTGGGCCAGTTCAAGCGCCCCTTCTCAAGGCCCTTCCTCACGCTGGCGAGCCAGCTCGCGATGATCGACCGGCCGCTGACGGCGGGCCCCGGGGCCTTCGGGGACGGCGTCGACCTCGGCGTGATGCTGCACGACGCAGGGGCTGGCCCGCTGGAGTACGCGGTGGGCGTCTTCAGCGGCGCGGGTCCCGGCGCCGTGACGGACCCGGTCCATCCGCTGATAGCCGCCCGCGTTGGGTACGGCACCGCCGGGCTGAACCCTTACAGCGAGAGCGATCTCGAGGGTGGACCGCCACGCTTCGGCATCGCGGTCGCCGGCATCGTGGACTTCGACGCGGACGGCGACGATACGTCCTTCACCAGCGGGCTCGTGGACCTGATGTTCAAAGCGGAAGGGTTCACGCTGACCTCCGCGGTCACCCTCGGCTACACCCAGCGGGGCCGGCGCTGGCCCGACCAGCGCCTAAACGCCGTCGGCCACTACACCCAGGTGGGCTACGTCGTCGGAAACCGAGTCGAGCCGGTTGTCCGCTGCTCCTTCCTCCTGCCTCGAGGGGAGGGCGCGAATCACCACGACCTGGCCGCCGGAGCCAACTTGTACATCCGCGGCCAAGCCTTCAAATGGCAGAGCGTCGTCAGCGTGCGCTTACAGCCCCGCGACGGCAGCGGCACGCGCGACGTCAGCCTCCAGTCGCAGCTGAGCCTGTCGTTCTGAGCGCGTCCGCACAACGGTGCACTCGTTCGCTCTCCGGCCACCGCGTCCCGCGCGAGCTCCGCGTGGCGGCGCCCCTCCGCCATCGTCACCCGATGCACCAGCGGCGCGGCCGAGCCGGGAGCGCGCGTCGAGGTTTGACGTCGGCAGGTCTCGCCATCACGCTCGACGCAGGGCGGGTCGCGTTCAGCGCGAGGGAAGGGCAGATGGACAAGAAGCCAAGAATCTTCGCGATGTCGTTCGGGAGCGTCTATCCGCTGTACGTCCAGAAGGCGACGAAGAAGGGCGGGACCAAAGAGCAGGTCGACGCGATCATCGAGTGGCTCACCGGATATAGCGCGGAGCAGCTTCAGCGCGCGATAGACGCCAAGATCGATTTCGAGGCGTTCTTCGCCCAGGCGCCGCAGATGAATCCGAACGTGGGGCTGATCAAGGGGTTGGTGTGTGGCGTGCGCGTGGAGGACGTCGCCGACCCGCTGATGCAGAAGATTCGATACCTCGACAAGCTTATCGACGAGCTGGCGAGGGGAAAGAAGATGTCGAGCATCCTCCGGCAGTGAACCGATAACTCGGGGGCGGCCGGTGACTTCGGCGGGCGGCGCGACGCCGCGGGAGATGGGTGCACGACGGTCAGCGCATTCTACGAGCAGCACCGCTCCGCCCTCGTCACCGCGCGCCCGCTCAACGCCGACGGCCGGACCACGAAGCAGCACCGCGCCGCCTTAGGACGCGTGCGCAGACGCCGCGCGTGGTCCAAAGACGCCGTGCTGCGAACGCTCAGGAACCCCGTGTACGCGGGCTTCATGCGCTCCGAAGACAAGCTCTTCCCGGGCGAGCAAGCCGCTCTCTGCCAACGTAGCTGAGACATTTCGCATCATCCCGATTGCGGAGCAGGGCGTGCACGTTGGAGCGCATGAGCACCGAATCGAAAACAGAGCTCGCATCAGGGATCCCGGGCGCGCCGCCCAGCGTCGAGGTGGCTGCGAGGCTCGACAGCGAAGTTTCACGGCAGCCTACAAGCTTCGGGGGCTTGAGCAGGTGGACGGGGTCGAGCCGGTCAGCGAGCGCGAGCTGCGGGTGGTGGTGCGGATGGCGGGGTGGGGGGAGCCGCGGAGGGCCTGGGCCCCCGGCGGCGCCCGCAGGTACTCACAGTGTGAAGGACGATGAACGACACCCGCCGCCACATCGCTTCCCGTTGGGGTAGTCCACGTCGGACTCATCGGCCTCGAGGCCGTCGAACGACTTGCTCCACCGGACGGCCTGGACGCTGATCGCCATGGCCTTTGGGGCGCTCGGCAGTTCGAACGAGAACCCCGATGCTGAGCACCTCGGTCCGAAGTAGTAGTCGCCAACGGGAGTGTCTCCGAGGGGTGTCAGCACGCCATTGACGCAGACGTAGCTGAACGTCGACTCCCCGAACGTCATTTCCGCCGTGAACCAAGGCTCACCGTTCGCCTGGGGGGCGGCGAGGTCGATGGCGGATTCGGTGAAGGTGACGTCGATGGACCCGAAACAGCCCTTCAGCTCGCATCCGCAAGCGCTGAGTTCCGAGGTGCCGAACGCCAGCGCCCAGACGACCAAGAGTGCCCGAAGCATCCGAACCTCCTCCTCAAAACACTGCGTCGCGGGCGCGTGGCGGTTCCCGTGGAAGCGAACGCGGTGACCTTACCGACCCGAACGAACCGACGCCACGGGCGATGGTCGACGGGGTCGAGCCGGTCAGCGAGCGCGACCTGCGGGCGGTGGTGAGGATCGTGGTGTGGGGAGAGCAGCGAGCAGCGTGGCGCCCGCATCGACTGCGGGTGGTGTCGAGCGGTCCTGGTCGAATGCTCGAAGTACGAATTCGCGGCCGCGGCGCGCCCGCCGCGAGTCAGGGGCAACTTGCCGGCGGGGTCCACGGGAGCGCAAGCTGGCATTCGCCGCCGCGCTTCACCAGCACCTCGCAGGGCTTCGCGTCGCAGATGCGCGGCAGGCCGTCGAAGCGCGGCTCGGCCAGCTCGGTCTCGTCGTAGCCGTATCCGAGCCAGTCCGCGGCGGCTACAGCCCCGAGATCCTCGCCGTCGTCGCCCAGCAGCACCTTGGCCGAGCTCAAGATGCCGACGTAGGTGTCGCGCCCGTCATCCCCGGCGCCGGGGCGCAAGGTCGCGCTCAGCCGCAGCGCGCTCAGCCGCACGCGGAAGCCGCCTAGCACGCGCACGTCCACGTCCTGCGGCTCGGTCTGCATGGAGTAGGCGCCCTCCCCAGGCAGCTTCGTGATCTGGGCCTTCAACGCCAGCACCCAGCCCTGACTGTCGATGCGCGGCGTGATGTAGTCAGGGTCGCTGGTGTTCGACGGGACGGCTTCGCCGGTGGGCGTCTTGCTGATGCGCCCCGCGACCGTCGCGATGAGCCACGCCTCGCCGGTGTCCGGGTCGACGCGCATGTCCGCCACCATCCGCAGGAAGGTCCCCGCAAGCACATCGCCGAGGTCTATGGAGATCGAGAACACCCCCGACCCAAACGTGGCCGGGAGTGCCGACACGTCGCCGGCTAAGTCCATGTCGATCTCGGGCGTGGCCCCGTCCGCGGAGCCGTCGGTGGCTGTCAGGTCAGTATCATCGACTACGTCGATGCCGACCACGTCTGGCGCTCCGACGCCGCATTGACACGCTGACCAAGCTTGCCCGCCACCCTGGCAGACTTGGCCGCCAGCGACTCCGCCCGCGCAGACGCAGAGCTGCGTCGCCCCCGGCACACACGCCCGCTCCGGGCTGTCCGTGCCGCAGGCGAGCGACATACAGACCGCCGCGAGGAGCACTATCTCCGACCCCTGGAACATAGTCCCCCCAATCCTGCGCTGGCTCATTCCAACAAGTATTCGACGTCTTCCACGAGATCGCCGTGGCCGTCCAGAGCGAGCGCGTAGACACGCAACTTTGACTTGCAGATCTCGGCGACGCAAATGCCGAGCACGTGCTCCTGAGGCCAGACGGTGTGGTGCGCGCTGAACCCTCGGCGCTCCCAGAGTACTTCGTGTGAACCACCACCGACGCCAGAGCCGAGACGCTACGACGAAACGAGACGCACCACGCCTTCATCGCGGGCCGCGGCAGATCGGCTCCGCGCTCCGCCAGCGCCGCACGTTGTTCGGGCGTCGTCACGTACCGCCCCCAGGAACTCCTCCATCCGGTAGCCGCCAGCGCCGTTGAGCGCGGCGACGACGGTCTCCGCCCACTCATTGGCGTCCAACTCGGGCGACAGGCTCCTGAACCAGGCCGACAGCACACGCTCCCAAAGGACGCCGACTCCGCCAGACCCTGCCTGTCCGCGAAGAAGACGATGTCGTCTCGCACTCGTCGATCTCGCGCAGGAGGTCGATGAGGAGCCCCAGTCCCTCTGCTGCCGTCTCGAGCTCGCCGCTCCGCTCGGCGCGCAGGCACGCCTCGACGAGGCGCGAGTGCTCAGCGATGAAGATCTCGGTGCCGCGCGACATCTCCATGCAGTTGCGGGAGTTGACGTTGAAGCTCTGGTAGTAGCGGCCCGCCATGCTCTCGCGGTGGAACTCGCGGATGGAACCCAGCAGGTCGGGCGGGGTCGCCTCATCGGCGAGCACATCGCGGAGATGGACGTAGTCGGCGATGAGCTCGGGGAAGGCCTCGTCGGCAAGCCGGTCGATGGCGCGGTCGAGCCAGACGCGGAGCCCGGTCCCGTCGAGCTTGCGCGCCTCGGCGCGAACCTTGTCTCGGTCGATCTTCATGTCTCGGCTTCGTTTCATCGGTCGGGCTCGGGCTTTGCCGCCGCGAGAACGAGCGCATCCCGGCGCCGCCGCTTCGGCGGAGAGCAGCGCTCGAGGATCACCTTCCATCCGTTGCGACGCTCGGCCGCGCCCCGCACGATCTCGGCGATCTCTCCGCGCTCGACACGTTCGTCCCCGGTCCCGTAGCTGTCACTGAGCTCTGCCGCCAGCGCGACGCGCTCCGCTGGCTTCTTCGAGCGCTCGAGCAGGCGCGCATAGGCTTCGCAGGCGTACGCGAAGTTCTCCCGCTTGCGGAACTCGATGTTGAGCAACCACTCCTTCCGGCGCGTCTCGGGGAGCCCCGCGTTGCGTCGCTTGCAGTTGTGGAAGATGTGGGCCACCTCGTGGACCACGAAGTCGGCGAACGGGTCCTCCTCCTCGAAGTACGCGGGTGACACGTAGCAAGTCGTTTCCTCGCTGATACCGAGGATCTGCGGCGCGTCTTCGGCGAGCAGGTCCGCGCCGATGGCCCCGAGATAGAGGTTGGCGAGGTTCCACGCCGACCGTCGCCAGTGCGCCTTGCGAAGCACCTCCTCGACGTTGCTCGGTGTGAGGAACACGACGGAGCGCTCGACCAGCGCCATCACCGCGTCTTGCTCGGCGCGCGGGAAGAGCCCACGGATCATGGGCTCGACTCTGGCCCGCGTGAAAGCGGCGAGGTCCTCGATGCCGACCAGAGCCGAAGGCGGCTGCCACCCGTTGGCCCTTCGCGACACCTCGGCCACGAGCGCGTTCTCCAGGTCGGCATGCGCGAGCTGAGCCTTCTCGAGGAAGCTCCGGCCGGACCAGGCGGCGTGGTACGGATCGCTGTCGCCGGTCCGGAGATACCGCTCGACTTCGTCTGCGACGCTCGAAGTCATCGGGGTCATTCATGGCCTCCGGTCCGCGACCAGTCTCGCTTCGAGTTGGTCCACCTCGTCCCCACCGACGAGGCCACGGTGGCGAGCCTCGGCGAGGGCTCGCTGAATGTCCTCCGGGGGAAGGTGGGTGTCGATGACGTCGCGAATCGCTCGTGCTGGCTTCGTGATCGGGACCGGACCGAGCCAAGTCCGCTCGGCCTTCGGGACGTCCCCGTAGCGAAGCACCAGGCCCTCGGGCACCCGCAGCCGGCGCCCTCGCCACGCTTCGGGGACCGTCAGGTACACGTGCTTGGGCAGCACGTCCGAAAGGTCGTGATAGAAGAGCGCGGTCTCGTGCGAGAAGACGCCAGCCCGTTCGGCCCAGAGCCAGCACTCGACGAGGTGCTCCTCGTCGCTCATGGGGAAGTGGACCAGTCGGTAGATGCCGCGGCGGACGCGGCGGACGCGCCCCGCCTTGAGGTGCTTGTAGAGCAGCTGCGGCGAATAGCCGGCCTCGGCCCCCTGCGCGGTCGTGAAGTACCCGGCCTGAAGCTCCGCCGTGGCGTAGAGCGCATCCCAGCACGGCGACGTGGTGTCCGGCATCGCGCTCACTCGTCGGCCTCGGGCAGGGCCAACCGGCCACCAGCCACCGCGCGGGCACGGGCGTGCTCGATGCTCTCGAGCAGCTTGCGCTCCAGGAGCTCCCGCGGCGGCAGCTCGGTCAGGTAGCTGGCGACGCGCACGGAACCCTCGGTCAGCTCGAGGAGCTCGATCTGCTCCTCGTTCTT
>JAWKRR010000020.1:0-110650 GCA_041389525.1 Myxococcota bacterium | reverse complement strand
CCGCCGGGCCGGGCTGACAGAGGCGCCGTGCGCGGTGGCCGATCAGGTCTATCGGCCGCGCCTCACGGCTGGTCAGCGCAGGCTCTGCGGTCTAACCTCGTTAGGTGATGGCTGCACCAAGCTCCGATAGCCTCGAAGTGCGTTCCTCGGAACACATGCTCGAGTTGGTCCGCGTATGGCTCGAGCGCGACATCTTCGGCGCGGATGCGCCCGCCCAGCGCGCCCTCGGCGGCGTCCCCATCCCCCGCAGCGACGCGTTCAGCGACCTCGGCCGACGCGTGGTCACCTCCCTGGGTACCGGCGAACTGACGGACCTGTCGGACTGGCTCCACCGCGGCGGCACGGTGGGTCAGCCTGACGAGCTGATCCTCCACGCGGTCCAGCTGCTCTGCGCGCGCGCCGTCAACACTCTCGGCGGCGCCCCCACCCCCGAGCCCACCAGCCCCCCGGTGGACGCGCCTCGCCTCCTCCGCGAGCGCGCCGACGCCGTGATTCGCACCGTCGTCGGCGCGCAGCTGCACCGGATGCGCAGCGCGCTGCCCCGCGAAGGCGACGACTTCCTCGAGCTGGCCGCGGTCCTCAAGGACACCCTCTACAGCACCCTCGCCAGCGGGCTGGTCCGCTACGTCAGCCCAGGCATCGCCGAGCTCTCCGGCCATCCGCCGGCCGCCTTCCTCGCCGACCAGCACCTGTGGGCCTCCCTCGTCATCCCCGAAGATCTGCCGCGCATGCGCGACGCCTTCCACGCCGTGCTGCGCGGCGAACCCTCGGAAGCCATCTACCGCATCCGCCACTCCCGCACCGACCGCATCCACCACGTCCTCGACCGCTCAGCCCCCGTCTGCAGCGGCACGGAGCCCGGGAGTGAGGTGGTCCGGATCGACGGCATCCTCATCGACATGACCGAGCGGCTCGAGCTCGAGATGCGCCTCGAGCGCTCGGAGACCCTGCGCAGCCTCGGCCAGCTCGCTCGCGACATTGCCCACGATTTCAACAACTTACTCGTGAGCATCCTGGGCCACGCCGACATGCTCGCCGCGCGGCTCGAGCCCGACAGCCGCGACGCCCGCAGCTTGCGCCTCATCAGCGCGGCGGCCGAGAAGGGCAGCCAGCTCACCGATCGCCTCCTGACCTTCGCGCGCGGCTCGGCCTGCTCCCGCGACAAGCTCCCGACCGACCTCGCGCCCCTGGTCCTGGAGACCGCCGAGCTGGCGAGCCCGTCCCTGCCCGCGCACCTCCGCATCGACACGCGGATCGCGCCCCTGCTCCCCCCCGTGGCCGCGGACGCCCTGCGCCTGGGCGAGTCGCTGCTCAACCTGGCGGTGAACGCCATCCACGCCTGCAGCGGTCAGTTCGGCACTCGGATCCTGCTCGAGACGCGCCTCGCCACCGACGACGAGGCGCGGCGCATCGGCAGCGTCACCGCGGTCGTCCTCTCGGTGAGCGACGACGGCCCGGGCATGTCGGCGGACGTGCGGGCGCGCGTCTTCGAGCCGCTCTTCACCACCCGCGCGAAGACCGGCGGCACCGGCCTCGGTTGCGCCATCGCCTACGGCGTGGCCGTGGATCACGGCGGCGTGCTCGAGGTCGACTCCGAACCAGGGCACGGCGCCGAGTTCCGATTCATCCTCCCGCACCTCGCGCCCACCCCCGACGGCGTCGGCGACACCCGCGTCGCCTCCGCGTCCACCCGCGACCATCTGCGCCCGCCGACCAACCCGGTCGGCCACGCCATCCCGGCGCCACCCGAGCGGTCCGAGAGCGCCGGCCCCCGCCGCATCCTGGTGGTCGACGATGAACCCAGCGTGCGCCAGCTGCTCAAAGACCTCCTCGAGGGCGCCGGCTACCCCGTAGACGCCGTGGCTGGCGGCGAGGAGGCCGTCGACTCCGTCCGCCTCGCCCCAGGCAGCTACGCCCTGGTGATCCTGGACGTCATGATGCAGCCCGTGGACGGCACCGAGACCTTCGTGCGCCTCCGCAGCGCGTGGCCCAACCTGCCGATCATCTTCTGCACCGGCCACTCCGACAGCGAGCGCCTCGCCGACCCCGGCGCCCTCGAGCGCGCGCGCGTCGTGCGCAAGCCCTTCCGCGCGGCGCACATCATCCGCGCCGTCCGGGAAGCGACCGTGGCTGCGTGACGCTCTCTGGGCGCCGTGACCGCCTCGCGACCTTCTACGCCCCGCTGGCCGCGTCCCCATCCCCCGCGCGGCGGGTGGGCTGGGAGTCCGAGCCCGCCCACGCGCTGCGCCTCGCGCTCCTCGTCGCGGCCCTCGAACCCCTGGACCATATCGGCTCGGTCGTCGACGTCGGCTGCGGCGACGGCGCCCTGATCCGCCTGCTGCGGGCCAAGGGCTACAGCGGCAGCTACCGCGGCGAGGACCTGCTCGACGCGATGGTCGACGCCGCCCGCGCCCGCTCGCCAGACGAGAGCTTCGAAGCGCACGACCTGATGACCCCCGGCCCGCCCGCCGACGCGGTCACCCTCTCCGGCGCGCTGAACACCTGGCAGGCCGACGACCAAGACCGCGCGGCCCGCGACGCCCTCCGCACGCTCTGGGAGCGCGCCCGCGTCGCGCTGGTCGTCGACTTCGCCGTCCGCGACCGACACCCCGGCGGGCCCGGCATCTTCCCCCTCGACCTCCCCGCGCTCTACCAGCACGCCCGCGACCTCGGCGCCGTGGTCAGCGTCCGCGAAGATGTCCTCCCCGGCGAAGCGCTGCTGGTGCTCCGCCGCGACCGCCGCCCTACCCTCGAGTCCCACCTGCCCGCCGCCCATCAAGCGCCAGCCCGCGCCGCCCTCCTGCTGGCCGCCCGCGAGCCCGCCGCCGCGCGCGACACCCTCAGCGGCCTCACCGGCCCCGAGGTCGACCTTCAGCGCGCCCTCGCCCAGGTCGCCCTGGGCCGCGTGCGCGACGCGGAGTCCACCCTGCGCCGCTTGGCAGCGGCCCAACACACGGGCGCCCAGTTTCACCTCGCGGCCCTGGCCCTGGCGACCGGCCGCGCGCCCGAGGGCGTCGCCGCGCTCACCGCGCTGGCCGAGAGCCCCGATCCGCTAGCCGACGACGCGCGCCTGCTGCTGGCGCGCCACTTCCAGCACACGAGCCAGCCCGAGATTGCGCGCCGCTGGGCCGCCCAAATCGTCGACCCGCTGCTCGCCCGCGAGGGGGCGGCCATCGCTCGATCCGCCTGACAGTTCCTCGCGAATCGACGATGCCGCGGCTACTCCGGCGCGGCGACCTGGGGCGCCACAACCCGCGGCGCCAGCCCGCGCGCCTCGGCGCTCCACACGATGGTCGGCAGGGCCGCGCACTGACAGCCCCACGCCGCCGGCAGCTTCGGGCACATCGTCTCGGCGATGACCCGGTGGCCGTCCAGGTTCGGGTGGATGTGGTCGAAGGCCCGCAGCTCCTCGCGCAGATACCAACGCGGCAGCTCGCGTGCCTGCTGCACCAGCGCGTCCAGCCGCGCCGCCCGCGCGCCCTCGTCGGGGATCTCAGCGAGCTGCGCCTTCACCGTGCGCTCCAGCGAGACCTGCCGGCGGGTCGGCTCCTCCTCGCGGGGCTCAGCCCCCTTGTCGCGCAAGGCCGAGTCGTACAAGTCCACCGCGATGTCCGGCAGCTCGCCCGGCTCGTACTCCGTGCGGCCCGCCGCCTCCGGCCCGAACGCGTCCTCGGGCGACACCCGCCCCATCAGATAGTCCACGGTCAGCCGCGTCACGTCCTGGTAGCGCAGCCCGCCGGCCCCGCGCCAACGGCGGTCCTTGTCGTCGCCCCACGGCCCGATGCTCAGCGCGATGGTCCCGATGCCCGCCTCTTTGGCCGCCTTCAGCACGTCGGCGACCCAGCCGTTCGTGCGCTCGGGCATCCCGACGCTGTTGAGCCCGCCGTTGAAGATCATCCACATGGACTCATACGACTTGGCGTCCACGCGCCGGTTCTGCAGCACCTGTTTCTTAAAGCGCTTCTTGAGCTGGAGCGCCCCCAGGCGCGCCTTGCCCCGATTGACCACCTCGACCCGCGGGCACGCGGCCTCGACGAACTCGCCGAAGCCGCCCTTGGGCCACGCGGAGACCGAGCCGCCGATGACGACGACCTTGATGGGCCGCGCCTCGTCGCGAAAGCGCCAGGTCCCCACGGGCTCCGGCAGCTCCACCTCGGACACGTCGTCCTGAGCCGCCGCCGGCCACGCGCACAGCATGGCCAGCGCCACCCCGGCCAAGACCCCTCGAGCCGCCCCTGAAACCGCCAGTCGTCGAGTCACCGTCAAACCTTCGCGTAGATGTCCATCACCTGCCCAAGCAGCGCGATGGCGTCGGCCTTGGGCCGCTGAAACGCGTTGCGGCCCATGATGGAGCCGAACCCGCCGCCGTCGGCGATCTCCTGAATCTCCGCCAGCACCGCGTCGGCGCCCTTGGCCTCGCCGCCGCTGAAAATCACCACGCGCCGGCCGTCAAAGCACGACTGCACCACGTCACGGATGCGGTCCGACAGGTTCGCGATGGGCCGGCCCGCCTGCTCGTAAGCCTTCTTCGCGGCCGCGAGATGCAGATGCGCGGTCGGCGGCTTCACCTTGATGATGTGGGCGCCGAGCTGGCACGCCATGTGCGCGCCGTACGCGATGGTGTCGATGGCCGTCTCGGCTTCCTTGGTCAGCTGCTCGCCGCGCGCGTAGGACCAGACCACCACGACCAAGCCCTTCGACTTCGCCTCGCGGGTCAGCTCGCGGACCTCCTCGAACATGTCCTGGGCCTTGCCCGAGCCCGGATAGATCGTGAACCCGATGCCCACGCAGCCCAGCCGCAGCGCGTCCTCGACCGTGCCCGTGACCGCCTGGTCGGGGTTCACGTCGTTGTAGAGCGAGTTTCCGCTGTTCGCCTTGAGGATCAGCGGGACCTGGCCTGCGTAATCGGCGGCGCCCGCCTCGAGGAAGCCCAGGGGCGCGGCGTAGGCGTTGCACCCCGCGTCGATGGCCAGCTCGAAGTGGTAGCGCGGGTCGTAGGACGGCGGGTTCGGCGCGAAGCTGCGCGCGGGGCCGTGCTCAAAGCCCTGGTCCACCGGCAAGATGACCAGCTTTCCGGTCCCTGCGAGCCGCCCGTGACCGAGCAGCCGGTAGAGATTCGCGAGGGTGCCGGGCGTCTCCGACCGGTACCAGGAGAGGATTTCACGAACACGGTCAGTCGCGGGACGGGTCATCGACGGCTCCTGCGCAGAAGGCGGCAGACGCTACCGCACGGTTTTACAGCGGCGCAAGCATCGTCTAGTGGTGCCCGCGGGCAATGGCAGCGAAGTCGTGTGAAACGCTCGGAGCCGGGGATGCGAATGCCCACGGGCGGCTTTCAGCTTTTCAGCTCTCAGCCATCAGCCTGGCGGTGGCTCTCGCGCGTTCAGGGATGGATCAGCGGATCTCGGGCTGGCTTGGCTCGGGCGGCCGCGCGGGCTTGGGCGGAGGGCGGGCCAGCCACGCGCCGACGAAGGCCAGCCAGGCGGGGGTCTCGGCGGCCCACACCGACCAGGAGTGGCCGCCGGGAGTGACGCGGTAGGTGTGGTCGATGCCGCGCTCCATCAGGACCTTGTGCGCGGCGTCGGCGAAGGCCACGAAGCCGAGCTCGTCGCTGTCGCCTACGTGCAGGTAGACCGCCGGCATCGGCGCGTCGAGCGGCAAGGTGCGCAGCAGCTCCATGGGGCTGGCGCGGGCGAACCACGCGGCGTTGGGCGGGTCGCCCCACACGCGCCGGTAGACCGGGCGGTGGGTGGGCAGCGTGGGGAAGAGCGCCCCGGAGAGGCTGACCGCGGCGCCGAAGCGGTCGGGGTGGCTCAGGGCAAGCGACAGGGCGCCGTAGCCGCCCATGGAGACGCCGACGATCGCGCGGTGCTCGCGGTCGGCGAGGGTGCGGTAGCGCGCGTCGACCCAGGCGATGAGGTCGTCGGCGACGTAGGCGCCCCAGCGGGGTCCAGCCACGGCACCCGAGGGCGCGTGGTCGGTCCAATATCCGTCGTCGCCATCAGGGGAAATGACGATCGCGGGCGGGGTCACGCCGGTGGCGAGGGCGCGCTTGAGGTGGGACTCGAGCTTGCCGAGCTGAAAGAAGTCGCGCTCGCTGCCGCCGAGCCCGTGGAGGACGTAGATGACCGGGTAGCGCGCCTCCGGCTTGGCCGCGTAGCCCGGAGGCAGCCACACCTGCACCTTGCGGCGTTCGCCCAGGGCCGCGCTGTGAAAACTCGCAGGTTTTGCCTTGGGAAACGGAGCCTCGCGGGCCTCCGCCGGGGCGTGGGCGAGGGTCGCGCCGAGGCACAGCGCCACACACGCCGCGACGCCGCGCCCCAGGGCTCGGGGAGCCGCCCGCCGACCGGGAGGCGCCCCGGTCAGAGCGGCGGCTTCGGCAGTTTCGTGACCGTCACCGCGCTCGCGCTGCAGGTCACCGTCCACGACGTGCTGTCCCACATGCCCTTCGCCGCCGCGCATTGGTCGGCGAAGCCAGCCCCCTGCATGACGATCCCGGGCGGCCCGGTCGGCCAATCGAAGGGGTAGCTGCCGAAGAGCACGAACTGCGGCGTGCCCAGCAGCGCGCCGCACAGCTTGCGCAGCGCGGTCTCCAGCTTCGGGACCTGGGCGGCCGGGGTGCTCAGCGGCGAGCCGAGCAGGGCCTCGAGCAGCGGCTTCTCCGCGGTCGCGATCAGCGGCTCCTGGATGACGCGGTCTTTGAGCGTGGTCACCGCGTCCTGCAGCGTGTGAGCGCCGGCGGGCAGCGCAGCCACGGCGGCAAGTCGCCCGACGAAGTCGCTCGCGTCGCCTGTGGACGTCACGTCGCAGCCACCGCAGTCGTCGTTACAGATCCCTACGCACAGGTCGTCCCACTGGGTGCTGCAGCAGAAGTCGTCCGCGTCGCAGGTGCACGCCTCGCAGGTGCAGCCGTCGCAGCCCGCTGTGCTCACCGCCTCACAGCCGGGGCCCTTGAGCCCGCCGCCGCCCGTCACGGGCTGGCTGCACAGGCCGTAGCGGTCCTCCCAGGCAAGCAATCCCTGCAGATCCGTGCCGCGGAAGCCCGGCTCGGCGTCGCGGGTGAACGCGCCGATGGCCCCCTGGAACGCCTCGTCGGAGCCGCTCGGGAAGTCGTCGGGCTGCGGCCATCCCAGGGTGCTGGCCACGGCGCGCAGCAGCGTCCGCGCGCCGTGCCGCACCAGGATGTCGCCGACGCTGTTGCCCTGGAGCGACCCGACCTCGGCCGGGCTCCACGGGTTGAAGGTGGGGCGCATGTAATAGCCGTCCGCGTTTCCGCAGCCGGCCTCGGGCGGCAACTGGTTGAAGCGCGGGTCCAGCACCGCGCTCTTGACCAGCGACTTGAACGAGAAGCCGGCGTTCACCGAGCGCTCGGTCATCAGCCACAGGGTGTCCCGCTGGTCGCGGTTGCGCGGGAAGTAGTTGGCGATGGTGAGCGGGTAGCCCATCAGCTCGGTCCAGACCTGGTTGGCGAGGTTGATGCTGACCAGGTACGCAAACGCCTCCTCGCCCGGCACCTCCAGGGTCTCCGGGTCGCGGTCCAGCCCGTCCTCGCGAAGGTCGTGGTAACCCTGCGCCAGCGCGTCCTCGAGCTCCCAGACGCTCGCCTTGTCGCCCTGCTCTTCGATGAAATACGCGCTCACGCCCAGCGCGTCCGCGCCGATGCTCGCCGGCTTCACGAAGCGCCCGCAGGTCGAGGACCAGCCCCAGGGCTTGACCCCCGACAGGCTCGAGGTGTGGACGCCCAGGCTGCGCAGCATCGCGCGCGTCTTCTCTTCCTCGATCCCTTGCGGATCATCGAAGAGCGCGACCTCGAAGTGCCCTGGGATCTCCCACGTGCGGTCCAACGCCGGATCCGCGTCGCCGGTGACGCTGAAGTTGCTGTTGTGGCAGTCCATGCACGCCTTCTGGCGGTAAATGTAGGTCGCCTCGAAGACCTCGCCGAAGTCGTTGCGACGGCTGCGCTCCATCTCCACCGCGTCCACGTTCGCGCCGGTGAGCGGCTTCTGCAGCATCGCGAAGAGCTGCCCGCGATACACCGGCGAGATGTCGTCCAGGCGGAGCGCAGACTGAAGCAGATCGGTCATGTTGAAGCTGCCAGGACCGCCCGCGGTGGTGCCCGGGGGCGTGTCGCGCACGAAGGCCGCCAGCTCGCCCCCGTCGGGGGGCAACGCCGGCGAGCCCCAGCACGCGTCGTGCTGCTTGTCGCCGGTGCGGTTGATGTGCAGCGCGTCCATCATGAAATCGGACCAGCGCTGCACGTAGGCGTCGTCGCGCATCATGGCGTCCAGCGCGGCCTCGCGGCCGGCCTGCTCGACCAGCTGCGACCACACCTCGATCTCGTAGAAGCCGAGCGGACGGCGGCCCCAAACCGCCTGGATGGCGCGGGCGACGAAGGCCGCGTCGCCAGCGTCGCACTCGCCCACGGCGGCCGGCATCGGGAGCGGGCACGGTGAGTTCGGGTCGGTGCAGGTGATGTCGGGGCCGATGTCGGGCGTCGCGTCGGCGTCAGGTTTGACGTCGGGCTTCACGTCGGCGACCGCGTCGGGTTTCGTGTCGGGCTTCACGTCGGCGATGACGTCGGGGACGGCGTCCGCGTCAGGCTTCGCGTCGGCGATGACGTCGGGGATCACGTCGGGCTTCGCGTCGGGAACCGCATCCGCGTCGGGCTTCGCGTCCGGAGTCGCGTCCGCGTCCGGCTTCACGTCGGGAACCGCGTCCGGCTTCACGTCGGCAACCGCGTCCGCGTCCGGCTTCACGTCGGCAACCGCGTCCGCGTCCGGCTTCACGTCGGGAACCGCGTCCGCGTCCGGCTTCACGTCGGGGACCGCGTCCGCGTCCGGCTCAGCGTCGGGAATCGCGTCCGCGTCGGGCTCAGCGTCCGCTTCGGTGTCCCCGTCGGGGACCGCGTCGGGGACCGCGTCGACTTCTGGCACCGCGTCCGCGTCGGCGAGCGCGTCGGCGTCAGGCGTCGCGTCCACGTCCGGCGCCACGTCGGCGTCGGGCGACGCGTCGGGGAGCACGTCGGCGTCGGGCGCCACATCGGCGTCCGCCACCACGTCCGGCAACCCCACCTCGCCCTTCGCATCGGAGACCACGTCCGCGACCTGGCCGTCGGCGGAGTCCCCGCCGTCCCGCGTGCTGCCGCCGCAGCCCATCGCGAAGGCCAAACCGAGCACCACCCACCCCAACATCTCGCGTTGCGGCCTCATACGCCCTGCCCCAGCACGACATCTTTCAGGAACATCGCCGCGTCGGCCTCCGTCGAGGTGTCCCGAACGTCGCCCACCGCAAACGCCTCCGGCTCGAAGGGCCAGATGCCCGCCGCAAGCTGCACGGCCGCCCGCATCTCCACCGGGGTCAGCCACTCGGTCGCGTCGCCCTTCGCGTTGATGGCGCCGTAGATCCCGCGCTGCGCCGGGCCGATGGGGCCACCGAACATCACCGTGACATACCCATAGGGATGGTGATTTCGGCCGTTGCCGTTCTGGGCTTTCGGCGTGCGCCCGAACTCGGTGTTGATCACCACCAGCGTCTCGTCGAGGTTGATCTTGCCTGGGTCGTTCTCGCCGGGCTCGTTGATGATGGCCATCAAGCGGTTCATCGTGTGGTTGAGGTTACGCAGGCTGTCGCGGTTGTGGTCGGAGTGCGTGTCGTAGCCGCCGCCCCCGGTCGCCGGAATCAGCCCGCCGTCGAAGACCTGCACGTACTTCGCGGCGTCGGTCTTCCGCGTCAGCAGGTACGAGGCGATGCGCAGCCCCATGCCAGGCGTGTCGAGGTTGGCGTTCTGCCCGCAGCTCGAGCCGGACTGCTTCGCCAGCACCTGGGGCGTGAGGATCCCCGCCAGCTTGTCGGTGGTCTGCACGTTGCGCAGGGCGAACTGGTAGTCCGCGAGGGCCGCCGACCGCACGGGCGACGCCGCCCCCGGGCGCGTATACCGCCCCGCGTACTGCTTCATGTACTGCTGCACCACCGCGTCGTACTCGGGCCGGATGGGCCCCACGGTCTGGCGCGCCAAGGTCGCGCCGAGCGTCGAGTTGGTCTCGAGCTTGATGTCGAGCGGTCGCGACGACGCCGCCATGAAACCGACCGCCGACGCCGCGCGCAGGTTGTCGGTCGGGAAGGCGTCCACGGGGTAGAGCACGTAGGAGAAGGGCGCGGGCGAGGCCTCGAGGGTGCGCACCTGGTGGTAGTGGTTCATCGCGGCGCCGGGACCCGCCAGCTTGGGATTTCCCAGCGCGCGCCCGGAGATCGCCAAGGGGATGGCGGCCTCGTGGGGCTCGAGGTCGTGCTTCATCACCGACACGCGCAGCCGCCCGACCACGTCTTTGCGGGCCCGCAGCGCGGCGATGAAGGGCCCAAGATGAACCGAGGCGCCCAGCGCGTCCTTCGCGAACGGCTCGGTCATCGACTGGCCGCCGAGCATGTTGCACGCGTTCACGACCGCGCTGACGCTCTCAGACCCTGACGCGAACGTGTAGTACTGCTCGTTCGGGTTGGTCGGGTCGGACGGCTTCCCGAACTCCGGCACGCAATAGAAGGTCTCCCAGGGGCAGAGCCCGCCGTACAGGAACACCTCCAGGATGTTCTTCGCCGCCACGCCGGGCGGCAGCAGCGCCGACTGCGCCGCGCCGCTTGGAAACTCACCCCACGGCGACGCGAAGCTCGAGCGCGGGCGAATCAGCCCCGCCCCTGCCGCAAGGCCCGCCGCCGCACCGAGGGTCTTCAGGAATCGGCGTCGCTGCAATGCACTTCCCTCCGCTCGTCGAATCACGCTTTCCGAGTCGCGCCGTCTCAGTCGCCCGACGCGGCGCAGCGTTCCCTTGATACACGCCGCCCTCGCGCCGTGGCAACGGGGAGATCCCTTTCCCGCCGATCCAATTGATCCGACGCTCCCGTTCGTGGTTCCTTTCTCGCCATGTTTAGCACTGCACTAAAGTACGAATTCGTGGCCCCGCTCACCCACCTCAGCCGGGCCCTCCGGCGCGCCATCCTCGCCGCCTGCGTCCTCGCGATGGCGGCGGCGGCCGGCGCCTGCTCGGACACCAGCAATCCCGGTGCCGGCGACGCCGCGCTGCCCGACACGGCGACCGCCGACGGCGCGAACTTCGGAGACACCGACGGCACGACCACCGACGCCACGCCGAGCGAGGTCGACGTCCCGCCCGCGGACGTGCCCTCGACCTGCTCCGGCTGCTTCGAGCCCGCCGTCTGCATCGACGGCTTCTGCCTGCTCCCCGAAGACGGCGGCTGCACCCCCGGCGCCACCGACGGCTGCGTCGGCGAGGACCGCATCCGCACCTGCAACGCCGAGGGCACGATCTACGTCCCGACCGCCTGCCCGAAAAACCAGGGCTGCATCGACGACGCCTGCCGCCCGCTCATCTGCATCGTCGGCGAGTTCATCTGCGAAGGCCTCTCCTCCAAGAAGCAGTGCAACGCCGACGGCACGGGCTTCCTCACCGCCATCCCCTGCGCCGAGGGCGAGTATTGCCAGTCCGGGAAGTGCGGCTCCTCCTGCCAGATCGACCCCAAGTTCGGCTCCTACGTGGGCTGCGCGTTCTGGACCGTCGACCTCCCGAACTACCCCGACCCCTTCTCGAACCCGACGCCCGAGGACCTGCCCTACGGCCTCGTCGTCTCGAACCCCGGCGAGCTGCTGGCCGAGGTCAGCTTCGAGACCCCGCCCGGCGTCACCGTCGACGCCCCCGACACGAAAATCCCAGGCCGCACCTCGCGAATCTTCCTGATGCCCGTGCTCAATGTCTCCCTGACCGGCACCTCGATGAAGGGGATCCGCGTCAGCTCCACACGGCCGGTCTTGGTCCACCAGTTCAACCCCTGGGACAACGAGTTCTCCAACGACGCGTCGCTGCTGCTCCCCGAGACCTTCTTGGGCAGCCAGTACACGATCCTCTCCTGGCCCAGCGGCCCCTCGGTTTTCCCGAACCTGAAAGGCCAATCGGGCTACTTCACGGTGCTCGCGGCCTACGCGGCGACCGACGTCACCATCATGGTGACCGCCGACGTCTTGGCGGGCGGCAAGGTCAAGGCGATGAAGGCCGGAACGACGCAGACGATCCGGCTCGAGCGTGGCGAGGTCATGAACATCGAGATGACCGCGGACTTCTCCTCTGTCTTCGGCAACACCGACCTCACGGGTTCGACCGTCACGTCGGACAAGCCCGTCGCGGTCTTCGCCGGCCACGAGGAGGCGGTCATCGCGCCTCAAGATGCCGAGGAGAGCTGCTGCGCCGACCACCTCGAAGAGCAGATGCTGCCGAAGTCCGTGCTCGGCACACACTACCTGGCGGTGAAGCTCAAGCCGCGCGGGGGCGAGTCCGACTACTGGCGCATCCAAGCCGCCGACGACAACGTGACCTTCAGCACCAACCCGCCGCTGAAGACCAACGGCAGCTCGCCCAAGACCACGACGAACCTGACGCTGAAGAAGCGCGGCGACTGGGTCGAGATCGTCACCCCCGATTCCTTCGAGATCGACGCGACGGGCCTGCTCCAGGTCGGCCAGTACATGGTCAGCCAGGCCGTCACCGACGACTTCATCGGCGACCCGAGCCTCATCCTCCTGGTCCCCGAGACGCGCTTCCGCAGCTTCTACGTGCTCGCGGTCCCCTCCACGTTCTCCAAGAACTACATCACCATCGTGAAGCAGCCCGGCGAGACGGCGATGGTCGACGGCGTGGCCGTCCCCCAGTCGGACTTCAAGCCGGTGGCGTCGGGGCTGTGGGAGCGGGCTTATGTCCTGCTGACGCCCGGCGTTCACGACGTGTCGGGCTCAGCCCCCTTCGGCCTGACCGCCTACGGGTACTCATCGGCCGCGAGCTACGGATACATCGGCGGCATCGGCGATTCCTCCGAGTAGCGGGCGCGGTGTGGAGATATTCCACACCGGATTGGCAATTTCGCTACAGCGCCACGCTCGGGACGCCGCGCAAGGTGTGTCGCCGCGTGGTGTAGTCGACTGGCACCCTTCTTGCCTCCCAATGCAGCTCCCCCCTGCCAGCCCTGAGGAGTCCGACCATGACCCTGCGCGCCCTTCTCGCCACCAGCGTCGCCCTAAGCGCCGCCGCGGTGGTGATGCTCCCGTCGCCAGCCGCGCGCGCCTGCGGCGGCTTCTTCTGCAACGCCCAAACCCTGACCCCGATCGTCCAGGCCGGTGAGCGCATCCTCTTCGCCCGCCACGACGACCGGGTGACGATGCATATCGAGGTCGCCTACGCCGGCGAGCCCACGCAGTTCGGGTGGATCCTGCCGCTGCCGGAGGTCCCGACCGACCCCGCGGGCCAGCCCGTCCCCCTCGACCAGATCGTGCAGATCTCGTCACAGATCGTCTTTGACACGCTGCAGTCGGCCACCGCGCCGACCTTCCGGGTCAACAACACCTTCGGCCCCGACCAGTGCGAGCGCCAGTTCGGCGGCGGCCCCTTCCCCAGCTCGGGCGGCTTCGACTCGTCGACATCCGCCGACTCCGCTGCCGACGTGTCCGCGCCGGCCCCGGCGGTCGTCGTGTTGCAGGAGGCCAAGGTCGGCCCCTACAACGCGCAGCTCATCCAGGCGACCGAAACCCAGGCGCTCTACGACTGGCTCAACAAGGAAGGCTACTTCCAGGACCCCGCCGCCCTGCCCCTGCTCGACCACTACCTCGGCGGCGGCTACGTGTTTTTGGGCATCAAGCTGCAGACCGGCAAAGGCAACGGCGATCTGAAGCCGCTGTCGCTCACGTTCTCCGAGGCCGCGCCCTGCGTTCCGCTGCGCCTGACCGCCATCGCGGCGACGCCGGCCATGCCCATCCTGGTCTGGGTGCTTGGCGAGGGCCGCGCCATCCCCAAGAACTTCATCCACGCCATCGTGAACGACCAGGCGCTGACCTTCCCGGGCGCGTCGTCGTACCAGCAGGTCGTCTCGGACGCCATCGACGAGCTCCAGGGCCGCGCGTGGGTGACCGAGTACGCCCAGCCCGCAAGCCAGCTCAGCGGCAGCTTCATCTCCAAGAGCGCGCGCAACACGGGGCCCCTGCTGGCGGCGACGACATGGCAGCAGTTCAGCAAGGCCATCCGCGACTCGGGCCTAGCGCAGAGCAGCGACTACACCGACATCCTCACCGAGGAGATCGCGAAGCCGGAGGGCTTGCGGGGTTTCCCCTTCGGCAACTGCTACTTCGACCCGAGCATCCCCGAGGGCCAGGACCAGCAGTGGGGTTGCGAGGCGAACGACGACCACATCACCACGGACGCCGAGTTCTACGGCTTCCTGGACTTCTGGCTGGCCGAGGCTGACGCCGGGCGAATCGACCCCATCGAGGTCGACGTGGCGACCATCGCCGCGCGCATCGCCCAGGAGATCGTCGGCCCCCTGGCCCGCGTGGAGGACCTGCTGGCCGCGCCGGGTGCCGTGCTCACGCGCTTCTTTACCCGCATCGACCCGGGCGCCATGGACCGGGACCCCATCTTCGCGTTCAACAAGGAGCTGCCGAACGTCTCGCCCGCTCACGTCGTCGAGACGCTGATCGAGACGGACGCGCAGTGCCAGAGCCTGGTCATCGCCACCTACGCCGACGGGTCGAAGTACACGTTTGACTGCGGCGGGGGCTGCTTCGGGACGCCCAGCATCGGGCCGGTCCCGGGAGCGCCGGCCTTGCTGACCGCCGAGGTCCTCGACGAGACGGGACTGCCCAAGCCCTTCGACCCGACCCAGTCCAAGGACATCGACACCCTGCTCGCGGCCGCCAGCCCCGGCTCGCCCAGCCTGCCCGAGAGCTTCAAGCTCCTGCCCCCGCGCCGTGACGGCAACCCCGTGTGGCCCAACCCGCCCGGCGGCGGCGGCACCGCGGTGAGCGGCGGCGGCGGCCCCGCGGGCTGCCAGGGCGGCGGTCTGGGCGTGACGCTCGGCCTCAGCTTGGCGGCGCTCTTCGCGCTGGCATGGCTGGGACGGCGCCGCGACGAGGCCTAGTCACGTCACCAGCCGAGCGCCGCCTGCGGGCCGCGCGCTCGGCTGGTGAGTCCGCCCGCCGCCGTGTAGCCTCCGGGGGTCAAAACTCTCGCGCAGCTCCGCGCGGATGGAGGACAGCGATGCGCCGCAGCTCCCTCGGTCTGCTGGTCGCGACCGCGCTCTCGCTGGGCGCGGTGTCGGGCGCGCGAGCAGACGAGATCTCCAGCATCGCGACCGCCGCCCGCGCGGTCGCCGAACGCTGCACGCTGGACACGGCCACCGGCTGGCCCGAGCGCTGCCCGGCCGACGAGGCCGCCGCGCTGAGTTCGGCGCTGGGCCGGGCCGACGCGACCACCCGAATCGCCGCCCTGGCTGCCCTGCTCGGCGCCGACGCCCCGGCGCTCCGGATGGTCGGCGCCTCAAGCCTCGCCCACGTCGCCGCCTCCGACGCCACCCTGGCCGGCCCCGCGCTCACGACCGCCCTCGCAGGCCTCGCCAAGCTCGCGCCCTACCCCCGAGACGCCGCCATCCCAGCCCTCACCCGCGCGTCGCTCGCCGGCGACAGCCTCGACGCCCTGCTCGAAGGCCTCGCCGCCGTGCCAGACCCGCGCGCCCTCGCCCGCGCCGCCGAACACCTCCTCGACGCCCCCGGCGAGCGCGGCCTCAGCGCCGTCGAACGCCTCTCGCGCCACCCCGACGCGGTCGTGGTGATCGGCGCGCTCACCGCCCTCACACACCTCGAGGCCGCAGCTCCCGCGCTCACCGCCCGCGCCGGCTCCATCGCCCGCCCCCTCCTCGATTCCCCCGATGGCGCCGTGGTCTTTGCCGCCGCCCGCGCCCTGCTCGCGGTCGGCGATTCGGCCACCGTGTACACACGATTCGCCACGCGCGCCCAGGCGGGCGACCTGCCGGCCGGAGCCCTCGCCGCCCTCGCCGCGGCCTGCCCCGACCCGCCCAGTGAGGTCTGCCGCGGCGCGCTGGCGCTGACGACGGCGGCCGCCCAGTCCACGGCCCTCGGCGAGCCGGTGCGCGGCGAGGCCTTGTGGGCCCGCTACGAGCTCTCGCCGGACAGCGCAGCGCTCGCCGAGGCGCAGAAGCTCGCCACGGGCACCGCCGGCCCCCTCACCGAGGTCGCGGCCCGCGTGGTCTCGGCGCTGACCGGCGCACACGGCCTCGTGGACGACGCGGCCGTACCACCGGCGGCCGAGGCCGACGGCGCCCCCGACGCGGACCCGAACGCCGACGGCGGACCCGAGATCGCGCCCGACCCCACGCCCGACGCTGCCGCCCCGGTGCTCAACCTCTCCGGCAGTTGGTCCGGCTCGGTCGGCGGGTCCCACCGCGGCAGCATCCGCTTCACCATCCGCGGCCTCAAGGTCAGCGGCGCCAGCGCCCTGGTCGACGGTGTATCCATCCCGCTCTCCGGCAGCATCCGCGGCGGTCGCCTCACCCTCAACGGCCGCAAAGGCGAGGACTACGTTCAGTTCCGGGCCCGGGTCTCAAGCCGCGGCATCGGCGGCTCGTGGGTGGGCGGTGTGAAGCGCAAGGTCGGCGACGGCAGCTGGTCGGCCTCGCGCTGACGCCCGCACCGCCTCCCCTAACCGGCCCGCGAGTGACATCCGCGCCGTGATCTGCAAGGGTCCCGCAACCGGCCCGCGCACACCGCATCGGTACGGGAGGGCGTATCCGGCCGGAGACGCCGTTGAACGCAAAAGTGGACACTTCGCCCCGCTGCCACCATCGTGTCTGGCGCGCGAGAGTCCAACAGCACCGGGCATGCCCATGAAAATCGCTGCCACCATCGTCATCGCGGTTGCTGCCTGCAGCCTCGCCCCCGCCTCGCAAGCGCGCTCCTCCGAGACCTACACCGTCGTCGACCGCGATTCCCTGGGAAAAATCGCGCTAAAGACGGGCTGCTCGGTCGAGGAGATCAAGGAGGCGAACGGCCTCACCACCGACCTGATCGGCATCGGCCAGAGCCTGAAGATCCCCAAGTGCAGCGGGCCTGAGCGCTCGCACGAGGGCGAGACGGTCAGCGTGACCCACGAGGTGCGCCCGCGCGACACCCTGGGCGGCATCGCCAAGCGCTACGGGACCACGGTCAGCAAGATCAAGTCCGACAACGGCCTGAAGTCCGACATCGTGGTCCTGGGCCAGAAATTGAAGGTGGTCCCGCGCATCCCGGTGCGCGAGCAGCGCAAGTTCACCTACGTCGTGCAGCCGGAGGACAACTGCGGCGAGATCGCCGGGAAGTTCGGGATGAAGCTGCGCGATTTCATGGAGTTGAACCCCAAGAAGACCCGCGACGGCTGCACCAAACTGCGCGCCCGCGACGTGGTGTATCTCTACGGTGAGGGCCCGAAAGAGCGCAGCAAGACCGTCGGCAGCCCGCAGTCCGGGCGCCTGGTGAACGCCGAGCAGCTTCCGCCCGGTCCCGGCTACTACCGACGCCGCCCCGGGCACGCCTACGGGACCAACCAGACCATCTCGGCGATGCTCGAGGCGGTCGCGGCGGTGCGCATGGCCCACCGGACCATTCACGACATCGCCATCGGCGACATCTCGTCGAAGAGCGGCGGACGCCTGCGCGGCCACAAGAGCCACCAGTCGGGCCGCGACGTGGACCTCGGGTTCTACTTCAAGGGGCAGCCCCCGAGCGGACCGAAGGCCTTTCTCTCCGCGTCCAGCCACGAGCTGGACTACGAGGCGAACTGGTCGTTGATCAACGCGCTGGTGGGTCGGGACGCGTCGGACTCGCGGGTCGAGTACATCTTCGTCGACTACCGCGTGCAGAAGCGGATCTACGATTGGGCCAAGAAGAAGAAGAAGGCCTCGCAGGCTGTCCTCGACCGCATCTTTCAGTACCCGAACGGGAAGTACACGCTACAGGGCATCATCCGGCACGAGCCGGGCCACAGCGACCACTTCCACGTGCGCTTTCGGTGCCCGCGCGGGAACGCCTCCTGCTCCTGACGAGTCGGGGCGTGGTCAGGCCCGCCCGTCAGACCCGGCCGAGACACCACGCGAGGATGCGTTCGAGCATGTCGGCGACGGCGCTCGGGCGCCCCAGGACGTGCGACTCGCCCGGGTAGACCATCAGGTCGGTCTCGACCCCGCGCGCCTTCAGCGCTCGATAGAGCAGCCGCGACTGGCTGACCGGCACCACCGCGTCGGCCGAGCCGTGCAGGATGAGCGTCGGCACGTCGATGTCGCGCACCCATGAGATGGGCGAGGCCGCGTCGAAAGGCGCCCGGTCATCCCAGAACGGCGCCCGGAAGTACTCGCCGTAGACCATCGGCATGCGCGC
This sequence comes from Myxococcota bacterium, assembly GCA_041389525.1. Taxonomy (GTDB): domain Bacteria; phylum Myxococcota_A; class UBA9042; order PHBI01; family JACKFB01; genus JACKFB01. Next base: position 92,397 of record JAWKRR010000020.1, on the reverse strand, counting down.
GGCGCCGAAGAAGGCCACCCAATCGACCACGGGGGCGCCGACGCAGAGGGCGCGCGGCACCGAGCTCTTCCGCGCGGCGTGCAGCGCCAGCGTGCCGCCGTAAGACCAGCCGACGAGGGCGGTCCGCTCCGGCTGGGCCACGCCCATCTGCACGAGGCGGTCGATGCCGCTCAGCACGTCGTCGACGTCGGCCCCGCCGAGATCGCCGACGCTGGCGCGCAAGAACGCCTCGTCGCGCCCGGCCGAGCCGCGGAAATTGGGGGCGAACACCGCGAACCCCGCGCGGGCAAAGACCTGAAAATAGGGTGAGAAGGTCCGCGTCATCGCCTCGGCGGGCCCCCCATGCAGCCAGACCAGCAGCGGCGCCGGCCCCGGTTCGGCGGGCCGATACAGGACCCCGTCGAGCGCCAGCCCGTCCAGCGCGCTCCACGACACCGTCTCGGCCTCGGCGACCACCTTGGCGCGGATGCCGCGCTCGAAGTGAGTCACGGCGCGGCTGCTGGCCTCGTCCTCATCGCGCGCGTAGAGGCGCTGCGGCGCGCCGCCGTCTTGGCCCAGGTGGACGAGGCGCCCGCGGCTGCGGTCGTGGTGCGGCCCGCTCAGATAGGTGCGGCGCGGGCCGATGGGGCGCCGGGTGCCGTCCAGCCCTTGGCGGTAGAGCCGCCCGTAAGTCCCCTCGACGACGGCCAGGGCGATGGTGTCGCCGCCAGCGGACCAATCAAATCCCGTGATCTGGGCTGGGGAATCGCGAGTCAGACAGCGCGCCGCGTCCCCGTCGCCTGGCCAGCGGCTGGGGTCGACGATCCAGAGCTGAGCCGCGCTCAGGCGCTGCCCCGCACGGCGCGCGAGATAAGCCAGCCATCGCCCATCCGGCGACCACGCGAGGTACCCGATGGGCCGGCCGGGGACTCGCATGGGTCGCTCGGCGTGCCCAGCGCCGTCCACCATCCGTATGGGCAGCCGCTCGCTCTCCGGCGAGTCCAGCGACGGGATGGGCAACCAGGCGAGCCGCTCGCCGTCCGGCGACCACGCGTAGTCGCCGCAGTGCACGCCCGCGGGCGTCAGCGGCGTCGGCGCCTCGCCCGACTCCGGCCACACGTGGAGTCGCCGCCAGCCGGCCTCGTCGTCACCCAACGCGCAGGGCTGGCTCTGCGGCCCGCGCACGCGCAGCGCCGACGGCGACGGCGGCGGCGCTGCGAGCACACGCGGCGCGCCCTCGGGGTCTCCGACGTCGACGGCCACGAGATCGGTGGCGCGCCCGTCCGAACGAAACGCCAACAGCGTCCGGCTATCCGCGCAGAAGACCGGCCCCGAGTGGCTGAGCGCCCGGCGCCCGCCGACCGGCCGCGCCGCCCCACGGCGGTCCAAGTCGAAGAGGTACAGCTTGGTCGGGCGGGCGTCCGCGGCCTCGTCGAAGCTCGGCACGGCGACCGCCACCTGGCTCCCATCCGGGCTGATGGCCGAGCTCACGATGGGGCGGTACCGGGCGACGTCACTGGGGTCCACTGGCCTCTCCCGACGGCGCGGCCGCGCGGTGCGGCCTCAGCGCCGTTCAGCGCGAGAAGGCGCGATGGTAGTGCACGGCGGGGGTCCGGTCACCGTGCCTGCTTGCGCACCAGTACGCCGCTGGCTAATGTTCAGCCTCGCAGCCCCCTTCGAGGGCCGCCGCTGCGGGGGAGTCGCCATGAGAAGCCGTGTGAACGTTCGCGTCTTGGTGTGCGTGGGTGCATTCGCTTGGGTCAGCGCGCTCGCCGCGTGTGGCGAAAGCTCCAACAACGCCGGAGACACAGCCGCCGCCGATACCACCGGGGACGCAGGCGCGGACTCGACGGTCGGCCCCGACGGCACGACGAACCCCGACGGCACGACGAACCCTGACGGGACCACCAACCCCGATGGCACGACGAACCCCGACGGGTCCGACGGCTTCGTGCTCCCCCAGTGCAAGACCAACGCGGACTGCGCCGCCGTCGACGCGGGCCCGTGCCGCCGAGCCACCTGCGACACCGCCAAGAGCCAGTGCCGCTTGGGCGATCTGCCCGACGGCACCCCGTGCGGTGGGGACGCCTGCAAGACCGGGCAGGCCTGCGCGGTCGGCGAATGCGCCGGCGGGACCGCCGCGGCCCCCAACTGTGGCGCGCGCACCTGCGGACCGGACGCCTGCGGCAACTCCTGCGGCACCTGCAGCGACGGCGGCGCCTGCAACGCCAGCGGCCAGTGCGAGACCGTGGACTGCGGCGACGTGACCGAGGAGGGCTGCTGCACGGCGGCCGGCACGCTGCGCTATTGCGAGGCGGGCGGCTTGCTCGTCATCGACTGCGCCGCCGACGGGGCCCCCTGCGGCTGGGACAGCGGCAACGCCTACTACAGCTGCAACGTCGACAGCTCGTCACCGGATCCCGGCGGCGCCTCGCCGTACCTCTGCGAGGGCGAGACCTGCGTGGACGCGTGCAAGGACCGCGAGTGCGGCTTCGACTGCGGCCAGTCGTGCGGGACCTGCGGTGCGGGCAAGGTCTGCTCGGCCGAGGGCACCTGCGATGACTGCACGTGCGACGGCAAGACCTGCGGCGACGACGGCTGCGGCAACGCGTGCGGGACCTGTGGCGAAAACGAGGTGTGCGAGGACAACAACTGCCTCGAGGACCCCTGCGGCGGCGTGAGCTTCGAGGGGTGCTGCACCCCCGCCGTCCAGCTCGTCTGGTGCGAGGAGGGCGCGCTGCAGGGCATCGACTGCGCGGCGGAGAGCGGCACCTGCGGCTGGAGCGCAGGGGACGGCTTCTATAACTGCGGCGTTCCAAACGCGGGCGACCCCAGCGGCACCCATCCGCGGGCCTGCCCGGACCTGCCAGACCCCTGCGGCGGCTTCTCGGTGGCGGGCTGCTGCGACGGCGACACGGTCAACTTCTGTGAGAACGGCCAAGCCGGCAGCATCCCCTGCGGCAACGGCTGTGGCTGGGACGCCACCGGGCGTGACGGCGCCGGCTGGTACGACTGCGGCGGCACGGGGGCCGATCCGTCGGGCACCTTCCCGCTGGCCTGCGATGCGGTCGTGACGCCCGTGGACGAGGACCCCGAGGTCGCGCCCGACGGCCCGCCGGAGACCGTCGAGATGGCGCCCGACGTCGTCGAGGACACCCTCGCCGACACGCAGCCCGACGCCGCCGACGACTCGGAGATCGCCAACGACACCGCGATCGACGCCGCCGAAGTCGGCCCCGACGCGCCCGACGCAAAGGACACCACCGGCGACACCACCCCGACCCCGATCACGCCCGGCGCCTGCACCAACGCCGCGGACTATCCGCTCTGGTACCAGCAGAAGCCCGAGGACGACTTCTTCGCCTGCATCGTGTCCGCTGGCGTGCAGAACACGGCGGCGGTCCAGACGTGCATGGTCACGGCGACGGGCCTGAGCACGGGCTGCGTCGGCTGCTACGGCGCGTCCCTCGAGTGCGGCCAGACCAACTGCTCGATCTGCGTGACCAACGGGATCGACGATCCGGCGTGCGAGACCTGCTTCGCCGACATGTGCTTGCCGAGCCTGTCCGCCTGCACCGGCCTCTGAGCGCGGGTGACCGTCGAATCTCCAGCTCGCGTCTGGCTCTCCGGCGCGAGTGAGGGCATCGGGCTCGCCGCCGCCCTCGCCTTCGCGCGCGCCGGCGCCCACGTCGCCATCTGCGCGCGCCGCCCGGGCCCCCTGGCGACCGCCGCCCGCGCGCTCGAAGCCGCGGGCGCCGCATCGGTGGCCCAGGTCAGCGCCGACGTGGCCTCCCCCGCGGGCGTCGACGCCTTCGCCGACGCAGCCCTCGCGGCGCTGGGCGGCGTCGACATCCTCGTCCACGCGGCCGGCGGCGGCGGCCCCGCCCCCACGCTAGCCAGCGACGACGCCACCTTCGAATCCGACTGGGCCTACGCGTTCGGCGTCAACCTCATGGGCGCCGCCCGCCTCGCCCGCCGCGCCGCCCCCCACCTACCCGACGGCCGCGGCGCCATCGCCCTGGTCTCCAGCGCCTTCGGCTTCCAGGCCATGGACATCACGGCTCCCAGCTACGGCGCCACCAAAGCGGGCCTGCACCACCTCACCGTCACCCTCGCCCGCGAGTTGGCCCCGCGCCATCCGCGTCGTCGGCATCGCCTCGGCCCCGTCTGGACCGAGCACCGGGAGCGCGACCTCCAGCGCGACGCCGCCGAATCCGGCCGCGACCCCGAGGGCCTGCGCGCCGAGCCCACGCCGAGGTGGGCGCCATCAACACCCCTCGCCGCCCCGCACCGACGAGGTCGCCCGCGCCATCAAGCTGGGCTGACCTCACCGGACGCCTCGTTCATCACCGGCACCACCGTCGCGGTCGACGGCGGCTACGTGCGCGCCCCCGCTGAATCACCGTTCAGCAGCCGGCCGCGGCCTCGCTGGTGAGACGATCATCCGCCGCAGCGCCAGCCGCGCATCGGAGGCGAGGGTCGCCCTGCGTCGCCTGGTCCAGCCGCTCGCGATGTCCCGTGACCTCGTCGACCGCGTCGCCCGCGAGCACCTGATTCAGCGGCGGCCCCTGCCCTTCCGCAGCAGGTCCAAGATCCCCACCAGATGTGGCGGATCGTTGCGGCTCATGGTCGCGCAGCCGCACCCCATCGACGGAAAGCGCGGGTCATCGACGCCGGCGAGGTTCACGACCTCGACCCCCAGCCGCGCCCCCAAGTCCATGGCGTTGCGCACGAAGTGCCCCTCGGTGCCGATGGCGATGCGCGAGCCCTTGGGCGCCTCCGACACCGCGCGCCACAGGTAGTTCGTCGAGCCCGACCCGTCGGCCACGCTGACCACGTCGTGCGAGCACTCCGGGTGGACCAGCACGCGAAATCCCTTCTCGCGCCACCACTGGACGTGCTCGGGCCGGAACACCGTGTGCACGCCGCAGAACGAGCCCCACAAGATCAGCTCCGCCCTGTCCAACCGCGCCTGCTCAGCCGCCGGCATGTCCTCGATGGCCATCCGCGCGCCCGCAAACCCCGCCGGCCACAGGAACATGCGCTCGGGATCGATCCCCACCTGCCGCCCCGAGTTCTCGCCCAGGTGCCGGTCGGGGATGAAGAAGATGCGCCGCCCCTGCTCGCGCGCCCAGCGCATGATGACGCCCGCGTTGGCGCTGGTGCAGACCGCCCCGCCGGTGCGCCCGGCCATCGCCTTGAGCCGCCCGCTGGTGTTCATGTAGCAGATGACCATCAGCTCATCGCCGTAGCGCGCCTGCAGCGCCTCGAACGCCGGCTGCACCATCTCCTCCTTCGCCAGCGCCTCCATCGTGCAGCCCGACTTCGGGTTGGTGATCCACACCTCCTGATGCGGGTGGGCCAGCAACGCGATGGTCTCCGCCATGAAGTGGACGGCGGACTCCACGAAGATCTCGGTCTGCGGATTCAGCTCCGCCAAGCGCGCCAGCGCGTAAGAATCGGCGATGTGCCCGCCGTAGCGCTCGACCAGCTTCACGATCTCGCCACCCATATAAAAGTGGGCCAGCAGCATGATGCGGCTGTCGAAGTGCTTCATCGCCGGCACGATGTAGCTGTCCATCCAGGGCAGCACGATCTCGGGCGTGCGATTCGGCAACGCCAGGTACTCCTCGGCGTAGGGCCGCAGCTCCGCCTGATACCAATCCAGCGGCAGGTCGGTCTGACAGATCGGCATCTGGGGCGTCAGCTCGATGCCGCTCGAGCGCATCGAGCGGTCCAACTCGACCTGGGGCGTGGCGACGGACGCGGACGACGGCGCAGATGACTCCATGAGACCTCCTCGGTCGGGCGCGCAGACTCTAGCGACCTGCCCCGCCCCTGCAAACCATCGAGTCACGCTCGCGGTCGTTCGCCAAGGCGCCACCGCTTTGCGATAATCCGCCGCGCTGCTGGACCACGACCGCCCGGAGGCCTGCGTGAGCGTGACCCTCAATGTCGTCACCGGAATTCTCGGCGCTGGAAAAACCACGACCCTGCGCCACCTCGTCGAGGGCAAGCTCGGCGAGGGGACCCCAGCCGTGGTGGTCGGCGAGTTCGCCGAGCAGGGCTTCGACGCGGACATGCTGCGGGCCAGCGGCGCCTACGTCGTTCAGTTCTCGGGCGGCCCCCTCAGCGGGCAAGCCGACGCCTACGTGTCCGGCGTCCGCGCCCTCGTCGAGTCCGGAAATCACGCGCGCGTCTTCCTCGAGACCAGCGGCGTCACCCACATCAGCGCCGTCGCCAAACGCCTCGCCGCCGACCCGGTGATCGCCCGCGACGCGGTCTTCGGGCGCACAGCGACCGTCCTCGACGCCGGCGCCTTCCTGCAGCACGCCAAGCACTTCGCCCCGCAGCTCTGGGGCCAGGTCCGCGTCGCCGACATCGTCGTCGTCAACAAGACCGACAAGGTCCAGGAGGCGGATCTCGCCGAGATCCGCGACCAGATCCGCCAGCACAACCCCGCGGCCGCGATCACCTTCTGCTACATGGGCCAGGTCCGGCGCCAGGACGTGCTCGCCCCGCTGCCTGAGGACACCCGCGCCGCCATCGTCAGCGTCGACTGGGGCGACGACGTCCCAGCCGAGTTCGAGGCCTTCGTCTACACCTCCGACGTCCGCTGCTTCGACCGCGTCGCCTTCGGCCACCGCCTCCTCAACCTGCCCGGCGGCGCCATCGCGCGCTTCAAGGGTGGCCTGCGCTGCTACGACAAGACCCACTGCGTCAACGGGATGCCGGGCCAGCTCGACTGGGACAGCACCCCGATGACCGGTGCCACCGCCATCGCCTTCATCGGCCTGGGCCTCTCCGCCCGTAAGGACGCGATCTGCAAGGTCTTGGACGACGAGCTGCTCGCCCAAGCCGACGACGGCCGATGAGCTCGCCGCCCCGCGGAAATCAACGCGCCGAGCTAAACCTTGGGGTCTCTTGCGCGCCGCGCCACCATTCCGCATACTTCCGCACAGTCTTGTCCCCCACCCGACCCCAATGTTCAGGAGCGTCTTCCATGATGCGAATCACCCGTCATCTCCTCATCGGCGCGACGGCCCTCGCCCTCGCGTTCGCGACCGTCGCCTGCGACGACGACAGCAACAACAACACCGGCGACGTCGTGGCCGACGTGACGCCCGACACCACCGCGGATGTCACGCCCGACACCACCGCCGACGTCGTCCCCGATACGACGACGGACGTGGTCGCGTCCGGCGCCTGCACCAACGCCGCGGACCAGGCCGCGATCGCCGCGAAGGACCCGTCTGCGGTCGCGTCGAGCAAGGGCCAAGCCTGCTTCCTCAGCGGCAAGTCTGAGGACGCCGAGTTCACGCAGTGCACCAAGGAAGGCGTCATGGAGGAGGTCACCGGCATCACCGGCGGCTGCGCCGACTGCTACGCAGTCGCGGCCCTCTGCGCGAAGAACAACTGCCTCGCCGAGTGCCTCGGCACTCCGGAAGCCTGCTCGGCCTGCCGCGAGACGGCCGGCTGCAACGCGCCCTTCTACACCTGCAGCGGCCTGACGCCGCCGGCCTCGAACTAAGAGGGGATACAGATGACACACGGCGGACGCGCGGCCCGCGGGCCCATCACGGTCTCGGGCCTCGCGCTCGCCGTGACTCTGTGCATGACTAGCCAGTCCTTCGGGGCTGGCTACGACACCCCATCCTCTACACCGCCCGCCACATGGGCATGGGCGGCACGGCCATCGGGTCCGTGGGCGATGGTTCTGCCATCTTCCACAACCCCGCCGGCGTCGCGCGACTGCGCGGCAGCGCCGAGCTGCTCGTCGATGTCTCCCTGCTCGTGGGCTAACATCAACGCGCACCCCGGCACCGGCGCGACCGAGTCGCTGAAGTCTGAGTTGACGGTGGCCCCGCTCTTCCTGCTCGGCGCGAACTTCCGCATCACCGACCGCCTGAAGGCCGGCATCGCGGTCTACCCGGGCGCCTCAGCCGGCGGTACCTACAAGTACACCAACGGCCCGGCGAGCTGGACCGACGAGACGACGCTCCTCTTCCTGGAGGCAGCGCCGGCCATCGCCTTCGAGATCGTCAAGGGCCTGACCATCGGCGCAGCCTGGCGTTTCACCTACGTCAGCCTCGACCGCTTCAAGGGCACCGACAACGGCTCAGTGACCCTCTTCGACGCGAAGATGACGGGCTTCTCGCCCCTGGGCGCCCGCGTCGGCATCCAGTGGCAGGTCAACGACATGTTCTCCTTGGGCCTGACCTACCGCACCAAGACCGTCACGGACGTGAAGGACAAGAAGGGCGTCGCCGCGGTCGCCGGAACCGACATCAAGGGCAAGTTCCAGCTTCCCCCGAAGCTCGGCATCGGCACTCGCTTCGACATCAAGCGCTTCGGCGCCGCCCTCGACTTCGAGTACACCTTCCAGTCGGTCAACACGACGCAGAACTTCACGCTGACCAAGGAGAACGGCGAGCCGGCCACGGTCTTCAACGTCCTGAACTGGGCCGACAACCTCACCCTGCGCCTCGGCGGCGAGTACCGGCTCCCGCTCTCTGGCGGCGGGAATTCGCTCGCACTGCGACTTGGCTATGTGTTCGACGACCGCGTCAACACCAAGAAGTACCCCACCGCCTTCGGCACCCCGCCCACCGCGACCCACTCCGCCACCATGGGCGTCGGCTACTCGACGCCGCGCTGGTCGACGAACTTCGCCTACGCCTACCGCACCGGCTCGACCACGGTGGATGTCACCGACCAAGCCGGCCGTGAGAGCTGCGCCGGCTGCGGCGGTCCGGGCAAGTACGCCATCAATCTGCACGGCATCTACCTCGACTTCTCCTACCGGTTTGGCGACCTCTCGAAGGCCTTCGAACCGAGCTACGCCTCGAAGTAGGCCGACTAGCCAGCCAGCTCCCGCGCCTCGGCCTCCGTCAGAGACACCCCGATCCTACGGCTCCCATGCCCGTCTTTGCGCTGACCGATGAGCTCGTCTTCCCCGACCCAGAGCTAGCCAGCCCCTCCGGACTGCTAGCTCTGGGCGGTGACCTACGCCCGGAGCGCCTCCTCCTGGGGTATCGCCTGGGCATCTTCCCCTGGTTCGACGAGGGGATGCCCTACCTCTGGCACTCGCCGAACCCCCGCATGATCCTCCACGCCAGCGAGCTCCACGTCGGCCGCAGCCTGAAAAAGACCATGCGGCAGCGCCCCTTCGAGCTGCGCCTGGACACCGCGTTCGCCCAGGTCATCCGCCACTGCTCGGAGTTTCCCCGCCCCGGCCAAGACGGGACCTGGATCACCGAGGAGATGGTCTCCGCCTACGAGCTCCTGCACGAGCTGGGATACGCCCACTCCGTCGAGGCCTGGCTCGACGGCGAGCTGGTCGGTGGCCTCTACGGAGTCAGCCTCGGCGCCGCCTACTTCGGCGAGTCGATGTTCGCCCTGCGCCCCGACGCGTCGAAGATCGCCTTCGCGACCTTCGTCGCCCAGCTCCAGCGCTGGGGTATCGAGCTCATCGACTGCCAAGTCTACACCGAGCACCTCGCCCGCTTCGGCGCCCACGAGGTCCCGCGCCGCGCCTACCTGGGCGAGCTGCGTGAGGCCCTCCACGCCGGCGACCGCATCGGCAAGTGGCGGTTCGACCCCGATCTCGGGCTGGCTTGATGGCCTCACCCTTCGACCGCAGGCTCGCCGCCCTCCCCGCCCTCGGCCTCGGCGTCTCGACGGAGTACGGCGCGTCCACCCAAGACGGAGCCCTCGACGTCGCCGCCCTGAGCAGCGGCCACCCGTCTTACGCCCGCTTTCTCGAGGTCGGCGTCGAGGTGGACAAGGGCCTCGATTCGGCCGCGCGTGCCTGGGCCGCGTCCGGACGCCCCGCGACCTATCACTTCCTCGACATCAACCTCGACGAGCCCGAGGACTTCGACGCCGCCTGGCTAAAAGGCGTGTCCTCGCTCGCCGACGCCCTGCGCCCGGCTTGGCTGTGCGGTGACGCCGGCCTGTGGCATTTCGGCCCCCGCGACCGCGCCCAGATGCTGCTGCTCCCGCCGATCCTGTGCGACGAGGCGGCCTCCGACCAAGCCGCCGGCATCGCCCGCCTGCGCGAGGCCACCGGCCGCGAGGTCCTGCCCGAGAACCCGCCCGGCCACGTCTATCTCGGCGACCTCCACCTCCTCGACTTCTTCGCCCGCGTCCTCGACCGCGCCGACACCGGCATGCTGCTGGACTGCGCCCACCTGGCCATCTACCAGCGCGCCCGGGGCCTGCCGCCGCTGCACGGCCTCGACGCCTTCCCCCTGGACCGCGTCGTCGAGATCCACATCGCCGGCGGCAGCACCCACGCCCACGACGGCTACGCCTACATCGAGGACGACCACCGCCCCGAGATACTGCCCGACACCTGGGAGATCGCCGCGCACGTCGTCGCCCACGCCCCCAACCTGCGCGCCGTCGTCTACGAGTGCGAGCGCAACCCCCTGCCCGCCTGCCTCCCCGGCTTCGAGCGCATCGACGCCCTGCTCGCGTCGGCCGCCTCCGCCCCGCTGCGGGCCACCCAGGCCGCGCCGTGAGCCACCAAGCCCTCCAGCGCGTGCTGGTCCGCCTGCTCTACGACCCCGCCTTCGCCGCCGCGGCCTTCGCCGACCCCGACGCGGCCCTCGCCGAGGTCGCGCTGACCCCAGCCGAGCGCGGCTGGCTGCGCGACGCCGACCCGCGCCCCTTCCGCCTCGACCCCATGCGCCGCACCCGCACCCTGAAGGCGCTGCTCGACGAGTACCCTGCCTCGCTGGCCCTCGTCCTCCACGCCGGGTCCCAGGACCTGGACGCCTTCTTCTCCTCGCCCGCGTTTCACGACGCCATCCAGACGCGCCAAGCCCTCGCGCCCATCTTCGGCCGCTGGCTCGCCGCCCTGAGCGCCCCCCACCGCCGAACCGCCGCCGTGGCGCGGCTCGAGGCGGCCCTGAGCGCCCTGCGCCGCCCGAAAACCCCAGGCGCCACCTCAGTTCCCGACCACCTCGCCCTACCCGAACGCTTCGCCCTCGCGCGCCTCCCCGAGGGCACCTCGGCCCTGTACGCCCACGTCCGCGCCCACCTCGTCGCGCTGGGCCCGAACCCCATCGAAGCCCTCTACCAGACGCCGCCCGATCTCGGGCGGTTGCCCCTCCCATCACCGAGCGCCACCGAGTCCCTCCTGCTCGAACGCCTCGCCGATGGCAGCTTCGACATCTCCGAGCTTCCCGACGCCCTGGCCGATCTGCTCGCCGCCGCCCCCGCCTCCCGTGAGGCGCTCCAGGCGATCGCGCGCGCCCACGGCGCCGAACCGCCCGAGGACGCCGAGGTCCTCGACGACCTGCTCAGCGACGGCCTGCTCGAGCCGGCCACTCAGGCCGAGTAGAGCACCGACAGACAGGTCAGCGACCCGTCCGCCGCCGCGAGGGCGTCCACCTCCAGCTCCACGACCTCAAGGCCGTGTGCCCGCAAGCGCCGCGAGGTCTCCGGGTAGCCAGCAGCCACCAGCACGGTCTCGCCCACCCCCACGGTGTTCGCCGCGTAAGCCTCCGCGTCCGGAACCACCACGCGCTCAACCCCAGGCGGCACGAGCGAGTCCGGCAGCCAGCCCGCGACGCTCACCAACAGCCCCGGCACCGGCGCGCTGGCGTGGCACTTCAGGTGGAGCGCGTCGCCAACCGCCACCCCGAACACCTCGATCCCCTCAGGCGAAAAGGCGTCCCGAAGCGCCTCGACCGCTCCTGGGTCCGAGCGCTGAGACAGCCCCACCAGCAGGCGGTCCCCCACACGCAGGACGTCCCCGCCGTCCAAGCGCAGCGGCGCCGAAAGCTCGACCACCGGCCGCACCTCGGCCAGCGCCTCACGCACGAGCGCGACCTCCCCCCGCCGCGACTCCGCCCCCGGCCGAGTGATGAAAGCCAGCCCGTCACTCACGACGGCGGCGTCCTCCACAAAGCAGCAGTCCGGCCAGAGCGCCGACCCCGCCAGCACGCGCACCTCGACGCCCAGCGCCCGAAGCGCCGCCACAACCGCGGCGTGCTGCGCCGCAGCCCGCCCCGCGTCCGGCGCCACCGCCCCAGGCCGCCGCACCAACGCTCGCCCAAACGAAGGCGAGACCTCGCGCATCAAAGCCCGCAGCACCCAGCCCCTCCGTGTCTCCGCGGCCACCGAAAGGCAAGCCACGAGTTCGAACAGAAGCCGCGGAGGCACCGCGACACGAAGATCCCATTGAGGAACCCCTGCCCGTCTCCGTGCTCCTCCGTGTCTCCGTGCCTCCGTGGTAAAAGCCGGAAAATCTAGCCTCCGGCGGCCCCAAGCGCGGAGTCACAGATCCAAAACGCGAAAGGCCCGAACGGCGAACCGTTCGGGCCTCTCACTCGGTTGGCAGAGCGCAGCCACAGGGGTGTCTCCTTCGAAGAGTCTGACGATGTTCAAGCTGCGACCTGGATGTCACCATCCTGGGAGCTTCCTCTCATCGCGTTGATGTGTGCTTCAGAGTATCGAACCATCGGTAGTAGCGCGCTATTGGTTCCGCGCTCCCGTCTTGACCTTGGGCTCACACCCGGTCTTCACGGTCTTCCCACCGTTGGCCGGCGCGTCAAGTTTGACCTTAGCGCACCGTCCTCTCTTGCCCTTCATCTCGCGTTCAGAGTGTGACCCGAACACGTCCGCCTAGTCCGCGCTTCTCACCGAAATGAGGCCACTGCTAGACTGCCCTTCCATGGAGTTTCTCTACCCTACGACGCTTGCGGAATGGGGAAGCGACATACGCCAGGATTCCGACCCTGACTAAGCTGCGTCTTCAGGCTTTCTCAACCTCTTGACGCCTTATTCCTCCCTAAACCTCTCCGGCTTTGTTTCATGCCGGTAACGCCCTTGGGCTTCTACCTTCAGAGGATTCCCCTCTCCGTTAGCGAGGAGCGCCTTTCGACCTCCTTGCCCCTCCTGCTGTTAATCCGCGAGTCCTAAGACTGTTGGCCGCAACTTCAGGGGTTTTCGCACCCGGTGAGTCCGTTGCTATCGAACCGGTGTTACCCGGGACCCGACGCTCGTGCCTCTCTTGGCCTTCTTCCCTTCGAGGTCTTCACCTCGACATTCTCGGCAACCCTTGCGGGTGCCTCCTCTCATGGGCTTCGGCACAACGCCCGACGGCGAACCGTCCATCGTTATGCCTGCTCTGCAGAGTTTCAAAGAACCGCCGAGGCGCTGGCTCTCTTTCGAGAACTGCATCCCTCCGTGGGCTTTTTGTCCTTTTCCGAGGCTCGCCGAAGCGAGTGCCGGTTTCGGACACCCTCCGTCAGCGCTCCGTTGCGCCAACCGATGAGTAGAGATTGCCCCCTCCGGTCGCAGAGCGCAATCACTTTTATTCAAAAATATCTTGTGGAAACCGACGAAACCAATAGTCTCCGCCGCTTCGCTTCGTTGTCCACAGGGTTTCCACAACCCCCTGTGGAGTCTCCAGCGGGCGTTCGACGCGATCGCGCTGGCGCTAACCGCCTGCAATCACACGCGATCACCCCGCCCGCGCGGACGCCCGGTCGCGCCTCAGCGCTCCCAGGCCGTGTTGCCGAGGCCCCCGCCCTTGGAGACGAGCAGCTGGTAGCGCCCATCCGCGCTCATCAGGTAGACGCCGCTGCCGCCTGCGCGGGTGGAGATGAAGCTGATGTACCGGCCGTCGGGGCTCCACGAAGGATCCTTGTTCGCGCCTTGGTCCTGGGTGAGGCGCTCGATGCCGCCGCCCTCGGTGACCGTGAAGATGTCCGAGGCGCTGCCATCCATGGCGGCGAAGGCGATCTTGCCGCTGGGACCCCAGTCGGGGGCGTAGTTGTAGTCGCCAGCGAAGGTGACGCGCTGCTGGCCGCCGCCGCCGACGCTCATGACGTACACCTGCGGGCCGCCGGCTGCGGACGAGACGAAGGCCACCTTGGAGCCGTCGGGAGAGAAGCTCGGCGCGACCTCGTCGGCGTCGCTGTTGGTCAGGTTGCGGATGACCGAGCCGTCCTTGGCCAGCAGGTAGAGGTCGGACTGGCCGCCGTATGCGATGGACGCGACGAGGCTCCCGCCGTCGCGGCTGACGGCGACCTTCCGGTAGTGGCCCTGGTCGCTCGAGAGCTTCTTCTTGCCGAAGTAGATGTCGGGCTTTCCGGCCAGGAACGACGTGTAGAGGACGCCGCCGAAGCCCCAGCTGGGCAGCATGTTGATGGACCCGTTGGAGACCAGCCCGCCGCGGTTGAAGCCGTCCATGTCCATGATGCCGATGGCTTTGACGCCCGGACCGACGCGGCTCGAGAACGCGATGCGCGTGTCGAACACGCCGGGGGTGCCGGTGATCGCTTGCAGCACGCCGTTGGCGAACTGGTGGACGATGCGGCGCAGATCCTTCTCGCGGACGTCGCGGTGGGTCTGGCCGGCGACCGGCATCAGGGTGCGCGAGCTCACGTTGAAGAGGCGCAGCTCGACCTTGTAGGGCGCGGGGCCGTCGATGCGCGACTTGATGAGGTAGCGGGCCCCGGTGTTGGTCCAGTCGTTGAACTTCGGCTCGTCGACGCTCTCGGTGCTGCCGTCGACCAGGTAGCTGCGCGGGGGCAGCACGTTGAAGAAGAAGGAGAGCAGCATGTCGCGGCGGAGCACGTCAGCGACGGTGTTGCAGACCGCGGTGGAGGCGCCGAAGCACAGGGTGTCCGGGATGGCCATCGGTTCGAGGCTGCGGGCACCCGGGCCGACGATGACGTGGAGCGAGCTGTCGTCTTCCTCGGTCGCGGGGTCGGCCCAGGCGGGCGCGGAGAGAGCGCAGAGCGCGATAAATGCAGGCAGAACTCGGACGAGAACCATGGGCGGAGACCTCCAGGTGGACCTGTGAACTCAGGACGCGCGCTCCCCGACATCTGAACAGCGCGAGCCCCTCCACCGATTCCGCATCGTCCATGGACACCGGCTTCGGCTCAAGAAAACCGGGCTTTCGACGGGGCGGGGCGAGCCGCTGCAAGTTGCGCCGGCGGGGGCCTTGGTGCCAAATGGACGCGTAATCCAGTGGTGTTCGGGAGGTCAGCAGATGCAGCGGCGTAGCGACGGTCGACGGTGGGGGCTGGGACTGCTCACTTTGGTGGCGCTGCTCGCCGTGGGGACCGCGGCCGAGGCCAAGCCGAAGAAGCCGACGCCAGCGCCCGAAGTGCGCGAGGTGCCGACGACCGGCACGGTGTCGATCTCGTCGACGACCACGGGCGCCAAGATCGAGCTGGACGGGAAGCTGGTGGGCACGGTGCCCCTGGCCGGGCCCCTGACCCTCGAGGCGGGCGAGCACACCATCCGGGCGCACCTGCGGGGTTGGTCCGACTACACGGACACGTTCCGAGTGGAGGCTGGCGGCGATCTCGAGCTGGAGGTCGATCAGGTGCCTGTCGCGGGCATCTTGCGGGTCACCACGGCCGAGCCGGGCGCGAGCGTCGCGGTCGGCGGCAAGGCGCTGGGCGTCACGCCCTTCGACCAGGATGTGGCGATCGGAAAGATCACACTCACCGTGTCGCGGCCTGGCTATTTCGACGACGTGCGCGAGCTGGATCTGGAGGCCGGGCAGGCCTACGACATCGCGGTTCAGCTGAAGGCGCTGCCGCCGGAGACGCCGAAGGTGACGCAGCGGTGGTGGTTCTGGACCATCATCGGCGTGGCGGTCGCGGGCGGGGCGACGGCGGCGATCATCGCGGGGACCGGCGGCGGTAGCTCGGGGCCGCCGACGCCGGACGCGGTCATCTCGATCCCCTGAGCGAGTCGGCGCGCCGAGGTCGCGCGTGGGGCTCGGGTCGCGGGTCAGGCGCTCGGACCCGCGAGCGGGCGGCTGACGCGACGGCGCTTGGGCGGCTGCACGGCCGGGCAGCTACCGCAGCCGTGGGTGTCGGGGATGCTGTGCCGCAGCCACACGGAGAACGCGACGCCCAGGACGACGAGGCCCACGGCGATGGGGTCTTGGGCGGTCAGAAACCACGACTCGAACATCAGGCGCCTCCTGTGCCGAGGCCTAGCGCGCTGCCGATTTGATAGACGGCGACGGCGGCCAGCCACGCCAGCACGGTCATGTAGGTGAACGTGAAGACCGGCCAGCGCCACGAGCGGGTCTCGCGGCGGATGGCGGCGAGGGTCGCCATGCACTGGCTACACAGCGCGAAGAAGATCATCAGCGACAGGGCGACCAACGGCGTGAAGGTGGCCTCGCCATCGGGGCCGGTGGACTCGCGCAGGCGGGCGCGGAGGCCGGTCTCGCGGTGGTCGGTCTCAAGCTCGGCCAGGTCGTAGTCGCCGGGATCGACGTCGCCGGCGCTGTAGAGGATGCCCAGGGTGGGGATGATGAGCTCGCGGGCCGGGAAGGCCGCGAGGATGCCCACGCTGACGCGCCAGTCGAAGCCGGCGAGGGCGAAGACGGGCTGGATGGCGCGGCCGGCGTCGGCGAGCCAGCTCTGCTCGAGGTAGGCGGTGTTCTCGGCGGCGTCCAAGCGCTCGATCTGCTCGGCGCCGTCTGGGGAATCGGGGGCGGCGACTGCGGCGCGCTGGGCCTCGAACTCCGCGTGGATGGCGGCCGGGCGCGGGTAGTAGCTGAGCAGCCAGATGATGAGCGCGGTCGCGAAGATGACGGTGCCGGCGAGCACGAGGAACTCGCGGACGGCGATCCAGACCTGGCCGGCGATGACCCGGGCGGATGGGCGCTGATAGACCGGCAGCTCCATCATGAGCGCGGAGTGCGGCCCGCGCAGGACCGTGCGGCGCAGCAGCCAGGCGACCAGGGCGGCGACCAGGATGCCCATGACGTAGATGGAGAAGAGGACGATGCCGGCGGCGCTTGGGGCGAAGAACGCACCGATGAGCACGACGTAGACCGGCAGGCGCGCCGAGCAGGACATCAGCGGCGCCGTGACGATGGTGGCGATGCGGTCGCGCTCGTCGTCGATGATGCGGGCCGAGAGGATGCCTGGGACGGCGCAGGCGAATGAGCTGGCCATGGGGACGAAGCTGCGGCCCGACAGCCCCACGCGGGAGAGCGCGCGGTCGAGGAGGAATGAGGCGCGGGCCATGTAGCCGGAGGCCTCGAGCAGCGAGACCAGGGCGACCAGCATGATGATCTGCGGCAGGAAGACGACGATGGAGCCGACGCCGTTGACGAGGCCGTCGACCAGGAAGGACTGGACGGCGCCGTCGGGGACAAGGCTGGTGATGGCGTCGCCGATGGCGCCCTGCCCTGTCTCGATGGCGGTGATGAAGGGATCGGCGCCGCTGAAGATGAGCTGAAAGATGCCGAAGACGATGGCGCCGAGGATCGGGAGCCCGAAGATCGGGTGCAGCAGCACGGCGTCGATGCGGTCGGTGCGCGAGTGGACGACGCGGTCGACGTTGGGCTGAACCGAGCGGGCGATGGCGTCGGGCGCGAGGGCGCGGGCTGCCGTGGGGATGGAGGAGGCCGCGGCGGCGATCGCGTTGAGCAGCTCGGTCTTTCCGGCGCCGGTGGCGGCGTTGACCTCGATGACCGGGACCTGGAGCTCGCGGCCGAGGGCTGCGGCGTCCACCGGGCGCCCCTCGCGGGTGGCCACGTCGTTCTTCGTCAGGGCGATGATGACGCGTAGCCCCAGGCTCATGATCTCTTCGAGGAGCTTGAGCTCGACGGTGAGCTTGCAGGCGTCGACGGCGACGCAGACCACGTCCGCGCGGCCGGCTTGGCCGCCGCCGCGGAGGAACTCGACCGCGATGGCCTCGTCGGGGCTGACCGTGTGGAGCGAGGCGATGCCGGGGAGGTCGACCAGGCGCAGCAGCACGTCGCGGTGCACGACGTGGGCCTCGGTGCGCTCGACGGAGCTGCCGGGGAAATTCACCGGCTTCTGAATCGAGCCGCTGAGGTGCATCAGCAGCGAGGTCTTCCCTGCGTTCTGGCGACCGGCGAAGGCGACGACCAGCGCGGGCGCGGGGCTCGGGATGGCGCGCGGGCCGCCCTTGGACGCTGGCGCCGTCACGGGCCTGCCGGGGCGGGGACGACGAAGATGCGGGCGGCCTCGCTCTTTCTCAACGCGAGGCGAAAGCCCCGCAGGCGATACTGCGTCGGGTCGCCGAAGGGCGCGCGGCGCACCACGTCGACGCGGGTGCCGGGCCAAAACCCGTGGTCGACCAAGCGGCGGGCCAGGACGTCCTCGCCGTCGACACGAACGACCTCCACGCTCGCGCCGGGCCGCAGAGACGCGAGGGAAACGGGTTCGTGCGAAGGGTTCGGCATCGGGCTCCCTTGGAGGGTGTTCCCACATTCTCCCGTCGCGTCGCTGGCTCCTGTCGTTTCAGGAACCTCCGCGCGTCGGTTTCTTGCACTCGGCAAGCGCCCTCCGCGCGAACGTCCCTGAAGCAACGTCGCTAGCGCCCCGCTCGGTCCGAATATGTGAACACCCACTGAGACGACTCAAGCAGCTTATTGATAATGACTTTCAAAAGCAAGGACGGAACGCCAGCCCGAGATCTGCGGCTCACAGAACATCGGTCAGGGGCTGGCCCAGTCGCGCGGCTGGCGCAGGACGGCTAGCAGCGCGGCCTCGGGGCTGTCGGGCGCGACTTGGGGGTCGTAGTCCCAGCGCACCAGCGGCGGCAGGGACATCAAGATCGACTCGATGCGACCGTCGGTCTCGAGGCCGAAGCGGGTGCCGCGGTCGTAGACGAGGTTGAACTCGACGTAGCGGCCGCGGCGCTGGAGCTGCCAAGTGCGCAGGGCCTCGTCGTAGGGCGTGTCGGCGCGGCGCTCGGCGATGGGGAGGTAGGCCGGGAGGAAGGCGCGGCCGGCGTCCTCCCAGAAGGCGACGAGGGACTCCGGCGTGTGGGCGGCGTCTGGGGTGAGGTGGTCGAAGAAGAGGCCGCCGACGCCACGGGTCTCGCCGCGGTGCTTTATGTGGAAGTAGCGATCACACCAGGACTTGAAGCGCGGGTAGAAGTCGGGGTCGTGGCGGTCGCAGGCGTCTTTGAGGGTCTGGTGGAAGTGGCGGGCGTCCGCTTCGTAGAGCACGTAGGGCGTGAGGTCGGCGCCGCCGCCCAGCCACCAGCTCGCGCCGCGTTCGATGTAGCGGAAGTTGGCGTGGACCGTGGGGACGTGGGGGTTTCGCGGGTGCAGCACCAAGGAGATCCCGGTGGCGAAGAAGGTGGCGTCTTCGCCGGGCATCTCGGCGACCAGGGCGGCGGGCAGCGCGCCGTGGACGGCTGAGAAGTTCACGCCTGCTTTCTCGAGGAGGCGGCCGCCCTCCAACACGCGGGTCCGGCCACCGCCGCCGCCCTCGCGCTGCCAGTGGCTCTCTTGGAAGCGGGCTTGGCCGTCGGCGGCTTCGAGGGCCGCGCAGATGGTCTCTTGGAGGGCTTGGGCAGCGAGGACGCAGCGTTGTCTCATGGCGCGGAGCCTGACGCGGCGCGGCGAGGCGCGTCAATGGGCGATGTCGCGCAGCGCGTGCGGGGCTGCGACCGCGGGGGGCGGCCGGGGTGTCAGTCGGCGGCGGCGTCGCGGCGGGCGGCCTCTTCGTCGACGCCGAGCATCAGGAGGGTCCCGAGGATGAAGAGGACGCCGACCGCGAGCAGGGCGTAGCGCTGGTTGCCGGTGGCGCTGCTGACGACGCCGAAGATGAGGGGCCCGAGGACGGCCGAGAACTTGCCGGCCACGGCCTTGAAGCCGAAGAGCTCGCCCGCCTCGCCGGCGCTGGCGACCGAGGCGAGGAAGCCGCGGCTCGCGCTCTGGGTGGCGCCCATGACGAAGCCGACGGCCAGGGCGATCCCCCAGAAGGTGGTCTTCTCGGTGACGAAGGCGGCGGCGAGGACGACCGCGCACCAGACGATGAGGGTGAGGATGATCGTGCGGGCGTGGCCGATGCGGTCGGCGAGGAGGCCGAGGCTGAAGGCGCCGAGGGAGCCGGAGACCTGGACGACACCGAGGAGGATGAGGACCTCGGTCTGGCCGAAGCCGAGGGTGGTGGTGGCGTAGAGGGCGGCGAAGGCGATCGTGGTGGCGACGCCGTCGTTGTAGAGGAAATAGGCGAGGAAGAAGCGGGAGAGGGAGCGGCTGCGGCGGATGCGGCGGAAGGTGGCGACCAGGGACGCGAGGACGTTTGGGGCGGACTCTGAGGCGCGGGGGGCGCGGTCGCGGACGCGGAGGAAGAGCGGCAGGGAGAAGAGAAACCACCAGGCGGCGACGATGAAAAAGACGGGGGTGAGCTGCCCCTTGGCGGCGAAGACGGCGGCGAACCCGAGGCAGAAGAGGCTGCCGATGTAGCCGGAGGACCAGCCGATGCCGGACCAGCGGCCGATCTCGGCGGGGGGGGCGATGGAGGGGAGGAGGGCGTCGTAGAAGACGAGGCTACCCTCGAAGGCGAAGTTGGCGATGACGAGGAGGGTCAGGGCCAGGGCGATGTCGCCGGGGTTGAGGAGGGCGAGGGAGGCGGTCGCGAGGACGCCGGTGAGGGTGTAGGCGAAGAGGAGCTGCTTTCGCCAGCCGAGGCGGTCGGCGACGGTGCCCATGAGCGGGGAGCTGAGGGCGACCAGCAGCATGGACGCGGAGATGCCGTAGCCCCAGAGCTGATCGGCGCGTCCGGGGGGAGCGTCGGGGCCGACGATGACGCCTGCGAAGTAGAGCGGGAAGACGGCCGTGATGATGACGAGGGCGAAGGCGGAGTTCGCGACGTCGTTGATGGCCCAGGCGATGCGTTCGCCGAGGGTGGCTGCTGAGCCGGCCGTGGTGGGGGCCGTTGTGGTGGGCTGGGGGCTGGGGGGGGGCGGTTAGGCGCGCGCGTGGATCCAGGCGCGGCGACTCCAGACGCGGACGAAGACGAGGGATTGGATGAGGCGGTAGGCGATTTGGGCGAGCCAGATGCCGAGGAGGCCGGTCTGGAGGACGGGGCCGACGAGCCAGGCGGCGGGCAGGAAGAGGCCCCAGTGGAGGAGGACGGTGACGGTCATCACCGTGCGGGAGGCGCCGGCGCCGAGCAGGGCGTTCTGCAGGACGGTGCCGAGGGCGTCGGTGGCTAGGAAGGCGCCGGTGAGGCGGAGGGGGAGGCGCGCGACGGCGATGGTGTCGGGGTCGTGGATGAAGGCGGAGAGGACGAGGTCGGGGGCGAGGACCATGGGGAGGCCGAGGAGGAAGAGGACGACGGAGGCGGTGCGGACGACCTCCCAGCCCCAGCGGGCGGCGTCGTCGGGGTCGCCGCGGCCGAGGGCTTGGCCGACGAGGGAGGCGGCGGCGAGGCCGAGGCCCATGGCGGGGAGGATGGCGACGAGCATGACGTTGATGACGACGTTGGCGGCGGCGAGCTCGGCGGTGCCGACGCGGCCGATGATGCCGAAGAGCAGGGTCATGCCCGTGGCGAACGCGAGGAGCTGGATGCCGGACGGGATCGACAGGCGCAGCATGGTGGTGAGGGTGTCGCGGTCGGGGACGCCGGCGAGGAAGCCGCCGGAGCGGGCGTGGCGGAGGCCAAGGAAGATGTAGGTGCCGGTGCCGATCCAGGTGGCGAGGGCGGTGCCGAGGCCGGCGCCGGTGGAGCCGAGCTCGGGGAAGCCGAGGGCGCCGAAGATGAGGAGGTAGTTCAGGACGATGTTGCTGGCGTGCATGACGAGGAGGGTGCGCAGGTAGAGGCCGGGGCGGCCGACGCCGTTCCAGTGGCCGCGGAAGGCGAAGTTCATGCCGACCGCGGCGACGCCCAGCATGCGGACCTGGACGTAGGGGATGCCGACGTCGGCGACGGGGGTCGCGGGCGCGATGAGGGGGAAGAGCGCGGGGGTGAGGAGGGCGACCACGACGCTGATGGGGAGGGCGAAGCTCAGGGCGAGGGCGAGGCCGCCGTTGAGGGGGCGGGCGGCGGCGTCGAGGCGGCCCTCGCCCACGCGGCGGGCGGCCATGGCTTGCACGCCGCTGCCGAGGCCCATGACGAAGGACTGCGCCATGAAGGTGACGAAGCTGCCGAGGCCGACCCCGGCGAGGGCGGCGTCGCCGAGGCTGCCGACCATGGCGGTGTCGACGAGGTTCAGCACGTTCTGGGAGACCATGCCGCCGATGATCGGGAGGCCCAGACCCAGGATCGTGTGCAGGCGGTCGCGCGGGACGAGCAGGCGGCGGGGGGACAAGCCCGGGGCGTCGGTCACGCGGAGCGGCCGGTGTGGCGGACCGCACGCCACGCGCGGTGGATGTCGGTCCCGCGAAAGTCCTGCGGGATCGTGCGGGCTGTGATCTCCTCGAAATCGCAGCCCGAGAACGCAGAGGGATCCAGGGAGAACCCGCGACGGTTGGTGGAGAAATACACGACGCCGCCGGGGCGCGTGATGGCGACGACGTCGCGCAGCAGGCCGACGTGGTCGCGCTGCAGGTCGAGGGTGCCCTCCATGCGCTTGCTGGTGGAGAAGGTCGGCGGATCGCACACGACGAGGTCGAAGGGCTGGACGCGCCCGACCGCGTGGCGCAGCCAGGCCAGGACATCGTCGCGCAGCATCACGTGGGCGCCTTCGTCGAGGCGGTTCTCACGCAGGTTCGCCTCGGCCCAGGCGAGGTAGGTCGCCGACATGTCGATGCTGACGCTCTCGCGCGCGCCGGCGGCCGCGGCGTGGACTGTGAAGGCGCCGGTGTAGCTGAAGAGGTTGAGGACGCGCCGGCCCTCGGCCTCCGCCGCGACCATGCGCCGGGTCTCGCGGTGGTCTAGGAACAAGCCGGTGTCGAGGTAATCGGAGAGGTTGACCAGCAGGCGCAGGCCGAACTCCCCGACCGCGAAACGTTCGCCGCTGTCGCCCTGGCGCTCGTACTGGCTCGCCCCCTTCTGGCGCTTGCGCAGCTTGGTGTAGATGCGCTCGGTCGGCACGCCGAGCGCCGCGCCCGCCGCCTCCGCCAGCCGCTCGAGCGCCCGGTCCCCCGCCTCGCCGTCCTCGCGCCGCCGCGTCACGAACTCCGACACCAGCAAGTGCCCGTCGTACCAGTCGATGGTCAGCGGGATCTCGGGGATATCGCGGTGGTAGACACGCCAGGCCGAGATCCCCTCCTTCCGCGCCCACTTCGACAGCGCGCGCTGCCGCTTCCGCAGCCGGTTCGCCAGCATCTCCGCCTGAAGCTCGAGCCGCGCGTGCTCCTCGCCCTCCGCCGCCGTCACTGCGCCTCCCATCGCCACACCCCGCGCCCGCGCACCAGCGACTTCGCGTCGACCGCGCTCCCCAGGATCGTGATTCGCTTGCTGTCGGCGGCCATCCCGTTCAGCACTGGCGCGGCCTTGGTGGTGGTCGCGGTCGCAAGCAGCTCGTGCACGCGCCAATTCCCGGGCTGAGTGATGTCCGTCGCGAGGCTGGCGTGGGCGATGGCCACGTGCCGCACGAGCGAATCGACGACGCTGCCCAGCACAAACACGCGCCCGTCCGCCTGGGACACGCTGACCCAGTCGGCGACGCCTTTCCATTGCAGCTTCGGCGCGATCTCCGTGGTCGTGTCGAGCTTCGTCGCGAACAAGAGCCCGCCCGTGCCCGCCCCCACGGCCCACTCGCCGCTGCCCTTCACCACCCGCATGTCCACCAGCCGCCGCCCGCCCGCCGTCAGCCGCAGGTTCGGGTCGGCCAAGAACACGCCGGCCGCGTTTCGCGTGAGGATATCGATGAAGGCCGGCGCGCTCTCGCTGCCCTGGTTGGCGCCGACGATCGGCTTGCCGCCGTAAAACGCCACGGCCGCGCCGAACTCGAGCTTGTCCTTCACCGACGGCACCGAGCAGGTCCAGCACGCCGCGCCCACCGCGCACAGCCCTGGGCGCGAACACCAGCGCAAGAGCGGTGCGTCGCCGAGGAAGGTCACGCCGGCCGCCAACACCTCCCAACCCTGCAGGACCACGGTCCCGAGCTGCTGCGAGGTCAGGACGTGGAATTGCGGGCAGAACTCGCTGCACTGCGCCGCCCACGCCGAGCGCAGGGTCTGCGCCCCAAACCCCGACACCCACTGCCCCGACTCCAGCTCCCACATCGTGTTTCCCACGACCAGCGCGCCAGGCGACAGCGCGACGCGGATGCCGGCCGCGTACGAGCCGAGGTTCTGCGTCACCTCGGTCAGCGTCGCCCCATACGCGGTGATGGCGAGCTGGCTGCCTTCCTTGTAGGTGAAGGTCCCCTGCGCGCCGCCACCCGACGCCGCCGAGACCGTCGAGTAGCCCTGCGCCTCCGTGGGCGATGCGTTGTATGTGGCCTCGATCTGCGGCCTAAATCCTGCGCACTTCGCGCCGTGGCACCAGTCGCCGACCGTCGCCTTGTCGCCGTCGTCGCAGGCCTCGTAGTCCGGCAACGGGTCGTGCAGGCACTCGCCGTCGTCGCAGAACTCGGTGGTGCAGCTGTTGCCGTCGTCCGCGCACGCCGAGCCGTTCTTCACGTCGGTCCACCCCGTCGTCGCGGACTTCGCGTCGCAGCTCTGGCAGCTGTTGGCCGGGTTCGGCGCCCCGTCGGCGAAGCAGACGCCGCCGATCAAACAGAAGCCCGGCGCCAGCGCGAAGGCGCAGCTCCCCCCATCGCAGGTCCCCACCTCGCACGTCAGCTTCGACACGCAGGTCAGCGCGCAGGTCCCGCCGCAGCCGTCGTCCCCGCACTTCGGCGGACCCGCCCCCGGCCCGCCGCAGTCGGGCACGCACCCGCAGAACCCCTCGACGCACGCTTGGTCCTCCGAGCACGACCCGCACGAACCGCCGCACCCATCGGCCCCGCACTCCTGCTCGCCACACGACGGCGCGCCCGCGACGCACGAGTCGACCAGCTTGCCGCCCACGCACGCCAGCACGCCCGTCGCCGCGCACGCCCCCTCGCCGCACGCGGTCGCGAAGGGCGCGTAGTCCTCGTCGGTCTTGCCGTCGCAGTCGTCGTCGTCGCCGTCGCAGCTCGCGTCGTCCGCCCCGGCCGCCCCCGGCACGCACTGGCTCACCGGCTTTCCGCCGACGCACGTGACGAGGCCCTTCGCCGCGCAAGCCCCGACGCCACAGCTCGCGCTCGTCGGCACAAAATCCTCGTCCGTCGCGTCGTTGCAGTCGTCGTCGACGCCGTCGCACGACGCGTCCAGCTCCGACGGCACCCCGCTGTCGCAGCTATCGACCAGCGCCCCGCCCACGCACGTCAGCGCCCCGCTCCCCGCGCACTGCCCCTCGCCGCACGAGGTCGCCGTCGACACGAAGTCCTCGTCGGTCTGCCCATCGCAGTCCGCGTCCACGCCGTCGCAGTCCCCGTCGCCCTCCCCGCCCGCCACGAAGTCCTCGTCCGTCGCCCCGTCGCAGTCGTTGTCCAGCCGGTCGCACGCCGCGTCCAACCCGGACGAATAGCCTGGCACGTCGCCGTAAACGCACACCCAGACCGGCTCGTCGGCCGCGGTCGCCCCCGCCTGGCACACCGCCCGCAAGAGCCCCTGATTGTCGCCGCAGACGCCCGCCAGCAGGCACACCTCAGCGACCTTCTGCGCCAGCACCGACCCGTCGACCGCGTCGAACTGGTCGGCCACGCAGTCCCCATCGCCGTCTTTGAGGGCCGACTCCAGCGCGTCATGCAGCGTGTTCGTGCCCGGGACGTAGTCGGCGTCCGAGTCCAGCGGCGACAGCGGATCGTCACCGACCTCGACGCCGTCGGAGATCCCGTCGTGGTCGGAGTCCGCGTCGAAGGGGTCGGTGCCGATGAGCACCTCGACCTCGTTGATCAGCCCGTCGTCGTCTGGGTCTCCGGCCGGATCCAGGCACTGGGAGCCGTAGCAGATCCCGTCTTCGCAGGGCGTGTCGGGCGGGCAGACCTGATTGGACTTGCTGCCGCCGCCGCACGCGCTCAGGGCGAAGGCGGCGGCGAGCGCAGCGCGGGGTAGGCAGTTCATGGCGCGGCTCCGGGGAGAGGCCATGATTCTATCGCCGGGGCCAAGCGACAACCAGCCCGGGATGGTCAGAGCCGCGGCGCGTCGCCCGGCGAGGCCACCAGCGGGGCCATCGCGTGGGTGAGCTCGCGGTACCGCTGTTCGCCGAGCGCGTGCGCAGCGGCCGGGGGCTCCGGGGCGTCGGGCGCGCGAAGATCCCACGGCGCGATCAGCACGCGCACCCGCCCCTTGCCCGCCCGCGCCACCAGCCAGAAGAGCGGCTCGATGGCCTCGTCCCCGACCGCCACGCAGCCCACGGACGCCGAGCCCCCGTGCAGGAAGATGTCGCCGCCCAGGTTCGAGCGCCGCTCGATCCGCGCCGCCTCCCGGTCGAGCGCGTTGGGGTAGTCGGTGCCCATGGACAGGTGGTAGCGGCTGTTGGGGTTGAGCACGCGCACCCGGTAGATGCCTTCGGGGACCTGCCCGTCGCCCTCGCGGAGCTTCGGCCCGGCGTGCCCGCTGGCGCCGAGGACCGGCAGGCGGTGGACCATGACCGGTCGTCCGCGCGCTCCGGGGGCCCAGATCTCGAGCTGGCGCTCCTCTTTGAGCACGAGGAGATCGAGGTTCTTCGGCGGAAACGCGGCGCCCGCGTCGGAGAACCAGCCCCGGACGACGTCGCCGACGGGGACCTCGAGCGCGGCCATGGCCTCGTCGAGCGTGACGCGCCCCGCCGGTCGCCACAGCGGGCACGTTGGAGGCGCGCTGGCCACGGTCAGTGAGCAGCAGAGCGCGACAAGGACGAGTCGGAGAAAGCGGCGCATGAAGGGGTGGACGCGCGAGGCGCCGTTTCGATTTCCGCCGACTGCTCGGGCCCATTTTAGGAGGCCCGCCCTCCGTGGTAGACGGTCCCCTCGCGCCTGCCACCGGAGATCGCCCTCATGTCGACTACCCCGGCTCCCCCTCGTGGTCTGCTCGGCTTCTTGCGCCGCACCATCGCGCCGCTGCTGCTGATCGTCCTGTGCCCGCCCACGGTCATCCTGATGTGGCACACCAACGTGGCGTTGGATGGCTCCTTCGCGCTGCTGGGCCACGAGCTCGGCAAGGCCGGCGTGTTCCCCTACCTCTGGTCCATCTGGGAGCCGGTCTTCTTCGGGACGCCCGCGGCGTGGGCGATCATCGGGAGCTTCGCGGCCTTTCAGCTCGCGCTGATGCGGCTGTTGCCCGGCGCGCGCTTCGAGGGCCCGGTGACCCCCGCCGGCAACATCCCCGTCTACAAAGCCAACGGCGTCGCGGCCTTTGTCGTGACCATGGCGACCTTCGCCGTCTGCTCGTGGGGCCTGGCCCTCTTCTCGCCCGCCGTCGTCTACGACCACTTCGGCGGCATCCTCGGCGCGCTCAACATCTTCAGCCTGGCGCTGTGCGCCGTCCTCTACTTCAAGGGCCGCTTCGCCCCGTCGTCGACGGACTCCGGCACCACCGGCAACCCAATCTTCGACTACTACTGGGGCACGGAGCTCTACCCGCGCGTGCTGGGCTGGGACCTCAAGATGTTCACCAACTGCCGCTTCGGGATGATGGCGTGGCCGGTCATCATCGTGAGCTTCGCCGCCAAGCAGCACGAGCTCTACGGCATCTCCGACTCCATGCTGGTCTCGGTCGGCCTGCAGCTCATCTACGTCGCGAAGTTCTACTACTGGGAGACCGGCTACCTGCGCTCCCTCGACATCATGCACGACCGCGCCGGCTTCTATATCGTCTGGGGCGTGCTGGTCTGGATCGCCGGCTTCTACGCGTCGCCGACGCTCTACCTGGTCCACCACCCCAACGACCTCGGGACCCCGCTGGCCCTCGCCATCGCGGCGGTCGGCGTGCTCGGGATCTTCACAAACTACTTCGCCGACGCCCAGCGCCAGCGGGTCCGCGCGACAAACGGCGAGACGACCGTCTGGGGCAAGCCGCCCGAGGTCATCGTCGCCAACTACACCACCGAGCGCGGCGAGGCGAAGCAGAGCCTGCTCTTGGTCAGCGGCTGGTGGGGCATCTCGCGGCACTTCCACTACCTGCCCGAGATCCTTGGCGCCTTCTGCTGGACCGTCCCGGCCCTCTTTCACCACCTGATGCCCTACTGCTACGTCATCTTCCTGACGATTCTGCTGACCGAGCGCGCCTTCCGCGACGACACGCGCTGCGCGGCGAAGTACGGCCCCGACTGGGACCGCTACTGCCAGCGCGTCCGCTGGAAGATCATCCCGGGCTTGGTCTAGCGAGCGGGAGGAGCGGCACGGCGTGTGGGTCTTTTTCGCAGTCGCCGCCTCGCTATTTGCGAGCGCGCCAGCCGCCGCGGCGCCGCTCGCGCCCTGCCCTCCTGATGCCGAGCGCTGCGCCCGCCTGACCCTGCACCTGCCCGCCGACGGCGCCCCGCTGCCCGAGGGATTTCTCGCCGCCCAGCTCGCCGAGGCGAACCGCCACTTCGCCGCGGTCGACCTGGGCTTCGACGTGGTCGCGACCCGCGAGCTGCCGGCAGCGCAGGTGCGCGTCGATGACGCCAACGCCCGAGATCGGCTGGGGAAATCGATCAGCGCCGACCGCACGCTGCACGTGTTCATCGTGCGCCACCTCGCCGACATCGACCGCGACGGGGTCATCCGCGGGGTCCACTGGCGCGTCCGCAGCGACCGAAAGACGCGCATCGTCATCGTCGCCGACTACGCCGCCCCCATGGTCCTGGCCCACGAGCTGGGCCACGCCTTCGGGCTGCCGCACTCGGCCTACCCCGAGAGCATCATGAACAAGACGCCGCGCTCGGAGCCGCCGCTGGAGGCGCGGGGCTTCGCCGCCCCGGAGATTCGCCGGCTCCAGGTCGGCATCGCGCGGGCGCTGCGCGCGAAGACGGTGGTGATGCGAGCGGCCAGCGGCGTGCCTCCGCGATGAATCCGCGGAAGCCTGGCGGGCCGTCGCGGCGAGCAGGCAGCCAAGAGCAAGTCTCAAGTCTGTCCCCGACCCCTGCCTGAGGGTTCGCGCCAAGACGCCAAGGCGCAAAGGACGCGCGTTCTTGGCGTCTTGGCGTCTTGGCGCGAACCAAAGTGACTCATCAAGGTTGCGACAAGTCCTGCCAGAATCGCGCAGGAGCTCGGACGCAAGACCCTAGCGCTTGACCATCCGGAGTGGGCCGAGGCGGGCTAGCGCGGGGACGAGGAGGAGGTCGGCTACCAGCGCCACCACCAGGGTCATGGGCAGCAGGGTGCCGAGGATTCGCGTGGTGTAGTAGCTGGACGTCGCGAAGGGGGCGAAGCCGAGCGCGAGGGTCACCGTGGTCATCACGATGGCGCGGCCGGCGAAGTCGTAGGCCCGGTCCAGGGCCTCGTCGGGGTCGTCGGTGCGCTGGGCCTCGATTCGGTAGCGCATGAGGAAGTGGATGGTGTCGTCGACGCCGATGCCGATGGCCAGCATGGCGATGGCCAGGGTGTCGCTGTCGACGTCCTCCCACATGAAGCCGAGGACGCCGCCGAGGACCAGCAAGGGCACGGTGTTGGGGACCATGGACCACAGGCCCAGGCGCAGCGAGCGCAGCTCCAGCGACATCATCAGGGTGATGACCAGGAACGTGAACAGGAAGCCGGTGGTCTGGCCGGTGATGACCTCGTCGAGCCAGTGGCCCATCAGCCAGATGATGCCGGTGGCCTCGACGCGGGTGCCCTCGCCCATGACCTCGCGACCGCGCTCGGCGAGGCGGTCTCCCAGCACGCCGGCGGCGCGCATCCCCTCGTCGGCGACGCGCACGCTGACCAGCGCGGTCTTGCGGTCGAAGTCGGTGAGGCGACGCAGCTGATCTCGGGCGGACATCTCGAAGAGCAGCGTGTACTGGGCCAGCGCGTCGTGGCTGTCGGGGAGCGCGCCGGGCTGTGGGTCGTCGGCCAGCACGCCGTGCATCTGGCGCAGGACGTCGGCGTAGGAGATGACGCTCTCGACGCCGGGGGTCGCGGTGAGCTCGTCCTGCCAGGCGGCGAGACGGCTCATGGTCTCGGGTTCGAGCAGGCCGCCCGGCTCGGGAGTCGTCACGAAGAGCTGAATGATGTTGGCCTTCGCGAAGTGCTCGGCGAAGAAGTCGGCGTCTTTGCGGATGGGGCTGTCGGGCGCGAAGCGGTCGGTGAAGCGGCTCTCGATGTGGACGCGCGACGCACCGGCGATGGCGACGGCGGTGACGAGGGCGAAGGCGGCCACGACCCAGCGCGCGCGCCGGGTCGCGAGGCGGGACATGGCGGCCAAGACGCCGTCGAGCGCAGCCTGGACGCGCGAGGTGGCCCCGACGCGCCACGGTTTGGGCGTCGGCATCAGGCTGAACGCGATGGGGACCAGGGTCATCGCGAGCAGCAGCGCGGTGGCGACGCCGAAGCCCAGGACCCAGCCGAGCTGCCGAAAGGCCGGCGTCGGCACGAAGGTCATGCCGATGAACCCGACGAAGGTGGTCAGGGACGTGTAGAGGCAGGCGTGGCCGACGTCGACGGCGCTGGCGCGGATGGCGTCTTCGCGCGAGCGGCCGTGGGAGAGTTCCAGCAGGTAGGCGCTGCACAGGTGGATGACGTCGGAGAAGCCGACGATGAGGATGACCGCGGGGGCCATCGCCAGCATCACGTTGATCTTCGGGTCCCAGATCACCGCGAAGGCCATGGTCCAGGTGACGCCGATGAGCGAGACGCCCATGGAGAGCGCGACCGGCCACAGGCGGTGAAAGAGCAGCATCACCACCGCGAGGAGCACGATGGCGACGAGGGGAAAGAGGGTCTCGATGGAGTAGCGGGTCTCGGCGATGGACTGAGACAGCAGCGCCAAGAAGCCCACGCGGTGCAGCGAGTCCGCGGGGAAGCCGTGCGCGATGAAGGCCTGGGTGACCTCGCCGACCAGCTCGGGGCCGCGCTCGGCCGGCCGCTCGGTGTCGGGGATCAGCTCGATGACGAAGGCCGAGTGGCGCCCGTCGGGCGAGACGACGAGGCCGGAGCCGAAGGGGTCGCTCGCCAGCTCGGCCAGCAGCTCTTTGGCGTCTTGGGGGCGCTGGCGAATCAGCTCCGCGTAAGGCCGAATCTGCAGCGAGTCCTCGTCGCGGGCGATGCGCGAGACGCTGAGGGGGCTCTGAATCCAGCCGACCTCGGGCAGCTCCATGATGGCGTCGCCGGCGGCCTCGAGGCGGTCGAGCACCGCCGGGTCGGTGAGGTCCGTGTCCGCCAGGGCTACGATGATCGCTTCGTCGGCCTGGAAGTCGCGGACGCGCTCCAGGTAGGTGTTCCACTCGGGCGTCTCGCCCAAGAAGAGCTTACCCAGCGAGCTGCCCAGGCTGCCGCGGGTCACGATGAGGGCGAGCGCGGCCACAGTGACCACGCCGCACAGCCCCAGGATGAGCGCCCGGTGGCCGAGGACGAAGCGGACGTACGCGCTCATGGAGCCTTTCATGCGGCGCCACTCGAACCGCGCGGCCTCGGGCTGTCAAGGGCAGCGCAGGCGAGCACAGCGGGTGGGCGGCGCAGGCACCACAGCCCGAGATCGGCCGTTCCCCCTCACCCCGCCCTCCGCCGCAAAGATCGAAACCCTCGAAAACCCAGCTCGCGCCTACGCGAGGAAGGCCACGCGCCCCCGGCCGATGAGGCGCTCGACCCGGTCCACGGCGTCGTCGCTGGGCGCCATCTTGTAGTGTTGGCCCAGGCGCACCGTGGCGTGGCCGCGCTTGGGGACGTTGACCCGCACGTCCACCGGCAGCCCGTGCTCGCTGGCCAGCAGCAGCTCGTGCAGGCGCTGGAGCTTCTTCGGGTCCATCGCGTCGCCGTCCACCGTCAGGCGCAGGCGCTTGGTGCTAGCCTCGCGGTGGGACGCCAGGGTCGCGACCGACTCCGCCCGCAGCTTGATCGAGGTCGCCTCGCCCTCGCCTTCCAGCTGCACCTGCGCGGCCACCATCAGCGGCGCGTCGCCCTTGAGCGCCTGCTCGGCGTCAGGAAACACCTTGGAGAACACGAGCAGCTCGACGCGGCCCGTCAGGTCCTCCAGGGTCACGAAGGCCATGCGCCCGTTGCCGCTCTTGAGCGGGCGCTCGCGGTACTCGGCGACGACGCCGGCGACCTTCACGGTCTCGCGCGACTTGATGTACTGGCCAAGCTCGGCGATGGGGACGCAGCCAAGCTCGCGGATCGACTGGGCGTAGCCGTCGAGCGGGTGGCCGGAGACGTAGAAGCCAAGGCAGGCCTTCTCAAACGCCAGCCGCACCTTGTCGGGCCACTCGGCCTCGGGGTCGATCTGCACGCCCTGCTCGACATCGGGAGCCGGCGAGGCGGCGATCAGCTCGCCGAAGAGGTTGAACTGCCCCGACTCGCGGTCGCGCTGCAGCGACTGGCCGCGCTCGATGGCCTTGTCGATGGCCTCGAAGAGCCCCATCCGCGGCAGCCCGAAGTCGTCGAAGGCCCCGCATTTTACGAGCGCCTCGATGACGCGCCGGTTGACCCGCTTCGTGTCGACCCGGTCGCAGAAGTCGAAGAGCGACGCGAAGGGCCCGCCCTCGGTGCGCGCGGCCAAGATCGACTCCACCGCGCCGCCGCCGACGCCCTTCACCGCGCCCAGACCGAAGCGGATCGCCCCGTCCGCCGACGTGAAGTCGTGCGCGCTGGCGTTCAGCGAGGGGGGCAGCACCGTCAGCCCCATCGAGCGCGCCTCGGAGATCAGCCGCACCACCTTGTCGGTGTTGTCGCCGTCGCAGGTCAGCAGCGCCGCCATGAACTCGACGGGGTGGTGCGCCTTCAGCCACGCGGTCTGGTAGCTGATGAGCCCGTAGGCGGCCGAGTGGCTCTTGTTGAAGCCGTAGCCCGCGAACTTGTCGATGGTGTCGAAGATGGCGTCGGCCTGCTCCGCGGGCACATCGCGCTCGACGCAGCCCGCCTTGAACACCTCGCGCTGCTTGGCCATCTCCGACGGCTTCTTCTTGCCCATGGCGCGCCGCAGAATGTCGGCCTGACCCAGGCTGAAGCCGGCGAGCACGCTGGCGGCCTGCATGACCTGCTCCTGGTAGACCATGACGCCGTAGGTCTCCTTGAGCGTCGCCTCCAGCTTGGGGTGCGGGTACTCGACCTTCTCCTCACCATGCTTTCGCCGGATGAAGCCGTCGACCATGCCCGACTGGAGCGGCCCCGGGCGGTAGAGCGCGACGGCCGCGATGATGTCCTCGAGGCAGTCTGGCTTCAGTTTCCTCAGCAATTCCTTGAATCCCGAGGACTCGAGCTGGAACACACCCGTCGTGTCACCCTTGGTGATCAGCTCGAAGACCTTCTTGTCCTCCAGCGGGATCATCGCGATATCCAGCGCCTCCTCGCCGCGCTGGGCCTTGACCTCGTTGATGATGCGCACCGCGTGGTCGACCACGGTCAGGGTCTTCAGCCCCAGGAAGTCGAACTTCACCAGGCCGGCTTCCTCGACCTCATTCTTCGCGTACTGGGTGATGCGGACGACCGAGCCCTCCTCCGCACCCGGCACCGCGTAGAGCGGGACGTACTCCCACAACGGCTTCTCGCCGATGACGATGCCTGCGGCGTGCATGCCGGGCTGCCGGTTCAGCCCCTCGAGCTTGCGCGCGGCCTCGAAGAGCTTCTTGTAGCGCGGATCCTCGTCGCACAGCCCCTGCAGCCGCGGCTCGGCCGAGAACGCCTTCTCGAGCGTCATCCCCAGGTCGTCGGGGATGAGCTTCGCCGCGCGGTCCGCCTCGCCAAAGGTCAGCCCCAGCACGCGCGCCACGTCGCGCACCACCGCCTTCGCCTTCATCGTCCCGTAGGTGATGATCTGCCCGACCTGGTCCTCGCCGTACTTGTCGGACACGTACTTGATGACCCGGTCCCGCTTGTTCATGCAGAAGTCGATGTCGAAGTCCGGCATGGACACGCGCTCGGGGTTCAAGAAGCGCTCGAAGAGCAGCCCGTAGCGCAAGGGATCGATGTCGGTGATGCGCAGCGCCCAGGCGACCAGCGAGCCGGCGCCGGAGCCGCGGCCTGGCCCGACCGGGATGCCGTTCTGCTTCGCGTAGTCGATGAAGTCCCAAACGATGAGGAAATACCCCGGGAATTCCATCGTGTTGATGATGCCAAGCTCGACCTTGAGGCGGTCCTCGTAGATCGCCTCGTCGGGCGACAGCCCCATCGCGCGCGCCTCGGCGTAGCGGCGCCGCAGGCCCTCGCTGGCGACGTGCTCGAGGTAGCTCTCGCTGGTGTGCGGCTCCGGCACCTTGTAGGTCGGCAAGAAGGTCTGGCCCAAGACCAGCTCGAACTCGCAGGCCTCGGCGATGGCCAGAGTGCTGGCGATGGCCTCGGGCTGGTCGGCGAAGCGCTCGAGCATCTCGGCCGCGGGCGCCAAGTGCATCTGGTCGGTGATGCGGGCGGTCGTCTCCAGGGTTGGCAGCATCTTGCCCATCTGGATGCACATCAGGACTTCGTGGGCGGCCGCGTCCTCGGACGCGCCATAGTGAGCGTCGGCGGTCGCGCAGAGCGGGAGGCCCAATTCCTCAGACAGCTGCTGGATCTCGGCGTTGATCCGCTCCTGCTCCTTGATGCCGTTGCGGATGACCTCAAGGTAGAAGTCGCCGGGGAAGAGCCCCGCGTAGTGCCGCGCCAGCCGCCGCGCCTCGTCGGCATCACCCCGCAGCAGCGCCTGCGGGATCTCGCCGGACAGGCTGCCCGACAGCGCGATGAGCCCGCCCGCGCGCCCGCCCAGCAGCGGCCGATCGATGCGCGGCCGACCGATCCGCGCCGGCGCGTCCATGTAGGCGCGGCTCAGCAAGAAGCAGAGGTTTCGGTACCCCTCGGCGTTCTTGCAGAGCAGCACCAGGGTCCCCGTGCGCTTCACCTCGGCGTCGGTGCGGTCGACGGGCACCAGCGAGACCTCCGCCCCGATGATCCCCTTGATCTTCGCGGCCTTCGCCGCCTTGAAGAACTCGACCGCGCCGAAGAGGTTGTCGTGGTCGGTCATCGCGACCGCCGGCGCCCCGTCCGCGACCGCGCGCGCCACCAGATCGCCCACCCGCAGCGTCGAGTCCAACATGCTGTACTGCGTGTGCGTATGCAGATGCACAAAGGACATGAGAAACCTCGAGCGGTGATTCAACGGGCGGCCAAGGGCCCTGGGTCTACCGCCCGAGCGCCCAAGCGGTCAACGCACACCCCCGCGCGCAGGGGGCCCGGCTAAGGGCCAAAGGCTGAAAGCCGAAAGCGGGCGATCGCGCGCCACCAACCCCGCTCGACGCCCAAGCCCCGCACGCGATCGCCCATCCTGGTTGACCAAGCGGCCGCGCGGGACGATGCTGCCGCGCGACGGCGGCACGTTGATCCGCACCGGAGAGAACTTGGGACGTAGCGCAGACAACCTGGTGTGGATGGACATGGAGATGACCGGGCTGGACCCGGCGACCTGTGTCCCGCTGGAGATCGCGACGGTCATCACCGACAGCGACCTGAACGTGCTGGCGGAGGGGCCGAATCTGGTGATTCGCCAGCCCGCGTCTGTGATGGCGGCGATGGACGAGTGGAACACCAACCAGCACGGCAAGAGCGGGCTGACCGAGTCGGTGCTGAAGTCGCGGGTGAGCTTGGCGCAGGCCGAGGACATGACCCTGGCCTTTATGACCGCGTGGACGGAGCCGGGGCGCTCGCCGCTGTGCGGGAACTCCATCGGGCAGGACCGCCGCTTCTTGCGCCGCTACATGCCGCGGCTTGAGCAGCACCTGCACTACCGAGTGATCGACATCTCATCCATTAAAGAGTTGGCGTCGCGCTGGTACGGTATCGAGGCTCCCGCCAAGGGCGAGTCGCACCGCGCGCTGGACGACGTGCACGAGTCTCTGGAGGAGCTGCGCTTTTATCGGCGGACGCTGTTCCGATCACCCCCGAAGCCCGGCGATTCGAAGGGCTGAGTGGCCGCGTTAGACCCCACGACAGACCGCGTAGCGACTTCGCCGCACACCTATTGAAGTACCGGCCGTGAGAGGACCCCGATGACATCCCACGCAACCCGCAACGCCCTTCGCTTCTCGGTCCTCGCGCTGGTCGGAGTGCTCGGCCTGCCTGTCGCCGCCTGCGGGTCGAAGCAGACGACGGACACGCCGCAGCAGACCGGAGACCCCGACTACCCGACGAACTACCGGCAGTGGTCCAAGGTCAACGCCAGCCCCATCATCCGCGAGGACGAGGGGGTGGCGCGCGAGCTCTACACCAACCCGCGCGCGGACCTGGGCGTGGACACGGTCTTGGTGAAAGAGCAGTACCGGCTCGAGGGCGGCGAGAAGGGCGCGCTCGAGTTCGTGGCGGTGATGCGGCGCACGGGACGCGGCGAGGCGGGCGGCTGGTCCTTTCAGGCCTTCGACCCCACGACGCGCCAGCAGCTCACGCGCGACTCGACGGCCTGCGTCGGCTGCCACACCCTGCAGGCCGACGCCGACTACCTGTTCAGCGAGCCCTCGGCGCTTCAGCAGTAGCGTCCCAATCCGGCGGAGCTAGAACCATGAGGTTCGCGCCAAGGCGCTAAGGCGCCAAGACGGCAAGAACGCGCGTCCTTAGCGCCTTGGCGCCGTGGCGCGAAACAAAGTGACTCCGCAAACGTGAGCCAAGCCCTGCCAAAATCGAGCAGGATCTCGGGCGTCAGGGACCAAAAACCCCAGGCGCGCGCTCAGGAAAAGCGGCCTCGGCGCATGACGGTGTCCCGCGGGCCTGTGGAGTCGTCGCGCTCGGGGAAGTCGAGGTTGTAGTGCAGGCCGCGGCTCTCTTGCCGCTGCAGCGCGCACTCGACGATCAGCATCGCGACCGTGATGATGTTGCGCAGCTCGACCATGTCCGCGGTGACGATGTACTTCCAGTAGTCGTGGGCGACTTCCTGGCGCAGCGAGTCGAGGCGGCGCTTGGCGCGCACCAGGCGGCGGTTCGAGCGCACGATGCCGACGTAGTTCCACATCAGGCGGCGCGTCTCGTCCCAGGCGTGGGCCACCATGACCTTCTCGTCGGGGTTGGTCGCCAGGCCCGGGTTCCAGTCGGGCACGTCCCAGGACGCCAAATCACCAGCCTCCGTCTGGATCGCGGAGGAGACGGCGGCCGCGCGGTGGGCGAAGACCATGCCCTCCAAGAGCGAGTTGGAGGCGAGGCGGTTGGCGCCGTGCAGGCCCGTGTGCGCCGTCTCGCCGGCCACCAGCAGGCCGGGGACGGAGGTGCGGCCCTCGGCATCAGAGACCACGCCGCCGCAGCAGTAGTGGGCCGCGGGGACCACCGGGATGGGCTGGGTGCGCATGTCGATGCCCAGGCCGAGCAGGGTCTGGGAGACACCGGGGAAGCGGTCGTCCAAGAAGGCCGGGTCGAGGTGCGTCATGTCCAAGACGACGTGGAGGTCGCCGGAGCGCTTGAGCTCGTTGTCGATGGCGCGGGCCACGACGTCGCGCGGCGCGAGATCGGCCAGCGGGTGGTAGCGGGGCATGAAGGCCTCGCCGTCCAGGCGCCGCAGGATGCCGCCCTCGCCGCGGCAAGCCTCCGTAATCAGGAAGGTCTTGGCGCGCGGGTGGTAG
Source organism: Myxococcota bacterium (assembly GCA_041389525.1). Classification (GTDB taxonomy): domain Bacteria; phylum Myxococcota_A; class UBA9042; order PHBI01; family JACKFB01; genus JACKFB01. Next base: position 55,072 of record JAWKRR010000020.1, on the reverse strand, counting down.
AGCGTCGTCGGGTGGAACTGGAAGAACTCCATGTTCGCGATGGGCGCGCCAGCCCGCCACGCCATGGCGATGCCGTCGCCCGTCGCGACGTCGGGGTTCGTCGTGTAGAGGTAGACCTTGCCGGCGCCGCCGGTGGCCAGCATCACGACCTTGGCCAGAAACGTGTCGACCACGCTGGTGCTGCGGTCGAGCACATAGGCGCCCAGGCAGCGGTCGCCGACGCCGCCCCGCTGCTGGTGCAACGTGATGAGATCGATGGCCATGTGCTGCTCGAAGACCTGGATCTTCGGGTGCGCGGCCACCGCGCGGGCCAGCGACTCCTGCACCGCGGCCCCGGTCATGTCCTTGGCGTGCACGATGCGGCGCGCCGAGTGGCCGCCCTCGCGGGTCAGCGCCAGCTCGCCGTCCTCGCGCGTGAACGCGACGCCAAGCTCGACCAAGCGCGCGATGCGCTCGGGGCCCTCTTCCGCGCAGATGCGCACGATGGCCTCGTCGTTGAGCCCGTCGCCGGCCGTCACCGTGTCGCGAGTGTGGGCCTCAAACGAGTCCTCGGGGTCCAGCACCGCCGCGATCCCGCCCTGAGCCCACGCCGTGTTCGTGTCGTCGCGCCCACGCTTCGTGACGACGGCGACGCTGCCGCGCTCGGCCATCTCCAGCGCGTAGCTGAGTCCCGCGATCCCGCTGCCGAGTACCAAGGTGTCGAAGTGGTGTCTCATGGCCCGGAACATTAGCAGAGACCTCGGAAATTGGGATCCACGTCGCGCGCGTTGTCCACCGCAGTCCCCATTTGTGGGCAGGCCCGCCCAGCGCCCCTATTATCGGGGCCGCCCCTTCGCGCCGAGGTCCGAGTGAAGCTCTCCACCACGCTGGCTATCTTGACCCTGAGCCTGTCGCTCAGCGCTCCGGCTATGGCGCACCTCTACGCCTGCAAGGATCGCGACGGGCGCACGTGGTTCCGCAACTACAAGCAGGACGGCGAGAAGTGCCGAATCGCCATGCGGACCGACGATCCCGAGCCCGCCGGCCGAGGGAGCAGCGCGTCGCGCCCGGCGTCGACCACGAAGAAGGACTTCGCGCCGCCCAGCGTCGACGGCGCCCCACGCCCCGTCGAGGAGCCGGGCAGCCTCGACGCGCGCATGGCCATGTACGCCGCCTACGTCGCCGAGGCCGCGGAGACCTATAAGCTCCCTGCCGAGTTCATCCGCGCGGTGATGCGGGTGGAGTCGAGCTTCCGCTTCCAGGCCGTCAGCAGCGCCGGCGCGCAGGGGTTGATGCAGCTCATGCCGCGCACCGCCCGCGCCATGGGCGTCAACGACCCCTTCGACCCGCGCCAGAACATCTTGGGCGGCGCGCGCTTCCTGCGCGGCCTGGCCAACAAGTACCGAGGCGACATGGTCCGCGTGCTCTCGGCGTACCACGCGGGTTCGGGCAACGTGGCGGCGAAGGGCGGCAACATCCCCTTCGAGACGACCGAAGGCTACGTGCGCGCCGTGCTGGACCACTACTACCGATACCGCGCGCTCTAAGACGGCCGCTGCCGAACACCCGCGTGTCCGGCAGCGACTCGATCGACTAGTTCTTCGGGCGATCAGTGCTTCGGGCGACCAGCTCTTCGCGCGACTAGTTCTTCGCGGCGATCAGCGGCTCAAGCTCACCGGCTTGGTGCATCTCGGTGAGGATGTCGCTGCCTCCGATGAACTTCCCGTCCACGTAGCACTGCGGGACGGTCGGCCAGTTCGAGTAGTCCTTCACACCCTGCCGCACCTCGGGGTCGGCGAGGACGTTGACCGTCTCGAAGGGCTGGCCGTAGCTGCCCAGAATCTGTACGGCGCGCGCGGAGAACCCGCACTGCGGCATCATCTTCGACCCCTTCATGAAGAGGACGATGCGGTGCTGCTTGACGAGGTCGTCGATCTCTTTTTGGACGTCGCGGCTCATGGGGACTCCTGTGCGTGAGGTTTTTCGTGTCGGCTGGCCCGCGAAGGACCGAAGGTCAGCTCGAGATCAGGGTTTGGGAGCCGAAGTCCGAAGCTGCAGCGCGTGGATGGGGCCGGCCATGGCCTCGCCCAGCGCCGTGTAGACCATCTGGTGCTGCTCCACGCGGCTCTTTCCCGCGAAGGCGGGCGACACGATGGTCGCGGACCAGTGGTCGCCGCCGCCGGTGAGGTCTTCCAGGCTGACCTCGGCGTCGGGAAAGGACTCCCGCAGCCGGGCTTCGATAGCTTCTCCAGTCATTCAAACCGCTCCATCAATCGAGTACGGCGCGAGCATACCCCCCGGGCCGGGGCGGGTACACGGCAAAGTGGACCTGGGAGGTCTCCTTTCGCGAGCGAAAGGTTGCGGACGACGCTCAAAAGGCGACGGCCAGCTTCACGTCCGTGGTCGTGTCGGTCTTCTTGACCTCAGCGGGCGGCTCCGAGTCGAAGGAGACCGCGAACACGATGGCGATCGAGAGCCGCTTCGTCACGGCGATCGCCAAGCCCGTCTCGCTGGAGAACCTGAAATCACCGAAGGGATCGGTGAGCAGCGGCTGGAAATAGCTGCTGTGGATGAACGAGAAGGCGGGCGCGATGGAGAAGCGCGCGCTGAGGTAGAGCGAGGCGCGGTGGTTGGTCTCGGAGACCCCGGGATCGGTCGTGCCGTCGGACAGCTCGGTCGAGCTCAGGCGCTCGTGCTCGAGCATGTAGGAGAGGCCCAGCGCGAGGGAGACGGCGTTGCCCTCGATGAAGTCGAAGCGGGGTCCGGTGCCGCCGAGGACGCGCAAGCTCAGGCGCCGGAAGCGATCTTGGGCGGCCTGGGCGTAAGTCTCCCACGTCACCAGGCGCGGCAAGCGGACCTGCCAGCGCAGATGGGTGAAGAGGCGCTGGAGGAATCGGCTCTCGTCGTTGATGCCGCCGCGGTAGCCGAGGGACGCGCTGGAGCTCGAGATCAGGCGGTGAATCCCCTTGCCGTAGAGCGCCAAGAGCCCCGCGTCGACCAGGAAGAGCTGGGAGTTGCCGGTCTGAAGCTTCAGCGAGCCGGTCAGCTCGCCCTGAAACCCTTCCTTGTCTGCGCGGGTGACCAGCGGCTGCACGTTGACGATCTGGGCCGCGGCGCGCGGGGTCGCGACGAGGCCAGCGGCCGTAGTGAGAGCGCATAGGACGAGGAGCGCGACGCGCATCGGGGACCTCCGTGTGGGCCGTCAGGTGGGTCAGGAATCCAGCGATCCGCCAATGGATAGCGTGCGAATCGTGATCTGCTGGTCGAAGCCGGTGACCTCGTCGACGAAGCGGCCGAAGCGGGTCAGGGGCAAGAGCTTCATGGGGCGCGCCGCGTCGCGGAAGAAGTTGTCGTAGTGCATCGGCAAGACGGCGCGGGGGGCTAGGCGGCGCAGCACGCGCGGGATGTAGTTGTCGGTCGCGTGGCGGCCCGAGATCCCCATCAGGAAGAGGTCGATGTCCTTGTGGATGATGGCGTCGTCGATGAGGTTCGCCGAGCCCATGTGATAGGCGCAGAAGCCGCCTAGCTCGACCGCGATGCCGAAGACCTGGCCGCACTTGTAGCCGGAGCCGCGCACCGGAAGCTCGCATGAACACGGGATGTCGCCCGCGTAGGGGACCTTGCCGCCGAGGGCGAAGCGGCTGTGCTCGCTCGGGATCATCGTGATCTTGAAGGGGCCGACCTCGATGACCTCGCCGCCCTCGCACAGGGTGACCTGCGACGCGGGGATGCCGCTGGCCTGCATGAGGTTCGCCGTGGAGCGCGAGCCGATGACGCGGGCGCCCGTGCGGCGGGCGATGTCGGGGACGTCCATCACGTGGTCGAAGTGGCTGTGGCCGACGACGATGGCGTCCGCCTCCGGGACCTCGCGGGCGATGCGCTCGACGTCGGGCCGAATCGGGCCGCGCAGGTAGGCGCCGAGCCCCACGCGCGTCAGGTAGGGGTCGATGAGCAGCGTGGTGCCCTGCGCCTTCAGCTCGAAGCCGGCGGTGCCAAGCCAGCGCACAGAGAGGCCGGCGGGCAGGATCCGCGAGGTCGCGTTGGCGCTCGGGGCGGCGATGAAGTCGTCGGGATGCATCGGGGCGCGTGTCCTTCAATCATGCTGGCTGCGGTGCTGGGAAAACCTACCAAATTGGGCCAGTCTCGTCGCCGGCCCCGAGGGAGTGATGATCGACAGCCTGACCATCGTGATCATGGCCTTTGACGAGGAGGAGAACCTCCCCGTGCAGGTCGATCGCACCGTCGCGTTTCTGCGCGAGCACATGCGCGATTGGCAGGTGGTCATCGTCGATGACGGCTCGCGCGACGGGACGGGCGCGGTGGCCGACGGGTACGCCGAGCTCTACCCCGGTCAGGTCGACGTCGTTCACCACGGCGTAAACAAGGGGATGGGCGTCGCGATCCGGAACGGGTACGCCGCGGCGCGCTGCGAGTGGGTGACCCAACTCCCCGCGGATTGCCAGGTGGATCCTCGCGTTTTCACGCGCTTCTTCCCCCACGTACCCGAAGTCGACATCGTCCTGTCGGTCTACCGCGAGCGTGACGACGGGCTCAAACGCGCCGTGATGTCGAAGTCTTTTCAGCTGCTGGTGCGCCTGCTCATCGGCCAGCGCGGCGACTACACCGGCACGATGATGTTCCGACGCAGCCTGCTCGAGCGCGTGGGCCCCCTCCACTCCGACAGCTTCTTCGTGAACCTCGAGTTCCCCTTCCGCGCGCTGCGCGCCGGCGCCACCCACGCCCTGGTGCAGATCGAGGCGCAGCCGCGGCTGCACGGTCACAGCAAGGTCGCGAACTTCCGCCGGATCCAGCACGTCGTGCGAGAGGCGCTGGCCATGCGCCGCCGCGAGCGCCGCTAGCTCCAAGAGGACAGCAGACGATGCCCCCGCCCGAACCCATCTCTCGACCGATCTGCGCGCTGACCATCGCCGGCTCGGACTCCGGCGGGGGTGCCGGCATCCAGGCCGACCTGCGCACCTTCGCCGCCCACGGGTTGCTGGGTTGCACGGCGATCACCGCCATCACCGCCCAAAACACCCTGGCGGTGACTCGCGCCGACGCGATGGACCCCTCCCTGGTGGTCGCCCAGATCGACGCGGTGCTCGCCGATCTCCCCGTGCGCGCCGCCAAGACCGGGATGCTGGCCACCTCCGCCATCGTCCGCGCCGTCGCCTCGCGCTGGGCCAGCGCGGACGAGGCGATCCCCTTCGTCGTCGACCCGGTCATGGTCTCCACCGGCGGCGATCGCCTGCTGGACGCCGACGCCATCGACGCGGTGCGGCGCCTGCTCCTGCCGATGGCGACCGTCCTAACCCCCAACCTGCCCGAGGCGGCCGCCCTCCTCGGCGTCGAGCACGTCGCGAACGCCGAGGACGCCGTGGCCGCCCTGGCCGCGCTCTGCGGCCCCCAGACCACCGTGGTGCTCAAGGGCGGCCATCGCCTCTCCAGCCCACGCGCGGCCGACCTCGTGCGCCTGCCCGACGGCCACCACTTCTGGCTCGACGCCCCCCGCATCGACACCCGCTGCGACCACGGCACCGGCTGCACCTTCGCCGCCGCCATCACCGCCAACCTCGCCCTCGGTCACAGCGTCCGGAACGCGCTCATCGAGGCCAAGCGCTACCTCACCGGCGCCATGCACCTCGCCGTCCCCGTCGGCGCCGGCCACGCCCCCGTCGATCATCTCTGGCAGCTCCGGCGCACGGTCGGTCCCGATGACGACTGAGCCGTACCCGCCCACCACCGCCGACCTGCTCACGACGCCGCGCCTGAGCGCCCCGCAGCGCCGCTTCCTCGCCTCCTTCGTCGACACGCCCTTTCGCCGCCGCTTCTATTTGTCAGGCGGCGCCGCGCTCTCCGCGGGTTGGCTGGGCCACCGCCCCTCCGACGATCTCGACTTCTTCAGCCCCTCACCGGTCCCCATCAAGCGCCTCATCGAGTTCATGAAAGCCTTGCCGGGCCTCAGCGATCTGCAGTGGCTGCTGCCGCGCGAGCGCACCACCTTCATGGTCACCTACGACGACGGATCCCAAGCCAAGGTCGAGTACCGCCACCTGCCCTTCGCGCCCCTGGCCGAGCGGGTGCAGGTGGGCCCGCTCTACCTCGACTCCTTGCCCGATCTGCTGGCGAACAAGTGCTACGCCCTGGTCGAGCGGCGCTACGAGCTCGACCGCGTCGACATCTACGCGATCCTTCAGCACATGGGCGGCGTCGGCGTCCGCGAGGCCTTCGAGTGGGCCGAGGCGAAGTTCGACGTGCCCGCCACGCTGCTCGAGCCCGGCCTCGCCAAGCTGCGCGGAGCACCACCGCTCGAGATCCCGCAGCTCACGCCGCCACTAGACGTCGCCGCGATGACGACCTACTTCGAGGCCCACGCGCGCTGATCAGCCCGCGGGGGCTCCGTCAGGGGCTCCGATCGACGCGCCGCCGCGGGCCTCCGAGACCACCGCCGCGCCGACCGCGTCGCCCCAGACGTTCACCGCCGTGCGGAAGCGGTCCAGCAGCCAGTCGACGGCCAAGATCAGCTCGACGCCGGTGAGCGGCAGATCCACGGCGCGCAAGACGATCACCATGGTCACGAGGCCCGCCTCGGGGATGCCGGCGGCGCCGATGGCCGAGAGCGCGGCGGTGATGACCACCAGGATCATCTGGCCCAGCGACAGGTCGATGCCCAGGGCCTGGGCGATGAAGATGACGGCGACGGCCTCGTAGAGCGCGGTGCCGTTCATGTTGACGGTCGCGCCCAGCGGGATGACGAAGTTGGCCACGCGGGAGTCGACGCGGTTGGCTTTCTCGACGGTCTCGAGGGTCACCGGCAGGGTCGCCGAGGACGACGCGGTGGAGAAAGCCGTCAGCAGCGCCGGGGCCACGCCGCGCAGGAAGCGGAAGGGGTTGCGGCCCGTGCTCAGCCAGAGGATCAGCGGGAGCACCACGAATCCGTGGATCCCGAGCCCCAAGAGCACGACCACCATGTAGTAGCCGACGGCGGACAGCTGCGCCCAGAAGGCGTCCATGCCGCCCTCCGCCACCGCGGTGCCGAAGCGGCCGGCGACCAGGCCGAAGATGCCGACGGGCGCCAGCAGCATGACGAGGTGGACGATCTTCATCATCGCCTCGTTCCCCGAGTCGCAGAACGCCGCCACGGGCCGCCCGCGCTCGCCCATCGTGGTCAGCACGCCGCCGAGGACCAAGCTGAAGACGATCAGCGGCAGAAGCTGCATCTCCGCCATGGATTTCACGACGTTGTCGGAGAGGAAGCCCAGGATGATGTCGGCGAACCCGATGGATTCCTTGGAGGCCACCCGCTCCGGGACGACCCCGCCGGCGAAGTCCAGGCCAGCGCCGGGCTCGAGGATCGCGACCAGCGCGGTGCCGATGACCACGGCGATCAGCGTGGTGCCGCCGAAGAATCCGATGGTGCGACCGCCGAGGCGACCCAGATTTCGCACGTCGCCCAGCGCCGTGATGCCGCTGATCATCGAGAACATCACCAGCGGCACGATGATCATCTTCAAGGCGCGCAGGAACAACTCGCCGACCCAGAACACGCTCGCCATCTGCCCTTCGAAGACGAGGACCGATCCGAAGGCCAGGACGATGGCGACGATGATGGCGATGAGCAGGCGGTTGTTCATCGGGATCGACCTTCCGAGCGGGATTCGAACAGGCGCGCCAGCGGGTCGCGCAGCGCCGGGTGGTAGCAGAGCAGGCGCTGGCGGTGACGCACGCCTCCGAGCATCTGGACTAGGCTCGAGCGGTCTTCCAGGAAGCTCTTGCGGCCCTCGCGGTCGATGAGTCGGATGGCCTTTCGGCTGCCTTCGACACCGGTGTACGGGCGGTAGGGCGAGTCCCAGGACTCGTCGACGAGGATGTGGTGCTCGGGGTCGAAGCCCTTGACCCGGGCGATGGAGCGGGCGGCGGCCACCAGCTCGTCGGCGCGGGCGTCGTCTTGGGCGGGCAGGACACGAGCCTTCCAGAGCCGACGGTGGAGCAGGCCCGACGCGAGGTGGGCCAGGACGGGGTCGCCGGCGTGGGCGAAGGACTTGAGCGCGGCCCAGACGTCGACGTCGTCGAGCTCGGCGAAGCGCGACGGGGGGATCTCGCGACCGTCGAGCAGCTCGCCGAGGGGGCCCGCGGGCCAGGGCTCGGGACGCGCGCCGGCCCGACTCAGCTCGCTGGCGCGGGCCAGGGCCGCCACCAGCATCCGCTCGGCGCTCCGCGAGGTCTTGTGCAGATAGACCTGCTGGTACATGTGAAATCGCGCGAGCAGGTAGCCCTCGACGGCGGCCTGCCCGCCCATGTGAAAGGCGAGGTGCCCGTCGTCGGCCACGTCGAGCATGGCGAGGATGCGCTCGAGGTCGTAGCGGCCGATCTGCACCCCGGTCATGTGGCCGTCGCGCAGGATGTAGTCGAGCCGGTCCGCGTCGAGCTGGCTTGATACGATCTCGCGCAGCCAGGGCGCGGTGGCGTCGGTGCCGCCGATGCGGGCGGCCACGCGGGCGGGGAAGTCCGGGGAGGCCGTGACCAAAACCGCGTGGATTTCGCTGGCTGGATCGAGGATCAGCGCGAGCGTGCGCTCCTCGTGGTGGCCGCCGCCCAGGGTCTCCAGCGCGTGGGAAAACGGCCCGTGGCCGACGTCGTGCAGGAGGGCTGCGGCCAAGGTGACGAGGCGCTCGTCCTCGGCGAGGTCCACGCTGCGGGAGATCGAGTCCAGCATTCGGCGGGCGAGCCAGGCGACGCCGATGGAGTGCGAGAATCGCGAGTGCTCGGCGCCGTGATAGACGAGCGAGCTGAGGGCGAGCTGGCGAATCCTCCGCAGCCGCTGCACCTCGCGGGCGTCCAGCAGCGCCACCATCAGGCGCCCCTCCGCCGTGTCGGGGGCAAACGCGATCGTGTCGTGCACAGGGTCGCGATAGAGGCGGGGTTTGGCGTGGGGCATGGGTGCCCGGATGGTCTCGCAGCGGGCGGGCTCAAGCAAGGCGGCGCGCCTGCTTAGGCCGAGAGCACCGCGTCCATGACGATGCGCTCGGTGGCCTGCGGGTCGGCTGTGAGCGGGCCGGCGTGGTCCGGGTGGACGAAGAGGCGGATCTTCTTCACCACGTCGAGGAAGTCGTCGCCGATGGCGCGGACGATGCGGGAGGAGGCGCGCAGGGTGGTGTACTCGCCCGTGCCGCCGTGGGCGCGGGCTTGGTAGACGGCGACGTCGGGCTGGTGGTCCTTGTCGCGCGGCGGCACGTCGAGGATCAAGGCGCCGTCGGGGAATGCGCGCGAGCCGCGCGAGAGCAGCTTGCGGAGCCGGGTGACCAGGCGCGCGTGCTCGTCGGGGCCCATCGCGTAAAGGCGCTCGTAGGCGGCGAGCTTGTCGGGCTCGGTGTAGCCCCGCGACCAGGTCACGACGCGCTTGTAGGGGCGCCGGCGGTCGAAGGTCATCGCGCCCAGCACCAGGGCCGCCACGCTGCGGGGCGGGGCCTCGGCCGCCAGCGTCCGCAGCAGCTCGTCGTCGCCCACACCCAGCAGTCGGCTGGTCAGCTCCTGCGCGTCCATGGGCTCGCGTGCGGCGACGTCAGCCCAAGCGCGCTCCAGCATGGCCGAGAGGCTGCGCACCGTGTGATGCCAGTAGACCTCCGAGTACATGGTGTAGCGGCAGAACAGGAATATCTCGGCCGAGATCACGCCCTTCCCGGTCACGGCGAGGGCGTCGCCGTCCGCCGTCGTCGTCAGCGCGTTCAGCAGCCGCTCGCGGTCGTAGTTGCGCCCGTACGGCACCCCCAAATGCACCGAGTCACGCCACAGATAGTCCATCTTGTCGGCGTCTAGCGCGCTGTTGATGACCGACTGCAGCAGCCGATCCACCGGCCCGCGCAGGGCATCGCGGGGCAACGTCACCAGGTCCAGCACGCGCTCGGGGTCCACCTTCACCGAGCGCTCCAGCACCGCCGCCAGGGGCTTGCGCAGCACGGGCAGGCCGGGCGCGGTGCCGCCGACGATCTCGCGGGCCAGCAGCTCGTGGCGCGGCGTGTCCAACCCCTGGTGGTGCAGGGCCTCCAGGGTGTGCGCGAAGGGGTAGTGGCCGATGTCGTGCAGCAGCGCCGCGGCCAGCACCGTGCGGACGTCGACCGCGTCCAGGGCGGCCCGGACGTGGGCGTGTTGCAGCAGCGAGCGCATGTAGCGCACCGCCACGCCGTACGCGCCGACGCTGTGCTCAAAACGCGTGTGCGTCGCGCCGGGGTAGACCAGCAGCGTCGGCCCGAGCTGACGGACGCGCCGGAGACGCTGAAAGTGCGGGTGGTCGATGACCTCGACCAGCGCCGGCGTCAGCGGGACGTTGTCCAGCTCCGGCAAGCGCAGCACAGACCGACCGCCGCCGGTGCCGCGAAGCTCCGGCAGCGCCAGCAGGTCGAAATTCTCGCTCACCGCCCGATCAGACGGTGAACGAACTACCGCAACCGCAGCTCTTCTCAGCGTTCGGGTTGTTGAAGTGGAACCCGGAGAAGCTGAAGGTCTCGACGTAGTCGATGTTCGTTCCGGCGAGGTACGCGAAGCTCATCGGGTCGATGTAGACCTTCACGCCATCGCTCTCGAAGACCTGATCGCCGTCTTTGACCTCGGTCTCGAAGTCCATGTCGTAGGTCAGGCCCGAGCAGCCACCGCCCACGACCATGACGCGAACGCCTTGCTCGGCGACGCCATGCTGGTCAGCCATCGAGCGAATCTTGTCAGCGGCAGCGGGGCTCATCGTGATCATCGGTGTCCCTTAGAACGAGGTCGTATCGAATGGGCAGAGCCGCCACAGCGGCCGAGCGATAGGGCGATGATAGGCGCCGCACTGGCCGAGTCAACGACTAGGACGCGGCGCCCTCGGTCAGGGCAGGGGCTAGAACTCCGCTTTGATGCCGAAGTTCGGGATGATCGGCAGCCCGGAGAACTGCTCCCGCTCAGCGTAGTCGAAGGAGTAGCTGGTCCCCTCGGGGTTCTTCCGGTTGTAGACGTTCTGAATCTCCAGATAGAGATTGAACATCCACGTGTTGAAGACCCACTTCTTGTCGACGCGCACGTCGAGCTGGTGGAAGGCCCCTTGGCGATCGCTGTTGGTCTTCCCGACGATGGGGAAATAGGCGTCGCTGTCGGCATCGAAGACGGCGCCCACGATGGGGGTCTCGGGGTTGCCGGTGGTGTAGCGAAAGCGCAGTCCGGCCTCCCAGCCGCGGCCAAGCCGGTAGACGCCGACGACGTTGAGGATGTGTGTCTGGTCGAAGTCGAAGGGCCGCCAGTCGTAGGCGGAGCCCTTGCCGTCGCGGCGCCGGGCCTGCATCAACGTGTAGCTGATCCACCCGAAGAAGCGCCGGCCCGGGTCGTGACGCAGCATGACCTCGAGGCCCAGCACGCGGCCGGTGCCGTCGTTGTTGAAGTTGACGCCGTCCTCCGTCTCGCTGCGCGGCACCACCAGGTTGTCCATGAACTTCGCGAAGAGCTGCAAATCCACCGACAGATACTCGTCGATCTGCTGCTCGATGCCGACGGCGACCTGGCCGGCGCGCTCCGCTCCCAGCTTGTTGTTTCCGAGGGTCTTGTCCCACTCGTCGAAGTCCGGCGGCCGGTGGTAGAGGCCCCCGAAGAGCTTCAGGACCGTCTTGGGCGCCACCTGCCAGCGCACGGCCAGGCGCGGATCCACCGTGACCACGCTGGCGTCGCCGTTGGTCACGACGTCCATGCGCAGGCCAGGGACCAGGACCAGCTTCTCCGCCAGCCGCAGCGTCCCCTCCAGGTACGGCGCGAAGGACACGAAGGTCCCCTTGGCCTTCACGCGGATGCTGTCGGCCGGGTTGAACGAGCCCTCGCCCTCCCCTTCCTTGGGAACCTGCCCGCCGCGGTACTCCACCCAGAAGGGCGAGACGTTCCCGTCCAACCCCGCGGTCAGGATGAAGTCCTTGGTCGCGTCCCAGACCGTCTCCACGCGGTACTGAACCGGCGTGAGCTTCACGTCGAGGTTGAACCCCGCGCCCGCGTTGAAGAAGAAGCGCTGGTAGCCGGCGCTGAATGAGAGGCGCAGCTCGCTCTTCGGGGTCAGCTCGCGCCGCCACTCGCCGTTGAGCAGGTGAAAGAAGCTCTTGCTGCGCAGCTTTCCGCCGATGACGCCGCTGGGGCCCGCCGGTTCCTTGAGGATGAAGACCAGCTCGTCATCGGAGCCGTAGGCCATCAGCGAGAGGTCGCTCTTCTCCGAGATGCGGTGCGTGACCCGGGCTTGGTAGTCGTAGTAGCGAGGCGCCACCGTGAGATCGATGGTGTCCTCGGGCAGGACCGCGGGCAGCAGCGCGTCGATGTAGGAGCGGCGCGCCGCCAGCGCCAGCGAGGTGCGCTCGCCGATGGGGCCCTCGACGAGCACGCCGGCGTGGAAGACGTTAGTCTCCAGCGTCCCGTGCCAGCGGTCGGTGCGCAGCGGCCGCAGGGTCACGTCGATGATGCCGCCCGTGGCCTGGCCGAAGCGGGCCGAGAAGCCGCTGGGCCAGTAGTCGACGGTCTGGATGAGGTCCGTGTTGAAGACCGAGTACAGACCGCCGAAGTGAAAGAGTGTCGGGATGCGCATGCCCGACACGAAGGTGAGGCTGTCCTCCGGCGAGCTGCCGCGGATGATGGGCTCGCCGCTGCCGAAGGCGCCGCGCGCCACGCCGGGCAGGAGCTGGATGACCTTGACCGAGTCGCCGCTGGTGCCCGGGAGCTTCTGGATCTCGGCCGCGGTGATGCTGCGCTTGGCGACCTCCTTCTCGATCCGCGGGCGCTTCACCACCGTCCGGAAATCCGAGTACACATCGCGGGTCAGGCGCAGCTCGACCTTGGCCACCTTGCCCTCGGCGACTTCGAAGGACTCGCGGTAGGGCTCGTAGGCGTCGAGCGGGACCTCCAGGGTGTAGCTGCCCGGGCCGGGGCCGAAGATCTCGAAGGCGCCGCGCTCGTCGGTCAGGAACGACTCGCCGGTCTCGTCGAGGATGACCGCCACGCCGACCATGCGCTTGCGGGTGCCTCGCTCGCGGACGTCGCCGCGGGCGATGAGGACGCGGACTGGCTCCGGCTCGGGCGGCGGCTCGACGACCCGCTGCTCGACGCGGAACCGGTAGGTGTAGGAGATGCGGACCGCGGTGGGGACGCCGTCGACCGTCGCGGGCTCAAAGCGCATCTGCCGGACCGCGGCGACGGCGGCCTCGTCGAAGCCGTAGCCGGCCGGCTCTTTGACCGAGACCTCGCCGACGCTCCCGTCGACGAGCACGTCGATCTGCAAGACGACGTCGGCCTCCAAGGCGGCTTCCAGCGCGTCGGGAGGGTAGTCGGCCTTGGCGTCCGCGAGGGGGCGCGGCGGGACCACCACCGGTGCCGGCGGCGCGTCGGGGTCCACCGCTGGAGCGGGCGCGGGTTGCGCGGGCGCGGGCTGCGGCTCCGCAGCGCGCGCGCTCCAAGCGGGCACGAGCCACAACGCGACGATCAAAGCAGCGGCTCGCCTGCGCACGCGGACTCCTCTCGGCAAAACCGCCCGGAGTCCAGGGCCCCGGGCGTCCCCGACAATGACGGCCCCCGCGGGCAGCGTCAACGACGAGCTCACCGCGCCGACGCGCTACTCCAGCGCCTCTCCGAGCAGCTCGCCGAACCCGAGCTCCACTTCCTCAGTCCGCACGATCTCGGGCTCGGACCCGGCGGACTTCCGCGAGAATACCGTGATGACGTGGTCGCGCTCGCCCAGCGGCATCACCAGGCGGGCACCGGCGCGTAGCTGCCCCTGCAGCGGCCAGGGGACCTCTTCGGCCACCGCGTTCACGATGATGGCGTCGAAGGGCGCGGCGTCGCTCCAGCCTTGGAAGCCGTCGCCGACGCGGAACTCCACGTTGTCGATCGCGAGATCCTCGAGCAGCACGCGACGGGCGCGCGCCGACAGCTCAGGGAGCAGCTCGATCGTGAACACCGAGCGGGCGAGGTTGGCGAGGAGCGCGGTCTGATAGCCCGAGCCGGTGCCGACCTCCAGCACGCGCGAGTCCTCGTCGATCTCGAGATCTTGCAGCATGCGCGCGACGACGTAGGGCGGCGAGATCGTCTGCCCGAGGCCGATCGGCAGCCGCTCATCGCCGTAGGTCCGGTTGTGCAGGTAGGCCGGGACGAAGGTCTGGCGAGGGACTTCGCGGAAGGCCTTGATGACACGCTGATCAGAGATCCCGCGCGTCACCAACTGCTGCTGAATCATCTCCTCGACCTCAAAATTGAACACGCGGCCACCTCGTTCTGCCGGGTCGTGCGTGCGCATCGGGCCCCGAGCGCCGGTCAGCCTATGGATTTCGCGGCGCTACGCAAGGACTCGGTCGCAAAGCGAGCAACCCCAAGGTGCCCGCGACCGCCACGGAGGCCTAGCGGACCCGGATGCGGGCGTAGCGGCGCTTGCCGACCTTCACGACGTAGGCCCCACCCGCGGGCAAGCGATGCTCCAGATCGGTCACGCGCTCGCCGTCGACGCTCACCGCGCCCTGCGCCAACATGCGCCGCGCCTCGCCGCCCGACGACACCAGCCCGCTGTCGCGCAGCGCCCCCAGCAGCAACGCAGCCCCGTCCTCGCTCGCGGCCTCGAACTCCTCGATATCGCTCGGTACTTCGCCTTGGCTGAAGATGCGCTGCCACTCCTCAGACGACTCCCGCGCGGCGACGGCGCCGTGGTAGCGCGTGACGATCTCCGTGGCGAAGCCGATCTTCGCGTCGCGAGGGTGCGATTCGCCGGCAGCCACCCGCGCATTCAGGGAGGCCAGCTCGCCCGCGGGCATGGTCGAGAGCAGCTCGTAGTAGCGCCACATGAGGTCGTCGGAGGTCGACATGAGCTTGCCGAACATCTCCAGGGCGACCTCGTCGATTCCCACGTAATTATCGAGGGATTTGGACATCTTCTGGCCCACGAGGACGCCGTCCTCCATGTGCCCGTCGAGCCCCTCCAGCAGCGGCGTCGTGACGATGCACTGCGGCTCGAGCTCGTACTCCTTCATCATGTGGCGGCCGACCAGCAGGTTGAAGAGCTGATCGGTGCCGCCAAGCTCGACGTCCGCCCGCAGCGCGACCGAGTCGTAGCCCTGCACAAGCGGGTACAGGAACTCGTGGACGCTGATGGACTGCCCGGAGTGAAAGCGCTTCTTGAAGTCGTCGCGCTCGAGCATCCGGGCCACGTTGTAGCGCGCCGCCAGCTCGATCATGCCCTGGGCGCCCAGCGCGCTCATCCAGGTGCTGTTGAACGCGACCTCGGTGCGCTCCGGGTCGAGGATCTTGAAGACCTGGGTCTTGTAGGTCTCGGCGTTGGCGGCGATCTGCTCGGGCGTCAACGCCTTTCGCGTGGCGCTGCGGCCGGTGGGATCGCCGATGAGCCCGGTGAAGTCGCCGATAAGAAAGATGACCTGGTGCCCCAGATCCTGGAAATGCCGCATCTTCGTGAGCAGGACCGTGTGGCCCAGGTGCAGGTCGGGCGCGGTCGGGTCGAAGCCGGCTTTGACCCGCAGCGGGGTGTTGGTCTTGCGGCTGCGCTCCAGTTTGTCGCGCAGCTCGGCCTCGACGTGGAGGTCGACCACGCCGCGCATGATGAGTTCGAGTTGCTGGTCGACGCTGGCGAAGGCCATGGCTGCAGATTCTCCCGGTTGAGCGGAGCGGCAGTATCGCGGCGCTCGCGCGGCGCGTCTATCGCTCAGCGAAGCCCTGCTCGGTCAGGACGCGGTCCACGGGCTCGTCGTGGGCCTCGCTGGGCAGCTCCCCGACCAGCTGCAGCGCGTAGGCCACCCCGACGGCGAACGGGCGCGGGCTCTGGCCGAGCAGCCGGTCGTAGAAGCCGCCGCCCTGGCCCAGACGCTGCCCGTCGGGCGTGAACGCGAGGCCGGGGACGACGGCGAGATCGACCGCGGCCCACGGGACGCTCGGCGCTCCGGCTGGGGGCTCCAGGATGCCGCGAAATCCAGGCGCGAGCTGGCTGATCGGCGCGTCGTGGAACTCCAACAGCCCCGGCCCCGCCACGCGCGGCCACACCACGCGGCAGCCGGCCGCGACAAGGCCTCGAGCCGCCCCCGACGGATCGGCCTCGTCGGGCGAGCCCGCGTACAGCGCGACCACACGCGCGCCGCGCTGGGCGCTCAAGTCCACCAGTGAGGCGACGATCCCGGCGTGGGCGCGGGCCCGGAGATCGGCCGAGATCGCGCCGCGGGCCGTACGCATCGCCAGCCGGAGCGCGGCCTTGGCGCCGGTCACGCGGGAGGGGCGATGCGCTCCAACAGGGCGCGCGATTGGGCGCGGATCTGTTCGCGCAGCGCCTCGTGCTCGCGGCGAAGTTGGAAGAGCTCGTCGGCGATCGAGAGCGCCGCCATCAACACGGTCCCCTGCGACGGCGACTGCGACTGCCCGTCACCCAGGCTGTCCACGCGCGCGTCGACGAAGCGGGCCACCATCTCGAGGTGGGCCTTCGGCGCCTCGGAGCGGATGCGAAAGCTCCGCCCGGACAGTGTGATCTGATGCGACTCCATCTCCGCCTCCAACGCGTGGCGCCGTCGTGACGACACCGCGGCGAGTCTCCGGTCAGGCAGCGCACCGCGTCAATTTTCCGCGGCACCGACCTGTCAGGGCATGTCGACGAAGCGCATCCGCACGCCCGGAGCGATGCCGTGGCGGGCCGCGTAGCCGCCCGGGACCTCGACGACCCACCGGCTCGGGCGGCCGCAGCTTCGCGTGTCGAGGGTCT
Organism: Myxococcota bacterium; assembly: GCA_041389525.1. Classification (GTDB taxonomy): domain Bacteria; phylum Myxococcota_A; class UBA9042; order PHBI01; family JACKFB01; genus JACKFB01. Next base: position 38,358 of record JAWKRR010000020.1, on the reverse strand, counting down.
CCGGCTCCGCGTTGGCCACCACGCCGACGACGATCGCCTCGGGCGCGTCGGGAGCGCCGTCCAGGAAGATCATATCGAGCGGGATCAGCGTGTTCTTCATCCAGAAGGTGCGGACGCGGCGATCACGGAAGACGAAGATCATGCCGGTGCCGTCGGGAAGGCTCTCGCGAAACATCAGCCCCTGCTGGAGCGTGTCCGGGCTGTCGGCCACCTCGACGATGACCGTCACGTCGCCGCCGGGGGCCGCGAAGACGACGCGCGGTGTCTCGAAGGGGCGCTCGCGGGCGTCGGGGGGCGGGGCCGGCGCGGGGGTGGGTGCGGGCGCGGGCGGCGCGTCTGCGGCGGCTGGGGCGGGCGCGATCTCGGGCGTTGACGCCTTCGTCGGCGCCGCGCTCTCGAGGGGGGTTACCGGGGCGGGCGCGGCGGAGGGCCGGCACGCGGCCAGCGCCACGAGCAGCGAAATACCCAGGCGAAAGCAGCCGATTCGGCTCACCGCGCCTCCGGGAGGATCGACTCGAGGTAGTCGCGGTTGTCTGGCGAGAAAAACGACGGCCCCTGGCCGTCCAGCTCGGCGCGCTCCTCGAAGGGGCGGAAGAACCCGGCGTCCATGAGCCAGCCGGGGTTGTCGCCCGCGTTATGGAAGAGGCCGTCGACCGGGACCAGACCCAGGCTGTGGCCGACCTCGTGGGAGATGGTGCTGCCGACGATGTTGCCGAGCACCCGGACGGCCTCGGCGATGACCTGCGCGCGATCCCCGCCGGCGGCCGACTCGCCTGGGCCGGCCGCGACTCCGCCCAGGGGCGGCGCGAGGTCGGCGAAGATGTCGTCGAAGCGCGACGAGACCAGCGGGCCGTCACCGAGCTGAGGCGAGAAGGCCAGCATCTCCGCGGGAAAGATCCCGCCGAACGCCGCGAAGCCGCGGGCGCGCGTCTCGGCGTTGAAGCCGCCGATCACGTCGTCGAAGCGTCGGTTGCCCACGTCCTTGCCCGCGGTGTTGTCGAGGCCGAAGAGCTGGGTCCCGTTGGGGTCCTTCGAGCCGATCTCGACGACGGAATACTCGTCAAAATCCTCAGGTGGCGTCGTGCTAAACGCGACGCTGATGCCGGCGTAGTCGCGGGCGGTGACGGCGAGGATGCGGTCGATGACGGCCTCGCGCTCGGCGGCGAGGCCGAAGGCCGCCAGGGCGTCGTCGAAGGTCGGCAGAAAATGCAGCCAGACCATCTGTCGAGGCGGCCTCACCGTGAAGACCAGCGGGATGCCAGCCCCAAGCACGGTGTCGGTGCCGGAGAAGACGAGCGGCGTCAGCACGCCCTCGAAGACGCCGGCGCGCTGGCCGAGGCCGGTGAGCTTCCCCTCGGTGTCCGTGTCGACGCGAAGCACGAAGGAGGCGTGGCGATTGTCGGGTTGCTCGTCGGGGAAGAGCGCGAGGGCGTCCACGCCGGTCAAGTCGAGGATGGCGCCGCGGGCCGGGACGAAGCGTCCCTCCATGACGAGCAGGGTGCCCGCCTGGAGCAGGCCGTCCGGCGGCAGCAGCCCGTCGCCGGTGACCTCGATGCGCTGGCCACGAGAGGCCGCCGTGGGGGCGACCCCGTCGATGACCGGCCGCTGCAGCACCAGGGGACCGGGGTCCACCGACTCCGACGGGCGCGGTGTGGCGTCGGCGTTCGCGAGGTTGTGGACGGCGAGCGTCCCCACGAAGGTCCCGGGTCGGACGCCGAGGATGTCGGGCGTCATCACGAGCTCCAGCGTGTCGCGCGCCAGAGCATCGAGCGGGAGAGCCGGCACCTGCAGGCCGCGGATCTCGGTCGATTTCGCGGGCGCTCCCGTGGTGAAGACCCCGTCGAAGGTGACCAGCGAGAGGCCCTCGGTCGGGTGCAGAAACCCGTCGCCGCGGAGGGTGAGTGGGCTGCCGGGGCGGAGCTCGAGGGGCGAGACGGCGTCGAGGCGGGGCGTGAGCGACAGGCGGGTGTCGAAGCTGACCGGCAAGCGCGCGCGGCTGGTCTCGCCGTCCAGGCGCGGGACGCGCTCGACCACAAGCTCGCCGTCGAAGCGCGCGCCATCGCGGACCAACGCCGCCGCGACCGCCTCATCGACGCGCAGCACCATCTGCTCGGGCGAAAAGACGAGGGGCTCCATGGCGACGTGGACGGCTTCGTCGCCGACCCGGCCCTCCAGACGTGCGCTCATCGTGGCCACGGCGGCCGTCGCGAAGCCGGTGCCGGCGATGCGCAGCCGCGTGCCGGGGAGCACGGGCGTCGGGCCGAATGAGCTCACGCTCAGGGGCGGCAGCACGGTCGAGGCGTCGCCGGATTGTGGCGTCTCGCAAGCGCACAGCGCTGCGAGCAGCGCCAGCCCGAGGGCGCGCGCGGCGGGCCCGCGAAATCTCGGGGCTCTCGGGATCCCCGCGCGCTCAGCCATGCCCTTCCGAAGCGCCCAATTCATGGGCGACCGATAGCATGGGGGCGTCGCTCGGCGAAAGGGATCGAGTTTGCGGGCAAGGATGCCGTTAGCGAAGGCAGCATCCTGTCGCGGATCGTGGCATCGTACTGGCCGCGGCTCCGGGTGGCTGCTATCTTGTGCGCTCTGAGCAGCCGCGGAGGGTGGATGGCGACTCCTGAGGTCGAGGAAGTGCGCAAGCTTATCGAGGAGCGCCTCGAAGCGGTGCGCGATGGCGACTACTTCGCCGTCCTGGGCCTCAGCAAGGAGACGCCAGCGCCATTGGTCCAGCCGGCGTATTTCCAGCTGGCGAAGCGGATTCATCCCGACACCATGTCGCGCCAGGGCTTGGAAGACGTCCGCGATGTGGCGCGCGCGATCTTTCAGTTCGCCACCGAAGCGAAAGACGTGCTCTCGAACGTCCAGGACCGCGCCAGGTACCTGCGCGGCGAGGTGCGGCCGGTCATCCCCGGCGGTCTCGGCGAACGCAACGCGCCGAAGACGCGAAATCAAGAGGAGCAGGGCAAGATCGCCTTCCACAAAGGCAGCGTCCTGCTCACCAAGCGCGCCTATGGCGAGGCGGAGCGGCTGCTGAAGCAGGCCGTGCTCGCGGTCCCGGGCAACGGGAAGTACTGGGCGAGCCTGGGCTGGGCGATCTTCCAGAACGTGGACGAGCGCAAGGACTCCGCGCGCCTCGAGGAGGCACGGAAGGCTTGGGAGAAGGCGCTCGCCATCGACGAAGAGCAGGCGCAGGTCCACTACTACATGGCGCTCTACTACAAGACCTCCAACGACATGGACCGCTGTCAGAACGAGCTGGATCGCGTGCTCTACATCGACGCCAATCACGTCGATGCGCAGCGCGAGATGCGCCTCATCAAGATGCGTTCGGGCAAGCAGACGAAGTCGCGCCAAACTGGCCCTGGGCTACTTTCGCGGCTCTTGACGCGACGCAGCAAGCGCTCATGACTCCGCGGGCCACGGCCCGGACAAACTGCGCTGGCCTCTTGTTGCGGTGCATCAAACCGTGAGCATTTTGTCCGCCTTCGTGTGGGCGTGGGTCGCGTTGGGCGCGGTGGACGAGGCCGTCGCGGAGGTCGGCGGCGTGCCCATCGCGGCCTCGCAGGTCCTCCGGCTCGCTCCGGACACGCCCGACGCCGCGGCGCTGTCGATCGCGCTGAGGGCTGCGGCCGACGAGATCTTGCTCGCCCGCGAGGCCCGTGGACTCATGGCCGCCGACGTGGCTGGCCTCTCGGACGCGAGGGCCGCGGCGGCGCTGCTTCGCCGAATCCTGGACCCCGCGGTCGCCTGCCAACGCATCCCCGAGTCGGTCCGCCGCACGCGCTACGACGAGACGCGCTGGCGCTTCGTGGCGCCACCGGCCTTCGAGGTCGACGACGTCCAGCTGCTCTGCTGCAGCTCACCGACGAGCTGCAAGGCCCCGTCGGCTCAAGCCTGCATCGACGCCTCGGCCGCCGAGTCGCTCGCCGTACGCGAAGGCCTGGGCCGCCCCACCGACGCGGCTGGCTTCGAGCTCGCCTTCAGCCTGCTGTCGGCCGACCACCCGCGCCTGGCCCGCAAGCAGTACCGCTTCTACTTCGACCCCGACCGCCCCGACGCACCCATGGACGCGCGCCTGCAGGAGGTCGACCGCCCCATCGCGCAGGCGGTGGGCGCCGCGGGGCCCGGCGTCGTCGTGGGGCCAGTGCGCAGCCGCTTCGGCTACCACTTCCTGTGGGTCCGGGATCGCCAGCCCGAGATCGATCTCGCCTGGGAAGACCCCCGAACGCAGGCGCTCCTGGTCGCCGAGCTCTGCGCGCCCTGGCTGGTCGCTCGCAAAGAACGCTACTTGCAGGATCTCGGTCGCACGGCTTCCCTGCGCGTGCTTCGAGACGCGGCCGCGCGAGCCTTCGGGGCCGAGGCCGCCGACGCGCTCACAGCACCACCTCGATGAGCACGGCGATGCCCCAGCGGCCGTCGATCCCCACCAGCTCGCCGTCGATCCACGGGCTGCCGGTGGCGTCTGGCGCCCAGAGCCAGGTGCGGGACAGATCGCCCGAGTCGTCGCTGGCCATCAGGGGCAGCGGCGAGACCGTCTCGCAGGGGCCGTTCAGGATGAGGCCGAGGCGAATTCGCCCAGCTTTCGATTGAACTTTCTGGGAGAGGAAGAAGCTGACGGGCTTGGGGCCGCCGACGAGCGCGAGGCCGTTCTCCGCGCGCCACGTCGGCGCGTCCTCGAACTCACCGGCCGCGTTCGGCAGCCAGATCGCGGGGGCGAAGCGGGCGCACGAGCCGGGGCCGAACGCGTTGATGAGCATGACCTGCATCCCCACGATGGAGCCGGCGTAGGGCACGGTCAGCTCGGTGACCCAGCCCTGACCTAGCTCGATGGAGAGCGCCTGGTCGCCGGGGTGCAGCTCGGCCTCGTCCTCGCTGAAGACCAGCACGATGGCGTCGCCGCTGGGGCCGACGTCGCCGGGCCCACCGCCGTCCCCCGCGTCCGATGAGGTGTCGGGCAGGTCGGCGGTCTCGGGGCCGTCGAGGTCCGGGCCGCTGCTGGCGTCGCCGGTGTCGGGCGTGGCGACGTCAGGGAGGGCCACGTCGTCCCAGAGGCCGTCGGGGATGGGTGGGACGACGGTGCCTGGAGCGGCGGTCGCGTCTGGCGCCCCGGCGCGTACGCGACAGCGCCCGTCCAGGCAGAGGAGCGCGCCTTCGCAGGGTTGGGCGGGGCTGCACTCGGCGCCCTCCGCGCCCCCGGTCGATGGCGCCGCGACGCTCGAGGTGCCGTCGCAACCGGGCGCGCAGAGCGCAGCGGCCAACACGCACGCCAGCACGCCCCACGCGAGTCGCCGCCCGACGGCGCTCACAGCCGGACGATGATGCCGAAGCCGAAGTCGAAGTTGGTCTTCGTCCGGTAGCGGGCGCCGTCGTCCTCCGTGTGCTCTAGCCACCAATCGTTCACCACGCGAAGCCGGACATAGAAGCGGTCGAGGAAATTGTACCGGATGCTGGCGGCCACCACCGTATCGTTGGCGCCGAAGAAGTCCTTGAAGCCGTCGAAATCCATGCGCGCGAAGAAGAGGCCGAGCCGAATCGGGCCGAGGTGCGGCAGCTCGAGCTTCATCATCATATCGGTGTTGTCGGGCCCCTGATCGTTCGAGAAGACCAGCGTGTAATTCATCATGCCGGCCCAGCGGAACTCGGTCTCCGCGTAGAAGCCGCTGCGACCGACGCCCTGCCCTCCCCCGCGCAGCCACTGCAGCTTCGATTCGTCCTCGCGGTAGCGGACGCGGTGAATCTCGTAGAAGGCGTTGATGTAGTCGGGTTCGTAGCGGGCGCCCGAGTAGCGGTACTCCAGGCGGGTGCGCCACTCGCGCAGGGCGTCGAAGCGGATGGTCAAGAACGCGCCGAGATGAACGCCCGCGCCCTTCGCGTCGATGCTGTTCAGGTCGACGTAGGGCACGAAGTCGGCGTGGGGGCGGCTGACGAGCGGCACCTCGAGGTCGAGCCCGAAGAAGGGCATCGGCGAGGTGTCGGCGATGACCGGCCGGAAGTTGGAGTCCACTCGGATCGCGCCGTCCTGGCCGTCCTCTTCCACCCGCACCGGGGCCTGGAAGTCCGCGCCCGCGCTGACCGCGATCTTGAACTTGCGCAGCGCGTAGGGCAGCGAGCGGATGAAGTTCATCGGCCGCAAGAACGCGCGGGCCGCGAAGATGTCCGGGTCGAAAAAGTTATCCAGCAGCACCTCGCCGCCGACGATGCCGGGGTCGAGGTACGCGTACAGGCCGCCCTGGTAGTGGTCGATGTCGATGCTGTTGAAGTAGCGGTTGATAATCGTGCCGTGGCCGAGCGTGGCGCCGGGCAGCTCGCCGATGCGGAGGAAGTACTTCTCGCCGGGGTGGCCGACCTGGAAGAACGCGAGCAGGCGCGCGAAGTCGCTGATCTCGTCCCAGTCTTCGCGCCGGATGACCGAGGGGGTGCGGGGGGCGCGGTCCACGAGCCGGAGCCGCAGGGGCAGGCGCGGGCCAAACGCCCAGCCGCGGCCTACGAAAGCGGCCGACAGGTTGAGGAAGAGGTAGAGGTCCTCGCCGGCCTTGTTCAGCGAGATCATGCCGTTGCCTTGCCCCACGACGCCGGCGCCGGGGTAGAGCACGTCGATGCCTACGCGGGGCAGGCTGGGGCGCTCGGCGAGGCCCTCGGGCGGCAGTCGATCCTGGCGCGCCGGCAGGTCGGTCCCCTCCTCGCCCATGGGTACGAAGTCGGGCTCGCCGTCGGAACGCTCGACGCCGGGAAGCGGATCAAAGTCCGTCGGCCGGTCCGCGGGTTCGAGGTCGTCGGAGCCGCGCGGGGGCTCGACGTCGTCGCGGGCGTGTTGGGGGTCCACGTCGTCGCCACTCGGAGGTCCAGCGCGCGACACCGCCGGAGCGCCCGCGAGCGCGACGGTGGCGATGAGCGCGAGCCGGATGGCCGCGGTGGTTCTCGAACCCATGAACACTCCAACGCCTGACAGCACGCCCTACTTCATCCTTGCTCGTCCGCATCGGGTCAAGTTAGTGAGCGGCCATGCGCGTGAATGAGAAGTTCCTGAGTGTGCAAGGTGAGGGCCTCGACGCAGGGAGGCTCTGTGCCTTCGTGCGATTCACGGCGTGCAACATCCGCTGCGGGTACTGCGACACCGAGTACGCGTTCTACGAGGGCGCCGACGAGTCGCAGGACGACATCGTCGCGTGGCTGGATGAGGGTGGCGTCGACCTGTGCTGCCTGACCGGCGGCGAGCCGATGCTGCAGCCGGACATCCCCGAGCTGATGGAGCGATTGCTCGCGAAGGGCTATCGCGTGCTCCTGGAGACCAACGGCGTGATTCCGCTGGGCCGCGTGCCGGAGGCGGTGGTCCGCATCGTCGACATCAAGACCCCCGGCGCGTTGCGGCGGCCCGAGAGCCCCGCGGATTTCGCGACCTCGCGGCGCTTCCTCAAGAGCCACTTCCACTACCCGAACCTCGAGCTGCTTCGCCCGCACGACGAGGTGAAGTTCGTGCTCTGCGACCGCGGCGATTACGAGTGGGCGCTAGCCTTCGTCGCCGAGCACCGACTCGCCGACCGAGTAGGCACCGTGCTCTTCTCGCCCACCCATCCGGGGCTGCCGCCCAGCGACCTGGTCGCCTGGATGCGCGACGACCGAGCGCCCGCGCGTCTCAACCTCCAGCTGCACAAGGTCATCTGGGGCACCGAGGTCCGCGGCGTCTGAGGGACCGCGCTCTGGCGCCGGAGCGCCGAGCCCCGAGACCCTACTTCGAGCCCTTCTTAGGCGCAGGCGCCGACGAGGGACGCGCCTTCGTGTCCTCGTAGTCGTACTCGCGCTCCGCGGGCGCCGCCGCGGGTCCGCCACCCGCGCCCGTCGCACGCCGCGCCACCGCCGCCGACCGCCGACCGCGCGCGACCGCCTCCCAGCCGGGGACCTTCTCCAAGAGCGCCAAGGTCTGATCCACCAAGTCCTCGCGCCCGGCGGCCGCGAACTTGTCGAGCTGCGCCAGCAGATAACGCCCGCGCTCGGCGTCCTTGCCCTGGCTCGCCGCCTCCTTGCGCACGGTGTCCATCGGGTCCAGCGCGCGCTGCTCCTCCGCGGTCTGCACCTGGTTGAGCCGTCCGTCCTTGGTCGAGGGCGACCCGGCCGGCGCCTCCGGCTGAGGAGCCTGTGACGGCGGCGGCGTCGCGCTCGCCGAGTCACTCGCGGTCTTCGACACCGGCTTGGCCGACGCCTTCGCCGGCGCCTCAGCCTTCTTCTTCTCGGCCCCGGCGTAAGCGGTCTCGCCCAGGCTGCCGCGCGCGTCGTCATCGAACAGGGCGGGGTTCACCTTCTTTGCTGAGCCCACCTTGTCTCGAACCGCCAACCGGCGCGGCTCGGACGCCTTCGGCTTGTACGGCTGCGTGGGGGCCGTCGAGCCGGGCACCTCCAGGTCGACGAGCGGGGGCGCCTCGGCCGCGTTCGCCTCCGCCATCTCATCGGTGACCGGCTGCAACCGCGCGAGCGCGCCCTCGGCGACCGTGCGCATCCCCGACTCAGGCTCTGCCGCGGCCGCAGCCACAGGCGCTTCGTCCGCGGGCGCTTCTTCCTCGGCGGCCGGCTTCTCCGCCACCGCAGCCAGCTCCGGCGGCTCCGCGCCTTCAGGTGAACCCGCGGCGTTCGGCGGGGCCTGCAGCGCCACGGAGTCCGCCATGGTCGGCTCGCCGCCACCCTGACGTGCAAGGTAGATGCCGGTACCCGCCATCAACACGGTGACGAGCGCGACCGCCATCGCCGGCTGCATCAGCAACGCCAGCAGCTTGTCGAGCCAGCTCGCGCGCGGCTCCTCGACCGGGGCCGCGACCACCCGCGCCTCCCGCATCACCGAGTCCAGGAGCCCCGGCGGCATGCGCAGCTCGTCGAGCGCGCCCGACGACGCCAGCATCGACCGCGTCGACGTGTGCGCGGCCACCTCGGCCTGCACCTCGGGATGCGCGGACAGCGACGCCTCGAAGCGCGCCCGGTCGTCGGCCTCCAGCTCGTCGTAAAGGAAGTCGACGAGGCGCTCTTCCATCTCCTGGCGGGTCATGTTCACGGGCGGATCATACTCCCCGCCGACGGTCGAACCAGAGGGTCCGGTCGGCGCTCGGGGCGAGATTCGACTGCTGTGAGCGAAGCGCGGTCACGAAGGCTCCTCCCGAAACGCTGCCAGGGACAGCCGCAACGACTCCAGCGCGTACCGCATCCGGCTCTTGACGGTGTTCTCGGGGATCCCGACGATCTCTGCGATCTCACGGAACTTGAGGCCTTCGACCTCCCGCAGCAGGAACACCTCGCGCTGCTCGTCGGGCAGCCGCTCGAGCGCCACATCGAGGGTCTCTCGGAATCGCTTGTCCCGCGTCTGTCGGTCCGGGCCTGGCCCGCCGTCCGCCACACGATCCAGCATGGTCGCCCCGCCGCTGCCCGACCGGTCCAGCGGCGCGTCCAGCGCGACAGTCCGCCGGTGCTTCGCCTTTCGGGCGTGGTCGATGCAGAGGTTGCGGGCGATGCTGAAGAGCCACGTCGTGAAGCGGGACTCCTCACGGAAGCTGTCGGCCCGGTGAACCACCCGCAGGAAGGCTTCCTGGGTGAGCTCTTCCGCGGCGGAGGCGTCGCGGATCTGCCGGAGCACGAAGTTGTAGATCTTCTGACCATGCCGCGACATCAGCTCCTGAAAGGCATTCGGATGACCCGCCAGATAGCGTTTCATCAGTTGCTCGTCAGAAAGCTCCTGCTCTACGGGCACCGTCACCCCGGCGAGTCGCCTTCCGACATGGAGCGTGTGACGCACCAGTTCGGAAAGGGATCCATGAATTGCTTCGTCGTGGCCGCGACTAGTAGCAGCGCGGCGCAAGTCTAAGCGGCAGAGTTTAGTTGATCCACCCTGCCCCGTCCTGGGGCGCGGGCGTGCGCTCGATGAGGTGGCGCACCACGTGCTCTGCGAGCCGTTCGCAGCGCACCACGGACCGGGTCGTCTCGAGCAGCCGCTGGCGCTCAGCGGGGTCGTCGACCACGACCGAGGCGAGGCGGTGCGAGAGGACGACCGGATCGTCGCTGGAGGAGAGCACTTTCCCCAAGGCCGCCCCCTCGCCGCCGAGCTCACGCGCGAGGCTGGCGACGAGCCCCAGCACCCGGTCGGCCGCGGCGCGCAGGCTCTCCGGCCCCTCGACGTCCACGTCGTCGTGGACCTCCAGGGCGTCGACGATCGGGAAGGGGCGGCGCTGGACCAGCCGCGTCAGGCGCACGCGGGCGGTGCAGTGCACGAAGATGTTCGTCCGGCTGTCACCCAGCCGTCGGTCGGAGATGATCCGGCCGAGCCCGCCGACCGCGAACGTGGGCGCGTCCTCGTCGTCGAGCGACTCCCAACCCGGCTGGAGTCCGGCCACGACCAGCAGGCGGCGGTCCGCGAGGCAGTGGTCGATCATCGAGACGTAGCGGGGCTCGAACACATGAAAGGGCACGAGCGTGTGCGGGAAGAGTGTGTACTCAGGCAGCGCAAATAGCGGAAGCGAGAGGTGCTCCGCCGCGCTCTGGACTTCCCGCTGTCGCATCAACCGCTCCCTGGCGCAGACGGGGCGGATCGTGCGTGCGCGCTGGGAGCGGGTCAAAAAAACGCCGAGGCGAGCTGGCTTAGCACCGAGCGCCGCCGCGCCCCGGGGTGGGCGCGACAGGCTACTGCGGGCAGCTCGCGAGGTCCCAGGCCGACTTCGACTCGCGGATGCACTCCGCGATCTCCTTGGTGCCCTTGGCCAGGCAATCGCGCGGGCAGGTCTCTTCCAGGGTCTTCTGGATCGCGGCCTTCGCTTCGGGCTTCGCGTCCTCGGGGATCGCGGCCATGGTCAGCTTGTTCGCGTACTCGCACAGCGACGCGCACTCCTCGGCGCTCAGGTCGCCGTGGGCGGGCGGGTTCGCGGTGCGCGCGGCCTCCTCCGCACCGACGAGCCCGGGGTCCGCGGGCGGCGCCTCGACCACCGGCTGCGCCTCGACGACGGCGGCGGGGGCTGGCTCGACAGGGGCTGCGGCGGGTTCGGGCTCTGCGACGCGCTCCACGGCCTCGACGGCTGCGGCCGGGGCGACCTCGGGGGCGGTCTTTGCTGCCGGCGCCGCGGGCGTGGCGGCCGGCTGCTTGGAGCAGGCAGGGCTCAACAGAACCGCGACGCCGACCAACGTGAGGATCATCCGAACGCGCATGCTCGCCCCTCCAATTCGTACTGCAGGCACCGGCTGCGCCGATGTCGCCGCATCTTCCCCCGGTCGATGACGGGGATGCAAGCCACGCGAGCCGCGCGCTATTCCCGTCGGGTCGCGCGGACCGCCTACTTACACTTGTAGAGGTCGTCGACCGACGGCGCCGCCGCGAGGCAGGCCGCCTGCTTCCGCGTGCCCTTCTCGGCACACTGCTTCATGCACTCGTCTTTGATGGCGTCGATCATGGCGCTGGCCATGCTGCGCGCCATCTCCTTGCCGCCCTCGCCCGACTGCGCGAGGTCTTCGGTCTCTTCGATCTGTTTGTCGACGTGGCCCTGGCTGACCTTCGACACGTTCGTGCAGGCCTCGTTACACTCTTCGTCGGACGCCTTGAACGCGCAGCCGGCCGGAGCGCCGAGAGCGACGATGAGTAGGGTCAGGCCGAAGAGGCGGGTACGCATGCAGGATCCTTCAAGTGCGGTCGCGGCTTTCGCGGGGGTCGCCCCCGCCCGCTAATGCGCGGTATAGTCGTGTCAGTTCTGAGTGCTGTCAATCATTGCAGGCTCGGGCGAACGAGGTACCACAGGACCGGGTAGGTGTCGCGTGGCGAAAGGAAAAGATGAGACGCCGCAGGGTTACCGCCCCGGCGAGGTCGACCCCAGCCTCGTCCGCGACGCGGTGCACACCGACCTGCGGGTGATCTCGCGATTCAAAGCGCCGGCGAAGACCAAGCGCCTCCCGCCGCCGAACGCCGAGTTCACCCTGGCGGTCATGGGTCGCCCGACGCCCGAAGAAGGGCCCCCGAAGGCACCCGTCCCGCCGAACACCGAGTTCGAGGTCAAGGTGTGGCGGCCGCGCCCCACGGCGAAGCCCGTCCAGGGGATCGGGAGCCGACGCCCGCCGGGGGGCTGACGCCTGCTTCCGCGCGCTACGGCGAGGGGAGCACCCCGAGGGCCCGCAGGGTCTGGTCGATGGCGCGCTGGAGGCTCTCCTCCATGCCGGGCTCGCCCCGACGCGCACGGAGAAAGGCCAGCCCTTCTTCACGTGCGCCGCAGAGCTTGACCAGGTTCGTGAAGCTGGCGACCGCGGACGAGCGCTCCTCCACCTGAGAGAACGCGACGCCCGCCCACCACCACGCGCGGCGGTCGCGAGGGCTGACCGTCAGCGCACGAATCGCGGCCTCCAGCGCCGCGGGCCACTCCTCCAGTGCCGCGTGGACCTGGGCCAGCCCGACCAGCACCTGAGTCTCGTAGGGGTAGGCGCGGTTGACCTCGAGCAGCGCCTTTTTCGCTGACAGTATCTGCTCTTTTTGGAGCAGGCCGACGGCGACGACGAGCTGGCGATCGAGGTCGGATGGCCGCGGCACCGTCGCCAGCACCGTGGCCCGCACCGAGCGAATCGCCTCGATCTTCTCGTCGAGGATCGGGGTCTTGGCGTCGTAGTGGTCGATGAGATCCGAGACCAGCGTCGGGAGGGTCTCCTCGTCGTGGTAGCGCGGGTAGCGGGCGGTGGCGTCGGCGAAGGTCTTGCCGTCCCACTGGCGGAGCTGATCGACGTAGGTCCACTGGTACGCGGGGCCCCGGCGGCCGACCCGCTCGCGGACGACCAGCTCGACGCGGCCGTCGCGATCGAGATCGACGTAGTGCACCGAGTCGACGTGGCGCACGGGCAAGGTCCGGAAGCCCTCGGGCCCGCGCGCGACGAGCTCATGGAACTGGTAGTAGCCGCTGGTGCCGGCCTCGCCCGCGATCAGCAGCTCCGGGCGCCCGTCGACGTTCAGATCGCGGATGTCCACGACGCGACTGCGCTCGCCCGGGAGGCCTTGGGCGGACCACAGCGGGGTGTAGCCGCCGCCGCCGCGGGACGAGAGGCCGAGTATGGTCGGGGCGTAGCGGCGCCCGTCGCCCAGCAGCTCGGTGCGCGGAATCAGCACGATCTCGGGCACGCGGTCCGCGTCGAGATCGACGCTGAAGACGTCGAAGAGGTCGGAGGGCGAGCGCTGAGGGAAGCGGCCGGCCATCTCGCGGGCGGAGACGTAGGCGCCGGCGGTGTCCTTGGACATCCAGTCGGTCTTGGTGAAGCGGTAGACGACAGCGGTGGCGTCGCCGATCACGGCGGCGGCGGCGGCGTCGTGGAGGCGGTAGGGGGTGCCGTCGTTGAAGCCCAGGATGGCGCGGTCGTAGCCGCCGGAGTCGGAGCGCGGCTTGGGCGCGGCGTGGGCCGCGGTCGCGAGGCTCAGGGCGGTCAGCAGGCCAGCGCACGCGGCGAGGCGGCGGCGGCGCGAGGGCGCGGCCGCAGGACGCGGCGGCTGGTCTGGCTTAGCGGGGGGGCTCATCGCGGCGGCTCTTAGCACGGGTTCCATGGGGCATGCGACGTTGGGACGGCCCGATCAATTCGCCGGCGTGACGCAGGACTTGAAGTCGGAGATGACGGACTTGAAGGCGTTCTTGAGCTCGCCCTCGTTGCCTGCGGCGAGATAGCTGGTGAACTCGGTGCCGCCGTTGGCGGCGATCGCGTCGAGCTGGCTGACGTCGCCGTCCGGGTCGAAGCTGTAGCCGATCACGTAGGTGCGGACGTTGTGTTCGGCGAGCAGCACCGCGGTCCAGGTCGCCAGCATGTCGGCGGGGTCGCTGGTGTTGAGGCAGGTGTCGTCCCCGTCGGTCAGCACGACGAGCGCCCCGCCTGAGGCGCCCCAGATCGACTCGGCGACGATCGCGGCGGCGCGCACGGAGTAGGCCAGCGGCGTCGCGCCTGTGGAGGGCGTCAGGTCGAACCAGGAGTCGAGCTCGGCCTGCGATTGGTAGTTCAGCGGCAGGGACGGGAAGGTCGGGGACGCGCAGCCGCCGTCGGTCGGGAAGGCCATGAGGCCGAACGCGGCGGCCGGGTTCTCGGCGACGACGCCCTTCACGCTGGAGCGCACCGCGGACCACTTGCCGGTCATGCTGCCGGAGCGGTCGACCAGGAGCATCACGAGGGGGACGCAGCCGGAGAGCACGCACTGGCTGTTCTTGCAGAGGCTGCCCTCGAAGCAGCCGCGGACCAGGGAGTCGTAGCCGGTGCCGCTGGGGAGGCAGTCGTGGTAGCTGGTCAGGGACGCGCAGCTGGGGGCGCCGGGCGAGCAGATCTTCGGGCGGCATTGGCCCGTGAACTCGTGACAGGCTTGGTCCGCGGGGCAGGCCGCGAGGGGTGTGATGGCGTCGCCGGCGGCGTTGCACTGCCCGGGCGTGGTCGTGTTCGCGCAGGCGAGCGCGTCGGGAAAGCAGGTCCGGCACTCGCCGCCCGAGCAGACCTGGTCGATGGCGCAGTGGCGCAGCTCGGTCTCCCAGCCGGTGCCTGAGGGATTGCAGATCTGGTAGGTCGACAGGCCGACGCACTCGCGGGCCTTGGGCAGACAGAAGGGGATCTTGCACAGGCCGGTGTCCGGGTCGCACAGGGCGCCGCCCGCGCACTGGCTCTCGAGGCCGTGGCTCTTGCCGCTCTTGGCGCACAAGGCCCAGCTTGTGTCGCTGGTGCAGGTGCGCTTGTTCGGGACGCAGCTGATGGGCGGCGCGGCGTCCGCGACCTCGGCGTCGGGCGTGGCGTCCGCGCCGATGATGACGATGCCGCCGTCGGGCTTGGTGGTGCCGCTGTCGCGCCCGTCCCGAGAGAAGGCGTCGAAGGGGGTGCTGTCGCCCTCGCCGCCCCCGCACGCGAGGGCCTGAAACGCCAGCAACGCTCCGACCAGCGCCGTCGCGGCGTGCTGCCCCGAACCCGCGATGCGCGCCCTCCGCTCTCCCATCCACGCCTCCATTTCCTTCGACGCTGCCTGATTCGCGACCGGTCCCTGCGTTCGCCCGCCGATGCAGCTCCGCGCGTTTGATTGAGGCGCGGACTGGCCGCTTGCGGCCCCGGAAAGGTAGCATGACGGTTGCGGCGAGCCGAAACCTGCGCGCAACACGCTCGCGGACCGCCGGCCGCTCGCCCACGGAGAAGCTCATGAACGCGCATTCTTCTGGGATCCGCGACCGGATGCTCGCGGGTCTCCGCACCCTGCCCTTGGCCGCCGACGATGACGCCGAGATTCTGGTGAGCTGGCTTGAGATCCAGCCCGAACCGGAGTCCCCCCGCGAGGCGGACCCGACGACCTGGACGGTGGGTCTGTCGAGCGACGGGTCACGATTGACCTGGTACGCGGCCGGCTTGACCGAGGCGTTCGTCCCGACCATCGGCGAGTTCCTGATGGAGGCCGGCGCCAGCGGGGAAGAGCTCGAGGGGATGGCCGCGGCCGGTCAGCATCTGGAGCCCACGGCGGCCGGGTCCTGGGTCGAGCTGTCAGCGGGAGGGCTCGATGGGGGTTGGTTTTTCCCGTCGCCGGCGCCGCTGGCCAAGGCGCGAGCCTACGCGCCGCAGCACGCGGTGACCGCGCAGCTTCTCGACTGGGCGCGCCGCTGCTCCGCGCAAGCCGCGGCTCAGTTTCGCCGCTCGGTGACGCCGGGCGAGGAGGTCAGCGAGCTGCTGCTGCCCATCCCGGGCCGCGACCGCGCGCAGGACCTGGACCTCGCCAAGCACGCCCTCGAGATGCTCGGCGCTCCCTGGTTTCGCACGGACGTCGCGCGGGCCCTGGTCGACGCGGACGACACGAGCCGCCTGCTCGTGGTGGGGCTCAACGGCGCTGGCCTCGCGCGCGCGGGTGTCCTGCTCACCGAGCCTTCACCGCGTGCGGCGCGCGCGCTGGCCCTGCTGGCCGCGGGCACGTCGCCCAGCGCGCTCGACCGCTTCGAGGCCGCCCTCGGCGTGGCCGGCCCTCAGTGGGTCGCGGCGATTCAGCGTCCCGAGGGCTTCTCGGTGGAACTCTACTACTCCCCCTAAGAACAGATTGTCCTGATATCGGCTCGCCCGGACGGCGGCGCGCAGGTCTTGGGTCCGCACAAGGACAGCCGCTCCATGGACGCCACACACAGGGTCTACCTGATCCCCGGCTTTTTCGGGTTCGCCAACCTCGGCACCCTCCGCTACTTCACTCACGTCCGCGAGTACCTCGCCGGAGCGCTCGAGGCGCGCGGGATGAAGGCGACAGTGCACGACGTGGCCACGCGCCCGACCGCGTCCATCGTCGACCGGGCGCGACGGCTCGCCGACGTCATCGCAGAAAACCCCGACGGCGACGGGCCGATTCACTTGGTCGGTCACTCGACTGGCGGGCTGGACGCGCGGCTCTTCACCACGCCCGGCGTGGACCTGGGGACCGAGCTGGACGTCGAGGCGCTGGCGCAGCGCGTCCGCACCATCGTCACGGTCGCCACGCCCCACTTCGGCGCGCCGCTGGCCGCGTCCTTCCTTGGGTTCGCCGGCGACAAGGTGCTGCGCTTGCTCAGCCTGGCGACCGTCGACCTCGTGCGAAATCGGCGGATGTCCACCGCGGCGATGCAGGGCTTCGTGCGGGTCCTCAACCTCCTGGACGAGGCCGCCGGGGTCGCCGAGGGCTTCTTCGACGAGATCGAGGCCAGCCTGCTGGCGGATTTCAGCCCAGAGCGGCGGGAGGCGGTGGCCCAGTTCTTCGACGACGTGGGGCGGGACCGCTCGCTGATTCGCCAGCTCACACCGGAGGGCGCCGAGCTGCTGCGCGCGATGGTCAATGACCGCGCAGAGATCCGCCGCGGCTCCGTCCTCACCCGCGGCCGGCGACCTGGGCTGCGCGACACCGCGGCCCTCGGCTTCGACGCGCCGGGGCAGGTGCTGCACGCGGTCTTTCGCTGGCTGGAGCGGCGCGCCGGCTTCTCGCCGGGTGATCCGCTGCCGCGCGGGGCGGACTCCGAGGAGCTCGCGGCGCTCCTGACCAAGCTGTTCGGGGACCTGCCCCCGCCGACCGCCAACGACGGGATCGTGCCGACCCGCTCGCAGCCGTGGGGGACGGTTATCCACGCCGCGTGGGCCGATCACCTCGACATCATCGGGCATTTTCGCGGGCCCGACCACGCGCCGCCCCATGTCGACTGGCTGCCCTCGGGCTCGCGCTTCACCCGCGAGGGCTTCGAGTCACTCTGGGGCGACGTCGCCGACTTTATCGTCGCCTGAAGCCGTCCCCGTCCCCGTCCCCGTCCCCGTCGGCGCACGCGGCGTCATGTCGAAGACGAAGTCGACAAGCTCGGCGCGGGCGCTGAGCGGGCCGCCGCGGATGAGCGCGACCAAGGTCGCGACGTCGCCACCGCCGCCGCCCGCGAAGTGCAGGTTGGGGCCGGGGATGGCCTCTTGGACCGTCGGCGCGGTGTAGACCGCGTCGTCGAAGACGAAGGCGATGCGGCGGCCGACGTGGGCGCCGGTCCAGGCCTTGAAGTCGGCCAGAGCGCCCTGTCTGAACGACAGGACCATCGAGGGCACCGGGCCGCCGGCCGTGTCCGCGATGACGGAGCACCGCTCGAGATCTGCGCTCGTGAATCGGGGGGCGCTGACCAAGAGGGCGCGGTGGGTGTCGGCGGGGTCAAGGCCGCGGGTGGAACCCATGAACACCCAGCCCGTGCCTTGTGGAATCGGCAAGTCGGTGGCGAAGCGGACCAGGGCGTCGCGGTCGTCGGAGACCAGCTCGGCGGGGCCGTCCTCCCAGCGCTCCAGCGTGACGTCGGGCGCCAGCGGCAGGCGGGTGCGGATGGTCTCGGCCATGGCGTGGACGGCGGCGTCCTCGACGGAGTGCAGGCCGAACGCGCCGCGGGCGAGCAGCGCCGCGACGGCGGGCGGGGTGGCGTGGGGGAGGCGCAGGTGGACGCGGACCAAGCCGTCGGCGAGCTCGTGGCCGAGCAGGTCACCGCCGACTTGCGCGACGCGGGCTTCGAGGGTGGCGAGGAAGGCCTCGCGGTCGTGGCCGGCGGCCAGCCGGACGGAGGCCCAGACGCTGGGGGTGGTCGTGATGGTGCGGATGCGGTCGAGCAGCGAGCCGGCGGGGCGATCGCACTGGGCCGCGGGAGCAGGCGCGGGCTGGTCGCGGCGCTGCGACTGGCCGCAGGCGCAGCACGCGGCCAGCAGAAAGAGACCGGCGCTTCGGCTCGCCCGGGTCAAGGCTCGCCGTCGGGGGGCGTGCCGAAGCCGATCGGGGGCTTCTTGCCCTGGCGCAGCGAATCGCTCTCCTCGCGGGCCGCAGCCTCGAGCAGCGCTTGGGAGACGAGGCCGCCGCCGCTGGCCGCGCGAAACGCCGCTTTGAAGACGGCGTTCTTGATGTGGCCGCCCGCGAGTCGGTAGGCGCGGCCTAGCTTCTCGAGGTCCAGCTCGCCCTCGGTGGGCAGATCGGCCGGGAGCAGGCGGCGCCAGATGCCGGCGCGCAGCTTGGGGTCGGGGAAGGGGAACTCGAGGCGGTAGGTCAGGCGCCGGGTCAGCGCGGGGTCGAGCTTGTCGGGCAGGTTCGTCGCCAGCAGGACGACGCCGTCGTGGCGCTCGACGAGCTTGAGGAAGGTGTTGACCGCCGAGTCGTCGTGGCGCGACGCCCTGCCCTCGCCGCGCTCCATCAAGAGCGAGTCGGCCTCGTCGAGGAAGAGCACCGCGTGGTGGGCGCGGGCCTGGCTGAAGAGCCACTGGAGGTTCTTCTCGGTCTCGCCCACGTACTTGGACACCAGGGTCGGGATGGCCGCGACCAGGAGCGGGCGGGTCAGCTCGCAGGCGATCGCCTCGGCGCACAAGGTCTTTCCGGTGCCGGGCTCGCCGAAAAACAGCGCGGAGACGCCCTTTCCGTAGGTGAGGTGCGCGCCGATTCCCCAGCGATGAAGGACGGTTCGCAGGCTGCGGGCGGCGTCGATCAGCTCGTCGACCTTGCCGCGCAGCGTCGCCGGCAGGACCACGTCGTCCAGCCGCACCTTGGGACGCACCATGGCGCCGTCGTCGTCCAGGGGCCGGTCCAGCTGCTGCCGAGCCGCGGACTCCAGGTGCTCCATGGTGATCTGAGGCGTCTCGCCGCCGCCGTGGACGGCGTCCGCCACCGCGACCAGCACGGCGTTCTTGATGTAGCCGCCGGTCATCTCGAAGCGGTCGGCCAGCGCCTCGAGATCGATGTCGGGGGCCAGCGGCGCCGACTCGGGCAGGTGTTTGCGCCAGATCTCGAGGCGGGCCTGGCGGTCGGGCTGCGGGAAGCGGACTTTGATGAGGATCCGACGGTCCAGGGCCTCGTCCATGGCCTCGGGCAGGTTCGTCGCCAGCACCGCGATGCCCTCGAAGCGCTCGATCTCGCTGAGCAGCATCGTCATCAGGAGGTTGCCGGCCTGCCGCTGGCCGAAGAGGACCTCGCACTCGTCGAAGAAGAGGATGGCGTTCTGCAGGCGCGCCTCGCGGAAGAGCGCTGGCAGGTAGCGGTCGGCCTCGATGTGGCCGACGAAGGCCGGCAGGTCGACGTTGAGGATGCGTTTGCCGACGTGGTTGGCGATGGCGTGGGCCGTCATCGTCTTGCCGGTGCCGGGCGGCCCGTGAAAGAGCATCAGGACGCCGCGCCCGTAGCCGATGACGTCGTCGAATCCCCAGGCTTTGCGCTTGTGGAGGTAGTCGTCGTGGCGCTCGACCACGGACAGGATGCGGCGCTTGTCCTCCTCGTTGATGACGACCTGGCCGAGGCTGGTGCGCGGCTCCTCCACCGAGGAAAACTCGAGGAAATCGTCGCTCAGCGCCTCCTCGCCGAGCAGCAAGCTGAAGGTGCGCGCGGAGATGTCGACGTCGGCGGTCAGCAGGTCTTTCGGCGCCATGTAGCGCCCGCCCATGGAGACGGCGACGAGGTCGTTGGAGGCGAGGCGGCTGGCCGGGGCGAAGACCGTGCGGCGGCGGATGCGCTCGGCGAACGAGACGTCGAGGAAGTTGAAGATCACCTCGACCGTCAGGCCGTTGCCGACGCCGTCGGCGTCAAGCTCGCCGTAGAGCTCGTCGAAGCGGCGCGAGAAGCACGGCGCGGACGCGAGGAGCAGCACGGAGCGCTCGAAGTCGTCGAGGCCGTAGATGGCGGTCAGTCGGTCGATCGCCAGCCCGCTCGGGGCGGCGTCGGAGGTCGGGCCCTCCCCTTCCGACGCGGCGTCGACCGAGGGCGCCGCGCCGGCCTGTTGCGCGGGCGGCACCGCGCGGCGGGCGTCGATCTCGTCGCGCAGGCGGCTCTCCTCGCGGACGAGATCGCGCAGGCGGCGCTTGAGGACGCGCGGTGAGATCGGCGACTCCTCCTCGCCGGGCCACGCCCGCGAGCTTGGGTCGCCGTCGGCGGCGTCGAGGAGCTCGAGGCGGCGCACGGTCACGAGGCGGGCCGCCCGGGCCTCGATCCAACGCAGCTCGTCCTGGAGGTAGTCGAGGTTGCAGCTGTAGGCGGCGGGCTCGACGGGGACGACGCGTGAGAGGCGTTTATCGCTCTTCGCCACCGGGGTCAGTGCTCGCCGCGGGCGCGCGGGGGCGCTGCGGGCGAATGGGCGGACGAGACTGAGCGGGACAGGGGCATCGAAGACTCCGTGGCGACGGCGGGGATTGTCTACTTGGCGTCGTCGGTGCGCAACCCAGGAAGCGTCCGGGCGGGCTCGGCGGGCGGGGCCTCGCGCAGGCGCGGCAGTTTGGGGCGCGGGGTGGTCGCGGCGGGTTTGGGGTCGGCCTGGGGCGTGGTGGCGGCCGGCGTGTTGGCCGCGCCGGCGGTGGGGGTGGTGGCGGTCGCGGTGCCAGTAGCGCTGGCCGAGCCGGGCTTGGCGGACGGCTCGACGGGCGGGGCCGCGGACGGCGTGGGGGTCGTCGGCCGGCGCAGGTGCTGAGCAGGCAGTGACCGCGAGCGCGACGGCCTCGAGGACCGTGGCCGCGCGGAAGGTCGTGCCCGGGTCGAGGCAGGCGGAGATGAGGGCGTCGCTGTGGCCGTCGAGGCGGAGGACCAGCGTCTCCGGGCCGCTGCCCGGCTGGACGAGCAGGTCATCGCAGGGCGTGACGCAGAGCGTGGGCGCGTCGGGGGATTCGCCGCGGTAGACCGTGGCGCCGGGTGGGCGGCTGGTGACGGCGAGGGTGGCGAGGGCTGGCGTCGGGTCGGGCGCGGCGGCGGGCGCGGCGGGCTCTGGCTCTACCGCGGGCGCTGCGGGGGGCGTGTCGGGAGGCGCAGCGAGGGGCGCGACGGCGGCGACGGCCGCTGGCGGGACCTCGACAGCTACCTCTGCTGAGGCCGCCGCGGGGGGCGCGCCGGGCTCCGAGGCCGCGCCACCGGCCAAGGAAACGCCGGTGGTTTCGGAGATACCGGGGTCATGGGTGAAGACGAACCAGCCCACGAGGGCGGCCACGGCCAAGGCCCCGGCGGCCACGAAGAGCGGGATGCGCGAGCGGCGCGGGGCGGCCACCACCGCGGTCCCGCCCTCGCCGTAGGTCTCCAGGCCGATGGCGTGCGCGGTCGGCGAGCTCTGCACGGCGAGAGAGGGCGCGGCGATGGCGGGGGTGGAGGGCCAGGCTTGGTCCGACGGGGTGGCGACGGCGAGGCCGGTCGCGGCGAAGGCGTCGGGGACTCGCGCGATGTGCGCGATGCTGGACGCGGCCTCGAGGTCGCGCAGCAGCGCCGCGACCTCTGCGCCGGTCTGGGGCCGGCTCGCGGGGTCCTTCCGCAGCAAGAGCTGGATCACCGCGTCCCAGGCCTCGACCAGGGGCTCGGGGGCGCCTGGCAGCACGACGCGCGGGGGCGGCGTCTGCACGTGGGCCAAGCTGATGGCGAGCAGCGTCTCGGCGTCGAAGACAGGCCCGCCCGTGAGCATCTCGTAGAGGATGCAGCCCAATGCGTAGAGGTCGGAGGCGGGGCCGGTCGCCATGGCCATCGCCTGCTCCGGCGCCATGTAGCGCGGCGTGCCCTGCACGGTGCCGGTGCGCGTGAGCTGGCTCTGGGCGTTGTCGGCGGCGACGACCCGGGCGATGCCGAAGTCCATGACCTTCACGAAGTCGCGGACGCCTTCGAAGTCCTGGATGAAGACGTTGGACGGCTTGAGGTCACGGTGGATGATGCCAAGGCCGTGGGCCTCCGAGAGGGACTGGCAGACCTGCTGGCCGATGCGCGCCACGCGGGCAGGGTTCATCGGGGCGTCGCGCTGGATGATGTCGGCGAGGTCCGCACCGTGCAGCAGCTCGAGCACCAAGAAGAGCACGCCGTCTTCGCTCTGCCCGAAGTCGATGAGGCGCACGGTGTTCGGGTGCATCAGGCGGCTTGTGGCGACGGCCTCTCGCTGAAAGCGGCGGGTGAGCATCCCGCGCAGCTCTTCGTCGTGCGCGAGGCGGTCGGGCCGCAGCACTTTGACCGCGACGGGGCGCTCGACGGCGAGCTGAATCGCGGCGTACACCGCGCCGAAGCCGCCTTCGCCGAGTTTGGATTCGATGCGATACGCGTCTTTGAAGACGCGGCCGACGAAGGGGTCGCCCCCGCTGGCGCTCATGGTCTCACGTCCTCCGGCTCGCCGCGCGCTGCCGGCGGGCGCCGGGTGCATCCCTGATCACGTCCTTCCATGCTCGCGCGAGCGGGCCGCCGGCGCAAGCGAATCGCGGCGAGGCGCAGGCGGGCGGCTCACTGGAGCAGGCTCGGCCAGTTGCGGCTGAGCCAGGCGCGGCGGGCGGAGCGGGCCTTCCAGGCAGGGTCCGCGGGGTCGGCGCGCTCCGAGCGGCTGATGATGCGATCGAGGGCCAGGTCGAGGGTGGCGGTGACCTCGGGGTCGTCGATGATGGCGAGGACCTCGTCCTCCCAGTAGCCCGCGGTGACGTCGAGGTTGGCGCTGCCGACGGTGCAGACGCGGCCGTCGGCGCTGAGCAGCTTGGCGTGGACGTGGGGTTTGAGGACGCCGACCTCGGGGAGCCAGTCGGCGCCGGGCTCGACGACGAGGCTGTACGCTTCGATGCCGCCCTCGACGAGGCGGTCGATGCGCCCGTGAGCGACCTGGTCGGCGAGCTCGTGGAGCGGCGCGACGCCAGGAAAGGGTGTGCCGTCGCCGCGCAGGGGGCGGAAGTGGCCCGAGAGGATTCGGACGCGCACGCCCCGCGCTTGGGCGGCGAGCAGGGCGCGGGACAGGGAATCGGCGAGGGGGAATCCGTTGACGACCGTGAGGTGATGGCGGGCTTGGCGGATGAGGGTGACGTAGGCGTCGAGGGTGCGCGTGTCGGCGAGGCCGCGGTGGATGACGATGCGGACCGCGGTCTGACCGGCTGGGGCGGGCTCGATTCCACGCCACGCGAGGCCGCCGGCGGCGCGCCAGGCGACGGCGAAGGCCTCGTCGATCTCAGCGACCGCCGGGCCGCGCACCACGGCGCCGGCGTCCAGCCAGGGCACGTCGTCGGGCGCCGTGGTGGGGCTCAGCGCGAGCTCGTCGAAGCCGCGGTAGTAGCTGGCGGCGAGGTTTCGGCCGGTGACGATGGCGGTGGTGCCGTCCACCGAGAGGATCTTGCGGTGGTCGCGCTGTTTGAGGGCTTCCAGGTCCGGCACGGTGTCGATTCGGCCCGAGGCGAGGACCTTGACGCCCGGGAGCGCGCCCAGGCGAGCCAGCAGCGCGTTCTCGACGCCGAACGAGCCGTGGAGGCTGTAGAGCGAGTCCACGAGGACGCGGACCTGCACGCCGCGGGCGGTCGCGAGGCGCAGGGCCTCTTCGATCTCGCGGGTCAGCGGGTCGTCGTGGACGATGTAGACCTGGAGATGTACCCAACGCTCGGCGGAGGCGACGACCTCCATGAGCAGGCGGCGGCCGTGGGCGTTGTCGACCTCGATGGTGACGGCGTTGCCGGCGCTCGGGAGGGCCGAGGTGAGCTCGTCCATGACCGCGGCGTCCGACCCGATGGCGCCGACGGAGGCTGGGGCGGTGCCGAGGCGGGCGATGGTCGCGAGCAGTTCGGCGTCGGCCAAGCCGGCGAGATCGGCCTCGGCGAACCAAGCGATCCCTGGGGGTTGGAGGGCTCGGGCGCCCGGGCCGACCACCGCGTCCACCGCGAAGCCCGAGGCGCGCAGATGGCGGGCCACGCGCAGCAGGTGCGCGCTGTCGGCGCTGTCGGGCGCCTCGGCGGCGTCGCCCGAGTCCAAGACCGCGCTGGCGTCGAGGAGGCGCACGTGGGTTAGCCCGGCGGCGGCGAAGCGGGCTGCGTATTCGCGGCAGGCGACCGATGGGCGAAGGCGTACCGCGAGCAGGCGGCGGGACTCCACCGGCGCGAGGGCGGCGACGCGCGCGAGCAGCGCAGCAGGCAGGTCGGCGTGGACCAAGAGGACGGCCCGCTGGTCGGGGCGGACGATGCGGATGAGGTGCTCGACGGCGCGCGGGTCGTCGCCGCGCGACAGCCCGAGGGCGTCAAATCCTTCGGCGGCGTCGAGCGGAATGCTGAGCGAGACGTCACCGCCCGAGATCTCGGCGCGGGCAAGGACCGCGCCCCCCGCGATGAGGACGACCGCCTCGCCGGGGTTGCCCATCACGAGGTCCAGAGGGCCCAGGCACACCGCGTGGATTCGCAGCACGCGGTCGAAGGTCGCGGCGACGTCGGCGGCGTCGAGGTTGGTCACCGCCCCGAACTTGCCGACCGCGGGCTCGCCGGCGACGAAGAGGACCGGGCGCAGGGCGGCGGCGAGGATCTGCGGGGCGACCAGGGCGGCGGCGGCCTGCACGAGGCCGCTGGTGGCCGCGAAGGGGAAGCAGATGAAGCCGGCGTCGAGGCGCTCGGCCTCCTCTCGCAGGAGGTCCAAGGTGCTGGCGAGCGGGCGGTCTCTCGCGAAGGAGATGCTGATCTCGGCCTGCAGACCCGCGACCTCCGTCAGGGCCGAGGGGCGAGGGACGGCGCCGCGGCGGGCGTCGCTGAGGCCGAGGAAGGTCACGCGGCCGTCGGGGCGATCGTGCTGCGAGAGGAAGCGGGCCATCGGGCCCAGGGGGGCGAGGCTGCGCTCGAAGGGGCAGAGCAGGTGCGACGCGGCGGGGCCGGTTGGGATGACGGCGCGGTCAGTGACCCAGAGGACGTCGACGCCCAGGGCCCGTGCGGAGCGGGCGACCCAGCTCGCCGCGGGGCGCGCGGGGCCGTCGGGGCCGGCGGCGACCACGAGCAGGTCGGCGGCGAAGGCGCGGGTGGCGGCCGCCACGGCCTCACCGGTGAACCCGAGGCCGGCCTCGCGGTGGCCGAGGGTCAGCGCCGGGTCCAGCGCCGCGGCGAAGGCTGCGAGGGTCGCGTCGCCCTGAACCAGCGCGGCCGCGAGGCGCTCCCACGGCGGCTCGGCCACGCCCGCCCGACCGAGCTCGGGCACCCACGAATAGGCAGCCACCGCCTCGGCGTCCGGCGCTACCAGCCCCACCAGGCGCGCCAGCCGGGCCAAGCTGGCGAGGGCGGCCTCGCCGCTTCCCGTCGGCACGAACACCACGGGCCGCCGGAATCGCATCAGAGTTGGCCCGGTCCGCCCAAGCGTTAGCGCGCCAACAGGCGTGCCACCGTGGAGACCAGCACGTCCTCGTCGACGATGGGTTTCGCCACGTAGGCGTCAAACCCCGCGGCCAGGAAGCGCTCGCGGTCGCCGCGCATGGCGTGGGCGGTCAGGGCGACCACCGGGAGATGCGCGATGCGCTCGTCCGCCCGCAATCGCCGCAGCACCTCGACGCCGTCGACCTCGGGCAGAGACACATCCAGCAGGACGAGGTCCGGCGGAACGGCGCCCATCCCCACCAGCGCCTCCAAGCCGCTCTCGTACTCCTCGATGACGTAAGTGTCGGAGAGAATGGCGTCGACGAGGAGGCGATTATCGGCGTTGTCTTCGATGACGACGACTCGTTTCACCCGGCGGTCCCTGCACGTGGTTGCGATACGGCATGTTAACTCCCGCGGCGTCTCGGTCAATGCGGCCGGCGGGCGCGGCGCGGGGCGAATTGACCGACTTGGGTTGCTCACCTAGTATCCACGGTGGTTCGCGCGACCGCTCGCTGCGGCGCGGGAATCGACAATGAGGTCCGCCGGAGTCCTCAGCGCCCCCGTCGCTGCCGTGGGGCGCCCGTTCAGGCTCGGCGCCCTGACGCCGGATGGAGTTGTTGGCCATGACGCGCGACCCCGCCACACCCTACCGGGTCATGTTGGTCGACGACGACCCGACCAGCCTCGTGACCGTCGCCGCCATCCTGCGCGGCGAGAACTACGAGGTCACCGAGTTCTCCGACAGCCTCGCCGCAGCCGCAGCCTTTGAGGCGAAGAGCTACGACGTGCTGATCACCGACTACAAGATGCCGGGCCTCGACGGTCTCAGCCTGGTGCGCCGGGCCCGCCTGGTGAGGCCCGATTCCATCCGGATGATGCTCACCGGGGTCGGCGACTACGAGGTCGCGCGCAGCGCCATCAATCAAGGCGAGGTCTACCGGTTCATGACCAAGCCGGTGGATGACATGGAGCTCACCGTCAACACGCGCCTCGCCTGCGAGCATTTATCTCTGGTGCGCGAGGTCGAGACGCTGCGACGCGAGATGCGCGCGCGTGACCGCCTGCTCGAGCGCCTGGAGCGTAGCAACCCCGGCATTACGCAGGTGCACAGGCGCGAAGACGGCGTCATCGTCCTCGACGAAATTGACGACGAAGCCTCGCCGGAGATGGGCCTCAGCGGCTCGGAGCTCGAGCGCTCATGACTCGGGGCGCGGCCCGACGCGCGCTCGCAGGCAGCACGGTCTTGCTCTGCGTGGGCCCCTTCGTCGCCGCGCTCTTCGGCGCGCCACTGGACCATGGCCTCGCGTCCGTCCAGGCGACCCACACAGGCTTCGACAGCTCGCCGGCGTCGCTCTGGCACGCGCTCATCGAGTGGACCGGCTTCGGCGTCGCCCTCGCGTCCGCCATCACGATGCTGGTCCTCTACAGCGCGCGGCGCGAGGCCGCGATGCCCGTGGTCGGCGTCGCCATGCTCGCCGCCGGCAGCCTGGACGCCGCGCACATGCTGGCGTCGAGCGGGCTCGCCCACGACGGCTCCGTCTCGCTCCCAGCCATCGAGTCGGTGACCTGGCTCATCTCGCGCACCTGCTCCGCCCTCATCCTGCTGACCGGCGCCCTCGTCATCAACGGCCGCGCGCGCGCCCACCGCGGCGCGGGTGCCGGGCTCGTCATCGCGGCGGGCCTCACCCTCATCGTGGCCGGCGGCGTGCTGCTCTTTCAGGCGGTGAACGCGCGCGAGCTTCCCGAGCCCTTCAACGACAGCCTGCTCACGCGCCCCTACGACCTCGTGGCGCTGGTGCTCTTCCTGGCCGCGGGCGCCGTGCTGCTTCGCGACGCGGTCGGCGGCGAGGCGTCGCTGCTCTCAAGCTCGCTGCTCATCAGCGTCATCCCCCAAGCCGCGGCCCAGATCGCCATGGCGATGGGCTCCACGGAGAACCGCGACGGCTGGTACTTCTCCGCCCACGCGCTGAAGCTGCTCGCCTACACCCTGCCCTTCGTCGGCGTCCTGATGGACTCACGCTGGAACGCCAACGAGGAGGCCCTGACCCTGCGGCGCCTCCGGGAAGCGCAGGAGGAGATGGCCCACAACCGCGAGCTCTACCGCACGCTCGCGCGCAATCTCCCCGACACGGCCGTCTTCATCATCGACCGCCTCGGCGCGGTCGTGCTGGTCGAGGGCGTCACGCTGCAGGGCGCGAGCGGGGGCAGCGCGCGCTTCCCGGCCTCCCCCGACGGCGCCGACCTCGCGCCCGAGCTGCGCGACATGCTGCAGCCCGCCCTGGAACGCGCGCTGGCCGGCGAGAGCTCGACCACTGAGTACAGCGAGCACTCCAAGGTCTACCACGTGCACATCGTGCCGGTGCGGGTCGTCGCCGACGACGTCCTGGCGTGCATGGTGGTGGTCACCGACATCAGCGAACAGCGCGTGGCCGAGCGCTCGCTGCGGCTGACGCAGTTCTCCGTCGACCGGGCCGCCGACGCGGTGTTCTGGCTGGGCGAGGACGGCCGCCTCTTCTATCTGAACGACGCGGGCTGCCGAATGCTTGGCTACTCGTCCGACGAGCTGCTGGCCATGAGCGCGCCCGACATCGAGCCCGACATGGTGGAGGCGACCTGGCCCGAGCGCTGGCTGGCGGTGAAGCGCGCCGGCAGCCTCACCATCGACACCGAGCTGCGCACGCGCTCGGGCGCGCTGGTGCCGGTCGAGATGAACACGCGCTACCTGCAGTACGACGACCGCGAGTACCTGTGCGCCTTCGCGCGCGACGTCACCGAGCGCCAAGTGCAGGCGAAGCTGCGCACCGAGAAGGACGCCGCCGAAGCCGCGAACCTCGCCAAGAGCGTCTTCCTGGCCCACATGAGCCACGAGCTGCGCACGCCGCTGAACTCCGTCATCGGGTTCGCCAACATCCTGCTGAAGAACAAGGCGGAGACCTTCGGCGACAAGGACATGACCTACCTCAGCCGCATCCGGGAGAACGGGAAGAACCTGCTGGCGCTGATCAATGACGTGCTGGACCTGTCGCGGGTCGAGGCGGGCAAGATCGCCCTGGACGTGGAGACCGTGGACGTCGAGTCGATGTGCCGCGACGTGGTCGAGCAGCTCTCCGTGCAGATTCGCGAGCGACCGGTGACCTTGAGCTTCGAGACCCTCGGCAGCATCCCGCCGATCGAGACCGACGAGGGGCGCCTCCGGCAGGTCGTCGTCAACCTCGTGTCCAACGCGATCAAGTTCACCGAGCGCGGCGAAGTCAGGGTGCGCGTGGGTCCGCAGACGGGCGAGCGGGGGCGTATCCGCATCGAGGTGTCCGACACCGGGATCGGCATCCCCCCGGACAAGCTGGACGCGATCTTCGAACCCTTCCAGCAGGCCGACGTCAGCACCCACAAGCGCTACGGCGGGACGGGGCTCGGTTTGGCGATCACGCGCGGGCTCGTCGACCTGCTGGGTCACCGCCTGGAGATCACCAGCGAGCCGGGCGTGGGGTCTACCTTCAGCGTCATCGCGCGCCGCACGCCGCGCATGGCCAGCGCGCCGTCCACCATGCACACGCCGCGCGGGGGGCACCCGAATCACGTGCCCGCCGTCACGAGCACCGCGCCGATGACGCCCCTCGCCGAGGCCCAGGACGCGCTGGTGCTGGTCATCGACGACGACTCCGACGCGCAGGTGCTGCTCTCGCACGCGCTGGAAGAGATGGGCTGCCGGGTGATGACGACCGGCACGGGGCGCGACGGGCTTCGCCTGGCCGCCGAGCTGATGCCGGACTTGGTGCTGCTGGATCTCCTGATGCCCGAGATGGCCGGCGAGGAGGTGCTCAAGCGCTTTCGGGACTCGCGTGCCCTGCGCGACATCCCCGTCGCCATCGTCAGCATCGTCGGCACCGAGCGGGCCGGCTCGCTCGAGGGCGCGGTGGCGGTCCTCGACAAACCCGCCTCCCGCACCGATCTGCGCGCGGTGCTGCGGGACAGCCTGACCCGCGATCGGCGGAAGATCCTGGTCGTCGACGACGATGAGCTCGTGCGCCGGTTCATCTCGGGGCTGCTCCGCGACGAGGGGGTCCACGTGCGCACGGCGGCCAACGGCGAGGACGCGATCCGCGTGCTGGAGCACTACGCGGCCGACCTGTGCATCGTCGACCTGAGCATGCCGGTGATGGACGGCTTCGGCTTCCTCGGCGCGCTGCGCTCACGCGACGAGTTCGTCGAGCTGCCGGTGGTCGTGGTGACCGGGCGCGACCTGACGCCGGAAGAGAGCCGCTTCCTCGAGCAAGAGGCCCAGGAGGTGCTGCACAAGGGGCGCGACCTGGCGGAGCGGCTGCGCGGGCTGTGCTGAGGGCCCGCTAGTCCGCTGGCGCGGCTGCCCGTCGCCTAGCGGCTCGCCCGCGTCGCGAGCAGGACGTGCGCCATATAATGGTGGACGAGGCGGTTGTGGGCGGGGAGCGGCCACGGGACGGCGTCGGCCTCTTCCAGCACGCGGAAATCGAGGTGTTCGAGGCCTTCGAGGCCGCCGGCCAGCGCGCGCCGCAGGGCCGCGGGGCCGTCCAGCCAGGCGTCGGGAGGCTGGGCGTGGGGCTCGTAGTGGAAGGGCTGGGCCAGCAACAACAGCCCGCCGGGGGCCACGAGCGCGTCGAGCTGGCCGAGCAGCACCCAGGGGTCCCAGATGGCGTCGATGAGGCCGAAGGCGACGACGAGGCCGAAGCGCTCGGCGAGGAATGGCGGCGCCAGCGCGTCGCCGATGACGTGGTGGACCCGGGCGCTGTCGAGTGCGTCGCCGGGCAGCTCGAGGCTGATGGGCACGAACTGACGCGCGACGCGGCGCCACGGCACCGACACGCGCTCGCCCCGGAGCAGCCGCCGCGACAGGCGCGCCATGGACGGGCGCAGCTCGAGCAAGGCCACGTCGGCGTCGGTGGCGCGCAGCCAGGTCGGCGCGTAGGTGCCGAGCGCCGAACCCAGCTCGAGGATCGGCAAATCGCGAGGCGGCGTATGACGATTCAGCCAGGTCTCGACCAGCGCGGAGAGCTCGCGCCGCGGGGCCAGCGCCTTGCGCAGAGCCTCGGTGGGCGCCGCGCCGGGCAAGTGCCCGAGGCCGTAGGTGCCCAGCAGCGTCGTCTCCACGAAGCTCGGCGTGGCGGGGTCGGCGCTGGCGAGGCCCTGGCACCACGCGTCGACCGGCGGCGGCCAGGCGGGGTCCAGCGCCCCCAGGGGGTCGGTCGGGTAGACGCCCGAGGGCAAGACCAGGGCGACGCCGTCGACCACCGGGTACTCGGCCGCGCAGCCAGGGCAGAGCAGCGTCTCCGGCCCCCTCGCCTCGAGCACGTGCGCGTGGACGCCCGCCGCGTCGAGCGCCCGGCAGGTGACGCAGACCAGCTCGAGCGGGGCCGGCCGGCTCACGCGTCGCCGTAGACGGGGACCAGCGCGCCGCGGGTCGTGCGGTTGTCGGGCGAGGCCAAGAAGGCCACCGTGCGGGCGATGGCGGCCGGGGTGGGCCACAGCGCGTGGTCGGCGTCGGCCATGGCCGCGCGGTTCTGCGGCGTGTCGATGATCGAGGGGATGACCGCGTTGACGAAGATCCCGTCGTGGCGCAGCTCCTCGCCCAGGGAGACGGTCAAGGACGCCACGGCGGCCTTCGCGGCGGTGTAGGCGGCCATCCCGCCGGTGGGGATCTGGGCCGCGCGGGCGCCGACGTTGACGATCCGGCCACCGTCATACCCCCCGCCGCGCATCCGCCGGACCGCCTCGCGGCAGGCCAGAAAGCAGGTCATCACGTTCAGCTCGTGCATGGCCCGAAAGGCCTCCGCCGTCGTCTCGCAGAGCGGCGCCATGGCGAAGCCGCCCACCGTGTGGATGGAGGCCCAGACCGAGGGCAGGCCCGCGAAGAACGAGGCGACGTCAGCCTCGTTGGCCAGGTCGACCGGCCCGCGGGCGTGAAAACCTTGGCGATGCGCGTGGGGCGACCGCGCGAGCTCGGCCTCGTCCTTCCAGGGCACGTAGACCTCCGCGCCGCCGTCAAGCAGCGCGCCCACGATGCCGGTACCCAGCGCGCCGGTCCCGCCGGTCACGACCACGCAGCGTCCGTCGAATTGCGTCATGGCGGCCTCCTGTCTGACTACGCTCCCCCTTTTGGTAGCACCGATCTCGCGCCGCGACGAGGCCCGCAACGCCAGCGAGGCCCGCGGCGGCGGCGAGGCCAACCACGCCAGCCCGAGATCGGGGTTTTCCAGAACGCGCCGCCCGTCTATCGTGCCGCTCCGACGAAGGAGACCGCCGTGAAGAGCCTCTGGAATGACGACGACGCACGCGCTGTGGGGACCGACCCGGTCGCGCTACGGACCTACACCTCGCGGCTGCTGGGGCAGGCGCCGGACCTGGTGCTGCACGGCGGCGGCAACACCTCGGTCAAGGCCACGGTCGACGACTTCTTCGGCGACTCGGTCGAGGTCCTCTACGTCAAAGGCAGCGGCTGGGACCTCGCGACCATCGAGCCGGCCGGCTTCTCGCCCGTGCGCATGGACACCCTGCTGCGCATGGCGGATCTCGACGCGCTGACCGACACGGACATGGTGCGCGAGCAGCGGGCGGCCCTCCTGAACCCCTACGCGCCGAACCCGTCGGTCGAGGCGATCCTCCACGCGCTGATCCCCTTTCGTTACGTCGATCACACCCACACCGACGCCGTGGTGACGGTCACCAATGTCCCCGACGGCGAGGCGCGGGTGCGCGCGCTCTACGGCGACCGCGTGCTCTACATCCCGTACGTGATGCCGGGCTTCGTGCTGGCGCGTGAGGTGCGGCGGCTGACCCGCGACATCGACTGGAGCCGCTACGAGGGGATGGTCCTGCTCAATCACGGCCTCTTCACGTGGTCCGACGACGCGCGGGAGGCCTACGAGCGGATGATTCGGCTCGTGACCATGGCCGAGGAGCACCTGAAGTCCGAGGGCGCGTGGGAGGCGCCGGCGAAGGCTGCGGCCGCCGTGGAGGCCCCTCCCCTGGCCCTGGCGCGCATCCGCCGCGCGGTGTCCCATGCCGCGAATCACGCGGTGGTAGCTCGCTTCTCGGGCAGCGCGGAGGCCGCCGGCTTCGCGTCTCGGGCCGACGTGGCGGACCTCGCGACCCGCGGGCCGGTCACCCCCGACCACGTCATTCGCACCAAGCGGACGCCGGTGATCTTCGAGGCCGGCGGCGAGGCCGACCCGGTGGCGGCCGTGAGCGCGTACACCGAGGCGTATCGGGCGTATTTCGCCGAGCACACCACCGGGAACCTGACCTGTCTGGAGCCGTCGCCGCGGTGGGGCGTGTGGAAAGATCTCGGGCTGGTGTCTTTCGGGGCGAGTGCGAAGGCGGCCGACCAGATCGCCGATATCGCGCGACACACGGCGCGCTGCTTTCAGTGGGGCGAGGCGCTGGGCGGGTGGACGCCGCTGCCGGCGGCCGACATCTTCGAGATGGAGTACTGGGAGCTTGAGCAGGCGAAGCTTGGCAAGCCCACGGCCGGGCCGCCGCTACAGGGCAAGGTCGCGCTGGTCACGGGCGCTGCCGGCGGGATCGGGCGGGCCATCGCCGACAAGCTGCGAAAAGACGGTGCTGCGGTCTGTGTTTTTGACGTGTCGGACGCGGTGCTGAGCTTCGGCGGCAAGGCCGACACGCTGGCGTTGGTGGCTGACGCGACGGACTCCGCGGCCGTGCAGGCGGCGGTCGAGGCCTGCGTTCAGCGCTTCGGCGGGCTGGACATCCTGGTCAGCAACGCCGGGAACTTCCCGCCCAGCGAGGCGCTGGACGCCATCGACGACGACTCCTGGCAGCGCTGCATCGACCTGAACCTGTCGAGCCACATGAAGGTGCTGCGCGCCGCGACGCCTTATTTGGCGCTGGGAATCGACCCGGCGGTGGTCGTGGTCGCGTCGAAGAACGTGCCCGCGCCGGGCCCCGGGGCCGCGGCGTACTCGTCGGCCAAGGCCGCGCTGACCCAGCTGTCGCGAGTCGCCGCGCTGGAGCTGGCGCCCAAGGGCGTCCGGGTCAACATGCTGCACCCCGACAAGGTGTTCGACACCGGCCTGTGGTCCGACGAGAAGATCCGCCTGCGCGCGGCCCACTACGGCCTGGAGGTCGAGCGCTACAAGCGGTCGAACCTGCTGGGCGTCGAGGTGCTGTCGGCCGACGTCGCCGCCCTGGCCGCCGCGATGGCGGGCCCGGTGTTCCGGACCACGACCGGCTCGCAGGTCCCGGTCGACGGCGGCAACGACCGGGTGATCTGAGAGCGCGGCGCGGGCTTGCGGCGCGGCGGTCAGTCGTCGTCGTCACCGCGCTCCTCGCGCGCTTCCGCGGCGCTGGCGGGGCTGGGCGCGCCGGGGTCTACGGCGTAGGCGCGCGCGGCGCCGTGTGTGTAGACCAGTCGGCCGCCGGCCTCGCCCGTTCGATAGCCGAGACCGAAGACGACGAGGGTGCCGAGGGTCGCCGCGGTGGCGGTGGCTAGACCCGCGCGGCCGCCGCCCAGCGCACCCGCGAGCAGCATGAGCAGCAGCACGCCGCCGCTCGCCCACACGAAGAGCTCCGCGGCCTCCTCGTGCTCCTCGATGTGGCGCTCGGCGACCACCTGCTCGACGCGATCTTCCTCAGCTTCCCCCGTTCGCAGCGAGAGCACGCCCGAGCCCAGCAAGACGACCTGCAACCCCACCGCGACCGCCCAGGCGCGGCGCGGCAGCCAGTCGCGCCACCAAGCCAGCAGGAGCCCGCCGGCGACCAGCGGCATCAAGACGGCGAGCGCCATCGGGACGTGAACCAACTTCGGGTGGAAGAGCAACGTGTCCATGATAGAGACCTCCAGCGTGAGTGCTGGAGCCAAGGTCGCCCCGGCGGGCGTCGCCGGCTATCCGCCATCCGTGGCATCGGTGACATTTCAGGCAGTTGAGACGCGCCGTGTTCACATCTGACGAAAAGCTCATCGGGGGGATGCTCGCGGCGTTCGCGCTCGTCGCCCTGCTGGCGTCCGTGGATTTGGTGACCGACCTGCGCGAGGGGACCACGGCCGGGCACGTGCTGGTCGAGGGCGGCGTCTTCGTGGTCGGGCTCGCGGGCGCGGTCTTCCTGGGCCGACGCTTGCGGACGATCGTGCAGAACGCCCGCGCGGCGCGCGACGAGGCGGCCGCGCTGGGCGAGCAGCTCGAGGCCACCACCGCCGAGGCGGCCCGCTGGCGCCAAGAGACCCGCGACCTGCTCAAGGGGTTGTCCGCGTCCATCGACACGCAGTTCGAACGCTGGGCGCTCTCCCCCGCGGAGAAAGAGGTCGCGCTGCTCCTGCTGAAAGGCCTCAGCCACAAGGAGATCGCCGCGGCGCGCTCCATCACCGAGGCGACAGCGCGGCAACAGGGACGCGCGGTCTACAAGAAGGCCGGCCTCTCAGGCCGCAGCGACCTCGCCGCGTTCTTCCTCGAGGACCTGCTGCTGCCGATGCCCGCGGCGGAGCGAGACGCGGGCGACGCAATCCCGAAGTCCTGACGCGCCAGCCGGCCCCGATATCGTCAATCGAGCGCAGGGTGGTGAACGCGAAGGTCCGGCGGCGCTCGAAAGGAGCGGTCGTTGGTCCACAGCTCGGTCGCGCCGCTGTCGCGTGCTTGAAGCGCTATCTGAAGGTCGAAGATCCTGGCCCCGGTGACGCCGAGGGACACCGCGAGCTCGAGCAGGTGGCGAGTCGACGCGGCGCTGGGCAAGAAGACCCGCATCCCGCCGGTCCTCTCGAGCTCGCGTAGGAATTCGCTGGCAGCGGCTGGCGTCGCCGGGTCGCCGGATGCCCGATGGGTCGCCACCATCCAGAACTCCGCGACGCTCGCGGCTGCTACGCCCCAGCCGCGGGGATCGGACGCCGCCGTCTCGATGAGCGCTCGGCACCGCTGGCGTAGCTGCGGTTCTCCACTGTGGGCGTAGACGAGCAGGTTCGTGTCGATGGCGATCATCGGCTCGTTCGCTCGCCCTGCATCCACGCGACCATCGCCGCGCGGTCGTTCAGATCGACCCCGGAGGGCAACCCGCCCTCGCCATCGACCCAGCGGATCTTGCGCTCCGCGGGAGCTCGCGGGCCCGACAGCGCGTCGAGCTCCGCCCGAAGCGCATCCTCAAAGATCGACCGAAGCGGCCGCCGCAACTCAGCCGCCCGCTTCTTGGCACGGATGAACAGCTCGTCTGGAAGTTCAATCGTCGTCTTCATACGGGAAACCATATACCCATAAAACCATACTTCCAACCCAAGGGGCGCCCGGGCTCGAAGTCCGGACCGGAACCTGGCGCCCGAAGCTCAGAAGGCCCGAAGGGACATGGTGTCGCCGGGAAACGACCGCAGCAGCGCCTTGTCCAGGGTGACGAGCTTTCGCTGCAGGTGCATTGCCAGCGCGACGAATTCGCAGTCGTAGGCTGTGCATTCGCTGCGGCGGACAAGCTCGAAGACGCGGTCGGATTCGACCTCGTGCTCCCCACCCGACAGCAGGGACTCGGCCTCGTTCTGGATGGCGCGCGCCTGTTCCAAACTGAGCGCACCGCGTCGGAAGTAGCCTGCGAGGATGTTTCGGAACTCGCTCTTCCAGAGGATCGGCGCGACCCACTCGGGGTCCGCCTCCAGGAGCGCCTCGGCCCGCTGCGTGTGCTCGCCAGCCAGGTACAGGTACGCGATGACGTTCGTGTCCACCACGATCACGGGCGGCCCGCGCGCTTGAGCTCGTCGATGTCCTCCGGGCTGAACTCGCCCCCCGCGAGCCCCTCCCGCAGCGCCCGAGCGCGGGCCAATCGCTCGCCCGCCGTGGGTTGCCAGGGCAGGAGCACCGACTCCAGACACACCAACGCCTCGCTGTTCATGCTGCGCCGATTGGCTTGAGCCGCCGCTTTGAGCCGCTGGTAGACGGCGTCGGGGATGTTCTTGAGGGTCAGCGTGGTGGGCATCGGGACCTCCAACCGTTATGCAACCATAATGGTGTGACTCGCGAGCGGGTCAAGTGAGCGGCCACCGACGGAGAAGCGGGCGGGCGGCCGAGCCCGGGGTGGTTGTGGCGATTGACTCCGCAGCCGATCGTGTAAGCTGCGCGGCGGTGGCAGGCGGGTCGGCTCGCTGCGCCGGTTTCGGGTGGGGAGCACGCCGATGAAGTGGATCTTGGCGATGGTCTTGGCGTTCGCGGTCGCGGCGGGCTGCGGCGACGAGGCGGGCACGGCGAGGCTGCCTGCGGGCTCGACGGCCCAGCCCCCGGTTGGCAAGACGGGTGGCGCTCGCGGTGGCTGAGGACCTCGATCCGGCCGATGACGTCCTGGAGGTAGCCCTCGACGCGCGGGTCGAGGGGCTCGAGATCTTGCCGGGCTTCACCACCCCCGCCTGGACCTACAACGGCGGCGTGCCGGGGCCGCTGATTCGGGCGCGGGTGGGCGACCGGCTCATCGTGCACTTCACGAATCACCTGCCCGAGCCGACCACGATCCACTGGCACGGGCTTCGCGTTCCAAACGCCATGGACGGCGTCCCGCACATCACCCAGGCCCCGGTGATGCCGGGCGAGTCCTTCACCTACGACTTCGTGCTCCAGGACGCCGGGACCTACTGGTACCACCCGCACGTCAACAGCGCCGCCCAGGTCGGTTGGGGCCTCTACGGCGCGCTGATCGTCGATGACCCCGCCCCGCCCGACCTCGGCGACGAGCTCGTGCTGCTGCTCAGCGACATGAGCCTCGACGCGGAGGGCCAGTTCCTCGGCGTCGAGGCCGGCGGCGACTTCGGCGATCTCTTCGGCCGCGAGGGGTCCGCACTCCTGGTCAACGGCCGGGTCAACCCCGTCATCGAGGTCCAGTCCGGCCGCCGCCAGCACTGGCGCGTCATCAACGGCGCTCGCTCGCGCTATTTCACCATCGGCTTCGACGGCCACACCTTCACAAAGGTAGGCGGCGACGGGGGAATCGCGGCGTCGCCCACCCAGGCCGCCGCGCCCATCCTCACCCCGGGCGAGCGCGCGGAGCTGCTGGTCGTCCCCACCGGCGCGCCGGGCAGCGAGGTCCAGCTCCAGTGGCTGCCGACCGAGCGCGGCTACGGCTCGACCTTTCAGCGCCCGCCCGAGGATCTCTTCCGCGTCCGCTTCGCCCAGACTCAGACCGTCGACCCCGGCCCCGAGCCCGAGATCAGCCGCGCCATCGTCGAGACCGACTGGTCCGGCGCGCCCGAGATCGCCATGGAGCTGACCATCGACCAAGGCTCCAAGGGCCTGACCATGGGCATCAACCACATCCCCTACTCCGAGGTCGTGCCCTTCCAAGCCACCCTCGGCGAGACCCAGGTCTGGAAGCTCATCAACAACAGCGACTTCGCCCACCCCTTTCACCTGCACGGCTACTTCTTCCAGGTCATCGACGACAACGGCCGCCCCGTGCGCCCCCTGGCGTGGCGCGACACCATCGACGTGCCGGTCGACCACACCATCCGCATCGCCCTGCGCTTCGACGAGCGCCCGGGGACCTGGATGTTTCACTGCCACATCCTCGACCACGCCAAGAAGGGCATGATGGCGCTGGTCGAGGTGCGCGACCCGACGGCCCGTCCCGCCGATTAGTCCCTATCGATCAACACGCCGGGATTCATCACCCACGCCGGATCCAGCTCGCGCTTGGCCGCCCGCAGCGCGCGGGCGAAGGGCTCGGGCCGCTGCTCGTCGTACCAGGGGCGGTGGGTGCGCCCGACCGCGTGGTGGTGCGTGATGGTGGCACCGTGCTCGCGCAGCGTGTCGGAGGCCGCGGCCTTCACCGCCTGCCACGCCTCAAGCTCCCCACCCGCGGGCGCCTTGGCGATGAACGTGTAGTAGGGCGCCGGCCCATCCGGGT
>JAWKRR010000019.1:0-112490 GCA_041389525.1 Myxococcota bacterium | reverse complement strand
ATAGTCCCCGATGCACGTCCCGTCCGGCGCGGGCGGCGGGTTCGGCACCGGCACGCCGTTTTCGTAGGTGCCGGGCGTCGTGCAGGTCCGGTTGCCCAGGCACTCCGTGTCGTGGCGGCAGCGCGAGCCAGCCACGTGCGGGTCGGTGAAGGTCGGGGTGGTCCCGGTGTTGATGTGCGGTTTGCCACAGTTGAAGCCGTTGGCCGCCGCGACCCCCGAGAAGGCGCCGGTCGCGAAGACGTTCTTGCAGCAGCCGTGCGCCGCGTTCGGCCAGATCTCACACAGCGGGTTGCACGAGCAGTAGCCGCCGTCGAACTCGCTCGGGTTGCCGATGATGCCGTTGCCGCTGCGCGGGCTGTTGCTGGCGAAGATGCCGTTGGTGGCCCAGCCGCACGCCGCGTTGATGTGGTTCTCGGCGATCCCCAGCACCGCCGCCGACTTGAAGAGGGCGCACCAGTCGTAGGTGATGAACTTGCCCGTGACCTGCACCAGCCCGTCGGACTTGCCGCAGTCGTAGGGCGAGCACTCGCCGTCGGCCGAACCCGCCCCCGTGCCGTGGTAGTAGCACGCCCGCTGATACCGGTTCGCCTTGCTCCCCCCGACGTCCCAGGACTGGTCGCAGAAGTAGTTCGTCGGGCACGCCCGCGCCGGGTCGACGCCAGCCTCGCCGGGGTTACCCGCGCAGCAGCTCTCCACGGGCATCTCGCTGTCGGCGCCGTCCGTGAAGCCGTCGCAGTCGTTGTCCAGGTTGTCGCAGCTCACCTCGGTGGCCTCGGGCGGGTCCAGCGCCTTGCAGTTGTCCAACTCGACGCCGTTGATGCAGCTGAGCACGCCCTCGTTGACGCAGACGCCCGTGCCGCAGCTGGTCGGCGAGGGCAGGTAGTCCTCGTCCTCGTTGCCGTCGCAGTTGTCGTCGACGCCATCGCAGGTCACGTCGTCGTCGGCCAGCGGGTCGCCGGCCGTGCAGTCGTCCTGCTCGAAGCCGTTGACGCAGCTGGTCATCCCGAACGCCGCACACGCCCCGACGCCGCAGCCGGTGACCTCGGGCACATAGTCCTCGTCGGTCCCGCCGCTGCAGTCGTTGTCCACGCCGTCGCACAGCGCGTCGTTCGCCGCGGGCGTCCCGGCCACGCAGCTATCCTGGGTCGCCCCGCCGACGCACGTGCGCACGCCGACCGCCGCGCAGGCCCCGACGCCGCAGGTCGTGGCGCTGTTGACGTAGCCCCGTCGGTCCCGCCGTGCAGTTGTCGTCGATACCGTCGCACGTCGTCCTGGCCGCCGCGGTGCCGGGGTGCAGTCGTCCTGGACCGCGCCGCCGACGCACGTGCGCACGCCGACCGCCGCGCAGGCCCCGACGCCGCAGGTCGTGGCGCTGTTGACGTAGCCCTCGTCGGTCCCGCCGTCGCAGTTGTCGTCGATGCCGTCGCAGGTCGCGTCGCTGGCCGCCGCGGTGCCGGGGGTGCAGTCGTCCTGGACCACGCCGCCCGCGCAGGAGGTCACCCCCACCGCCGCGCAGGCGCCGGTGCCGCAGCTCGTGGGCGCCGGCACGAAGTCCTCGTCCGTCGCGCCGCTGCAGTCGTTGTCGACGCCGTCGCAGCTCGCGTCATTCGCCGCGGGCGTGCCGGCCGTGCAGCTGTCTTGCGTGGCGCCGCCGACACACGAGAGCAGCCCCGTCGCCGCGCACGCGCCCACGCCGCAGGTCGTCGCCGTGGCCACGTAGCCCTCGTCGGTCCCGCCGTCGCAGTTGTCGTCCACGCCGTCACACGTCGCGTCGCTGGCCGCCGGAGCCCCCGCCACGCAGCTATCGCCGGGCACACCGTCGACACACGACGACACCCCCGCGGCCGCGCACGCGCCCACGCCGCACGCCGTCGGCCCCGAGACGAAGTCCTCGTCGGTGTTGCCGTCGCAGTCGTCGTCCACGCCGTCGCAGGTCGCGTCGGCCGCCGCCGGAGTCCCCGCCACGCAGGTGTCGCCGACCGTCCCGTCGACGCACGCCATCGCGCCCACCGCCGCGCAGGCGCCCTGGCCACACGCCGTCGGGGTCGCCGCGTAGTCCTCGTCGGTGTTGCCGTCGCAGTCGTCGTCGGCGCCGTCGCAGGTCGCGTCATCCGCCGCCGCCGTGCCCGGCTCGCAGCTGTCGACCGTCGCCCCGTCCACGCAGCTCAGGACGCCCGCGGCCACGCAGGCGCCCACGCCGCACGCCGACGCGCCACCGACATAGTCCTCGTCGTCCGTCCCGTCGCAGTCGTCGTCCACGCCGTCGCAGGTCGCGTCGTCCGCCGCCGGAGTCCCCGCCTCGCAGCTATCCGCGACCGCCCCATCCACGCACGCCATCTGCCCGACCGCCGCGCACGCGCCCTCGCCGCACGCCGTGTCGGTGGCTGCGTAGTCCTCGTCGTCGGTCCCGTCGCAGTCGTCGTCCACGCCGTCACAGGTCGCGTCGTCCGCCGCCACCGGCGCCCCAGCCACGCAGTCGTCCGTCTCCACGCCCGCCGCGCAGGTCCCCGTCCCGGTCGCCGCGCACGCCCCGACGCCGCACGTCGTCGGCCCCGCCACGTAGCCCTCGTCGGTCGCGCCGTCGCAGTTGTCGTCGACGCCGTCGCAGGTCACATCGTCGGCCGCCGGGGTCCCCGGGGCGCACGAGTCGCTGACGGCCCCGGCCACGCAGGCCTCGACGCCGGTCGCCGCGCAGGCCCCCACGCCGCAGGTCGTCGCCGTCTCGGGCTGGTCCTCGTCGGTCGCGCCGTCGCAGTCGTTGTCCTCACCGTCGCAGATCTCGGCCGCGGGCATCATCGCGCTGCACAGCGACAGCCCCAGCTCCGAGCAGGTCCGCGTCCCGACGCACTCGCCGTCGTCGTTGGCGATGCTGCACGGAGTCGCCAGCCCGAGATCGATCGCGACCGGGTCGCAGGCGCAGGTGTCAGCCGTCGGCACGCAGTAGGTGGGGGCGCCGGTCGCGCCGTCGAGGGTGTCGCAGTCGTAGCCGGTCGGGCAGGCGACCTCGTCGGAGCAGGGCGTCACGCAGAAGGAGCCGGCCTCACTCGAGATGGTGTGGCAGACGCCGTCGGGCTGAAATCCGCCGCCAAGGCAGTCGGCGGTCACCGCGCAGGGGCGGCACAGGGTGATGTGGTTCGGCACGCACGCGAGCACCTCCGAATCCGTCGGTAGCGCCTCGCAGGACGAGCCGTCGGGGCAGGTCGTGGTGCAGGCGGGCGCGCAGCACTGGCCCTCGGCGGTGGCGACGCATTCGCCCTCGGCGCAGGGGGCGCTGTCGCTGCACGGGGTGCACTCGCCGCCGCCGTCGGGCACATCCAGCGTGGAGTCGTCGGGCACATCCAGCGTGGTGTCGTCGGGCACATCCAGCGTGGTGTCGTCGGGCGCGTCCGGGGTCGTGTCGCCCGGAGTGTCGCCCGGAGTGTCGCCCGGAGTGTCGCCCGGAACATCTGCCGTATCGCCGGGCGCGTCGGGCTTGGTATCCGGCGTCGTATCGCCAGACCCGTCGAGCACCGTATCGGCGAGCGTGTCGCCAGACGAATCGATGTCCGTCACGGAATCGGGCGTGCTCGTGTCACTCCCGCCGCCATTTCCCTTATCGGAGCATGAGATCAGCGCGGTGGCTGACATCAGGGTGAGCGTCACGACCAAGGGCCGCAAGGAGGGGGAGAGGATACGAGAGATCATGGGAGCCCCATCGATTCGCAGGTCGTTCGCCGCAGCAGCGAGCCGTGATCACACGCCGATACTGCCGAGTAGTCAAGCCAGGTCTGCGGAAACTGGGTTCGGGTGCTGACGCGCACCAGAGCCCGACGAATCGATTCCGCCCTATGGGCCACGGGAGGGCGGGCTCGAATCTCAAGCCCGCCCCCACGAAGGGATTGCGGCTATTGCGCCGGCAAGCAGCCCAGGCGGCCCGCGCAGTCTGTGGTGGTCTGCAGGCAGTTGTAGACGAAATCCGTGCTGCCGGGCTGCAGCGCGTTGAAGACGGACACGGCCGCCGAGCAGCTCTCCACCGTCAGCGGGCCCAGGGATGCGAACGGGTTGACGCTCACGCCGGTCCAGCACGGGACCAGGTCGGTGCACACCGCGGCCGCGTTCTGCGCCAGCCCGGTGATGGGCAAGCACGCGTTCCGCCCGGCGCAGTCCGTCGCCCCGAGCACGCACTCGGCCACGGTCGGGTTCTGCCCGAACTCCAGCAGCCCCGTGCAGAGCGTCGCGTCCACCTCTGCGAATCCGTAGGGGTTGCTCCCCGCGTCGTCCCAGCACGTCGTCAGCTGGTCGCACGCCGCCACGAGCGGGTCGCCGCCCTCCATGCACTTCTCGACCGCCCCGCAGTTCGAGGTGTCGACGGCGCCGAGGCAGGTCGCGACCGCGCCAAACTCCTCGGCGTCGCTGCTCTTCCACTCCTGCCAGGCGACGCGGCAGCGGATGCCGTCGAGGTTCGCCATCCCGTCGACGGTCAGGTACGGGACCGCGGCGTTGTCCGTGCTGAGGCAGGTCTGC
Organism: Myxococcota bacterium; assembly: GCA_041389525.1. GTDB lineage: Bacteria > Myxococcota_A > UBA9042 > PHBI01 > JACKFB01 > JACKFB01. Next base: position 107,987 of record JAWKRR010000019.1, on the reverse strand, counting down.
GCCGCGTCGCACGCGCTGGCCACGTCCGCGTCAATCGTCAGGAAGCAGGGCGCGAGCCAGTCGAAGTCCCAGTACGAGGGGCACGATGTGTGCGCTTTCACACACTCAATCGCCCCCGCGAAGTCGCCCATCCACGCCGGCCACAGCTGCGCGCGCCCCACCATGTGCCACGCGTTCACGTCGTCATCCATGGACGCCGTGGCGTAGGGGCACACCTCGGCGACGGCCTTGGTGAAGTCCTTGAAGCTCGCCGGCAGCTCCGTCGGCGGGCTGAAGCAGCCCAGCGCCCGGTCGGTGTCGCAGTCATTGAAGTTCAGCTTGTTGTAGCAGCCGAACACCGCGTGCGCCTGCTGCGGGGTCCACGTCGCGCACTCGGCCTCGCACGCCGCCTCGTCGTCCCAGCGGCCCGGGATGTACCCGCAGAAATCGCCGGTCCCGAGCCACCCGCAGACGTTTCCGCACAGCGTCGCGCCGTTGTAGCTCTCGCACAGCGCCAGCTCGTAGCGGTCGCAGCTCGTGGCGGCGCTGGCCAGGCAGGTCGCGTAGACCTCGTCGGTCTCGAGGAAGCCGTAGACGGTCTCGTAGGCGCCGCAAAGCACCTCGCACTCGTCGACCGAGCTGCCCGAGGTCACCCCCGGCGCGGCCAAGAACCCGCACGCGTCCTTCTCGGCGCACCGCGCGGCGCAGGCGTCGCCGCTGGCCGGCGTGTTGCACGAGTCGATGACGCCGCACCACAGCGCGTCGTGGTGGTACGCCAACCCAACGCAGGCGGCCTTCGCGAAGGCGGCGCCGTCCGACGCGCCGGCGACGCAGCCCGCCACGCAGGCGTCGACGCTCTCGTCGCTCAAGGTGCCGCAGGAGTCCCACTCGAGGCAGGCCAAGCGGCACTGCGACGCGACGAAATCGTCCGCCAAGCAGCGGTCGCCGACCCGCGACCAGCCCGCGTCGCAGGTCCAGCCGCACGACGCCGGCTCGGCCCAGCCGCCGGCGTCGGTGTAGGTCACCGCGACGTCGGCCACGGCCGCAGAGGTCGCGTGGGCGGGCGCATCATCAGCGCACGGCACCATCTTGGTGTTGATGCAGGTCAGCGCGACCGCCGCGTAGTCCGCGTCGCACTCGCAGGTCGCCGCGCCCGCCGCCGCCACGCACTCGCCCGCGCCCGAGCAGGTCACGCCGTCGCAGGGGCCGGCAGCCGCGTCCGCGTCACCCGCGCCGTCCGCGTCACCCGCGCCGTCCGCATCCCCGACCGCGTCCGCCACCCCGTCCGGCGAGCCGTCAGGCCCCGCGTCCCCAGCGGCATCCGCCACCGCGTCGGCGACCGCGTCCGCCACATCCCCGGTGTTCTTGTCCGAACCGCTGTCGCAGCCCATCAAACCCAATACCAGCAACACACAGGCCAGCGACCTCATGACGATTCTCCGCGCAGCGTTCGGCAGAACTGAAGAGCGGCGCATCCTAATCGTGGGCGCTCTCGCGTCAAGGCAGCTAGGCTGTTAGCTCGAAACGCGCGGCCCAAGGGCCCTCCGCCCTCACCCGCCGCCCTCACCGCCCGGCGTTGCCGTTGCCGCCGCGGTATCTCGGCCACACCGAGTCCGCCAGCTTCGCCGACGCCGGCAGCCGAAACAGCCACGCCCCGCACGCCGTCCACAGCCACTTGTCGTCGTCGATGACCGGGTCGCTGCACGTCGCCTGCGCCGTAAAGCCCCAGCGCGACTCGCCGTTCGCCTCCAGCGCCAGCACGCCCTTGCCGCCGTTGCTCAGGTCCACGGCCAGGTACGACGACCCGTCCGCCGCAATCGTCGGCGTCCGCGTCGTCCCGGTCGCGACCATCTTCTTCTCCCACATGGGCTCGCCCGCCGCCGTCCAGCGCCGCACCCGCCCCGAGTCCGCCGCGTACACGCTGCCGTCCTCGCCCACCGTCATCTCGGAGTACGTCTTCGGGTCGCCGTCCGGCTCGAAGATCTCCTTACCCTTCGAATCCACCACCAGATAGCCCCACGTATCCGCGATCATCACGCCGCCGCCAGCCCGCGCCGACACCTGCACGTGCGTGTCGTTCTGAATCGTCGGCCGCTGCAGCTCCCACAGCACGAAGCCATCGCTGACCCGCACCGCCTGAATCCGCGGCCCCTCGGCCCACTCGAACCACGGCGTGTTCGGGTCGTCGGCGTCCGGCACATCCCAGCGATGCGGCCTATATATAATGGTACCGCTCTCATCGAGGGCGTACGCGCTGGCCGGCTGCCGAATCGTCTCGTAGCTCGTCACCGCCTTGCCGTCCGTCCCGTAGACCAGCGACTCGTCGGGCAGCTCGACCGCGGACCAGAAGCGGCTCTGCAGGTCGAAGGCCGGCAGCCCCGGCGAGCCAAACACTCCGTAGCCGATGCCGCCGACGTACCAGAGCTCCTCGCCGCTCGGGTCCAGCCGGCTGAACCCGCCGTAGCCCTGCACGTACACGCCGCCGTCCGCCGTGACCGCCCGCGTGCCCCCGACGCTCCACAGCGGCTCGCGTTCGGCGTCGAAGGCCAGCACGCCGCCCTCGGTCCCGACATACAGCCGCCCGTCGTCGCCAAGTGCCGTCCCGTTCGGGATCGCCACGACACCAGTGCCCAGCGGGTACGGCCGCAGCTCGCCATAGCAGCCCTCGTAGGTGAAAGGCCCGCTCGAGATCCACGCGATGCGGCATTTTGAGCAGTCCGTGTCTGCCAAAACCGCGGTCGGGCAGGTGGTGCAGCTCGGCCCCGACCAGTGATTCCGGCACACGCTGCAGTCCTTGGTCGCGTCGAAGTTCGCCGGGCAGGTCTCGCACGACTCGCCGGTCCAGCCACCGCGGCAGCTCCCGCAGTCGGCGTCGGCGTCGTAGTTCCCGGGGCAGATGTCGCAGTTCGGCCCGGTCCACTCGTTGCGGCAGACGGCGCAGCCTTGGTCGGCGTCCCAGCCGCCCGGGCAGACGTCGCAGCCCGCGCCCTCCCAGTGACCCGGGCAGACGCACGCGGTGGCCAGCCCCTCGCCCAGGCACTGCTCTTCGCCGACGCAGGTGTCGAAGAGGCCGTTGTCGCGCCCGCAGGAGTCGCGCCAGCGCACGGCCACCGCGCCGCCGTCGCTGCCGCAGCCCTTGTCGGACTGGGCCGCGCAGGGGCACGCGTGGTCGACGTCGCCCGCCGAGACGAACTCGCCGGCGAGCGCGATGGTCGAGGCGAGCACGCCCAGCTCCTTGGAGCCGTCACGCAATACGGAGGGGAAAAGCCGGATCTCGAGCGTGCTTACAAAGCAGCTCGAGGCGACGTTCTGCCCGGGGACGCGGTCGGTCCCGAAGGCCAGTACGCCGAGGTTGGGGCCCTCGAGGGTCCACGGAGTCGAGGCCTGAGCGGAGTAGCTGCCCTCCTTGGCGTCCGGAAAGCCAGGGCAGGCCGAGTCCGCGCTGAAGGTGAGCGACTGAATGACCAGGTGGCCGTCGGGGTCGGTCTCGACCACTTTGGGGTGCGTGCGCGCGACCATCACGCAGCCCGCGCGGGTCAGGCGGACGGTGACGCCGGCGATGCAGCCGTCCTCGAAGGCGTCCACGTCGCGCTTGTGAGCGACCTCGACGGTGGCGGAGGCGAACGCGACCTCGGTCAGGTCCAGCGTGAGCGGCCCCACCGGGGTCGACGGCGGCGCCTTCCCAGTGCAGGAGGCCGCGCAGGTCCCGGTGAACTGGTCACAGGCGACCGGCTCGTCGTCCGCGTCGAGGCAGGCGGTCTCCTTCGCGACAAAGCAGCCATCCGCGCCGACGGTGCAGGAGAGCTGCGCGTTGCCCGAGCAAGACACCCCAGCCTTCACGCACTTGCTAGGCGCGCACTGCTCGCCACCGCCGTCGCCGTCGATCTCCAGGACGAGCGGCAGGTCCCCCCCGTGCCCGTCAGGCCCCGCGTCAACCGAGCCATCCCCAAGATCCGGCGTCCCAACGGAATCCACCCCAAAAACCCCGCCCCCACCGCCACCAGGAGCGCTACACCCAGCAACCAAAACCACCAACGCCAACGCCAAGACCTTCATCAAACCCCACCCGTCGCCTGAATCGTGGCGGCTCACTACCACAGCAGCCCGCCTCGAAACACGCGGCGGTCCGGCTGGGCGCGCGGGGGCGGCCTCAGTGCAGGTCAGACCAGGCCAGCCACAGGCCGCGAGGCAGCGGGTTGTCCAGCCGGAACCACACGCGGATGGGGCGCTCGCCTTCGTGCCGCAGGGTCTGGAGCGTCCCGCAGTAGGTCAGCGGCTCGCCTTTCCCGTCGGCGTCAACTCGCAGACCCCCACCGGAACTACGCCTGCATGCCATGAGCACCACCCACAACAGCCCTCTCCGACACTTCGGCGGCTAGTGCGCCAGGAACCGCTAGGTCCAATGCGCGGACGTGTGCCCAGCACTCCTGCTTCTTGCACCACTCCGTCACGTTGCGACCGGCGGCGGAAAGGATGAGCGCGTCGTAGATCTGCGGCATCCAGTCGCGCATGGCTTCTGTCAGCGCGACCGAGACGCGCTGCTCGTTCCAGATGCGATCGAGGTCGATGCGACCGTGGCCCCAATGCGCGACGTACGCGACGGTGTAGGCGATCGCGTTCGCGCGATAGGCCGGGAACTTGTGTTGCCGCGCGAGCTGCTCCGCCTGCTTGAAGATGATCGCCTTGGCGATGGACCGTTTGAAGTACTGCGCGTCCGGCTCCCAACGGGCGCCGTGCTGATTCGCCAAGGTCTGCATGAAGGCGACGAAGCTCTTCTGACCGCCTCTGCTCACCACGTGAGGACTCTGCTCCCAGGCCTGCTCGTGCTTGGCGACGCTCACCTTATCGAAGCGTTGGCTGGGCGGGTTCGCTTGCTTGAAGCGGTTGAGTTGCGCCTGCGTGGTCCCGTCGCGCTGCTGAACTACCTGGTACTGACCGCGCGCCCGTTCATAGAACCAGCGGCTCTGCTCACCGGGGGCCCAAATCGACTGCGACAGCTGCTGTAGCTTCACGTGGAACGGGTGGTTGGCCGAGAAGTCCGCCTCGTTCACCCGATTCTGCGTGTTCGCGTACCGACTGATGAGCGGCACGAGCTGCTCAACTTGGTCGGGCCGGACCACAGTGAGCTTGGCTTGGACGAACACCTTGGAAATGTCGATCTTGTCTCGTTCTTTGGCCCGGTGGATCGATGCCACCGTTTGGCCCCCGTTGACGACCTGCAAACCGCGCAACTTCGCGAGTCCAAGTCCGTCGGGTCCGCTGGTCGTCTCGACCCACTCCGCGGTGGCGGAAATCCCGTTGTTGTAGGCGATGAAGGCTGTTGGTTCGTCCTTCAACGTGTCTCGGATACCCCGATTCACCTTCCCGCGCGCTTGAAGGAATGAGCGGACGTTCAGTTCCAGCAAGCGGGATCCGTGCTCATGGTAGAGTTCGTGGAGCAATTCGCCAGGAATTACCGCGAGATAGACTTCGAACTCTGAGTCGTGGCTCGGCGACGCGATGCACGGCAACGGCTGCCCCAGGCGCTCCACTAGGTCGATCTCCACGGGCTCGTATGGAAGCCCCGAGGCTTCGGCACGGAAGAAGCGGCGAAGGTCCCAGATGTCCATCTGGACTTCCGGGCCATCCCACTTGAGTTTGAACTTGCCCAGGTCGGCGGCGAACCCGTCGACCAAGGCGACCACGCGCACCCGCTCGATAGCCCCCTGCGACTCGTGCAGGAACTGCATCATGTCATAAGCTTCCGAGGCCGGCTCCATGCGGCTGTGCCAACCGCGCCGGGCGTCGAGATACACCTGGAGCGCCCGAGGAATCGCAGTCGCCAACTCGCTCCGCGGGACGCTCGTTGGCGTGGACAACCCACGGAAAATCGTGGTGACGAGGGTCAGCAGCCCCTCGTCCTCGTCGAGGCACCAAGCGTTCACCTTTCCGATGCCGCGGCTCAGCCGCCGTTCGAAGAAGCAGACCTGGGCATCAGTGAGCTGACCGAGGTCTTCGAGGGTCGCGAGCAGCACCTGGGTGAACACATCTTCTCGAAATCCTCCGGCGGCTACCGCTTCGGTGTCGTCCGCGGTTTCAATGGCCTCGTCCGCAATGCGGGAGCGGAGGGTATCGAGATACTCAGCGAATCGCTTGTCGTCGGCCGTCACTCGACACTCCCTCCCGCGCCGAAAAGCGCTTGGACCACTTCCGCTGCAACGACGCCAAACGGCGTGCAGGCCGCGAGGGCCACCTCGTACCGCACGGTGTCGACGCCATCGGGAATTCGTTCTTGGAGCAAGCGCGGGAACGACTCATCAACGCGAAAGAACCGCTCCTGCTTCAGCCAGTATCGTGGCGTGGCGTAGGACTCGCTGTGGTCCGTCAAGTAGCCCGCGTGGAACAAGCACTCATCGAAGGCATCGAGCGATGAAGCCCCGACTGCGTCACGAAGCGAATCCACTAGGTCGGCGAGAGAGAACTCACCTGACTCGGACTCCTCCAGAGCGACGAAGTAGATGAAGAGTCGGTGCTGGTCGGGCATGTCGAGTTGAGGGATGCTCGACACGTGGAATGACCGCGGGTTGCTGGACGCGGTCGCCTTCACCTCGACACTTCCCCCCAAGAACTGGAAGTCGTGGTGGGCGCCTCGGCAACCCTTCCACGAGCCGATGGGGTCCGCTAGACCGGGAAACGCGAGCACATGGTTCCTCAGGAAGAGGAGTTCTCCCACTAGACCCCGACGTCCCTCGCGCGAGAGGGACTCGTTTCCGTGAATTCGCAGGAACGAACGCCACCGAGCCAGACGCGCGACAAACCGGGCTACGGCGTCCTTTTCGCTGTCCGCGTCGATCATCTCGGAGACGACGTCCGCAGCAAGCGTTTGGAACAGCGCGCGGTAACGCGGGTCAGCGACAGCGAGCACGATTCGCGTACGCCCGTTGGGCCCGGGCGCTAGCGCCTCCGCCCTCATCGACAATCCACGAGCATCGAGCGCTTCAGCGTCACCAGGGATGGACTTCGTGCTCACGTCGAGGACAACCGCCTCGAGTTGGTCCACTACGCTCCGGGCGGCATAAGTCGCGCAGTTCTTGACCTCCCCGAGCCGCAATCGCACGAACCCACCATGCCTCTGTCCGGTGGTGTCGAGTAGCCCCCACGCGCTCAGTAGCGAGCTCACTGCTCGTCCTCGTCGAACGCGTCGAGTCCGCCCAGTTCCTGCTGCCAGTAAACGTTGTTGACGATGTACTTCACCTTCGAGGCGTGGGCCGCATCGACCCGGGGGAAGCTGATGCCAAAGCCGATAATCGGAATGTCTTGCGCCTCAGCGTCAACCTTCTCCAGTTCGGCCGGCCCGGACGATCGGGTAGATCAAGAAGGCAGGCCCATGAGAATCGCCTGAACCGACCGAATACGCATGGGCCAGCGTTGGGGCGAGTAGGCTCTGCCCTGTCACCAGGGTCTCTCTGCCACTCGGCGCGGGTCCACTCCAAGGCTCTTGCCACCTGCGCTTCGGAGAGGTCCACGGTCGATCGTAGGGCTCAGCAACCTCCTGATGCGGAAGTGGTTCTCTCCGCGGAGGGGCGCCCAACTCGCCGGCGTCAGCATGCCAACCCGCGGTCTACTAAGCACACGGTGGCACCCCGAACCGCCTTTCGGTATCGATTTGCCAGAAGCCAGAACACTGTCCACTCGGTGAGACGCCCCACCGCTCCACTTCGCGGTTCCATAGTCGGCCAGGAGCCGTGTTTTCACCCGCTTCGAGGCGTCGTGGCGCTCGCGGTAGTCGGTGAGATCCCAATACCGCGTCTGGAGATGCCGCGTTCCAGACCCACGGACCAGTGTAGCTCGACACAGCAGCACTAGTACTCGTGGCGGCTGCCGGCACCGCGATTGCGCCGGCACTTTCCGCTGACCGAACGAGCAGGTGAAAACTTCCAGTTCTTCTGCAGGCGGGTGCGCGAGAACGCCAGAAATTGATGGTTTCGCTCATCACTCTTTGCGTCGTCATCATCTATGGCAGTCCCGCTCCTCATCTTCACCCCGAGGTCGACCATCACGAAGTTGCGACTTGACTACGGTGACCGAGGAAGAAATCGCGCGGCGTCCCGCCGCTTGCCGCCATTCGGTTGAAGTCCTCTCTAAGCTCCTCGCTCGCCGCGGCTATGTGACTGAACCAGTCGACCATCTCGGAGGTCGTGTACAGGCGACACAGATCAAGGAACCGCGGGCGGTAGCCGAACCACCGCCCCATCTGCATCAGCGTGTCGTACATCCGAGAAGCTGAAGGAAGTAGCTAACCGAACAGTCCTTCAAGGGTCAGGCCCCGGGAGGTTTGTCGCCAGATGGCGATGACGTTTAGGCCGGTCGCGCCGTGGTCCAGGTAGTCGAGAACGTCTCCGGCCGCGCCGTTCACCTGCCGCACCTCGATGGACAGCGCTGCGCGTTCACCACCGGAATGAGGTCATCCGCGCCAGCTCGCACAATCCTGGGCGAGCGCTCCACATCTCTCGGTGGGTGGTCTCGAAGTCATCCTCCCAAAGGGATCGAAGTTCCTCGCAGATCTTGTGGGTCGAATCCCCCATCGCCATGCCGGAGGCGCCTCTTGATATCCGTCAGTTCAGCGTCGACCTGGGCGACGACCGCCCTGGACGGCCGTAAACCGAGTCACGTGGACGAGCATGGAGTTGTGGGCCGCCACGTCGCCGCGGGCGATTCGCGCGGCGCAGACGAGCACGAACGAGCGGATCGCCCGCTGCAGCGACGGCGGAACACGGTCCCAGCCCTCGCACCTCGGCACCCAATCCATCTTGTGTCGAGGCGGAATCCAGCCAGTATCTTCACGGGGCTTCAGGCTCGCCGCGTGGTCCTGGTGATCTGTCAGCGGATAATCTCCAGGCGGCTCCTGGGAATCACCTCCAGGTAGTTCACTACCGAAGACCGTGGAAGGCCCCAACGTAGTTCAGGCTGCCGGCAGGGACAAGGGATGAAAACTGCGCGGGAACGGGTCGTCACCGTGCTGGTCGGTACGACCTTGCTCATGGATGAGAATGTTGGCGAAGGGCGTGGCCGTATAGCCGACGTAGGCGCTCTGCTCGAACGTATGCAGGAGCTCTCGAAGACTCGCGCATTCAAGACGGTCAGGTCGTGGTCCTCGTCAGGCAGTCCGTTCTCGTCAAAGGCGCCCTTGCGGGTGTCGATCGAGCCCTGGTCCGCCTCGTCGTCGATGACCAAGCGGCACGTTCTTCACATACGGCCGCCCCTTCTCGTCCTTTTGAATGCGCAGCCCAGCGCACCCACCCGAGGAGGTTCTTCAGCACGGAACCGTTCTTCTTCACGACGAAGAGAAGGGGGTGGCCGCCAGGGTTGATGGCGAAGTTCTTCGCCAGTGTCCGTTTGAAGTCGCCGTCGTCAGCGCGCGTGGTAATCGAATCGGCGATGGGCGTCTGGTCATATAGCCTTGAATCACCGACGCCGACACTCACTCGCGCGCCCCTGGGGTCGTTCAGCGTCGCACCGCGGTCATAGCCGAGAAAGCCTTCCTCCAGGCGGATCTGCGTCTGGCTGCGCAGGCTCTTATGAAAACCCGCCAGGACGATGATGATCTTGTACCCGGCATCTGCCGCCTTGCAGATCAGACCGACGTAGTTGGCGGTCTTGCCCGACTGAACGTGCCCGACCACCATGCCCCGCCGGTCCCACGCTCCGGCCGCTTGGGGGTCCATCACATACCCGAGCACCTTGTCGGTGGTCTGGTCCATTCGGTCCAGCGTCGCCCCCGGCCAGCCCTTCTCTTGGCGCAAGTGCTGCGCGTAGCGCTCCCAAAAGCGCCACTTGATGTCTGCTCGACGCTTCGGGAGCCATGGAGCCCAGCCGTCATCGAGGCCCACTAGCTCGCGCTCGGTCCCGATGGTCGTCTGGAATGCAGCCTCCAACTCGGCGACCAAGGCCGCCGAATCCACATCCTGAGCGCCGACCAAACTCAGGACTTTCGCGACGACGGACGCCACTTCGCCGTCCGCCAACGAGCCTTGGCCCTTGTCGGACTGGAGCTTGAGCATCGATTGGGCCATGCTCCGCGCAGTCAGGTAGTTCTCGTTCATGTGGCCTGCTTGTCTCCAAGAGTCGCGATGATTGCGTGCGCTTCGTCGTCAGCGAACTCCTCGCAGCCCAACAGCACGTCGACGGTCTGCCGGTGGTTCAGACCACGATTACGCTGGATTGCCGCGTACGCGACAGCCAGAACGTGCCTGCGTTCCTGCGAAGATGTACCCGCGAATGGTGCCGATGTGTCTTGCGGACTCTCTGATGAGTCCAGCCAAATCTGCTGGATGGGCACAGTCTCTTCGACGATGCGGAGAACGGCCTCGACCGTGTCGGGCGAAACGGGCTCCGACGCCCCAAGGATCGTCGCGACTAGCGGATGTTTTCGGTCGATACGGTAGACGGTTCGACCGCCCTGCCGCAGCACCTTCCACGGGCGCTGAAACTCTTGCTTCACCGCGCGTGCGCCGTATCTGCCGCGGTGCGCGTAGACCTCACGGGCCGACTGCCGGATGCTCTGCGCCAATCCCAACAGCCGTTCGCGGACCAGCGGTGGCGGGGTCGCGTGCGACTTCTTCACGTCCAGGTGCCACAAGTGGTCCATCGAGTTCGGAACATCGAGGCGAATTCGGGCGAGCTTGTAGTGCTCCTCCTTCGTCCAAGGCCGGCCGCCGCCGAGACCGAGCCAGCTACCCGCGACGATAAGGCGCTCGTTTCGATACAGGTAAAAGCCTTGCTGCGCGTTCCATCCGGCCGGCCCAGACGCCGCGGCGTGCTCCGCGTCTCCGAGCTTGTCCTTGTGCGGTAGCACGAAACCCCGGACGACAATCGGCGCTTTGTGGTCTGGAAGCGCGATGAGTTCTTGCGGCGTCGGAGTGGTCGCCGGGTGGTTCTCGACGAAGGGATCCCACGGCTGGACGGCATGCCCGTTCACGAGGATTTCCAGCCTAGGCCGAGGGCCGCCGAGGTAGCGGTGAAACACCATGCCTAGGTGCACCTCGACCTCTTCGACCGACCGCAGGAAATGCGCTCTCAGCGTTGCATCGTCTTTGTCCGCGGACTGCACCACGCGGTCGAGCACCTCCCAGATCACTGCGGTCCCATGCTCGAGTTCTTCGAATCGGTCGAGATTCGCGGTCGAGTCGGGATGCACCGTCCGGAGCAGCTGCCAGCCGGAAACCGCCTTGCTGGAGAGGTGGTCGAGGTCCCAGCGGCGTACGTGCCGAGAGCCAGCCGCGCGACGCGACACGACCGTGAGACGACGGCATTGGGCGAGACTTGCGGTCTTCATACCCAGCCCAAACCGACCGAGGTCAGCCGCGGTCCGCTCGTCGACCGGGCTTCGGCTACCCAGTCTCATCGCGTCGCGCAACTCCGCCTCACTCATCCCATGGCCGTCGTCAGTGATGGTGATCCAGGACGCCGCGCCGGACCACCACGTATCCAGCCAAACCTTGCTACACCCGGCCGCGATGCTGTTGTCGATCAAGTCCGCGATCGCCGTCGCCAGCGTGTACCCATAGGCGCGCATCGACTCGATCATCGCGGAGGCGTTGGGGGCTACCTCGTCGTAGGCGAGATTTTCTTCCTCTGCGGACACCTGGACCTCACAACGTCGGTTCAACCCGGTGGGTGGTGCAAGCCTCGGTCGCTGACCGCTGGCGGCGCGGAGAGTCAGCCTGTCTTGCGTCGAAGCACCGGCGGCGCGCCCGCAGCTTGTTGCAGCGTATCCTGGAGGGCCGTCGCGACATTGAATGCGAGCAGCGGCGGAACCGCGTTGCCGATCTGGCCGAACGCGGCGTTCATGGCGCCGCAGAACTCGAATCCGTCAGGAAATGACTGGAGACGGGCGGCTTCTCTCACCGAGATTGTGCGAGCCTGGTCATCGGCGTAGTGAATGTGCGAGTAGGAATCATGCGACAGGTGCGCCATCAAGGTGCGCGAGGGGAAATCCCGCTCCAGCTTCCGCCACTTATTCGGGAACTTGCCGGGGTCGTATGGCGGGACGGTCTCCCGACGGAGTCGCTCCCACTCGGGCGAACCGACGGGCATCGCGGCCCCACTGGCCCGCGCAGCCTCGACACGCTCTTCGAACATCCGTTCAGCGAGGCGATGGGCGGCGGGGTAGTCGTCTCCGGGCTGCATGCGACGAAATATCTCGTAGTCACGCGGGAGCGACCGAATCACGTGGGCGGAAACGTCCGATCGCGTCGCGAAACCGGACCAAGTCCGCATCAGCCGCTGATAGGCGTTGGCGGGTCCGCTGGAGTACGGCAGTCGGCGGCCGAGGTCGCGCGCGCCTCGCTTCTGCGCGAGCTTGGCTGCCTCAGAAATCGTCGGGAGATCTCCGAGCGCGCCGTGAGTCGAAACAGCCGGCGGAAGCGCCTCGTCGATATCGAGGAGGTCGACCGCGTGGTCCGGTCGGTCGGCCTCCGATAGATGCTCCCAACGGGCGGCGTGGGCGCGTGTTCCTCGATAGCCGATTGGGAGCGCCAAACGATGACTCGGCATGGGGAATGCTGGCACGGCGTCGGCTGCGCGATGGATTCCGACCAGGAAGAGGCGTTCTCGCGTCTGGGGCACGCCGTAGTGGGCCGCGTTGAGCAGCGTGTACCGAACTTCGTAGCCCAGCGCATCGAGGTTCTGCGCGATGATTTCAGCGACGTTCACGCCACCGTAGTTCAGAATGTCGGGGACGTTTTCCATGACTACGGCGACTGGCTGGAGCGCCTCCACCCAGGAGACGTAAGCCGCATAGAGGCTTCCGCGGTCGTCCTTCAGATAGGCATGCGGGTGATTCCCTATCTCGCGCAGTTTGGCTCGACCCACGCGGGCATAGGCCTGGCATGGCGGACCACCCACGAGAATGTCGACCTCCGGGTCTGCGCCCCCTCCTAGCTGCCGAATCAGCTCCCTGGGGTTCTCCGCCGTTACGTCCCGACTGCGGCCGTGTAGGTCCGTGGCGGCCGGATGAAAATTGAGCGCATGCGTCTGCGCTCTGAGTTCGTCCAGTTCCAACCCCGCGATAATCGAGCAGCCCGCCTTGCGAAAGCCAAGCGACATGCCGCCACAGCCGGCGAACAGGTCGACCACGCGAGGCGCGAAGCCCTCGTGCATTCGGGCTAGCTTCGGCAAAACGGCATCGGCGAACGCAGGCGTCATCATGGGGCGAGACGCTATCGCCTGGACCTGGACCTACACAAGGGGCAGTGCTGCGTTTTCTGGGGTCGCGACCATCTTCGGCGCGGTGCAAGGACCCGCCGACGGCGCCGGCAGACGAAGTCAGCTTCCGTGCCGGCGCCGTCGGTGGGTCGCCTGATCACCGCGTCGCGACATCACGTGTCGACAAGTCGCTCAGCGGTGCCTCGCAATGCCGACTGCGTGTGCCGCCCCGCCTTCACAGAGTAGGCGCCCTGGAGATCTGGCTGCTGCACCTGCTTGCCTAGTCAATCCAGCGAACACCGCCGCGGGACGCCACGACCGCAGGCTCCAAGCCGTCGAACTGAACGCTCTCCACCAAACCCAGAGCCGCCGTTGCGCCCTTCCCTCTCCCGACTCGCGGCTTGACTCTGTAGTCTACTACAGGGTTTTGACTGGGTTGCAGGAGGTCGGGACCATGGCGTTGATGACTATCGGGAAGGTCGCTCGGGCTGCTGGGCTTGGGGTTGAGACGGTTCGGTTCTATGAGCGGCAGGGGCTCATCCCGGCGCCGGCGCGTAGTGAGGCGGGGTATCGGCAGTACCGGGACGACAGCGTCAGGCGGCTGCGGTTTATCGTTCGCGCTAAGGGGATTGGGTTCACGCTGCACGAGATCGGCGAGTTGCTGGAGCTGCAGGCTACCGAGGGCGCGGGGTGTGCGAACGTTCAGGCTCGGGCTGAGGCTAAGATTGCGGACATTGAGGTGCGCATTGCGGAGCTTGGGGCGATGCGGCGGGCTCTTGGCGAGTTGGTGGGCCAGTGCCGTGGCGAGGGCCCGGTGTCGAGTTGCTCGATTCTCGGGGACGCCCTCGACGGGGACCGGTCGTGAGCGCCTGCCTCGTTTGCGGCGCTTCGGGGCGCCGGGTTGAAGCGGTGACCATCGTACTCAGGTCACGGCGAGCCGGCTGGCGCAGGTCGGCGACTGGACGGCTGGCGCATGCTCCGCGAGCGACTGCGAGGTCGTGTACTTCCACGGCGCCGACCTCGTGCGGCTGGACGACGCCCTGGCCGTCCCCTTCCACAAGAGCGCGGATCCACAGCGACTCGTCTGCTTCTGCTTCGACCACTCGGTCGCCGACCTCGAAGCGGACGCGCGGGCGCACGGGACCTCGACGATTCAGGCGTCCATCGCCGCCGCCTGCAAAGCGGAGCTCGACGACTGCGAGCGCAAGAACCCGCAGGGGCGGTGTTGCCTCGGCAATGTCGGCGGCGTCGTGAAAAGCTCGCTCGCGACACTCGGGGACGGCGCGGCGGGCGGGACGTCCGGCTCCACGGACCCAGACGGCGCCGCGTGCTGCGCGCCCAAGGCCGCCGCCGAGGACTCGCCTGCCGGGACCTCGGCGCAAGTCGCGCTCTCTCCTCGCTCGGGGCTCTTCGCTGCCGGCGCGCTGGTCGCGGCCCTGCTCGCGTCGGCTTTGCTGTTGGCTGCCCCTGGCCGGCCGTGGGGTTGGGCGCGTCGGCGGCTTACGCGGGCGCGCTCTTTGCCCAGCGGCACGCCGCTGCTGGTCGCGACCGCGGGGCTGCTCGGCGCGCCTTCTACCTCGTCTACCGCCAGCCCCGCTTGCGCCCCGGGCGACGCCTGCGAGGTCCCGAAACCCCGCGCCCGGTCGTGGATACGCCGCTCGCTCTGGGTGTCGCGGGCGCGGTGGCGGCCTTCGCGCTCTTCCCGGTCTACGCCGGCGCCCCTGACCGGCGGCGGAGGCGAAATCCCCCAGGCCGCGCCTCAGCAAACGCTGGTCCGCTACCACGTCGACGGCATGACCTGCGCGGCCTGCGAAGCCCACGCACGCGAGGCCATCGAGGCCCTGCCCGGGGTCGCGTCGGCGGCCGTCTCGTACCGTGACGCCTCCGTCGAGGTCGCCTGGCGCGGACTCCCAGACCCCGAGGCGATCTCGCGCGCCCTAGCGATCTTGGGCTATCGCGTCGCCTCGGCGGGGACCGAGACCCAACCCCCGCGGCCAAGCGAGCGCCCTCGTCCGTAGCCGCGAATCCGCGGGACGAACGAGGGCAAGGCACGTCGTCGCGACGCCTGTGACGGCGCCGCGACGACCGCCACCCCTAGCCCTCCGGGACGAAGAGGATCAGTCGCAGGCTGCCGAACTGGTCCCCGACCACCAACGGCTTCGAGCACGACGTGTGGATGGCGAGCGACTGGAGCAGCGCCCCATCCTGACGAATCTCGAGCACCGTCTCGGACTTCAGCCGGTCACCCATGGCGGTGATGGTGAAGATGTCACCGACCGCGAGGCTCCCGCCGTTGCTGACCATGACGTCCTGCGGGCTGCCCGCGACGGCCTGCACGGGCGCGGCTCCGTTCGGATTCCCGGTGCACGTCGCCTTGCCCTCCTGCGCGTTCGTCGTCGCGGAGCACGACTCGCCGGTGTACTCGAACACCAACTGCGCGGGCTTGCCGTCCTCACACGACAGCCCGCCCTGGGCCGCGGCGTCGACCGTGACAGTCGAGGTCGCGGTGTCACCGGCGCACACACCGCCGCTGACCGTGACGCCGCTCACCGTGGCGACGGTGATGGTGTCTTGCGAGATCTCGGCGCTCACCGTCAGCACTCGCTGCCCGCCGGCCTCGATGACCAGGCCGGTCGCGATGACGCCGAGCTCGCTGTCGAACACGTCGACGACGGCCGCCTCGAGGCTGGGGTTGGAGACCACGTAGGAGTAGGTGATGGGGCTGCTCAGGGAGAGCACGTCGCCCTTGTCGCCGCCCATCCCGGTCACCGACATGGCGCCGAATCGGTCGCCAAGCGCCAGCGGCTGCGAGCACGACGTGTGGATCGTCAGCCGCTGCAGCAACGCGCCGCTCTCGCTGCGAATCTCGACGTACGTGTTCGAGGGCAGCGTGCCCTTGCTGTCGATGGCCGCCGAAGCCGTGATGATGGTCCCCAGGCCAACCCCGGACTCGTCGTGCAGCACGGTGCCGCCATCGGATCGGTCGCGCACGATGATACGCACCGGCGAGGCGTCGACGGTGTCTCCGGCGCAGACGAGCTTGCCGCCCTGGTTCTGGCTGGTGTCGGCGCAGCTTCCGCCCATGTAGCGGAGGCTCAGCGTCGTCAGCTTGCCCGGGCATCCGGTGCCGACGGGATCGACCGAGATCGAGCACTCGGTGGCACCGCCGTCACCCTCGTCGCTGGGGATCACCGTGGTTCCGCCCTCCGTGGTGGTCAACTCGACCACCAAGAAGCTGCCGAACTGGTCGCCCGCCGACAGCGACTTCGAGCAGGAGGTGTGTAGCTCGACGACCTCCAGCCCGCCGTCGACCGTGATGAAGGTCGACGACTCCAGCTTGTCCTTGCCGCCGAACGCCGCATCCACCGTGATGATGTCGCCGATGAAGACGCCGCTGACCTGGGCAAACGCGAGCTTGCCCTTCTTGTCGGAGAGAAAGGCGGGGTCAAACACACTCATTTCTCATTTTATATCCCATGTTCTAAGAGGCTCTCCGTCCAAAACACCTCCCCGCGTGGCGCCGCTCCCACGGCCGCGCTTGGGAGAGGCGGGGTCAAACACACTCATTTCTCATTTTATATCCCATGTTCTAAGAGGCTCTCCGTCCAAAACACCTCCCAACGTGGCGCCGCTCCCACGCCCGCGCTTGAGGCTTGCGCGGACCCGCGGCTGCGCCTCTGCCGATGCGCCCAGCCTTGGCGGGGGGTCCGCTCGGCGATCCAGATTGGCACGGACGGCCGAGGCCAGGGTCGCCTCGGCACCCGGACAGACGCGCGGTGCCGGACACCCGCAGCACCGACTCACGGCGTGACTCTGGACGCGCGGTGCCGGACACGTGCGGTCACCTGCAGCCGCCCGGCCGCCTTGCCCGGCCGTCAACCCACAGCTAGGGTGCATGGACGCCGAAGCCGCGGACACGGCGCGCCGATGACGCGAAGACGGGGTTTTCGATGATGAGCCAGTCACTACTCGCCAGTGCCACTCTCGCGCTCATCCTCGGAGCCTCCGCCTGCGGCGATTCCGGTGGGTCGGGGTCCGCCGACGGGGTGCTGGACACGTCCGAAGTCTCCGACTCGGTAGTGGACACGACCGACTCCGCGGACAGCGAGGTGCTGCAGGAGATCGACGTCGCTCCAGAGTGCACGATCGACTCCCAGTGCGGCCAGCTCGTCGTGGGCGCGTGCGAGCGAGCGGCGTGCGAGGACAACGTGTGCGTCACGAAGCCGAGCGGGGATCCGTGCTGCGGAGACGCAAAGCCGGCGAGGCCGCCTGGAGCGTTTGGTTCACCGTGCAGCAGCGGCTCGGACTGCTTCAGCGGTTTCTGCGTGCCGAGCCCCGACGACTCGCTTTGCGGACGGGCGTGCCAGGACCTGAGCGGCTGCTCCGGCTGCAGCACCACCTGTGGCGTCACGACGTGCGTGATGACGGGTATGTCCTGCAAGCGCGTGATGACAGGCGATGACCCCCTCTTCACATGCGTGTTCGACGACGTCCTCCTCTGCGCTCCCTGCACCTCGGACGCGGAATGCCACTTGCTCATCCCGCCCGGCCAGAACCTCTGCATCCCGACCGACCCCACCGCCGGCCCCGCAGGCTGGTGCGCCCGCCGCTGTGATGAGACTGAAGACTCCCCGTGCCCCCCAGACTACACCTGCCAAGACGTCCCCAACGCCCCCGCGGGTGCTGAGCGCCAGTGCATCCCCACAAGCGGCTCCTGCGCGCCGTAGGTCAGGCCCGGCGCGGGATGGTACGGTCCTGGGGCTCAGTCAAGAGGCGGAAATATTGGCCGATGTTCCGATCTTTGGGGCTCGGCTCGAAGGCTGGACGGACCGTAGGATGGCAGCCTCGGGTGCGTTTCCGTATCATCCGCGGCGTTGTCGGACCTGGAGCCTTCATGCTGAAGACGGTGCGCGCAATCATCGATGGCCAAGGTCGCGTTCGGCTGCTTGAGCCGGTCCAACTCATGGGGCAAAGACAGGCGCTCGTCACGATCCTCGAGGCAGACACGGACCTCCCTGCCGGTGACCCCAGCGACGCGGCGCTTCTCAGCGAGCAGGCCCTGGCCGCCGACTGGGACCGTCCCGAGGAGGACGCCGCATGGGCGCATCTGCAGCCGGATCCGTAGTCCTCGTTCGCTTCCCGTTCTCCGACCTCTCGCGCTCCAAAGTGCGGTGCCTGACCCCCGCACTTCTACGTCATTACGGTTGCTTCGCACTTAGCCCGACCCGTGCAACACCGCTGTTCTGAACAGCGGCCTCCCAACCGCGCCGATGCGAAGGACGCTCCTCAGCCCCCGAGCCCGAGACCGGCCACCGGGGCCAGACCTACCCGAGCCCGTTGCGTACGCAGAGCGTGCACGGTCTCGGCGCCAGGGAAATCCCCAGCGTTTGCTGGCCTCTACTGAGGATAGTGCGCTACTTGCAGACCGCCCCCTGACACGTCAACCCCTCGCCGCAAGGGCTGCCGTCGGGCAGCGGAGGGTGCGTGCAGCCCGCATCCGGGTCGCACCAGTTGACGGTGCAAGGGTTGCCGTCCTCGCAGTCCTGCCAGGCCATATCCGCGCAAACCCCAAGTCGCATCCCGCAGGTGCGGCCCCAGAAGTCGGTGCGGACTATCCAGTTGTGCACGATCGTGCCAGTTTCACCATCGAGCAGGCCTGTCGCGGTGATTCGACCGTCGGGGCTGGCGACGACCGTCCATAGGGCGTCGGATCCTAGTCCAGGATCGCCAAAGAGCCGCATCCACTCAAAATTGCCCCAACGGTCCAGCTTCATGATGAATCCGTCAGTCTCCCAGGTTTCGGCGTCATTGATCATCAACGGCGTCGCTGACGTGCCGTGGTAGTCATTCAGGTAGCCGGTGATGAGGACGGCACCGTCGGGGGCCGCTGTCGCGCCTAGCGCCAAGAAGTAGTGTCCGAGCCTGGGATACACGTTTGTCTCACCGAGCAAGGTCCCGTCGGAATCGACGAGCCACGCGCTCACTGAATAGCGCTCCCGCGGTCCGAACGTCGGCCACTGCACGCCGATAACCATGAACTTGTCATGAGGCAGCGCCACGAGGCGCCCGGCGTGCGTCGAATTTCCCGGTGCGCTCACCCTTGTCTTCCAAGCGATTGCGCCCTCTCCGTCGATTCTCGCGGCGGACGCGATCAACTCTCGCTCGCTCTTCGCGCCGTCCGTGCTTGGCACCATCTCCTCGGCCAAATACGCGAGAACGACCCCGCCAAGCCGCGCTGGTGCGATGTAGAACAGTGCGTTCAGGAGCGGCCAGGCGTCATCAATATCGGTCGCCCAGAGGTCAGTCCCGTCCTCTCGCAGACGCCTCACCGAAAGGCTTCGCTCTTGAGGCCATGAAATCTGCGTGGCTCTTGGCGCCCCCTTCCACGAGGTACAACCCGAGGTCGGGCGCCGGCAAGATGTCTGTCACGAGGAACATCTGCCGCATCTGGCGTTCCCAGAGGATTTCGCCCGCCGCGCTGTACCGCGCCAGCCAACTGAAGCTCTGAACAGCGGACCCGAAATCCTTGGCCCCGCCGGCGTAGAGCGAGCCGTCCACGCCGACTCCAATCACCCTGCTCATGGTATCGCCAGCCGAGGCCGTTGCCGGAGCGTCCCACGCAGGCTCAAGATTGGAGTCGTACGTCCGGAGGCGGGGCAATAGCTCCAGAGTGATGAGTTCTCCGGTCGGGGTCGCAGCAGCCCAGTATGGCGAGTTGTTGTGAGAGCCGCTGAACAACCAGTTCAGATACGCGCGTGAGCCGTCGCAGGAGCGGCAGCTTGGGTCCATGTGCACCGCGGCCCACTCCCAGTCGGGGTCGTCGGGTTGCAGCAGCGGAGTCTTCCTCCGGCTGCCAGCCCTCGCTTGGCTCAACGAGCTCCGTGGGCGGGCCGGCTTCGCAGACGCCTGCGACGCATTTGTCGGAGGCCGTGCACTCGACGCCGTCATCGCAAGGGGTTCCATGCTGCACGGGTTGAAGGCTGCAAGTGCAGCTCGTGAGGTCCCAGATCCCCTCCATGCATTGCGGGACCGTCGGGAACTCCTTGGCGCACCGGTTCGGGCAGGCGACCGCGGTGTCTGGCTTGGGCTTGGCGTCCGGCTGCGTCTCGGCCGGGCCCAGGTCGTTGAGGACGACCGCTCCCGCGTCGGCGTCGGCTCTGGCGGTCGCGTCGGTGGTGGGCGAGGTGGCGCTGCAGGCGTAGATGGTCGCCGTCAGCGCCAGGGCGAGGGCGGTCGCGCGGGCTGGTGGGGGTGGCGCGAGCGCTTGGCGGAGGGTGGAGGCTTTCACGACGCCGGCTCCGCGGTGCGGGGGGGACTGGAGGGTCTGGGCCGAGCGTACTCGCAGAGGCGGCGGCGTTGCACGCGTGAAGTGGCCGCGGTGGTTGGAGCGCCAGCCCGAGATCGGGGTTCTCTTCACAAACGAAGGGGCATCGGCATCCGGCCACTTCGCGCCGAGAGCGCTGCCGCGCGGCGGTTACAAGGCTCCTGCGCGGCGCGTGGTGGGGGGTGTTAAGCCCGCTCGCGGTCTCATCGTCACCGGTTCGTGGCGCCATCGGGTGCCCGTTGCTCTTGCACGTTGCTGCGACGTGCGGGGCGCGAACAATGAACGGAGTCCCGTCCATGTCTGTCCGTGTTCATCGGCTTGCCCCGCTGATGTTTGCTCTTGGCATGCTCCTCGCGCTCTCGGCTTCGGCGCTGGCTCACAGCGTGCCGCAGGTGCAGACCACGAAGTACCTGGCGCCTGAGACGCTGGACTTGATGCTCGACCGGGCTGAGAAGGGCCTACCGGTGCTGCAGGCGGACGATGTCATCCGCTATATCGTGCAGTTTTCGCCGATTGAGAATGGCGCGACCATTGGCGCTGGCGGCTATGTGACCGACTACATCCCGGCGGGGACCGAGGTGGTTGGGGCGTCGATTGTGGTGCCGGATGGGCTGGACTCGTTCCGCGATATCCCGCCGAACCCGCCCGGGCCGATGCCGAATGGCTGGGCGCAGACGAACAACACGTGGACCGGCGCGCCGTTCAACACGAACGCGTTCGACAAGACGGGGCTGTGCGCGAGCCTCGGCATCGCCACCAACCGCTGTAACGGCAGCGTCGCGATGGGCTACGCCGACACCGGCATCTTCTTCTCCACCGACCCGCGCACCGCCGTCTTCACCGACGCCGACGGGCGCGTGGACCAGGGGGTCGACGGCTACAAGATTTCGCCCAGCGGCGAGAGCCAGATCAACCCGTTCCTCAAGCAGACCGAGGCCACGACCCACAACCTGTGGGACGCCGACCAGGCCAACGCGTTCGGCTCGACCCAGACCGCCATCAACGGCACCGGCTCGCCCAAGTCCGCGGCCCCCTCGCTGGGCGGCAACCGCGGCTCCTGCCCCTTCGGCGCGGGGTCGGCCGTCGCTGGCCCGCAGACCGGCTACCCCATGGACAACACGGGCAACGTCGGCCCCTGGCAGCGCGTCGCCTACCCCGGCTCGCGCATCGGCAACCTCGTCGAGGGCCCCGCCACCGCCATCAACAAGACCGGCATGGGCCCGACGAGCTCGACCTACGTCCCCGGCGCCGAGACGACCCTGGGCTGGGCGCTCTCCACCGACAACCCGCTGCCCGCCAACACCAACGCCATCCGCTTCGCCGTCGGCCGCCTGGTCGTCGGTGAGCTTCGCTACGTCAGCGTGTCCCTGCGCCTCACGGTGAACCCGCCCGACACCGGCATCATCAACAACAGCGAGGTCTTCGGCGGCGACTCCGCCCAGGCCGCCGGCGAGACCGGCAAAGACGCCACCTGGCGCTACCACATCCCCAGCGTCGCCGATAACAACAGCAATCTGTACGTCCTCAAGCAGATCGTCGCGGTCAACGGCAATCCCTACGACGGCGTGCTCATCCCCCCGAACGCCCTGCTGACCTACCGCGTCACCTTCTTTAATACCGGCAATCTGCCGCAGTACCAGTTGATCATGAAGGACGTCCTGCCCACGCAGATGGTCGCGGGATCCTTCGGCAATCTGCACATGGTGTCGGGCGTCGACGTCATCCCGACCCCGATGCCGACCCCCACGCCGGGCAGCACCATCACCTTCAAGACCATCGACGAGCTGTTCACGGGCGGCGGCGGCGCGTTCGAGTTCGATATGCGCGTCAATGCGGCAAATGGCACATTGATCGTCAATCAGGTCACTCTCTCGAGCAAGCAGATCACCAAGGCGATGTCGTCGTTTTCGCCGGCTATCGTCGCGCAGCGGGCGTACCTGGCGCTGGATCTGAAGGCGGACCCCGACTCGGCGCAGCCGGGCGACCTGGTCGACTACACGCTGACCATCACCAACACGGGCTTCGGCAACGCCACGTCGGTGGTCGCGCGCGCCTGGCTGCCGACCTCGTCGCCGTCGGGCAGCAGCTCGGCCGCGCGCTTCACGTTTCACCCGGGCTCGAGCGTCACCACGGGCCTCAACAACGTCACGCCCGCGGTCGTCAGCCCCACCACGGCCGGCCCCTACCTTGGGCAGAACCGCGACCAGCTGACCTGGACCTTCGGCAATTCGACCCTCGCCTCGGGAGCCTCCGCGGTCGTGAAGTTCAAGGCGCGGGTGGGCGCCAGCGTCACGCCGTCCCTGGACCCGTACCGGTCGAGCGCCGACGTGAACTACAACAACAGCGAGTTCTCGACGGAGACGGCGGTCCAGGAGGTCGCCCCCGTGCTGGTCGGCGGCGCCATCAGCGGCCGCGTGTTCGAGGACACCGGCTGGCAGGCGGGCCCGGGGCGGTCGCGCGCTGAGGCAGGCGCTGACGCTCACGCGCTGGGGGCTGTGCGGGTCGAGCTCTACGACGCCGCCGGGGCCTTCATGCGCGCGGTCTACACCGACGCGTCCGGGGCGTACTTGCTGGGCGGGTTGGCCGCGGCGAACTACACCCTGCGCGTGGCCACGAGCACCGCGGGCGACGCCGACTCACCGCCGGCGGCCGGCCTCATCGGGTCGAACGCGGTCACCGCGGTCCCGATCTTTCACTCCGATGGTGTCACGGCGAACCGCAACCGGGTCGGAGGCGCGGACACCACACGCGTCGACGCCGCCGCCAACTTCAGCGGCACTTTGGCCAGCCTGTCGACCGCGAGCACCGTGGCCCAGGCGGTCATCCCGCTCACCCTGACCACCGAGCTACGGGCGAACGTGGATCTCGGGCTGTCCTTTGAGGCGGTGACCAACACGCGGAGCAGCGGTCAGGGCAGCCTGGCGGCGTTCATCGACAACGCCAACCGCATCCAGGGGCCGAACACGGCGCGCTTCGTCATCCCGGGCGCCAGCGACCCCATGGGGCGGGCGGCGGACCCGGGCGTGGCGGCGGGCGTGGCGGTCATCGCGCTGAGCCAGGCGCTGCCTGCGATTACGGACGCGGGGACCTGGCTGGCGGGCGAGTCTCAGACGGCGGCGATCGGCGACACGAACGCGGTCAGCCTGGGCGCCGGCGGGGTGGTCGGGCGGCTGGACTCGGCGTTCGCGGCGGTCCCGGGGCCGGAGATCGAGATCCTCGACGCGGCGGGGCTGGCGGTCGGGATCGACGTGGTCGGGGCGGACACGTGGCTGAGCGGGCTTGCTATCACGGGCTTTGGCGACGTGGTGAACAGCGACTCGCACGCGGCGATTCGGGTGGGTGCGGTGGCGAACGGCGTGCAGATTCGGGGCTGCGTCATCGGGACGCGGGCGACTGCGGTGGCCGAGCCGAGCGGGACGGCGCGGGTCGGTGGCGACGGGGTGCGCTCGCTGGGTGCGGACTCGGGGTTGGTGGCGGACTCGCTGGTCGCGTATGCGGGCGGGGCGGGGCTGCGGCTGCGCGGGGGCTCGGACCTGTGGACGGTTGACGCGACGGAGCTTCGGGGCAACGGGCGGCGGACCGCGGCGGCGCCGGGCGTGCATCTGGAGGCGGGCGTGGGCCTCAGCATGGACCGGATTCGCCTTGGAGATAACGGCGCGGCGGGCCTGGCGATGGAGTCGGGGACCAGCGGGCTGGCCCTTGGCAACTGCACGATTGAGCTCAACGGGCGCGGGGCCGGCGGGTCGACCGCGGGCGTCTACATGCGCGGCAGCGGCAGCACCATCAGCGACTGCATCATCAGGCAGAACCACGGGGCGGGCGTGCAGGTCGGGGCGCTGGCGGCGGGTGTGAAGCTCGAGCGGAACCACGTCAGCCTCAACGGCACCGGGCTCAATGACGCGGGTGCTGGGCCGACGGGGCAGATCGGCTACGACCTGCTGGACGGGTTGGACAACGCGCTGGTGGGGACCGCGCCCTTCGTCAGCCTCAACGACGTGGGCGACAAGGACGCGGGCGGCAACGGGCAGCGGAACTACCCGATCCTGACGAACGCGCTGGTGGGATCAGGGTTTCTGACGGTCGACGGCATCGTGACGGCGGGTGAGGTGGTCGACCTGCACCTGGCCGACGCGGATCCGTCCGGGTTCGGCGAGGGCGCGGTCTGGCTGGCGACGCAGACCGAGGGGACCAGCGACGACAAGGCGGGCGGGACGGCGCTGTATAACGCGGTGATCCATGGGCTCTATCAGGGTGCGGACACGGCGGCGCGCTTCCGGTTCATCATCCCGACGCCTCCGGGCGTGGTGGTGGGGTCGAAGCTGACGGCGACGGCGACCGGGGCCGGGATGACGTCGGAGTTCAGCGGGCGGGTGACCGTGCGCGACGAGTGCGACACCGACGGCGACGGGGTCTTCGACTCGACGGCGGCTGCGTGCTGGTCGGGGGGCGTGCCGCCGGCGGCGTGCGTGGGCGGCGAGAAGGTGGCGTGCTTCGACAACTGCGTCGGGACGCCCAACGCGACTCAGGCGGATGACGACGGGGACGGGATCGGGAACGCGTGCGACTGCGACCTGGACGGCGACGGCGTGCGCGACGTGGCGACGACGGGGTGCTGGGGCGGGCCGGTGCCCGGGTTCTGCACGGCGGGCGCGACGGTCGGGTGCCGGGACAACTGCGTGGGCGTGGCGAACGCGAGCCAGGCGGACGGCGACGGCGATGGGGTCGGCGACGCGTGCGATAGCTGCGCGGTGGGCACCTTCGGGACGGCCTGTGCGGAGTGCCCGGGCGGCGCGGCGACGCCTTGCAGCGGCAATGGCGCGTGCGACGACGGGATCGGCGGGACGGGGATCTGCGAGTGCGAGGCCGGGTTCACGGGCGCGGCGTGCGATGCGTGCGAGGCGCAGCGGTTCGGGTTGGACTGCGCGGAGTGCCCCGGCGGCGTCGACAACGTGTGCTCCGGCCACGGGGTGTGCGACCAGGGCATCGGGGGCAGCGGGGTGTGCGGCTGCGAGGCAGGATTTACCGGGCCGCTGTGCGACCTGTGCGACGAGGGATACTTCGGCGCGGGCTGCGGAGAGTGCCCGGGAGGCGCGGACGAGGCGTGCTCGGCGAAGGGCGTGTGCGACGACGGGATCGGCGGGTCGGGGGTCTGCGAGTGCGAGCTCGGGTACACCGGCGCGGCGTGTGACGTGTGCGAGGCGGGGCGCTTTGGGCCGGAGTGCGTGGAGTGCCCGGGGGGTGCCGGCCAGCCGTGCTCGGGCCACGGGAGCTGCGACGACGGCATGGGCGGGTCGGGCGCGTGCGAGTGCGGCGCTGGGTTTGCCGGGCCGATGTGCGACGAGTGCGCGCCGGGGCGCTTCGGGCCGGACTGCGTGGCGTGCCCGGGTGGGGCCGACAAGCCGTGCAGCGGCAACGGGGTGTGCGACGAGGGCAAGGGCGGCACGGGCGAGTGCGCGTGCGACGCTGGATTTGACGGGAGCGCTTGCAATCCGTGCCCCGCGGGGACCTTTGGGGCGACGTGCGAGCCGTGTCCGGGCGGGGCGGCGACGCCGTGCGGCGGACACGGGAGCTGCGACGAGGGGGTCGACGGCGCGGGGGCGTGCACCTGCCTGGACGGATGGTTCGGCGGGGCGTGCGAGGGGGCTTGCGCCTGCGAGAACGGGGGCGAGTGCGCCGATGGCGCCACGGGGGACGGCGCGTGCGTGTGCCCGGCGGGCTTCGGCGGGCCGACCTGCGCGGACGCGTGCCCGGACGACCCGGCGAAGACCGCTCCCGGCGTGTGCGGCTGCGGTGTGGCGGACGCGGACGGCGACGGGGACGGGGTGCTCGACTGCGACGACAACTGCCCGAGCGTGGCGAACGCGGAACAGGCGGACGCGGACGGCGACGGCGCGGGTGATGCGTGCGAGTGCGACAGCGACGACGACGGGGTGTTCGAGTGCGACCCGGACGACCCGAAGGGACCGCCGGCGCCTGCGTGTACGGGCGGAAAGATCTCGGGCTGCTCGGACAACTGCGTGGGCTGGGCCAACGCGGACCAGGCGGACCTGGACGGCGACTCGGTGGGCGACGCGTGCGACTGCGACGCCGATGGCGACGGGGTGGACGACTGGGTGTTGGCGAGCTGTAAGCCCGCGGACCCGTGCGGGGGGGCGGCAGCACCTGCGTCGTGCGTGAGCTGCGGCGTGGTGGGCGACCCGCTGGCGTGTGTGTGTGCGGAGGAGCCGGGGCTGGCGATGTGCGCGCGGGACAACTGCTTCGGGGTGGCGAACGCCGACCAGGCGGACTTCGACGCCGACGGGCTTGGCGACGCGTGCGACTGCGACGCGGACGGGGATGGGGTGCTCGAGTGCGACCCAGCCGACCCGAAGGGGCCGCCGCTGCCGGCGTGCGCGGGGGGGGAGGTCGTCGGGTGCTCGGACAACTGCCCGGGGGCGCCGAACGGGGACCAGGCGGACGCGGATGGCGACGGGGTCGGCGACCTGTGCGCGTGCGACGCGGACGGGGATGGGGTGGCCGAGTGCGACCCGGACGACCCGACGGGCGAGCCGCTGCCGGTGTGCGTGGGCGGTCAGGTCGCTGGCTGCTCGGACAACTGCGCCGGGGTCGTGAACACCGACCAGGCGGACGCGGACGACGACGGGATCGGCGACGCGTGCGACTGCGACGCGGACGGGGACGGGGTGCCCGAGTGCAACCCGGCCGACCCGAAGGGGCCGCCGCTGCCGGCGTGCGTGGGGGGTCAGGTGGCTGGGTGCTCGGACAACTGCCACGGGGTGGCGAACGCGAGCCAGGCGGACGGCGACGGCGACGGGCTGGGCGACGCGTGCGACTGCGACGCGGACGGGGACGGCTACGACGACGGGATTCTGGCGGTGTGCGCGGCTCCCGAGCCGTGTGCTGGGGGCTCGACGGCGGGCGAGTGCGGGCTGTGCGCGGCCGAGCCGGACCCGGCGGCGTGCCTGTGCAAGCTGGTGCCCGGCCACCCAAGCTGCTTTGAGGACAACTGCCCGCTGGTGGCGAACCCTGAGCAGGCGGACCTGGACGGCGACGGGCTTGGCGACGCGTGCGACTGCGACCGTGACGGGGACGGCACGTTGGAGTGCGACCCCGACGACCCGACGGGCGAGCCGTGGCCGGCGTGCGTGGGCGGCGAGACCGTCGAGTGCTCAGACAACTGCGAGGGGATCGTGAACGCCGACCAGGCGGACGCGGACGGCGACGGGGTCGGCGACGCGTGCGACTGCGACGCGGACAACGACGGCGTGCTCGAGTGCGACCCGGCCGACCCGGGCGGCGACCCGCTGCCGGCGTGCGTGGGCGGGCAGACCGCGGGGTGCTCCGACAACTGCGTGGGCGTGGCGAACGCGGACCAGGCGGACGTCAACGGCGACGGCGTGGGCGACGCGTGTGTGTGCGACGCCGACAGCGACGGCGTGCTGGAGTGCGACCCGGCCGACCCGGGGGGCGAGCCGCCGGCGGCGTGCGTGGGCGGGGCGAAGACGGCGTGCGCGGACAACTGCCCGGGCGTGGTGAACGCGGACCAGGCGGACCTGGACGGCGACGGGCTGGGCGACGCGTGCGACTGCGACCGCGACGGGGACGGCACGTTCGAGTGCGACCCGGCCGACCCGGGGGCTCCGCCGCTGCCGGCGTGTCGCGCGGGCGAGACCGCCGGGTGTTCAGACAACTGCGAGGGGGTGGTGAACCTCGACCAGGCCGACAGCGACGGCGACGGCATCGGGGACGCGTGCGACTGCGACAACGACAACGACGGGGTGTTCGAGTGCGACCCGGCCGACCCGACGGGGCCGCTGCTGCTGCCGGTCTGCGGCGGGGGAGTCTTCGTGGGCTGCTGGGACAACTGCCCGTCGGTGCCGAACGCGGACCAGGCCGACAGCGACGACGACGGCATCGCCGACGCGTGCGAGGCCGACTTCGACGACGACCAGGTGGTCGACGACAACGACAACTGCCCCGACGTGGCGAACCCGGACCAGCTGGACAGCGACGGCGACGGGGTGGGCGACGCGTGCGAGGAGGCGCCGCCGGTGGTCGACGGGCAGCCGGTGTTTTACGGCGGGGGCGGGTGCGGGGGCGGCGGCGGTGGTCCGTGGGGGCCGCTGCTGCTCATCAGCGCGCTGCTGTGGGCGCTGGCGTCGGGGCGGCGGCGCGGGGCGGCGGCGGTGCTGGCGGCGATGCTGCTGCTGGGGCCGGTGGCCGAGCTTCGGGCGGCGCCGGGCGACAACCAGACCTCGTTTCAGGTCGAGCACTTCGAGCCGATGCCGTCGGCGCCCACCAACATCTTGAACGTCAGCTCGTCGCAGGTCTTGCCGCACCTTCAGTTGGCGGCCGACCTGGTGATGCACTTCGTCTCGAAGCCGTTCGTGACGGCGCGCAGCACGACGGACGACACGACGGTCTCCAAGACGGTGGACGGGCAGCTGAAGGCGGAGCTGAGCGTGGCGCTGGGCCTGTGGAAGCGCCTGGAGCTGGGCGTGTCGCTGCCGCTGGTGCTGCACCAGTTTGGCGAGTCGCTGGCGCTCTTTGGCAACGCGGGCGGTGACGTCGACGGGTTCTCGCTGGGGGACCTGCGGGTGATCGCCAAGCTGCGCCTGCTGGACCCCAAGCGGAGCAACGGCTTCGGGCTGGGCCTGGTCGGCAGCCTGTACGCGCCGACGGGCGACCGCGACACCTTCAACTCGGACGGGGCGTTCCGGTTCGAGCCGCGGGTGGTGGTCGACTGGCGGCACAGCTCGGGCGTGGTCATCGCGGCCAACCTCGGCTACCACCTGCGCCCGCGGCGGGTCGCGCAGAACATCGTCAGCGACGACGCGGTGCGGTGGGGCTTGGGCGTGGCGACGCCGACCTGGTGGCACCGGATGGACCTCTTCGCGACGGTGTGGGGCAGCCTGCCGACGGCGTCCAACCGCAACCCGGACGTGGCGGGCGAGAAGCTGTCGGACGGCGCGACGACGCCGGTCGAGTTCTTGATGGGGGCGGACTTCGCGCTGAGCGACGCGATGCGGCTGCGGCTGGGCGGCGGCGCGGGGCTGACCCACGGCTACGGCGCGCCGGCGTGGCGAGCGCTGGCGTCGGTGGACTACGGCAAGGCGGGCGACGACAGCGACGGCGACGGGATCTCCGACGGCGCCGACGCGTGCCCCAATGTCCCCGAAGACCTCGATGGATTCGAGGATATCGACGGCTGCCCCGACCCCGACAACGACCAGGACGGCATCCTGGATGCGGCGGACAGATGCCCGAACGACCCCGAGGACAAAGACGGCTTCGAGGACGAGGACGGCTGCCCTGACCCCGACAACGACGGCGACGGGTTGCTGGACGCCGACGACAAGTGCCCGAACGACCCGGAGGACCGGGACGCGTTCGAGGACGCGGACGGCTGCTCCGACCCCGACAACGACCAGGACGGCGTGCCGGACGTGGCGGACAAGTGCCCGCTGGACCCCGAGGACCGCGACGGCTTCCAAGACGCAGACGGCTGCCCCGACCCCGACAACGACCAAGACGGCATCCTCGACGTGGCGGACAAGTGCCCGAACGAGCCCGAGACGGTCAACAAGTTCCAAGACGACGACGGCTGCCCGGACACGAAGGAGAAGGGCTTCCGAATCACGCGAACCCACATCGAGCTAGGCGGCGCGGTGCACTTCGCGACCAACAAGGCCATCATCCAAGACCGCAGCTTCGCCTTGCTGCGAGCGGCCGCGCGAGTCATCCAAGACCACCCGCGCATCACGCGAATCCTCATCGAGGGCCACACCGACAACGTCGGCCCCGACAGCAGCAACCTGACGCTGTCCAAAGCCCGCGCGAAGGCCGTGGTCGACTTCCTGGCCGCTGAGGGCGTCGACAAAGCCCGCCTGCAATCCGAAGGCTACGGCGAGACCCGCCCCGTCGCGGACAACCGCACCAGCAAAGGCCGCCAATCCAACCGCCGCACCGAGTTCCGCATCCTGGAGGTCGACGGCCAGCCAGTCACCGAGAACGTCATCGAGGACAAGGTCGAGATCCACGACTAAGGGGGGGTCAAGCACCCTCATTTCTCATTTTATATCGCAGGTTCCAAGCGGCTATTCGGCCAAAACCACTCCCGACCCGGCCCCGCTCTCACGCCCGTGCGTCAGGCTCGCGCGGACCCGCGGCTGCGCCTCCGCCGACGCGTCCAGCCTTGGCGCAGGACCCGCTCGACGAGGCAGATTGGCGCGGAGGACCGCGGCCAGGGTCGCCTCGACACCCGTGGCTTGCCTCGCAGGGTCCTCAAATCGCAACGCCACCCGACGAGCGCTCCGTGCCTCCGCGCCTCCCGTGGCTGCCACGCGAACGCCGCCGGCCACTCGCCGCGCCGCGAGAAGCCCACGCTGGACCGCTCCTCCGAGCAGGCAGATACTCCGATTCGTTGAGTGCCATCGCACGGCGCACGCCCTTTCGGCGCGGGGAGGCGGACATGGTTTCGTCTTGCGGGGTCGTCTCTCGGGTGCTGGTCGGGCTGGCGCTCGTGGCCTTGGGCGCTTGCGCCGGCGATGGCGACGGCGGGACCGCCGACGTCGTGGACTCAGGCGGCGACACGGTTTCTGACGTGGGCGGCGGCGATGGTGGTCCGCTAGTCTCGGCCGTCCCTCGGGCCGTCACAGTCGCGCGAGCGACGGCGATACCAGCCTGCACGCTCCACGTCGACGCGGCCTCCGGCGCGGGCGACGGCAGCGCGGCCACACCCTTCAAGACCATCGCCGCAGCCGTCGCGGCCGCCGCCGACGCCGCGGTCATCTGCGTCGCCGAAGGCACCTACCCCGAGTCGCTGGCCCCCGGCGCCAAGCCCCTCACCCTCGCCGGCGGCTTCCAATCAGGCCAGCTCTTCGCCGTCCGCGACTCGTCGCTCTACGTCAGCAAAGCCCAAGGCGCCGGCACCGGCAGCTTCGTCCGCATCGAGGACCCCGGCCCCACCGAAGGCCAGCTCACCGCCATCGACGGCTTCGAGATCACCGGCTACTCCCAGGCCATCTACCGCGACATCTACTACGGCCAGCGCTTCGACATCACCCACTGCCACATCCACGACAACGCCTGCACCGACCCCCAGCAAGTCGGCGCCGGCTTCGCGCTCAACAACGTCAGCGGCACCATCGCCGACAACGTCATCGCCCGAAACACCTGCTCCCGCGGCGGCGCCGGCGCGCTCAACGACAGCACCAACACCAGCCAGGTCGCCATCACCGGCAACCGCGTCGAGGCCAACGCCGGCGACCAGCCCGACATCAGCCACGGCGGCGGCCTCTACCTCTTCGCCAACCAGCTCACCATCACCGGCAACCTCTTCCTCGCCAACACCGTCACCGCCTGGGGCGCCGGCCTCTACGTCGGCGCCTACACCGGCGGCGGCCAGACGACGACCGCGCGCCTGAGCTACAACGTCTACCGCGACAACCGCGCCGGAGCCTCAGGCGGCGGCTTCTTCTGCGACGACTCGGCCCGCTGCGTGTCCGACCACGAGATCTACGACTCCAACTGCGGCGGCAACATCTTCCTCGACTCCGGCCCCGACGACGCAGGCCCCACCGTCGCGACCTTCGACCACCTCACCAGCTACCGCGGCCTCGAGGTCGGCTGCGGAGCCCCAGGCGCGGGCGTCCAGATCACCAAAAACAACACGGCCGCCGACTCCTTCGCCTTCACCCACGCCATCTTCTGGGGCCAAGCCACGGGCCGCGACTTCGAGACCTCCTGCGGCTCGGGCTGCACCAAGGCCAAGGTCAGCGTCGCCTACTCCAACGTCCAGACCGCCTTCGCAAATGACGGAATCGCCATCGCGTTCGGGGCGAGCGGGCTTATCTCGGTCGACCCCCTCTTCGTCGACGCGGCCGCCCACGACTTCCACCTGCAATCCGCGTTCGGCCACTGGACGCCCTCGGGCTACGTCACCGACGCCACCAGCAGCCCCGCGCTCTCAGCCGGCGACCCCGCCAGCAAGACCCCCAACAACCCCGACCGAGCAGGCACCCGCAGCGAGCTCGGAGCCTACGGCGACAGCCCCGAAGCCTCCTACGTGCGCTAACCCCTCAGCCCTTCGGCACCCACGCGCCGTCAAAGCCCAACGGAGCGCCGCCCCGGCCGCCCGGCGCTACTTGCAGACCGCCGCCTGACACGTCAGCCCCTCCCCACACGGGCTGCCGTCGGGCAGCGCCGGGTGCGTGCAGCCCGCGTCCGGGTCGCACCAGTTGATCGTGCAAGGGTTGCCGTCCTCGCAGTCCTGCCATGGCATATCCGCGCAGACTCCAAGCCGCATCCCGCAGGTGCGGCCCCAGAAGTCGGTGCGGACTATCCAGTTGCGGACTTTCGTGCCGGTTTCCTCATCGAGCCCGCCCATCGCCGTGATCCGGCCGTCGGGACTGGCGACAACATCCCAAAAGAAGTCCGTTCCCGGTCCACCGTAGAGGCGCATCCACTCAAAATTGCCCGACCGGTCGAGCTTCATGACGAATCCGTCGCTATCCCAAAGGTCGAGTTCCACAGCAATTAGGGGCTTTGCGTAGGATCCGCGATAGCGAGTGAAATAGCCGCCGATCAGCACGCCACCGTCCGCGGCCGCAGTGGCACCGGTTGCTAAAAAATAGTCTCCATACCCGGGGTAAACATCGGTTTCTCCCAAGGAGTTGCCCTGCCCGTCTACCCACCACACGGCAACAGGGTAACGGTCCCACGGTCCGAATGTCGGCCACTGAACGCCCACCACTAAGAACTTGTCGTCCGAAAGCGCGACGATGGGGCCCGCTTCCACGGTGACATCTGGTGCACTGAGCCGCAATTGCCAAGCCACCCCGCCTTGCTCATCGAAACGAGCGGCTGAGGCGGCCCAGGCTCGCTCGGACTTGGCGCCATCGGGACTTGTCTGTGTTTCCGCCGCCATATACGCGAGGACCGCGCCGCCGCGCACGGCGCGCGCCAGCCGAAAAGGGGAGCGCAGCACGGGCTGGACGGCATCGATATCCGTGCTCCAGAGTTCGGCGCCTTCGGCATCAAGTCGGCGAACCGTGAGTGTGAAGTCCAAGGCCGCCGACGGGGCCGCCGACTTGTTGCCGGCCTCGACCGTGTACAGCCCCAGGTCCGGCGTCGGCAGCACGTCGTTCGTCAGGAATCGCTGCCGCAAAGACCGCTCCCAAACTATGTCTCCCGTCGGGCCATACCGAGCCACCCAACTCACTGCTGGGTTCGGATTGCCAGCTTCATTCGTCCATCCGCCAGCATAGAATGACCCGTCGCTGGCGATGCGGAGACGGCGGGTGGTCACCACGCCATCAAAAGCCGATCCTAGCGAGTCCCAGGCCGGTGTGAGATTGAAGTCGTACGTCCGGATGTGAGCGACGAGCTCAAGGGTCGCGAGTTCGCCCTGCGCCGTGATTGCGCCCCAAATCGGATTCTGGGTATGCAGCCCGCCGACATACCAGTTCAAATAGGCTCGTGAACCGTCGCATGCCCTGCAGCTAGGATCCCTATGTACCGCGGCCCAAATCCAGGCAGGGTCGTCAGGCTGAAGCAACGGGGTTCCCTCCGGCTGCCAGCCCTCACTCGGCTCAACGAGTTCGGCCGGCGGCCCGCCTTCGCACTTGCCGGCGACGCAGGTGTCGGCGGCCGTGCACTCGACGCCGTCATCGCACGCCGTCCCATCCGCCGCGGGACGCAGGGTGCAAGTGCAGGTCTTAATATCCCAGCTCGTCGCCATGCACTGCGGGACGACCGGGAACTGCTTGGCGCAGCGGTTCTCGCAGGGGGCTTCGACGTCGGGGGTGGGGGCGGTGTCGGGTTGGAGCTCGGTCTGGCCTAGGTCGTTGAGGACGACCACTCCCGCGTCGGCGTCGGCTTTGGTGGTGGCGTCGGTGGCGGGCGAGGTGGCGCTGCAGGCGTGCAGCGTCGCCGTCAGCACCAGGGCGAGGGCGGTCGCGAGGGGGCCGCGGCGGAGCGCCGCGCGGGCTGCTGCCGGGCTGACGGGCGCTACTTGCAAACCGCCCCCTGACACGTCAACCCCTCGCCGCAAGGGCTGCCGTCGGGCAGCGCCGGGTGCGTGCAGCCCGCGTCCGGGTCGCACCAGTTGATCGTGCATGGGTTGCCGTCCTCGCAGTCCTGCCAGGCCATATCCGCGCAAACCCCAAGCCGCATCCCGCACGTGCGGCCCCAGAAGTCGGTGCGGAGGATCCAGTTGCGCACCTTTGAACCGGTCTCGCCATCTAGCACGCCGGTCGCGGTGATTCGGCCGTCGGAACTGGCGACGACATCCCAGAGCATATCCAAACCAACACCCGGATCGCCGAACAGCCGCATCCATTCATAATTGCCCCAACGATCCAATTTCATTATGAATCCGTCCGTATCCCCAAGCCCTTTGTCGTTGAAGAGAAAGCTCTTCTCGAAGGTGCCGTGATAGTCAGTCAGAATGCCGGTGACCAAGGCTGCACCATCGGGCGCTTCCGTGGCGCCGATTGCCAAGAAGTAATCTCCGATTTTCGGGTGGATGATCGTTTCACTCAAGGTGGATCCGTCCGCGTCCACCCGCCATGCGGCGACCGGATACCGGTCCCGCTCTCCGAACGTTGGCCACTGGACGCCGAAGACCATGAACTCGTCGTCTGGTAGGGTTGTGATGCGTCCCGTATGTGAGGAGAACTCGGGTGAGCCTAGCCGCGTTTGCCAGCGAATCGCACCTTCCGCATCGAAGCGCGCCGCCGAAGCGACCCACCGTTGCTCAGACTCATTGCCATCGCTACTCGTTTTCGTCTCACGCCCCATGAACGCGACCACCACGCCGCCCTCGCGCACCGGTGCGAGTCGAAACGGTGAGTTCGCCAGCGGCCAAACCCCATCGATGTCGGTTGCCCAAATGTCATTGCCGTCAGCGTCGAGCCGACGAACGCTTAGGCTCCGTTCCAACGTCGACTCCGCCGCGGCGCTCTTGGCCCCAGCCTCGACGACATATAACCCGAGATCCGAAGCCGGTAGGGAGTCGGAGACCGCATACCGGGAGCGCAGCTCGCGTTCCCAGAGCAGGATGCCCACCGCGTCGAACCTGCCGACCCAACTCGAAGCCTGCGACGCCGGCAAATAGTCTTTCCACCCGCCTACATACAGCGACCCATCGTGTCCGGCGTGCATACTCCTGGTCGTTGTGCGCCCAGCAAGCACCGAACCGGGCGCGTCCCATAGGGGTTCAAGACTGACATCATAGACCCGGAGATGTGCAATCAGTTCGAGAGTCGCGAGTTCGCCATTCGGCATGGCGGCGGCCCAATAAGGGGACTGAGCGTGGGAGCCCGTCGCGAGCCAGTTTAGATACGCTCGTGAGCCATCGCATGCCCGGCATCCCCAATCCATGTGAGCTGCCGTCCATACCCAATCGGGGTCGTCGGGCTGCAGCAGCGGCGTGCCCTCCGGCTGCCAGCCCTCACTCGGCTCAACGAGTTCGGCCGCCGGGCCGCCTTCGCATTGGCCGGCGACGCACTGATCGGCGGCGGTGCACTCGACGCCATCATCGCAGGCCGTGCCGTCCGCGGCGGGACGCAGCGAGCACGAGCAGGTCTTGATATCCCAGCTCATCGCCTTGCAGGGCGGGACGGTCGGGAACTCCTTGGCACACCGGTTTGCGCAAGGTTCCGGCACATCAAACTGCGACAATACCTCCGAGTCGGTCTCGGCTGGTCCCAGGTCGCCAAGAACTACCACACCAACATCGGGTCGGCCGGGAATCAAATCCGGCTGTGCGTCGGACGCGCCGCAACCGGCGAGCAGCACCGTTGCCCACACAAGCGCGCATTGAGCGCCGCCAAGTGACGACGTCCGTGCGGAGTCCTCAAGAAACCGACTCATGTCCGTCTCCTTTCCCTGCGTTCGACCGGAGGCGCCGACCCCCTCGCGGGTAGGTCTGCGCCTCCAGCCGCGCGCTCAATAGCTCAGGGAGTGCAGGTCGCGGGGAAGAGCCCGTTTCCAACTGCCCACGGCAGGAACACGCCACAGAACCCCGGGCCGTTGCTCGCTCCAGTCGCGGACGCGGTAACGGGGGCCAGGATTGCACCAGTGGCCCACGCCACCAGCGAGGGGTTGAACTTCGCCCACGCTCGCCAGCCCAACTTAAAGAGCACAGGAAATGCCACGCTGGCAATCGCCGCGTTGCCGTGGATATAGATCTGCGTTCCTACCCAGCCCAGCGCGGGGAAGCCCACCGTGACGCCGCCGATGTCGGGGAGGGTGAGGTTGCCTTCGACCTTGACCTCGGTGGTCAGCACGCCCAGCGACGCGAAGCCCATGTTCACCATCATGTCGTTGTCGCGGATTTCGAGGCGGTTGAGCGACGGGATCGTGGGGAAGTTCACCGTCGGCAACGCGGCTTGACCGCGCACCGTGAGGCCGCCTCCGATGTTGGCGACGCCGGAGATGCCGGTGATGTCCGTGAGCACGTCGTTGTTGTCGATCGTCAGGTCGCCGCCGATGTCGGTGATCGTCGCGAACGCGTTGAGGTTATCCAGGGAGAGGTTGTTCGAGAACGTCACATGGGTACCGACGGTGTTCAGCGTCAGCGGGACGATACCCGCGTTCATCAGGTTGGGCTCGCTGGTGATGGCGAAGGTGCGGTCGAGGATGGTGAGCCCGCTGAGGTCGAGGCTGATCAGGTTGTTGGCGTTGAGCAGGATACCCGTCCCGCCCAGCATCGCGGAGACCGAGCCGAGGCTGGGAATATCGACGGTGGTGAGGCTGGGGTTGCCGCTGACCATCAAGTAGGCGCCGATGGTCGAGAGCACGGGGAACTCGCCCAGCACCATGTCCAGCAGCGCGTTGTTGTAGATCTTCAGGTAGTTCGCGATGTCGGTGAGCAGCGGGAAGCCGGTCAGGGCGGGCAGGGCGCCGTTGCTGCTGAACTCCAGGCTGCCGGCGATAGTCTCAAGCTTGGCGAAGCTCACTGCGGTCAGGCCCGGGTTGGACTTGAAGACGATGTCGTTGGAGCTGCCGGCGGTGCCCATGTCGACGAGGCCGTCGAAGGTGGCTGTGTTCAACCCGGCGTTGCTCTCGACCAGGATGTCGTTGCCGAGCGTGGTCAGGAAATCCGCGTTGAACACGGCGATGTTGGTCGAGTTCACGTACAGCGTCCCACGCCCGCACACCAGGTCGAATCGGGTGACGGCGGGGTACGCGAAGGAAGAGTCGAACCGGACGACCGTGGCGTTGATGCCCTTGATTTGCGGCAAGCAGGCGCTGCCATCGAAGTGGGCCAGCGGCAGGGTCGTGGTCAACCCGGCGAGGCCGCACGGGAGGGCGGGGTCGATCTTGACGGTGGCGATCGTGCCGCTCGTGTTCAGACCGCCCGAACCCCAGGTATCCGCCAGGGGTACAACGGTCGAGCAGTCGACCCACGCCTGGGCCTCAGTCGCCGTGACCGCGATCACCGCAAAGGCCAGTAATGGTAGAGAGAGAGAGTTCAGGATTCGTGAGCTGTGCATGGCTGAGTTCCTTCGTCGTGAATTGTTTATGCAGCGCTAAAGGCAAGACGCCAAGGAATGAACTTCACCAACGTACCTCGCTCGGGTGCGAAGAGGCGCCGAGTAATCGCCCGATGGGCTGTAACCGGCGTCGCTTTGGGGTTCTAGCGCTTGTGGATGCTCGGAAATCGAATCGGTGGGCGGGCGGGGGCTCTGGGGGCGGGTTGGGGTTGGCGGGCGCGGCGGTGGCGGTGGGTGCAGCGCCCGCCCGAGATCTGGGCTCGTGCGGGGGGCTCCGGGGTGGGGTTGACGGCTTTGCTGCGACGCGGGACGCTCCAGGGGTGTGGGCCTGGGTTGGGGTCATGCGTGGTGGACTTGAAGACTTGGGAGGATGTCATGGCTGTGACGAGGACGGACCGCGACCGGCGGATTTTGGGGGATCGGGTGGTGGCTCGGGCGGATGAGTTCCGGGGCATCGATGAGGCGGTCGGGCGGGTCTTTGACCGCTTTGTCGGCAAGCACGGCGAGCTGAGCGAGCGCACGGCGGCGCGGCTGCGCGAGGAGGGTGAGGACGAGAAGGCGCGGCGGGTTCGCGACGAGACGGCGGTGGACGGGCTGCGGCAGTATTCGTGGGCGTACCATGAGCTGGCGTCGTTGCTGGGCGACTCGTGGACCTCGGGCGTGGACGAGGCGAAGCTGGCGCTGACTCGCGCGCGGCTCTTTCCGTTGGGCTCGCCGACCGAGGTGGGGATGAGCCACCAGCGGACGCTCGACGGGTTGATTCATCTGGTGGACGGCATGGCGAGTGAGCCGGGCGTGGCCTTTCCTGAGGCGTTTCGGAGTGACGCGGCTCGGACGCGTGACGCGTTGCTGGCGGCGATCGGGCAGGTCACGGCGGACGGGGCGGAGACGGAGAGCGTCACGAGCACCCAGCTACAGGCGCGGGTCGAGTGGGACCAGCACTGGCAGGCGCTGCGTGACGTGAGCGCTGGGTTTCTGCGGCTGGCGGGCGAGCTGGCGCGGCACCCGGGGCTCTTTCGGCCGCTGACGCGGGCGGGACGTGGGGCTGGGACGGCGACGGGGGCGGAGGAGGCCGTGACGCCGGGGGCGGACGGGCCGGAGGTCGAGCTGGGGACGACGGGCGATGGGCCGGCGGTCTGACCGGGCGGTGACGCGGACGGATGGGGTGACGGGGACCTGGACGGTCAGGTGCCCGTCACCCGGTCGGGGGATCGGGGACCTGGACGCCTGAGCGCGGCGTGGCCCTGGGGGGTGATGCCGTGGTGGGGCGACTCACCGCGGGAGACCCTCGCGGGGGATCGGGCGGTTGGGTGGTCAGGTGGCGGGCACGCTGCGGGGAGGACGGGCGCTTGGGTGGTCGCACCGGGGGTGCTCCCGCGGGGTGAGGGCGCGGTGGGGTGGTCAGGTGGCCGGCACACCGAGGGGGATCGGGCACCTGGGGGGTCAGGTGGCCGGCACACCGAGGGGGATCGGGCGGTGGGCTGGTCACGCCGGAGGTGCGCCCGCGGGGCGCAGGCTGCACGCGCAGGTGTTGATGTCCCAGCTAGTCGCTGTGCACGGCGGCACGACCGGGCGCGGGGGCCGAGGCCGGGGGCCGCGGCGCGGTGGCGCGGGCTACTTGCAGACCGCCCCCTGACACGTCAACCCCTCGCCGCAAGGGCTGCCATCGGGCAGCGGAGGGTGCGTGCAGCCCGCATCCGGGTCGCACCAGTTGATCGTGCAAGGGTTGCCGTCCTCGCAGTCCTGCCATGGCACATCCGCGCAGACTCCAAGCCGCATCCCGCACGTGCGGCCCCAGAAGTCGGTGCGGAGGATCCAGTTGCGGACTTTGGACCCGGTTTCGCCATCGAGCGCGCCTGTCGCGGTGATTCGACCGTCGGGACTCGCGACGACGGTCCACAAGACGTCGAATCCTGCGCCCGGATCTCGAACAGCCGCATCCATTCAAAATTGCCCCACCGATCAACTTCATGACAAATCCGTCCGTCTCCCAGGATTCAGTATCGAGGATCAGCATCGGTTTCTCGTATGTGCCATGGTAGTCGTTCAGGTATCCGGTAGTCAGCACTCCGCCGTCGGGTGCCTCCGTCGCCTCGCTCGCCAGAAATAGTGCCCTAGCCTGGGATACACCTTGGTTTCACCCGAGGAATTTCCGTCCGCGTCGACGCGCCACGCGGAGACCGGATAGCGGTCCCAAGGTCCAAAGGTTGGCCACTGGACGCCGAACACCATGAAGTGGTCGTCCGGTAGCACGGCGATGCGTCCCATGTGCGACGAAAATTCGGGTAAGCCTAGCGGCGTTTTCCAGCGAATCGCACCGTCCGCGTCGAAACGCGCCGCCGACGCCGCCCAACGCTCCGCAGACTTCGTGCCGTCGGAACTTATCTGCGTCTCAAGTGCCATGTACGCGACCACGACCCCGCCCTCGCGAACGGGAGCAAGCCGAAAGGGCGAGTTCGCGAGCGGCAAGACCGCATCGATCTCCGTCGCCCAGACGTCATTGCCACTGGCATCTTGCCGACGAACGCTGAGAGAAATCTCTGAACTCAACGGCCCCGCGGCGCTCTTGGGACCGCCCTCCACGAGGTACGATCCGAGGTCCGGCGCCGGCAACACGTCAGTTGCTGCGAAGAGCTTGCGCATCTGACGTTCCCATGCCGAAATGTCCCCCTCCTCACTGTACCGCGCTGCCCAACTATAGCTCTGGGCACCCGAGCCGGGGTCCTTCCACCCCGTGGCGTAGAGCGTACCATCCGCGCCGACACGAATCGCCCTGGTCGTAGTGTTTCCAGCCGTGGCTGAGCCAGGTGCGTCCCAGACGGGCTCAAGGGTGGAGTCATAGGTACGAATGCGTGACGTAAGTTCGAGGGTGATCAGTTCTCCGGTGGGCGCGGCTGCAGCCCAAAATGGTGAATTTGCGTGAGATCCGCTGGCCAGCCAGTTCAGATAGGCTCGTGAACCGTCGCATGCCCTGCAGCTAGGATCCCTATGAACCGCGGCCCAAATCCAGGCGGGGTCATCGGGCTGCAGCAACGGCGTGCCCTCGGGCTGCCAGCCACCCGCCGGCTCCACCAGCTCAGCGGGCGGGCCGCCTTCGCAGTTGCCGGCGACGCAGGTGTCGGCGGCCGTGCACTCGACGCCGTCATCGCACGCCGTCCCGTCCGCCGCGGGGCGCAGGCTGCACGAGCAGGTCTTGATGTCCCAGCTCGTCGCCATGCACGTCGGCACGACCGGGTACTCCTTGGCGCATTGGTTCGGGCAGGCCGTTGGGGTGTCGGGCTGGGGGGTGGTGTCGGCGTCGGTGGCGTCGGGGCCGGGGGTGACGTCGAGGAGGGTGATGCCGGTGTCGGGGGTGGCGTCGGGGCCGGGGGTCGTGTCGGAGGCGGGCGAGCTGGCGCTGCATGCGCTCAGCGCGGCGGCGAGCGACAGGAGTGCTGTGGCGCGGAGGCGGGCGGGGGTCGCTCGGGGCGCGGGGGCCGAGGCCGGGGGGCGCGGCGCGGTGGGGCGGGCTACTTGCAGACCGCCCCCTGACACGTCAGCCCCTCGCCACACGGGCTGCCGTCGGGCAGCGCCGGGTGCGTGCAGCCCGCGTCCGGGTCGCACCAGTTGATCGTACAAGGGTTGCCGTCCTCGCAGTCCTGCCAGGCCATCTCCGCGCAGACCCCAAGGCGCATCCCGCAGGTGCGGCCCCAGAAGTCGGTGCGGAGGATGAAGCGGTCGATGCCGCCTCCGATACCTGACGTGACAACCGCCCCCACGGCCGTGATGGTTCCGTTGTCCTGGAAAACCGCGTCTACGAGTTGGTCGCTGAGCGGACCGCCGTAGAAGCGCATCCACTCGGGATTCGCCCATGAATCCAGCTTGAGCAAGAACGAGTCCATAGTTGGGCCTTCCTCGAGAAGTCGCTGCATATAGCCGATCACCAACGCACCGCCGTCCGGCGTTTCGATCGCGTTGTACGGGAAGGGCCTCTGCCGCTCGACCGTCCACGGGGGCGTAAAGGTCTGCGCGGAGAGGATTTCACCGGAAGGGCGAAGGTGCCAGAGGGTAAAGGGGACGACCCTCGGGGTGGGCGCAAACAGGTCAGGCTCTTCGATTCCCACGACGAGATAGCCCGTCGGAAGTGCAACCAGCGGCCCGCCAGCCGTCTGGTGTTGCGGATCGCCAAGCTCGCGTGCCCAAGCCAACTCGCCCTCGAACGTGTACCGCGCGGCAACAGCGCGCGGCCACGATTGGCCCTTTTGTAGTCGGACTGAGTCGTCACTGCCGTACGATACGACGATGTCCGATTCCGAGGTCAGCACGATCCCGTAAGTTGAGGTGGTGGTATCTCGTCCCGCGCCCAACGCTATTTCGCCAATGAGCGCCCCATCTGGCGAGACCATAAGAATAGTCGCCCGTGCGGCGCCGCAGGCGAGGCCATAGATCGTGCCGTCAGCTGCCGTAGTTAGCCCGAGTACGAGTAGGTTGGACCACGCCTGGGGTGATAGTTCCCACTGGATCTCGCCCGTGGCCGCGTACCCGGCGAGCCAGCCACGACCCAGACTGAGGGACACGCCGGCGGCCACAAAGCGCGTTGGCCCGTGAGGGAGTCGCTCCAACCCACGCGCAAGGTGGATCTTCTGCTTGCTAGCTGGACCGGCTGAACCCGGCGAAAGACTGGGGTCGTAGGCCGTGAGGTATCCAGGAGCGCTGAGGACCCACGTATTTCCGTCATCGCCCTGCGCGATGTTCGCTCCCGCGACACTGAACTCGCCGTTACGCGAAAAACGCAAGAACGCGCGGCTATTGTCACAAAGCCGGCAATCGGTTGGCCGGTAGATCACAGCCGGCGCCCCCGGTTCCCAAGCCTGCGGGAGCAATGGGTTGCCCTCTTCCGACCAGCCATCGGCCGGTTCGACCGCGTAGTCCGGCCCGCCGCCGACGCAGACTCCGGCCTGACAGTGGTCGCCCGCAGTACAGGCCTCGCCGTCGTCGCAGGCGCCTCCGTCTCCGGCAGGTCGCAGCGAGCAGGTGCAGGTCTTGATGTCCCAGCTCGTCACCTTGCATTGCGGGACCGTGGCGAACGCAGCGGTACATTGATTGCCGCATGGCATCAGCGCATCGGGCTGGCCCGCGGCGTCGGGCGCCCCCGCAGCGTCGGGAAATACGCCCACGTCCAGAACCGAAACGCCGTCAGTCTGAGCTTGCCCACGATCATCGCCGCCGGCCGAAATTTCATCGTCGCTGGCCGAAGTCGCGCAAGACGCCATCCCGAAGACGATGACGACCGCGCCCAGCGCCCCCAAAATCCGTGTCTTTACTCGCACGAGGGCCTCCTGGGTCCGAGCTCTGAAGCAACGGGCTGGCGTCAACAACTGTGGACGCCAGCCCCCCAAACGACGGACGCTGCTACTAAGGAGTGCAGGTCACCGCGACGAAAAACCCGCACCCTGGGATTGCGAACAGATCGGCACAAACACCCATGTTGGCTTTGGCAGTGATTGTGTTGAGGCCCGGACCGCCGGGGCCGCAAAAGCCCACCGGATCGACCCACGTGTCCAGCA
This sequence comes from Myxococcota bacterium, assembly GCA_041389525.1. Classification (GTDB taxonomy): domain Bacteria; phylum Myxococcota_A; class UBA9042; order PHBI01; family JACKFB01; genus JACKFB01. Next base: position 64,452 of record JAWKRR010000019.1, on the reverse strand, counting down.
CAAATCGCGTCAGCGCAGTGTTGAACTTGACCCACGCTTGCGGCGCCGTTCCGCCGATGGGCGACGTGATGGCCGCGAGCGCGGGCAGGCGGAAGAAGGCTAGGGCCGTGTTGCTATCCAGGTAGATGCGCTTTGCGACCGCTCCAAGGACCGGGAAGCCGGGATCGCCGACGAGGGGGCCTCCGATCGCTGGGAGCGCGGTGTTGTTGTTGAAGTGGAGCTCGCCTGCGGTGGCCGCGAGGGCAGGGAAGTCCACGAGGGTCAGCGCGGGGTTGTAGCTGACCCAGAGCTGCCAGCCGATGGCGGCCAGCGCCGGGAAGACGAGGGCGGTCATCGCGTCGTTATCGTGGACGTAGACTTGTCCGCTCGTCATTGCGAGCATCGGAAACCCGACCGTCCCCACACCGACATCGGGAAGCGACGCGTTGCCCTCGATGCGGACTTCGCCGGTTACCGCCGCCAGCACATCGAAGCCCAGCGCGACCATGGCGTCGTTGTCGCGAAGCTCAAGGCGACCCACCGCCGGAAGCACCGGAAAGCTCACGGCGGGGAGCGCGCCGTTGCCCCGCACGGTCAGCTGCGCTCCGACGGCGGCGAGGGTGCCTCCCAGACCGGTGATGCTGCCGAGCGCGTCATTGTTGTCGATGAGCACGTCCTGGCCGACCGCTAGGATGCTCGTGAGCACGTTGAGATCCAGCAGGCTCGGGTTGTTGGCGATGACCAGGCTCTTGGCCACCGCCGGGAGCACCCAGGCCGCCGGACTCAGCGCGAAGAGGTTGGGCTCGCTCGTCACCGAGATCCCCGACTGCACCGCCATCAGGCCGCTCAAATCGAGGAGGACCAGCGCGTTGGCGTTGATCGTTACGCTCCCGCTAGAGGCGAACCCCACGAGGGTCAGCGCGGAGAGGTCCAGCGTGGCCATGGCCGGGTTTCCCGAGACCTCGATCCCGCTTCCCGCCACGGTCAGCGCGGCGAGCTCGGCGAATGGCAGATCCAGGGTCGCGTTGTTCCAGATCTTTATCGCACCGAGCACGGCGGTCAGTCCGGCCAAGGTCCCCAGGTTGGGCAGCAGGCCGTTGGACGTGATCTCTAGCTTGCCGAAGATCGTCCCCAAGCTGGAGAAGTCGACCCCTTCCAGCGCCGGGTTTGACGTGATCAGCAGATCGTTGGAGATGCCCGCGGTTCCGATGGTTGGCAGCGCCATGAACGACACGGCGGTCAAGGACGCGTTGCTCTGGATGAGCAGATCAACGCCCAACACGGTGACCGAGTCGGCGGTGAGATCTGTAAGATTCGTGGAGATGGCGCTGAGGGTGCCGCGCACGCAGGTCACGGCGGGGTCCATGGTGACGCCACCCGGCGGGTACGCGTACGCCGAAGTGAAACGCAGGAACGTCGCGTTGACGCCACACGCGACGGGACAGCCCCCGGCGCCGGTGAGTCTGTCGAGCGGGATCTGGCCCGCGACGACCGCGCCGCAGGCGAGGCCGGGGTTCACGGTCACGGTGGTCTGGAAACCGGGAGTGCCCAGACCGGTAGCCCCCCAAACGGCAGCGGGTGGACACACAGTGGTGCAGTCGACGAGCTGGGCGCTAGCCTCGGTCGCGGCGCCTGTGATCACCGCAAAGGCCAGTATTGGTAGAGAGAGAGAGAGTTGAGGATCCGTTGGCTACGCATGGCAGAGGTCCTTCGTCGTGAATTGTTTATGCAGCGCTAAAGGCAAGACGCCAAGGAATGAACTTCACCAAGCTACCTCGCTCGGGTCCGAAGGTGGGCGCACAATTCGCCCGACGGGCTGAAACCGGTGTCGCTTTGGGGTTCTAGCGCTTGTGGATGCTCGGAAATCGAATCGGTGGGCGGGCGGGGGCTCTGGGCGCGGGGTCGGGGTTGGCGGCGGAGGCGCCGTCGGTCGGAGCAGCGCCCGCCCGAGATCTGGGCTCGTGCGGGGGGCTCCGGGGTGGGGTTGACGGCTTTGCTGCGACGCGGGACGCTCCAGGGGTGTGGGCCTGGGTTTGGGTCATGCGTGGTGGACTTGAAGACTTGGGAGGATGTCATGGCTGTGACGAGGACGGACCGCGACCGGCGGATTTTGGGGGATCGGGTGGTGGCTCGGGCGGACGAGTTCCGGGGCATCGATGAGGCGGTCGGGCGGGTCTTTGACCGCTTTGTCGGCAAGCACGGCGAGCCTTTGAGCGGAGCGCTGGCTATGCGGTTGCAAGGAGGAGGGTGAGGACGAGCAGGCGCGGCGGGTTCGCGACGAGACGGCGGTGGACGGCTGCAGTATTCGTGGGCGCAAATTACGAGCCTGGCGTCGTTGCTGGGCGACTCGTGGACCTCGGGCGTGGACGAGGCGAAGCTGGCGCTGACTCCGCGCGCGGCTCTTCCTTCCGTTGGGCTCGCCGACCGGTGGGATGAGCCACCAGCGGACGCTCGACGGGTTGATTCATCTGGTGGACGGCATGGCGAGGAGCCGGCGTAGCCTTTCCTGAGGCGTTTCGGAGTGACGCGGGTCGGACGCGACGCGTTGCTGGCGGCGATCGGGCAGGTCACGGCGGACGGGGCGGGAGACGGAGAGCGTCACGAGCACCCGTGCCCTGCAGGCGCGGGTCGAGTGGGACCAGCACTGGCAGGCGCTGCGTGACGTGAGCGCTGGGTTTCTGCGGCTGGCGGGCGAAATGGCGCGGCATCCGGGGCTCTTCAGCCGCTGACGCGGGCGGGGCGTGGGGCTGGGACGGCGACGGGCGGAGGAGGCCGTGACGCCGGGGCGGACGGGCCGGAGGTCGACGGGGACGACGGGCGATGGGCCGGCGGCCTGGACTACTGGCGAGCATCTTCATCTTGAGCCTCTTCGCCGGCTGCGCGGCGCGCTCCCATCACTGCCGCGCAGCCTGGGCTCCGCGTGCCCCGGCACACGTCGCCCTCTCGTCTAGTGCTGGAGCGCGCTCGCTCGGCGGGGGCTCCACCTAGATGCTCGCCGTAGTGACAGGGTGTTGACGCGGACGGATGGGGTGACGGGGACCTGGACGGTCAGGTGCCCGTCACCCGGTCGGGGGACGGGGACCGGACGCCTGAGCGCGGCGTGGCCCTGGGGGGTGATGCCGTGGTGGGGCGACTCACCGCGGGAGACCCTCGGGGGGGATCGGGCGGTTGGGTGGTCAGTGCGGCGGGCACGCTGCGGGGAGTGACGGGCGGTGGGGCGGTCGCACCGGGGGTGCTCCCGCGGGGTGAGGGCGCGGGGTGGTCAGGTGGCCGGCACACCGCGGGGATCGGGCGGCTGGGTGGTCAGGTGGCCGCACCGAGGGGGATCGGGCACCTGGGTGGTCAGGTGGCGGGCGCACCGAGGGGGATCGGGCGGTGGGCTGGTCACACCGGAGGTGCGCCCGCGGGGCGCAGGCTGCACGCGCAGGTGTTGATGTCCCAGCTAGTCGCTATGCACGGCGGCACGACCGGGCGCGGGGGCCGAGGGCCGGGGGCCGCGGCGCGGTGGCGCGGCCACTTGACCGTCCCCTGACACGTCAGCCCCTCGCCACACGGCTGCCATCGGGCAGCGCCGGGTGCGTGCAGCCCGCATCCGGGTCGCACCAGTTGATCGTGCAGTGGTTGCCGTCCTCGCAGTCCTGCCAGGGCTTGTCGGCGCAGACGCCGAGGCGCATGCCGCAGGTGCGGCCCCAGAAGTCGGTGCGGAGGATCCAGTTGCGGACTTTGACCCGGTTTCGCCATCGAGCGCGCCTGTCGCGGTGATTCGACCGTCGGGACTCGCGACGACGGTCCACAAGACGTCGAATCCTGCGCCCGATCTCCGAACAGCCGCATCCATTCAAAATTGCCCCACCGATCCAACTTCATGACAAATCCGTCCGTCTCCCAGGATTCAGCACGAGGATCAGCATCGGCTTCTCGTATGTGCCATGGTAGTCGTTCAGGTATCCGGTAGTCAGCACCCGCCGTCGGTGCCCCGTCGCCTCGCTCGCCAAGAAATAGTGCCTCAGCCTGGGATACACCTTTCGTTTCACCCCGAGGAATTTCCGTCCGCGTCGACGCGCCACGCGGAGACCGGATAGCGGTCCCAAGGTCCAAAGGTTGCCACTGGACGCTTCGAACACCATGAAGTGGTCGTCCGGCAGCACGGGCGATGCGTCCCATGTGCGACGAAAATTTCCGGGTAAGCCTAGCGGCGTTTTCCTCCAGCGAATCGCACCGTCCGCGTCGAAACGCGCCGCCGACGCCGCCCAACGCTCCGCAGACTTCGTGCCGTCGGAACTTATCTGCGTCTCAAGTGCCATACGCGACCACGACTCCGCCCTCGCGAACGGGAGCAAGCCGAAACGGCGAGGTTCGCGAGCGGCAAGACCGCATCGATCTCCGTCGCCCAGACGTCATTGCCACTGGCATCTTGCCGACGAACGCTGAGAGAAATCTCTGAACTCAACGGCCCCGCGGCGCTCTTGGGACCGCCCTCCACGAGGCACATCCGAGGTCCGGCGCCGGCAACACGTCAGTTGCTGCGAAGAGCTTGCGCATCTGGACGTTCCCATAAAATGTCCCCCACTGTACCGCGCTGCCCAACCATAGCTCTGGGCACCTGAGCCGAAGTCCTTCCACCCCGTGGCGTAGAGCGTACCATCCGCGCCGACACGAATCGCCCTGGTCGCAGCGTTTCCAGCCGTGGCTGAGCTGTATGTCCTGTAGACGGGCTCAAGGGTGGAGCTCATAGGTACGAATGCGTGACGTAAGTTCGAGGGTGATTGCCCTCCGGTGGGCGCGGCTGCAGCCCAAAATGGCGAGTTTGCGGAGATCCGCTGGCCAGCCAGTTCAGATAGGCTCGTGAGCCGTCGCATGCCCTGCAGCAGGGATCCTGCGAACTGCGGCCCAAATCCAGGCGGGTCATCGGGCCGCAGCAACGGCGTGCCCTCGGGCTGCCAGCCCTCGCTTGGCTCAACGAGTTCGGCCGGCGGGCCGCCCTCGCAGACCCCGGCGACGCAGGTATCGGCGGCCGTGCACTCCACCCCGTCATCGCACGCCTTCCCATCCGCCGCGGGGCGCAGGCTGCACGAGCAGGTCTTGATATCCCGCCCTCGTCGCCATGCATGCAGGAGACCGGGTACTCCTTGGCGCATTGATTTACACAGGGGCCCTGACGTCGGGCCTGGGCTCGGCGTCGGGCTGGACGTCGGCCGGGCCCAGGTCGTTGAGCACGATCGCCCTGCGTCGCGCGGGACGCGAATCGACCTGGTTGGTCAGCAGACCCGCTGCAACCGAGGAAGAATGCGCCGACCAGCAGCGCGGTCCCCCCAAGAGACAACCCGACGCGCAATCGCGGTGCACGTCGGCAGGATTCGACCGATCCCATCAGGTACTTAGGCCGCCGCGGAGGAGGCGCGATGATTCGATGCGAACATCACCGCCCGCGTCGGCGCGCGTGATGGATCAGGAGTGCAGGTAGCTGGGGTAACCACGTTAGCGAGTGCCCACCTGAGGAAGACAGGGCAGAACCCCGGTCCATTGCTCGCCCCGACACCCGATGCAGTGAAGGGAGGCGCTGAGCGGACTGCTCGCCCAAGTCGCAAGCGATGGATTGTACTTCGCCCACGCACGCCAGACCAACCTCGTGAGTGCGCCGGGAATGCCACGCTGGTGATCGCCGCGTTGCCGTGAATATAGATCTGCGTCCCTACCTCCAGCCCAGCGCGGGGAAGCCCACGGTGACGCCGCCGACGTCGGGGAGGGCAGGTTGCCTTCCACCTTCACTTCAGTGGTCAAGATGGCAAGCAGGGGGAAGCCCAGTTCACCATCATGTCGTTGCCGCGATTGAGGCGGTCTGGCGGCTGGACGGGAAGTTCACCGTCGGCAACGCGGCTTCTGGCTGCGCACCGTGAGGCCGCCTCCGATGTTGGCGACGCCCGATCCTGGTGATGTCCGTGAGCATGTTGCTGTTGTCGATCGTCAGGTCGCCGCCGATGTCGGTGATCGTCGCGAACGCGTTGAGGTTATCCAGGAGAGGCTCGTTCGAGAACGTCACATGGGTACCGACGGTGTTCAGCGTCAGCGGGACGATACCCGCGTTCATCAGGTTGGGCTCGCTGGTGATGGCGAAGGTGCGCGTGAGGATGGCGAGCCCGCTGGAGGAACAGGCCGATCAGGTTGTTGGCGTTGAGCAGGATACCCGTGCCGCCCAGCATCGCGGAGACCGAGCCGAGGCTGGGAATATCGACGGTGGTGAGGCTGGGGTTGCCGCTGACCATCAAGTAGGCGCCGATGGTCGAGAGCACGGGAACTCGCCCAGCACCATGTCCAGCAGCGCGTTGTTGTAGATCTTCAGGTAGTTCGCGATGTCGGTGAGCAGCGGGAAGCCGGTCAGGGCGGGCAGGGCGCCGTTGCTGCTGAACTCCAGGCTGCCGGCGATAGTCTCAAGCTTGGCGAAGCTCACTGCGGTCAGGCCCGGGTTGGACTTGAAGACGATGTCGTTGGTTCTGCCGGCGGTGCCCATGTCGACGAGGCCGTCGAAGGTGGCTGTGTTCAACCCGGCGTTGCTCTCGACCAGGATGTCGTTGCCGACCGACGTCAGCGAGTCCGCGTTGAGGACCGCGATGTTGGTCGAGTTGACGTACAGCGTGCCGCGCAAGCACTCAAGGTCGATGCTGGTCACGGCCGCGTAGGCCACGGTCGAGTCCATCCTCACGACCGTCGCGTTGATGCCTTTGACCTGGTTCGCGCAGGTGCCATCGAGGCTGCCGATCGGGATCGCTCCGTCCTGGCATCGCACGCGGCACCGGTGACGACGTATCACGATCCGATCGTTCCGGTCGTCCTGTAGCCGCCCGACCCCCACATCTGCGCGGTGGGTGAGCGAGCAGTCGACCCACGCCTGGGCCTCAGTCGCCGTGACTGCGATCACCGCAAAGGCCAGTAATGGTAGAGAGAGAGAGTTGAGGATCCGTTGGCTACGCATGGCAGAGGTCCTTCTTCGTGAGTTGTTTATGCAGCGCTAAGAGCAAAACACCAAGGAATGAACTTGGCCAAGCTACCTCGTTCCGGTCCGAAGCCCCACCGACAATTCGTCCGGCGGCGTGAAACCCAGGTCGCTTTGTTGCCTCGCACACGCGTCCAGAAGGCTTTGCGGTGGCCGGTCGCCGGTGCTTCACCCCGGCTGGCTCACGTCTTGGGCACCCACGCGCCGTGGAAGCCGAATGGCACGCGCCGCGTCATCTTCACTGTGGCGACCGGGCCCTTCGACGGGTCCTTGGCGTCCAGGAAGACCAGGCTGCTCAGCTCGGTCGCGCTGTCCCAGACCACCGTCAGCAGCCAGCCCTCGGCCTCGCCGCCGCCTGGCTTCGGCGCGAAGAGCGCTTCGGAGACCCAGCCGTGCGGCGCGAAGCTGTGCGAGCTGCTCACGCCCGTCGAGAACTGATGCGTCAGCACGGTGTTCCAGATGCCTTTGCCGTCGTTGGTGCCGTGCAGGCAGGTGATCCAGCCGAAGTCGTAGGGTTTACAGGCGATGCGGTCGTCGGAGTGGGGGAACTCGGTCGTCGAGTCCTCGATGAGGCGCTCGACCAGCGCGCCGGTCTTCACGTTGAGGCGCCAACGCACCAGCTTCGACTGCGGGCCGGCGTGCCAGCCGTGCGCGTTGTCGTTGAGGTCGAAGTCGAAGAGCGGCACTCGCGGGAAGAGCGCCACGTCGATGACGACCTCGTCGCCCTCGTCGAAGGCGTTCATCGTGTGGAAGAAGAAGCAGGGGCGGATTGAGATCTCCACCGGCGCGGACGTCGCGTCGTAGCGGTCGAGCACGCGGATCTTGGTCGGCTTTGAGTCGTCCCAGCGCACGGGGTTGATGGTCATGGAGTCGACGGCGTTGAAGACCGCCGGTAGCTGATAGAAGAGCGTCCGCGTCTTCGTGACGCTGAAGCTGTGGTTCATCGACGCGTAGTCGGCCGGGATGGTGCGCTCCAGCCGCTTGGTGCCGTCGGCGTTGAACACGTAGTAGCGCAAGAAGGGCTCGACGATGTCGTAGCCGAATGTGAACAGCTCGCCGGTGTCGGGGTCCAGCACGGGGTGCGGCGTCATCGTCGGCCCGGTCAGCGCGCCGCCGAAGTCGTAGACCCCTCGCGTCTCCAGCGTCTCCGGGTCGAAGGCCACCGGCATCCCGATCTCCTCCAGCGCCAACAGCGTGTCGCGAAACTTCACGACGTTGGTGTTGGCGCGCGTCCGCACCGACTGAATGTCGTGGATGCGCTTCACCGGCATCTGCCGCCGAAATAGCCAGGCGGCTCCAAGCTGAATCCAGGTCAGCAGGTTCACCCCGATGGCTCGCCAGCCCCGCTGCGGCGTGCTCAAGAAGAAGTCGCGCAGCCCGCCGAAGAGCTCCTCGCCCGCCTTGGCATTCAGCTCATACGCCTTGGTCTTCACGAACTTATTGTGATGCCAGACACGCCCGCCCGAGATCTTGAAAGCGTCGATCATCCCGTCGCCATCAAACCAATGATAGAGCAGCCGGCTCCGAGGCCCCTTCGCCGGGTTGGGCCCGATTCGGTACAGAGTGCCGTCAATCTCAGGCGGAATCGTGCCCTCGATGGCGGTCAGCTCGGTCAGCGGGTCCTCGTTCGGGTAGGGCGCGAAATTGCCACGCAGGTAGAACTGCCCGGGAACGGGGATGTCGGTGCCGACGTCGACTGGGATGTAGTCTTGGTGTGTGGAGTCAGTCATCGGAGTGTCCTCGTCTGTGGGTCATTCGGAGTGGAGGGGGCGCTGGGGCTGGGTGCTTGGGGGTGGGGGCATGCTTATTTGCCGTGGAGACACGGAGGTACGGAGGGTGATTGGGGGGTGGCGGCGTGCTGGGGCTGGGGCGGGGTGCTTGGGGGTGGGGGCATGCTTATCTACCACGGAGACACGGAGACACGGAGGAGCACGGAGGGGGGGATTGGGAGAGGTTGGTGGCGGGGTGCTTGGGGGGTGGGGCATGCGTTTTTGCCACGGAGGCACGGAGGTGGTGGAGGGGTTGGTGGCGGGGTGCTTGGGGGTGGGGGCATGCTTATTTACCACGGAGACACGGGAGACACGGAGGAGCACGGAGGGGGGAGAGGGAGAGGTTGGTGGCGGGGGCGCTTGGGCGGATCGAATTGAATGGTCGCGACGTGCGAGGTCTGCCCGACTCCGCACCCTCCGTGCCTCCGTGTCTCCGTGGTAAAAACGCACTCCAGCCCCCTCTCACCCCCACGGCCCCAGCCCCGCCCCACCAAACCTGCCCGACTCCGTGCTCCTCCGTGTCTCCGTGTCTCCGTGGTAAAAACGCACTTCCAGCCCCCTCTCACCCCCACGGCCCCAGCCCCGCCCCCACCAAACCGCCCGTCTCCGTGCTCCTCCGTGTCTCCGTGTCTCCGTGGTAAAAAACGCACTCCCAGCCCCCTCTCACCCCCACGGCCCCAGCTCCCCACGGCCCCAGCCCCGGACTGTCACTTCGACGGCATATTCTCAACCCCGTCCCACCCCTCCGGCACCTCCCCACCCACAGACTCGGACGCCCGTTCGAGGAAGGACTGGGCCACTGGGTCCGCCGGGTAGAGCGAGAGGCTGGCGCGGAAGGCCTCTGCGGAGGGGCCGAATTCGCGGCCGAAGTAGGACTCGATGCCGCGGGCGAAGGCGTCTCGGGAGGCTCGCTTTCGCTCGAGGATCTCGGGCGGGTTTGCGTCGAAGACCTCGTAGAGCTCGCAGGGGGCCGCCCTGCCCTTCACGCGGACGCGGCCGACGCGGCGCCACATGAACGCGTCGGGCTGGGGCAGGCGGCGGAAGGTGTCCTCGCTTAGCAGCAGGTGCGCGCCGGTGGTCTTGGTCAGGCCCTCGATGCGCGACGCCAGGTTCACCGTGTCGCCGATGACCGTCGTCTCCATGCGGCTCGCCGACCCGACGGTCCCGAGCATCACCGAGCCGGAGTGGATGCCGATGCCCATCTCGAGCGGCATCCTGCCGGCCTCGTGGCGCTCGGCGTTGTGCTCGGCCAGCGCGTGCTGCATCGCCAGCCCCGCCTTGACCGCGTCCAGCGGCGACGCGGGGAAGAGCGCCATGATGGCGTCGCCGATGAACTTGTCGATGAAGCCGCCGTTCTGCTGAATCAGGGGCTCCATGCGCTCGAGGTAGGCGTTGAGGAACTGGAAGTTCTCGGTGACGCCCATGCTCTCAGACAGCGTGGTAAATCCTCGCAGATCGCTGAAGAGCACGGTGATGTCGCGCTCGACCGAGTCGCCCAGCGCCACATCGACCAGGCGGTCGCGGCCCAGGTGCTCGAGGAACTCGGTGGGCACGAAGCGCGCAAAGGACTCGGTCATCTTGCGCTGCTCGGCGAAGAGCTCGGCGTTCTCGATGGCGACGGCGATTTGGGCGCCCAGCATCAGCATGACGTCGCGGTGGGCGTCGGTGAAGGCGCCGAACGCGAGGTTGTTCTCCATATAAAGGATACCGGTGACCGCGCCGTGGAGGACGACCGGGACCGTCATCACCGAGCGCAGGCCGGCGGCGGCGACGTAGGGGTCGCGGCCGTAGGTGGCGTCGTCGGTGGCTTTGGTGAGCAACACGCTCTCGCCGGAGCGCTGGCTGAACTCGATGACCGAGCGGGGCAGGTCGTCGCGGCCGGACAGCGGGGCGTCGAGGCGGGAGAAGCCTTGGCCGACCGAGCACGCGGCCTCGACCACGAGCTGGCCGTCGCGCACGCGCAGCAGCACGCCGCGCTGGGCGCCGGCGTTCTCGATGGCGACGTCCATGATGCGGCTGAGCAGGGGGTCCAGCTCGATCTCTTGGGACAGGCTGCGGGCGGCCTTCATCACGCTGCCGAGGTCCAGCATGCCCTCGGTTTCGCTGGTGGTCGCCGTGTGGGAGGCGCCGGGTTCCACGGTGTGGCCGGGCGAGCGGCGCTGGGTCGCGAAGGGCTGGCTTGCGAAGCCCTCGCCGTGGCGGCGGTCGAGGGCGGCGGCGACAGCGTGGGCGCCCCAGCGCGCGTAGAGTTGGCGGGCGCGGGAGAGCAGCGGGACGCCGAGCTCGGGCAGGCGCTCGTACAGGGACTCGCCCATGCACTCGTAGACCAGGGCTTGCTCTTGGACGAAGCCGGCCTCGCGGGCGGCGCGGGCGGCGGTCTCGTAGGCGGCCTCGGCCTCGGCGCGGCGGCCGCGGGCGCGGTGGAGCTCGGCCTCGACCAGCGCGGCCTTGGCGGAGTGATTGAGCGGCGCGCTCTTGGCCCAGCCGCGCAGCTTCTTGAGGTAGCGCCCCGCGCGTCGAAGCTCGCCGGGACGGCCAGCCCGGGCCGCCGCGCACGCCGCCAGCGCGGTGTAGAGGGCGTGAATCGGGACCAAGTAGAGGCCCATCGCGCTGTCGAGCTGGGCCTCGACCTTCACCAGCACCTTGAGCGCTCGGGCGTGGTCGCCCATGTGGTAGGCCAGCACGCCGTCGGCCAGCCCGGTCTGAAACGCGGCCATGAAGTTCTTGGCGCGCGCCATCTCGCCGTAGACCTTCTCGGCGTCGAAGTCGGCGCTGACCAGCCGCGTGGCGGTGGAGCGGCTGTCGCCGAGCTGGGTCGCGAAGGTGGTCCAGCACTCGACGATGGGGATGGACTGGGCCTGCTTGGAGCCGCGAATCGCCGCGGTGTGGTCGGCGAAGCGGTCGAGGACCACGGCCAGCTCGCGGCCGCGGAAGATCGAATAGTAGATCGAGATGAGGCCGCAGTAGACGCCGTACTCGACGTCGCCTTGCTCGAGCCCGCTCTCCCAGCCGGTTTGGAGGCCGGGGAGCGAGTCGGGCAGCGGGTCGGTCCAGTGGCGCACGAAGCCGTGAAAGACCATGTTGATCTTGGCGGCCAGGGGCTTGGCGTCGAAGCGATCCATGATCTGAAAGCCCAGCTTCGCGAAGGCGTAGCCGCCCGCCGCGTCGCCCAGGGCGCCGCACAGGACCATGCCGAACACGCTGTAGCCGTAGGCCGAGGTGGCGCTGTTTCCGTGGCGCACCGAGAGCGAGACCATCTTGAAGATGATGAGCGGGAAGAGGTCGGGGACGCCGTAGAAGGCTGGCGAGGTGGCGCTCATCAGCACGCGCATCGCGGCGAGCTCGGTGGCGCCTGTCATCTCGGGGAGGCGGGCGAGGTCGGCGGTGCTGCGGCGGCCGATGGCGAGCTTGGTGCGCATGACGCCGGCGACGACGTGGGCCTGGTTCGGGTTGCGCGGCAGCTTCACGCCGAGGCTGGCGAGGACGCGCAGGGCCGTGTCGACCGCGCGCCGGTAGTTGGCCTGGGCCATGTCGGCCTGGATTCGCACGGTCTCGACGTCGATGCGGTCCAGCAGCGAGCGGGCCTTGCTGTCGACGACGGTGGCCAGGGCCTCCATCTCGTCGAAGCGCTCGGTGAGGAAGGCGGCCTCGACCGTCTCGTTGTGGACCGCCAGCGCGCGCGGGTAGTCGGCGGTCCAGGCCCCGGCTGGCAGCAGCTCCAGCGCCGTCCGCAGGTAGCGCAGCGCCGGCTCGAAGGCCATCGACGCCTTGCTGCGGCGACCGGCGCGCAGGTTCAGGTCGGCGAGGCGCGCCAGCTCGTCGGGCGCGCTGATGCCGCCGCGGCCCAGGTTCAAGTGGTCGACGACGTTGATAAGCTGCTCGTCGAGCTCGGCCGGGGTCAGGCGCTCGAGCAGGGTGCGGCCGATTCGCAGGTGCAGCGCCTCGCGCTCGGACTCGGGCACCAGGGCGTAGGCGGCCTGCTGGACCCGGTCGTGCAGGAAGCGGTAGGCGACCTGCGGGGCGTCGGGCCGCGGCGCGGTCGCTCCGGAGGCGTCGGTCGCGCCCTCGCTAGAAGCCGGCACGCTGACCCGCAGGTACCGGTAATCGCTGCCAATCGGGATGATGTAGCCGCTGCGCACCGCCTCCTCGAGGCTGCGCGCCGTGTCCGCGCTGGACTCGCCGTTGACCCAGGACAGCGCGCGGTGCTCGAACTGGCTGCCCAGACACGACGCGACGCCAAGCTGCGCCCGCGCGGCCTCGGGCAGCTTTCGCAGGCGCGCCGACATCATGTCGACCACGTTGTCGGTCAGCCCCGCGCCGGCGACGGCGTCGAGCGACCACGCCCAGTGCTCGGCGTCGAGGTCGAAGCGCACCAGCCCGTCCTCGTAGAGGCCGCCCAGCAGCTCCAGCGCGAAGAAGGGGTTCCCCGCGCACTTCGCGTGCAGAAGCTCGGCCAGCCCGCGGCTGTCGGCCTCGGAGCGGCCAAAGCTGTCGACGATGAGCTGTGTCAAATCGCCCACGCTCAGCGCGCCGAGGTGCATCCGCTCGACCGCGCCCGGCTGGGCCTCGAGCCGCGCCAGCACCTCGCTCAGCGGGTGCGCCGCGGAGACCTCGTTGTCCCGGTACGCGCCGATGAGCAGCAGGTGCTCGGTCTGGTGGTCGGCCAGCAGCAGCTCGATGAGGTGCAGCGACGCGTGGTCGGCCCACTGCAGGTCGTCGATGAAGATGACCAGCGGGTACTCCGGCCGCGCCAGCGCCCGCACGAAGCTGGTCATCACGCGCTCGAACCGGTTGCGCGCCTCGAGCGGCCCCAGGGCGGCCACCGGCGGCTGCGGCCCCAGCAGCAGGCTCAAGCTCGGCACCACGTCGCACACGAGCTGCCCGTGGTCGCCCAGGGCCGCCAGCAGTCGCCCGCTGCTCACCGCGACGTCCTCGCCCGGCTCGCTCAGAAGCTGCCGCACCAGCCCGTCAAGCGCCTCGCTGAACGCCTTGTAAGGCTGGTCGCGCTTGAACTGGTCGAACTTCCCGCTGCAGAAGCGCCCGCGCGCGGCGGTGATCGGCTTGTAGACCTCTTGGACCACCGCGGATTTGCCGATGCCGGAGTAGCCGGCGACCACCAGCAGCCCGCGCCCGCCGCCCGCCACCCGCTCGAACGCGCCCAGCAGCGTCGCGATCTCGCGCTCGCGGCCGTACAGGCGCTCGGAGACGTGCAGCCGGCTCGAGACGTCGCCGTCCGCGATGGCGAAATCCTCGACCGCCCCGCGCTCGCGCAGACCATCGCGGCACCGCTCGAGATCCCGCAGCAGCCCGCGGTCACTGAGGTAGCGCTCCTCGGCGGTCTTCGCGAGCAGCTTCATCACGATGTCCGACAGCGCCTTCGGCACGCTCGGCTTCAGCTCGTGGGGCGACGGCGCGCGCTGCGCCATCTTGGCGTGGATAAGCTGCAGCACGTCGTCGCCGCTGAAGGGCGGGCGGCCGGTCAGCAGCTCGTAGAGCGTCGCGCCGAAGGAGTACTGGTCGGTGCGGTCGTCGATGCGGCGGTTCATGCGCCCGGTCTGCTCGGGCGAGAGGTAGGCCATGGTGCCTTCGAGGCGGCCGGGGGGCAGGGCCTGCGCGCGCTCGGCCCCGAGGTCGCTGGCGATACCGAAGTCGATGATCTTCACCACCAGCGTGTCGGGGTGCACCACGATGTTGGCGGGCGTGATGTCCTTGTGGACGATGCGCTGCGTGTGGATGCGCGCCAGGGCGGAGGCGGCCTGAATCGCGATGTTGAGCGTGTCGTCGAGGCTGAGCTTGCGGTCGCGGCGGAGCTGATTTAGCGAGACGGCGCCGTAGTCTTCGGTGACCAGCGCCACGCGAGAGCCCGAGCGCGCGACGCCGAGGTGCTCGATGATCCCGACGCCGTCGAAGCGCTGGCCGAGGTCGCAGGCGAGCTGGTAGCGGGCGACGTCGCGCTCGCTTGGGTGCTCGTCGCGGTGGATCTTGAGCACGACGCGGCGCACACCGCCCGCGTCGTCGTCGGGGCGCGCCCGGTAAACGACGCTGCGGGGGCCGTCGTGGAGGCGGTCCTCCAGCGTGTAACCGCCGAAATTTCTGACACTTGTTGGCATGTGCACTCAGCGTAGCCCGCCAGCCGGGGGGGCGGCAAGGCCACGGAGGACGCGGCGCGTTTTCCTAAGCCGGCGAACGTACTAGGGTACTGGCTCCGCCCACACTCAGCCGCGACCACGCGATCGCCCCCGGAGGCCTGCCGGTGAATCCTGCGCTGCCGCAACACGATCTCGAGCCCGGCAAGCGAGCCTACCGGATCGCCGAGGCCACCCGCGCCTACCACTACGTTGTGCAGCAGCAGACCGAGATCGTGCTGCTGGAGCATCTGCCGAAGGCCGAAGAGTTCAGCTACACGTACCGCGCCAAGCAGCTTTGGGCGCTGAGCAAGTACCTCGCCAACTGGGTGGTGCTTGAGCTGAAGTACCGGCGGAAGACGCCGGAGACGCTGGCGGGGTACGGCCGGTACTACCCGCTGCTGCGCAAGCCCGCGACGCGGACGACGGTGACGCTGGACTCGGTGTTTGGGCACCAGCGGCTGGCGGGGCCGAACCCGATGAGCCTGCGGCGGGTGGGCGTGGACGGGCTGCCGGAGCACTTCGGCGTGACCGACGCGCTGCTGTCGCAGGTGCTGGGACGCGCGACCACCGTGCACGCGGAGGCGAGCGAGGGGCACCTCTTCATCTGCGACTACTCGTACCTGAAGGCGTGGGCCGCTGAGCCGGGCCAGCACGGGCGCTACAACTCGGCGGCGACGATCCTGTTTCACGCCGGGCCGGGCAGCCACCTCAACCGCGGCTGGGGCGAGCTTGAGCCCATCGCCATCCAGGTGCGGCCGGAGCCGGGTTCGCTGGTCTACACGCCGGGCGACGGCGTCGAGTGGCTGATGGCCAAGGCCTTCGCGCAGATATCGGAGACCACGCAGCACGAGCTCTGCTCGCATCTGGCGTGCACGCACCTGATGCTCGAGCCGATCATCATGACGATGCACCGTAATATGGCGCCAAATCACCCGGTGTTTCTGCTCCTGGCGCAGCACTTCGAGTCGACCCTGGCCATCAACGATCTCGGGCGGGCGACCCTGGTAAACCCCAGCGGATTCCTCGACCAGATGATGGCGCCGACCTTGGACGACACCATGTCCATCGTGTCGAACGCCATCGGGACCTTCGAGTTCGACAAGCGGCGACTGCGGCGCGACATCGCCGACCGCGGGCTGGACGACACCGACGTGCTGCCGTCATTCCCGTACCGCGACGACGGCTTCCTGGTGCTGGACGCCATCGAGACGATGGTGCGGGATTATCTGGGGCTGTACTACCTGCGGGCGGAGGACGTGACCGAGGACGCGGAGCTACAGCGCTGGGTGGTGGCGATGAGCGTCGAGGGCAAGCTGAAGGGTTTGCCTGACCGCATCGACGGATTCGACGCGCTGGTGGCGCTGGTCAGCCAGATCATCTGGATCGCCGGGCCGCAGCACGCGGCGGTGAACTACCCGCAGTGGAACTACGTGGCCTTCGTCCCGAACATGCCGTTTGCGGGGTACGCGCCGGCGCCGACGGAGCGCGGGAGGTTCACGCGGGAGGGCGACCTGATGGCGATCTATCCCAAGGACGAGAAGACGAAGACGCAGATCCTGCTGATGCAGGCGCTGACGGGGCTTCAGTACACGCGGCTTGGGCACTACCCGAAGGGCGCGTTCGCGGACCCGCGGGCGCAGGACGTGATGGGGGCGTTTCGGGCGCGGCTGGCCGAGGTCGAGACCGAGATTGACGGGCGCAACCTCGAGCGGCGCCTCGAGTATCCGTTTCTGAAGCCGTCGCGCATCCCCAACAGCACCAACACCTGAATTCCAACTCGCGGGCGTCCGTGCGCCACCGGAGCTTTTTGTGAACTGGCTGGTCAAGACCTTCTATTTGGTGCTGTTCGAGATCTTCTTCGCGCTGGCCACGCTGGTGAAGTCGGGGCGGGCGACCCACACGCGCGGGGTGGTGGCACTTGGCACATTTCGGGTGGTGGACGCGCCGACCTTCCCGGCGAACGGGTTCTTCACGCCCGGGCGCGAGCTGAGCGTGGTGGGGCGGCACGCGAACGTCAGCTACGCGGACGGGGCGGCGCTGGATATTCGCGGGTGCGCGCTGGGTTTCTCGGAGCGGGGCGGGTCGCAGGAGCGGGTGCTGGACCTGGTGATGAACAGCGGGCCGGTGACCTTCTCGACGGCGAAGGTGTTCTGGCGCTTTGCGCGGGCCAGCGCGCCGCGGCGGGGCAAGGAGGAGTCGGTCAATCAGCAGGGATTGCGCGAGTTCCTCGAGGCCGACAGCGAGGCGCGGACTCAGTTTGAGCTGTCGGTGAGGCGGGCGCCGGAGTCGTACACGGGCGTGCGCTACGCGTCGAAGCTGGTCTTCCGGTTCACGACGGTCGAGCGGGAGTACTACGTGCGGTTCCGGCTGCTCAACGTCGGCGGCGGCCCGGAGCAGGGCATGCCGAGCGCGCGCGACCTGGACGCCCCGTGGGAGCAAGACCGCCTGCCGGGCCAGACGCAGGCGTGGAACTACCTGGAGCTCGAGTTCGCCACGCGGGTCGAGGCCGGCCAGGCCAAGCGGATGCTGCAGATGCAGCTACGCGAGGCCGACAGCGCCCTGCCCCAGAGCGTCTTCGACCCCGGCCGCGAGTGGAGCGAGCACGACTGCCCCTGGCACGACGTGGGCTGGGTCGACATGACCGAGGTCGCGGGCGACGACGTGGTCAGCAAGCTCAAGTTCGACGTCGGCCGCCT
Organism: Myxococcota bacterium; assembly: GCA_041389525.1. Classification (GTDB taxonomy): domain Bacteria; phylum Myxococcota_A; class UBA9042; order PHBI01; family JACKFB01; genus JACKFB01. The sequence continues at coordinate 46,889 of JAWKRR010000019.1, read as the reverse complement.
GCCGCCCAGCACCATGGCGCTCTTCAAGTGCAAGCGCATCGATGACTACCACTCCATCGGGTTCATCCGCTCGAGGATCTACCCCGCCGAGCAGCGCCTGCGCTTCTGGCTGGAGCGGCGAGCCCAAGCCGACGAGAAGACCGACCTCGACGACCAAATCGAGCACTACGGCAAACCCCTAGCGGCAGCCCCCACCTCGCGCGAAGCCAGGCCCAAAGGCCCCGTCAGCTTGGCGCTGCGCCACATCTTCAAGGTCGCCCGAGGCCGCGGCGGCCCGAAGGCGCACCACTGATGCGCGGCGAGGGGCGCGGCGACTCCACCGGACGAATTCAGCGTTCCAGCAAGATCCGCAGCATCCGCTCCGGGTTCGCCAGGAAGTCGCGGGTGACCTGAAAGTGCTCGGTCTCGCGGTACTCGACGCGCCGCAAACCCTCAGGCGCGCACTGGTAAATCCAGGCGTCGGGGTAGGCCATGAGGATGGGCGAGTGCGTCGCGATGATGAACTGCGAGCGGTCCAGGACGAGGTCGTGGATGCGCGACAGCACGGCGAGCTGCCGCTGAGGCGAGAGCGCGGCCTCGGGCTCGTCGAGCAGGTAGAGGCCGTCGCCGCCGAAGCGATGCATCATCAAGGCGAGGAAGGATTCGCCGTGGGATTGCTCGTGAAGTGAGGTCCCACCGTAGGAGTCGATGACCCGCGGGCCGGGGCCGGGCCCTTCGTCGAGGTGCTCGATCTCGGTCGCGACATTGAAGAAGCTCTCAGCGCGCAGGAAGAACCCGTCGCGAGGCCGCCGGGTGCCTTTGGCGATACGAAGAAAATCGTAAAGCTCCGAGTGCGACCCGCGAGTCCCGAACTTGAAGTTCTTCGTCCCGCCCTCAGCGTTGAACCCAAGCGCCACAGCCATCGCCTCCAACAAGGTCGACTTCCCGCTGCCATTCTCCCCAATCAAGAAGGTCACCTGGGGGTGCAGCTCAAGCGAGTCCAACGACCGCACCGCAGGCAGGTTGAAGGGATAGCGCGCAAAGGACTCAACATCCCCACGGCGAAGGCTAACCCGGCTGGCAAACTGCTCGGAGATCACTGGGTTCTTGCTCCCCAGTTCCCGTCTCCCGCAGGCCAATTCGTGTGGGCGTCGCCGTTGGGCGGGCCGTACACCTGAAGGGGGATGGCCAAGCAGCACAAGACGAGCAGGACCATAAGGGGTGTGCCAGAGCTTCGGACTTGCTTCGCGCGTTCCAAGATATCCCGCCTTCACCAACACAGGCCGAGATCGAACTCGACCGCGTCGAAAGGCGCCAAACGCGCCGCCCCAGCGCCCTCGTGGCCGCCGACCTCGACCCACTCCCCGTCACCCGCGCGGAAGATGTCCACGCGCTCGGCCACCGGGTCGATGATCCACGCCCACTGCACTCCTGCTTCCAGATAGCGAGGCATCTTCACGATGGTGTCGTGGCTCGATGTGCTCGGCGACAGCACCTCGCAAACCCAATCCGGGATCAGCGTGAACTTGTGGCTATCACTCGGCGGCGTGGCCATGCGCTCGCGCCGCCAACCTACCAAGTCCGGCCGCACCACCCGCCGGTCCAGCAGCAGATGCAGCTCGGGTTCGTGGAGTACCCACCAGCCCCCAGGATCGTCGCCGCTCGGCCCTTCGCGAAGCCCGAAGCGGTACGACAGGATCCCCCCGAGTGTGCTCGCCACGCGGATGTGCCGACCCTTCGGACCGCTCATCAGGTAGAGCGTCCCGTCGATGAGCTCCGCCTTCTGGTCGTCGGGCAGCGCCAGGTAGTCGTCGTAGGTCGCGGTGCGCGGTCGCGGCAGGCTCGTCATGCTTCGGAGCATAGCGCCGAACTTGCGTCACTCCAACCGCCCGGCGGAGGCACGCAGCGCTTGGGAGAGCACGAACAACCGCACCGTCCGCGCCCGTTCCCGCGGCCGAGGCTGCGGTGCGCGGGCAGGGGGTCAAACACCCTCATTTCTCATATTCTTGCGCAGGTTCTAAGCGGCTTACATGGTCAAACGCACTTCCAGTGCCGGGTCGGCTCCGGCCTTGGTCGACTTCGCCAGGTTGCGGATGTCGCCAAGCCGGACGCGGTGCCGCTCGTCGCGCGCGCCGTGCCTGCGGTCTTGCCGGCGCATCCTCTCGGTTCCGAGGGCTTCCAGTGCTTTGAGGCGATCTTCGAGTGGTATGGGCTGGATTCGATCGGCCGCCGAGATGGCCCGCCGGCGGGCGTGGGCTGCCGCGGCGCGTGTTCCCTCGCGCTCCGGGGCGGTGTGGAGAAACTCTACGGTCGTGCAGGGGATGTCAGGCGGTGGGTGTTCGCGGCTGGGGGGCGCTTGGACGCTGGAGCGAGCGTTGGCGGGGATTGATGACGTTTGGCACACGGCGTGCTTTGAGCTTTCCTGCGCGGGTGGCCTCGACGGCGCGGGTCGCGACCGATGAGCATCAGCCCTGACTTCCGGAGCCCAAGATGAGAGCGAACATGGCGTGGATGGCGGTCGGCTTGGTGCTGGCGGTGGCGGCGACGGGCTGCGATGACGGCGGCGGTGCCAAGGCGGACGTGGTCGCGGACGCGGTCGCAGACGCAGTGCCAGACGCGGTCGCAGACGCAGTGCCAGACGCGGTCGCAGACGCAGTGCCAGACGCGGTGCCAGACGCTGACTCGGGTGTCGCCTGCGCGCCCGCCGCGGCTTCTTGCGCCACCACGGGCTGCTGCGCCGGCAGCACCTGCACTGGCGGGATCTGTGTCGCGGACGTGGTCGCGACCTGCGTGCCCACGGCGACCAGTGACTTGGCCGGGGTCAAGCTGGCGCTGACCACCACCGACTGCACGTACACGCTGGCCGAGGCCGCGGCGGGCATCACCATCGCTTGGGAGGTCGTCACCGACGCGCCGGTCGCCGAGGTCGCGTCTGCGCCGCAGGACGCTGGCGGGTGTTCGCAGGCCGACGCGAGCGGGCTGATGGTGTTTCCGCGCGTCTCGGGCGGCGCTGAGGCTTGGTGCATCTGCGACTCCGGCCTCTGCCAGGGCCCCGACGGCTCGACGGTCACGCTTCCCGCGGGGACGGTGGCCGGTAGCTTCGACTGGGATGGCGTCAATTGGATTGGGCCCTCGGACACCGGCAACCCCAAGGGCGCTCCCTTCCCGCCGGGCGCTTACACGGTGTCGCTGTCCGCGAAGGGCACGGCCTCCGGCACTCCGTTTGAGGTGCGCCTGGAGGTCCCCATCACCCTCGTCCCCTAAGGGCGGAGCGCCTGCCCACGTTGGAAAGGGCGAGCGATTTCGCTAGTCTGCGCCCGCGGTGGAGGCTCACCGCGGGAGGCGGCGATGCGGGTGTTGGCGCTGATTGCGGTGATGCTACTGGGGTGCGGATCTCCGGGCGACGGCAGTGGGGTCGGGCTGGCCGGCTTGGACGTGCCCGGGTTCAACCCGGACGCGGCCGTCGGCGTGGTCGACGGCGGGGTCTCGCCGGGTGACGGCGGCTCGGACGCGCTGATCCCACCTGACTCCGCGGGCGATTCGGCTGTCGGACCGGACATGGAGATTCAGCCCGAGATCCAGCCCGACACCCTCGCCGACGCTGACGCGGAGACGACGCTGGAACCTGACGCGGACGCGATCCAGGACGCGGATGCGGACGCGACGTCCGAGATCGTCTCCCCAGATAGTGTCACGCCCGACGTCACGCCCGACGTCATCCCTGACGTCATCCCGGACGTCATCCCTGACGCGGTAACCCCCGACGTCGTGACCCCCGACGTCACCCCCGACGTCACCCCCGACGTCGTCACGCCCGACGTCACCCCCGACCTCGTGGTCCCTCCGGACGTCTGCACCCCGGCCTGCAACGGCAAGCAATGCGGGCCCGACGGCTGCGGCGGCACCTGCGGCGCGTGCACCGCCGGCAAATCCTGCAACAGCGTCGGGCACTGCGAGCTCGCGACCACCGGCTGCAACGCCGCGGGCGCAGCGGACACTTGGAAGACCACCCTCGGCGGCTCGGCCAGCGACGTGCTCTTCGACCTGGCGCCGGTCCCGGGCGGCGGCTGGGCGGCGGCGGGCTATCGCACCTCGACCATCGACAGCAACGGATTGCAGGGCTGGCTGGTCCGGCTGGCGGCCAACGGCGACCTCATCGCCGAGCACCAGTACGGCGGCACCAAGGCGGACCGACTGCGCGGAATCGCCCGCTCCGGCGACACGTGGTTCATGGTCGGCGACAGCGAGAGCGCACCCGCGACCAGCGCCGACGGCTGGCTGGTGGCCGCGAGCGCGAGCGGCGCGGTCAGCTTCGAGAAGCGCTACGGCGGCTCGGGGAGCGACCGGTTCGAGGACGTCGCGGTCATCGAGGGCGGGCTTATCTTGGTCGGCGCGAAGTCGGTGAGCGGGAAGGGCAACCAGCTGTGGGTGATGCGCGTGGACCTCGCCGGGGAGGTCGTGTGGGAGAAGACCTTCGGCGACGAGTGGTCGGACTCGGCGAGCGCCGTGCTGCCCGTCGGCGACGGGCTGATCGTCGCGGGGACCTACGACAAGGTGAACTTCGCGAACACCCAGGCGTGGCTTATGAAATTGGGCTACGACGGCAGCTTCAAGTGGGACGAGGTGTACGACGGGTGCCGCACCGCCGAGGACGTCGTCGCGTTCGAGGGCGGCTACGTGACGGTCGGGCAGTCGTATTCGTCGGTGACCGGGAAGGGGTTCTCGGTGTGCGCCGTGCGGGCCAGCGCGAACGGCGGGTTGACGTGGGCCAAGGACGTGTTCGACGCGACGTCCGATGACGGCGGGTACAGCGTGGCGGTCGCGGGGGGCAATCTGGTGTTCGCGGGGCGGCACAGCGCGTCCGGCAACACGACGAGCGACGGGCTGCTGGTGATGAAGGCGAACGCGGCGGGGACCAGCCTATGGAGCGCGTCGTTCGGCGGGTCGGGCGCGGGACACTCGGTGCACGTCGTCGGCACGGGGCACCTCGTGGTGGCGGGGACCATGCCCGGAAACGGCGACGCGGTGGACGGCGTGGTGATGAAGCTGACCTCAGGCGGCGCGCTGTGCGAGACCTGCGGCGACGGCAAATGCCAGGCGGACGCAGAGGATTGCGAGCTGTGTCCGCAGGATTGCGGCGCGTGCCCCGAGCCCGGCGCGTGCTGCGGCGAGCAGTCCACCCCTGGATGCGCCGACGCCACCGTGCAGAGCTGCGTCTGCGCGCAGGATAGCTGGTGCTGCAGCGAAGAGTGGGACGACATCTGCGTGGGCGAGGTCGAGTCCTTCGGCTGCGGCACTTGCTCGCCGTAGCGGAGACGCGCCGACCCTGATTCCGCAAGCGCGCTATCTTCCGCGGACCCGCCATGGTAGGGTCTGCGCCGTTCGCGTACGGCGGACACGACAGACCTGCTTGCTGCAGCACGGAAGGAATCGATGTCACACATCCCAGGAATCAATTTGACCGCCACTCGGCTCAGCGTGTTTGCGCTGCTCCTCGCCGGGTTGGCCCTTGGCGCGTGTGACGACGGGGGTTCGAGCGATCCCTGCGCCGACGTGACCTGCTCGGGACACGGCGTCTGCTCGGACGTCGACGGCGAGGCGTCTTGCGCCTGCGAGGCCGGCTACGACGACAGCGGCGCCACCTGCGTCAACGTCGACGAGTGCGCCGACGGCACCGCCAATTGCGCGGCCGACGCCACCTGCACCGACACCGACGGCGCGTTCACCTGCGCCTGTCCGGCCGGCTACTCGGGCGACGGCGTGACCTGCTCCGACACCAACGAGTGCGTCGAGGGCACAGACAACTGCGCCACCACGGCCACCTGCACGAACACCGAGGGCGGCTTCACCTGCGCCTGCGACACCGGCTACACCGGCTCGGGCGAGACCTGCGCGAATGTCGATGAGTGCACTGCGGAATCTGACAACTGCTCGGATAATGCCGACTGCGCGGATTCAATTGGCTCATTTACGTGCACATGCAAAGCCGGGTTCAGCGGCGACGGCGTGACCTGCACCGACATCGACGAGTGCGCCGACGGCACCGACGACTGCGACCCCAACGCGACCTGCACCAACGTCGACGCCAGCTTCACCTGCGCGTGCGACGCCGGGTTCAGCGGCGACGGGTTGACCTGCGTGTCCGACGGCGAGGCGTGCGATTTCGAGGCTGAGACCACGGCGTGCGCCGACTCGTGCGTGCAGATCGGCGACGCGGGCGTCTGCTCGGACCTGTGCGACACCGACGACACCTGCCCCGCCGGGTGGCGCTGCGACACCGAGTTCCCTGACGCCGGCATGGCGGGCATGTGCCTGCCGAACGCCGAGTGCGGCGACCTGACGCTGTACGGCAAGTGCGAGGGCACGGTCATCAAGTACTGCGCGTTCGGCGGGCCGGCCGACTTCGACTGCGCGACCGACACCGACGAGCAGGGCGTTCCGCTGGCGTGCGGGCTGGTGTCCGACGACTACGGTTACGACTGCGTGAGCGCGACGTACAACGGCGGCTGCGGCGAGGTCAGCGACGGGGGCTCGTGCGACGGGAACACGCTGAGCTACTGCGCGTCGCAGGCCAACGGCGACGTGGTGACGGTCGACTGCTCGGCCGACGGGCTGGTGTGTGTGGCGTCGGGCGGATTCGCCGACTGCGTGACCACGGGGGCCACGGGTTGCGGCCCGGTGTCGGCGAGCGGGACCTGCGAGGGGACGACGGCGACGTGGTGCCTCGACCACGCGGTGAAGACGGAAGACTGCAGCGCGACCGGGAAGGTGTGCGGCGTGGACGCCGGGAACTTCCGCTGCGTGGACGCGCCGGTGCTGAGCGGCACGCACAACGTGACCGGCACGTTCTCGTTTGAGAAGAAGGCGCTGACCGAGGACGGCCTGGGCGACATCTCGAAGCGGCCGGTGCGCGGCGCGCTGGTGACGGTGCGCAAGGCCAGCGACAACAGCAAGGTGGCCGAGGCGTACACCGGGCAGGACGGCAGCTACGCGCTGCAGTTCGAGGGCGAGGGCGAGGTCTACGTGCTGGTGGCGGCGCAGGGCGAGCCGGGCAAGCACAACCACATCGTCTACGACTGCCCGCTGGACGATTGCGGGGATGGGCCGGGGAACCTCTACGGCAGCAAGACGGCGAACTTCACGCCGACGGCGGCGACGGATCTCGGCGAGACGGTCATCACCGTGGCCAGCAAGAACGCTGGCGCCTTCAACATCTTTGACGTGTTCATGAAGGGTGCCGACTTCGCGAAAGCGAACATGGGCAAGTACCCGCCCGCGGTCACCGTCGAGTGGCGCTCGGGCCAGGGCACGGCCGGCGGGACCTCGTACTTCTCGGGCTACGACGGGAAGATTTACATCCTGGGCTCCGACGAGGACACCGACGAGTACGACGACCCGGTGCTGCTGCACGAGTACGGCCACTACCTCGAGTTCTACCTGTCGCGCTCCGACAGCCCGGGCGGCGACCACGACGGCAGCAAGACCGACCCGCGCCTCGCGTGGGGTGAGGGCTACGGCACGTACATCGGCTGCGCCATCTCCGACACGCCGCTCTACATCGACTCGACGGCGGGCGGCTCGCTCATCCGCGACATCCGCGTCGCCGGCAACGAGTACCTGGCCAGCCTGAACGCGCCGAAGCAGATGAAGCAGCTGATGAGCGAGTACCTCATCGCCGAGATCCTGTGGACCATCGCGACGGGCCCGGGCGGCACCGGCGGCAAGACCCACGCGCCGACCCTGGACGTGCTGGCGAACTACTTCACGGCGTTCAAGGACCCGACGGAGGGCCGCGGCGTCGAAGGCGTCGAGCTTGTCGACTTCCTCGACGGCTGGTTCTGCCGGCAAAACGGCGACAAGCCCTACATCCAATCCATCGTGAACGGCATCGCCAAGTTCCCCTACGACTACGCCGGTCCGGCGAACTGCAAGTGAGGAAAGACACCATGAACAAGCACATCTTGAGCATCGCGGTGCTTGCAGCGGGCGGGGCGATGATCGTGGCGAGCGCGTGCGGTCACCGTGGTCCCCAGAGCCACGCCACGGCGACTGCCGAGCCGGCCGCGCAGACGCACAGCGGCGAGGCGGCGCAGCGCAGCCACCAGGAGAAGACCTACGCGCCTGTCGAGCTGAAGCTGACCACGTCGGCGAGCAGCGGGCAGGTCGAGGTGGTCCTCAGCGTGACGGCACTCGCCGACCTGCCGAACGCCCTGGCGCGCATCGTGCTGCCGGAGGGCGTGACGCTCCTGAGCGCGGAGGCCCAGTCGCAGCTTGGCGCGATCGCGAAGGGCCAGACGGCGAGCTTCAGCGCCAGGGCGATGATCCCGGCTGACGGCGCGTACACCCTGGCTGGCGGCGTCGAGGTCAAGGTCAGCGAGGGCGTTCAGCTCGCGAAGTCCGCGGTGGTCCAGGTCGGCGCAGCGCATCAGGCCGCGCCCGCCAAGATCATCGCGCTGCCTGAGGGCGGCTCGGTTCGCCTGGGCGACTGACGGTCGGTACATCCGCGCGCGGAGCGGGCCTCGGTACCGCCCCGCGCGTTGACCGCGACCCCTCGCGGACTGTATCCACATGAGTGAGATGAAGCGTAAGTCCTTCAAAAGCGCCCGCCGCGCATGGCTCGCCGCCCTCTTCGCCCTCTCGACCTTGCTGGTCGGGCAGGTCGGCGTCGCGCCCGGTCTGATCGCGGTGGCCAACGCTGAGGCGGACACCTGCTGCGACCACGAGTCCGCCCACGGCGCTGAAGCCGACGGCGCGGACGACAGCCTGCACGTCCTCGCCGACGACAGCCTGCACGTCCTCGCGGATGACGGTCCGGCGCAGCTCGCCCTGAGCACCCCGCCCTGCCCCAACGAGGGCTCCGAGACCCCCTGCGGCCCCGGCTGCGACCACTGCACCTGCTGCCCCGGAGCGGTCTTCGCCGTCATGCCGGCGCTCACCGCGTACCCTCGCTTTTCGCCAGTGTTTGCCTCGCTGGATCGGCCGACCGCCGACCCCGCAGCGGGCGTCCCCGGCCAGATCTTCATCCCGCCCGAATTCGCGCGCGCCTGAGCGTCTGCGAGGGAACAGCCGCGTCGAGCCTGCTCGGTGCAGCCGTTCTCACGCCGACCCCGATCTCGGGCTGGCGATCCTCGGTGCGCCGGGTCGGTCGGCGGGCGCCGCGCATGAGCGCGTTGCTCGCTTTACCGCCGGACGCCCAGGCGACGCGGCGGCGGCGCGCGGTGGCTCGACCGAGCCGGCGCGCCCGCCTGACCCAGAGCGCTCCTGCGCTTGGGGGCGCCCGCGTCGACCCGCCACCCACTCCCGCACGCGAATTCAATCGATCAAGAGGAGATGAAGATGCCGTTATCACGATGGCGGGGCGCGATCCGTTGCGCGCTCGTCCTGACCTGTGCCCTGTGGTTCTACAGCGGGTGTAAGAGCGCGACGGCGCCGGCCCCCAAACCCGCGAAAGCCTCGGCGATCCGCGCCGATCCCAACGACTGGTGCAAGGGGCACGCCCTGCCTGAGTCCATGTGCACCAAGTGCAACCCCGAGCTGCTCGAGGGCTTCAAGGCCGCCGGTGACTGGTGCGCGGAGCACGAGTTCCCCGAGTCCGCCTGCCCGGTCTGCAACCCCGTCGCGCCGCCACCGCCGGCCGGCGCCGCCGCGCCCGCGAGCTCGCGGGTGGGCGACGCGGCCGACTGGTGCCCGGGCCACGCGCTGCCCGAGTCCATGTGTACCAAGTGCAGCCCCGAGCTCGCCGGGCGCTTCAAGGCCGCGGGCGACTGGTGCGGGGCCCACGGGTTTCCCGGGTCCGCGTGTCCGGAGTGCAATCCGATGATTCCGCCGCGGCCCGGTGACAGCGCTCCCGGCAAGGCGACCGACGCCGGTTCGGGTGCTGTGGCGCCGGGGACGCGGGTGCGTTTTCGCTCGCCAGACCTCGAGCGCGCCTCGGGGATCGCGACCACGTCGGTCACGTCGCTGGCCATGGCCGACGCCGTCGAGGCGACCGCCCGCGTCGAGTTCGACCGCAACGCGCTGGCCGACGTGCGGTCAGCCGTGGCGGGCATCGTGCGCGAGGTGTCAGTCGACCTCGGGCAGCAGGTCGCGGAGGGCGACGCGCTCTTCGTCTTGGAGAGCGCTCAGGTCAGCGACCTGCAAGCGCGGCAGCGGGCGGCCCGCGGGCGTGTGCAGGCGGCGCGGTCGGACTTGAAGCGGCAGGACAGCCTCAAGACCAGCGGCGTGGCCTCGGCGCGCGAGGTCGAGGTGGCGCGCCAAGAGCTCGCCGCCGCGCAGAGCGACCTGCGCTCGATCGCCCAGTCGCTGCGCATCAGCGGCGCCGGCGAGAAGGCCGGCACCGGGCGCTTCACCGTCCACGCGCCCATCGCCGGCTCGGTGGTCGAGCGGCCCGCGCTGGTCGGGGGCTACGCCGCGGAGACCGACTCGCTGGCCCGCATCGCCGACACCTCGCGCATGTGGATCCTGCTGGATATCGCGGAGTGGGACGCCTCGCGCGTGCGAACTGGCCAGGCCGTCGAGGTCCGCGTCGACGGCATCGCGGGCCGCGAGTTCACGGGCAAGCTGACCTGGGTCTCGCCCGAGGTCGACCCGCGCATGCGCACGGTCGCCGCCCGGGCCGAGGTCGACAACGCTGACGGGCTGCTGCGCGCAGGCCAGTTCGCCCGCGCCCGCGTCAAAGTCGAGGCCGCCGCGACCGCCAGCACGGTGCCGACGTCGGCACTTCAGCGCGTCGGCGACGACTCGGTCGTCTTCGTCCGCATCGCCGAGGGCGTCTACGAGCCACGCACCGTCCAGCCCGGCCGCTCCGACGGCCGCGCGGTGCAGGTCGCAGGCAACCTCAGCCCCGGCGACGCCGTCGTGACCACCGGCGCCTTCCTGCTGCGCACCGAGCTCAGCCGCGAGAGCATCGGCGCCGGCTGCTGCGAAGTCGACGCCCCCGGAGCGAAATAACCGTGCTCAACCGCATCATCGACCTCTCCCTCGCACACCGCGGCGTGGTCATCCTCGCCGCCGCGGCCCTCATCGCCGCCGGCCTCATCGCGTTCAAGCACCTCCCGCTCGACGCCTACCCCGACACCACCCCCGTCCAAGTCACCATCAACGCCGTCGCCCCAGCCCTCGCCCCGCTCGAGGTCGAGCGCCAAATCACCGCCCCCATCGAGCAGGTCATCAGCGGCCTCCCCAGCCTCGACAGCGTCCGCTCCATCTCCAAGTTCGGCTTCGCCCAAATCACCGCGACCTTCGACGACGGCACCGACGTCTACTTCGCGCGCCAGGTCGTCGGCGAGCGCCTGCAAGCCGTCGAGCTACCCGACGGCGTCGAGCGCCCCACCCTCGGCCCCGTCTCCACCGGCCTCGGCGAAGTGTTCCAATACCTCGTCGAGAGCGACACCCTCTCCCCCCAGGAGCTGCGGACCCTGCACCACTGGGTCGTGCGGCCACAGATGCTCCAAGTGCGCGGCGTCGCCGAGATCAACACCTGGGGCGGCTACGAGAAGCAGTTCCACGTCATCTTCGACCCCGCCCTCCTGCTCAAGTACGGCCTGCACCTCGACGACGTCGCCAGTGCGTTGCAGCACAACAACGCCAACGTGGGCGGCGGCATCGTACAGCGCGGCGGGGAAGCCCAGCTCGTTCAAGGCGTGGGCCTCGCCACCAGCGTCGCTCACCTCGAGGCCATCACGGTTGCAGCGCAGCACGGGACCTCCATCCGCGTCCGCGACATCGCCCGCGTCGAGGAGGGCCACGAGCTGCGCCGCGGCGCCGTCACCGCCGAGGGCCAGGGCGAAGCGGTGCTCGGCCTCGGCTTCATGCTCATGGGCGAGAACAGCCACGAGCTGACCCAGCGCCTGAAAGCCCGCCTCGCCGAGGTCCAGACCAGCCTGCCCGACGACGTCCGCCTCAAGCCCGTCTACAGCCGCACCGACCTCGTCGACGAGGTCCTGCTCACCGTCCGCAAGAACCTCGTCGAGGGCGCGCTGCTCGTCATCGCCATCCTCTTCGCCTTCCTCGGCAACCTGCGCGCCGGCCTCATCGTCGCCCTCGCCATCCCGCTCTCGATGCTCTTCGCCTTCAACGCCATGCTCAGCTTCGGCATCGCCGGCAGCCTGATGAGCCTGGGCGCCATCGACTTCGGCCTGGTCGTCGACAGCCACGTCATCATGGTCGAAAACGCCAGCCGCCGCCTCGCCCACGACACCACCGGCCGCCCCGTCCGCGACATCGTCCGCGACGCGGCCGTCGAGGTCCGCCGCCCCACCCTCTTCGGCGAGCTGATCATCGCGGTCGTCTACCTCCCGGTCCTCTTCCTCGAGGGCGTCGAGGGCAAGCTCTTCCGCCCCATGGCGCTCACGGTCATCTTCGCCCTCGCCGGCTCCATGCTGCTCTCGTTCACCCTCACCCCGGCCCTGACCAGCCTGGCGCTCAAGCGCGGCCAAAACCACCGCGACAACCTGCTCGTTCGCGGGGTCGCCCGCCTCTACCGCCCCGTCCTCGCCTGGGCGCTTCGCCGCCGCGTCATCGTCCTGGGCGCCGCCGTCGGCACCCTCACCGGCGCCGGCTTCCTCGCCGCCGACCTCGGCTCCGAGTTCGTCCCCCGCCTGCGCGAGCACGCCCTGGTCATCAACACCGTGCGCCTCGCCGGCGTCTCGCTCGACGAGTCCGTCCGCTACGGCACCCAAGTCGAGCGCGTGCTGCTGGAGGCCTTCCCCGACGAGGTCGCCCACGTCTGGACCCGCACCGGCACCGCCGAGGTCGCCACCGACCCCATGGGCCTCGAGGTCTCCGACGTCTTCCTCACGCTCTACCCCCGCGAACGCTGGAAACGCGCCGCCACCCAAGAAGAGCTCGCCACCCAGATGGCCGACGCCCTCGAGGGCATGCCCGGCATGCGCGCCGCCTTCACCCAGCCCATCGAGATGCGCATGAACGAGATGATCGCCGGGATCCGCGCCGATCTCGGCATCCGCCTCTTCGGCGACGACTTCGAGGCCCTGCGCGAGGGCGCTGACGCCATCCGCGCCGCCGTCGAGCGCGTCCCGGGCGCCACCGAGGTCAGCGTCGAGCAGCTCACCGGCCTCCCCGTCCTGCGCATCGAGGTCGACCGCGAGGCCATCGCCCGCTACGGCATCCCCGCCGACGAGGTCCTCGAGCTCGTCGAGTCCCTCGGCACCCGCAAAGTCGGCGAGATCGTCGAAGGCCAGATGCGCTTCGACCTGGTCCTGCGCCTCGACGACGCCTACCGCGACGACCCGCAGCGCTTCGAGCGCCTCCTCGTCACCACCCCCGACGGCCAGCGGGTGCCGCTAGGCCAGCTCGCCCAGATCTCGGTCGTCGAGGGCCCGTCCACCATCCAGCGCGAGTGGGGCCGCCGCCGCATCACCATCCAGGTCAACGTCCGCGACCGCGACATCGGCTCGTTCGTCTCCGAGGTCCGCGACGGCATCGGCGCGCTGACCTTCCCGCCCGGCTACTACGTCCGCTACGGCGGCCAGTTCGAGCACCTCGAGCGGGCCCGCGAGCGCCTCGCCATCGTCGTGCCGCTCTCACTTCTGCTCGTATTCTCCTTGCTGTATTTCACCTTCGGCGGCGTGCGCGACGCCGCCCTGGTCTTCACCGGCGTCCCCTTCGCGGCCGTCGGCGGCATCGTCGCCCTCTACGCCGCGGCGATGCCCCTGTCGGTCTCCGCCGGCGTCGGCTTCATCGCGGTCTCAGGCGTGTCCGTGCTGGGCCAGCTCGTCTTGGTCTCCCGCGCGCGCCAGCTCATCGAGCGCGGCGTGAGCCTCGCCGAAGCCATCCGCGAAGCCGCCGAGACGCGCCTGCGCCCCGTGCTGATGACCGCCTGCGTCGCCGCCCTGGGCTTCGTCCCCATGGCGCTGAGCACGGGCGTTGGCGCCGAGGTCCAGCGCCCGCTCGCGACGGTCGTCATCGGCGGCGTCATCACCTCGATGCTGGCGACCCTGGTCGTCCTGCCCGCGCTCTGCACCGCGGTCGGCGGCCGCGAGACACCTCCCGCAGAGGTCGCCTCGACCCAGCCCGACCCCGCGTAGTCTATTCGCCGATGGCGTCGCGCCAGGTCGCGATGCCCGCCTCGAACTCCTCGACGGTGGTGCGCATCGACGCCTTCGTGTCCGCCAGCACCGCGCTCGTCACGGTCTCATTGAGCCGCTCGAACTCGCCCACATACGCGTCCACCGTCGAGACCAGCCCGGCGTGTGCCTCGGCCATGGCCGCGTCGCCCACCTGAATCTTCTTCACCTGCTCGCGCAGCGCGACCAGCTTGGGCACCAGCGTCTCGAACGCCCGCCCCAGCATCATCGGATCGCCCGTGGTCAGCGCGTCGTGGGTCTCCCGCTCGACCTGCTTGATGCTGCCGTCCAACCCCGCCGACGCCTTCTTGTAGCCGTCCGCGTCGAGCTTCGAGGCGCCGCACGCGCTGAGCGCCGACATGGTGAGGACGAGGCTGAGAGCGAGCAAAAACCTGGGAAATCGTTGCGACATGGTGCACCTGGGGGCGTGGGGTCGGGGCGGCGACGGTACGAGGGGCGGGCTCGGCAGGTCAACCCGACGCGGCCACTCTGCTCCACCGCCGTGGAGTACGCCTACTCCACCGTGGATGAAACACACTCCAATCTCGCCGGTCTCGTCCCCCGGAATCCCATCCAAAAATACGGCGCGGGACGCGTTCTGGTGGTAAAAACCGCGGGATTCGCAGCCCCCGCCCGCGCCTACGCGCACGGCACGATTCTTGCTTCCACGCAACCCGGCCCCACGAGGCGCTGGACCATCCGCAGCCTCCGTCGCCTCGCCGCCCCCCGAGCCATCGAGACCCCCTAGTTGACCACCCACGCGCAGCCACGCCAGTCCCCCCGACGAGCGCTCATCCTCGTCGCAGGCGTGGGTCGGCGGCTACTCCCCGATACCGCTGACGGCCCCAAGTGCTTGGTGGACCTCAACGGCAAGTCGATCCTCCGCCGCCAGCTCGAGGCCCTGCACCGCGCCGGCGTCGACGAGTGGGTCTTCGTCACGGGCTACCGCCGCGAGATGGTCCGCGAGACCATCACGAGCTGGAAGCTCGGCGCGCGCTCGATGGACTGGCGCATCGCGCCGGAGTTCGAGACCACCAACACGCTGGTCTCCGTCAACGTCGGCGCCCCCGGCGTCGCGGGCCAAGAGTTTCTGCTGCTCAACGGCGACCTCTGGCTGCGCACCTCTGAGGTCTCGAAGCTCGTCAGCGGCAGCGACCGCACCGCGATGCTGGTCGACACGGTCTCGCCGCTCGACGAGGAGGCCATGAAGGTCGAGCTCGACGCCGACGGCCGCATCCACGCCATCAGCAAGACCTTGGCCATCGGGACCTCCGCGGGCGAGGCCATCGGCGCCTACCGCTTCCGCCGCAGCGACGGCGAGCGCTTCCTCGCGCGCGTCGCCGCCATGGCCGACACCACCGCCGGGCGCACCTCCTACTACGAGGCCGCCCTGGACCCGCTGCTCGCCGAGGGCATGCGGTCCGACCTGGTCGAGGCGACCCCCGGCCGCTGGGCCGAGATCGACGACCACGCAGACTTGGCCCGCGCGCGCGCCGCACTGGCCGCCATCGAGAGCGCCGAATCCGCCGGCACCTCCCCCACGAACGCTTGAACGAGCCGCAGAGGACACACACACCATGGTAGATACGACGTCAGTCGCCAGAGCGTCCCGCGACGCCTCCACGTGGCGCTACAGCGACACCCTGAAAGACACCGCGATCGAGGAGGTCATCAACCGCGCCTTCCATCGCCGCGTCGCCTTCCAGATGCTGCGCCCGCTCGAGGGCCTCAGCCGCCGCCCCTCGCCCAACCAGATCACCCTGGGCGCCGGCGCGCTCGGCGTCGTCTCGGGCCTCCTCGCCTACGCGTCGGTCACCGCTGGCCCGCACTACATGGCGCTGTCGGCCTTCTTCCTGTTCCTGTCGGTCGTCTTCGACTGCGGCGACGGCATGCTCGCCCGCCTCACCGGCCAGAAGAGCGAGTTCGGCGAGCTGCTCGACGGCTCCATGGACTTCGTCGTCGCGCTCTCCTTCGGCTTCGGCATGGGCTACGCGCTGACCCAGTTCACGGGCGGCGAGTACACGTGGCTGCTGGTCGCGTCGATCTTCCCGTCCATGGTCATCCACTGCGCCGCCTACGACCACCTGCGACGCCGCTTCGAGCTGCTGGTCGACCCGCGCAAAGAGGGCCAGGCCTCGGTCGTCGACCTCAAGGCCCCCAACGGCTTCCTCGCCTCGACCCTGGCGATCTACACCGCCATCAGCAACGGCACGGCCAGCCTCATCTCGGGCCCCGGCGACCACCGCGCGCGCCCGCAGGTCAGCGCCGCGCGCGCCCGCGAGATCATGACGGGCCCGATGCAGAAGGCCACCTGGCTCGGCCTGGGCACGCACTTCTTCATCCTCTACACGGCGACCTTCCTCGGCGCCCTCGCCCCCGCCGCGCCCATCTACGTGCTCGCCTTCGTCATCGCCGGCGTCCTGAACGTCTGGATGGTGCTGGTCGCCCGCGAGTGGCGCCGCGCCGAGCGCGAGCTCCTCGCAGCCGCGAACTGAGGTCGTGCAAGCCCTGCTGGTGACCTCCGCCGGCGACCCGCTCCGGCACGTCGCCGGCATGTCGCTGCTGCGCCGCAACCTGCTGACCTTCCGCCACGCTGGCGCTCAGCGCGTGGTGGTGGTCAGCGAGGACGAGGCGCTGCGGCGCGAGGTCAAGGCGCTCTTCCCCGACGTGCTCGCGGTGCCCGCCGCCGAGGCGCTCGAGGCCCTGGAGCCCGCGGGCCCCGTGTTCATCGCGTCCGCCTCGCGCGTCCACGACAAGGGCCTCGGCTCTGCCTTCGCGCGCCACGTCGACCTCCTCGGGACCGGGCTGGCCCTCGGGCTGGCGACTCTCGATCCAGCGGGCGGCCCGTCGGGAAGCGCGGCGGGAGGCCCGCTGCTGGTGCCCCAGCCGCTGCTCACCCACGCGCTGGTGGCCACCGCGGCCGCCGACGGCCTCGCCGCGGCCCGCGCCAGCCTGGGCGACCGCCTCGCCCCGGTCCCGGTGACTGAACCGCGGTTCATCGACATCGAGGTCGTCGACGCCGCGAGCGACGCGGTCGCCACCGAGGCGCTCTGGCAGTCCTGCCGAAAGCCCGTCGACGGCCTCTTCAGCCGCTACTTCAACCGCTACATCAGCCTCTTCATCAGCCGGCGCATCGTCGACACGCCGATCATGCCGAACCACATCTCGATCTTCTGCATCGTGCTGGGCGTGGCGTCGGCCGTCGCGGCGCTCGGCGGCACCTACGGCTGGATCCTCTTCGGCGCCTTCCTCTTCGAGATGAACTCCATCATCGACGGCGTCGACGGCGAGCTCGCCCGCGTCCGCTGGCAGTTCAGCCGCGTCGGCGAGCTTCTGGACTCCGCGGGCGACAACGTCGCGAACTTCTCGTTTTACGGCGCGCTCACCGCGGTGATGTTCCGGCACGGCGAGACCGCCCTCGGCTGGGTAGGCGTCGCCACCCTGTCCATGTGGGCCACCCACCTGCTCATCACCTACGCGCGCCTGACGAAGCTGCGCCGCGGCGACGTGATGATCATCCGCAACCGCGTCGACGAGCTCTCCGCCAAGAGCGGCCTCGCCACGCGCATCGTCGACGTCCTGCGCTACAAGATCCTGCGCCGCGACGGCTTCGTCAGCCTGACGCTGATCCTCGCCGCCCTCGGCTGGCACGCGGCCATCCTTTATATGGTCCTCGCGGGCGCCAGCATCCTCTTCGGCAACGTCGTGCTGCACTTCGCGCTGGGCCTCACCGGTCGCGGGGCCGCCGGTCAGCCCGACGCCGCCCAGACGCCCTGATGGCGCGGTCGCGGTGGTCGCAGCAGCCGCGGCCCGCGTCAGTTCGGGTTGAGGTGCGTGATCTCGAAGCGAGCGCCCCGGCCCGAGCCGTCCACACCGGCGACGCCCTTCACCTTCAGCAGCCACTTGCCGCTGTGGCTGTAGCGCACCGGGTGCGCGAATCGCGAGGCCACCGCGCGCTCGACCGAGCTGAGCTTCGCGAGCTCGTCGGTGCGCCTGTACTTCCCGGCCGCCTTCACCGCCAGGGTCACCGACTTCCCGCCGGAGCTGCCGGTCACCACCATCGAGCGCGGCACCTGGTAGCCCTGCTCGGACTTCGCGTCGGACTCGAGGTCGGTCACGTCGACGCTGAGGTCAGTAAAGCCCGCGGTCTTCTTGCCCTTGCCCACCAGCATCCACGACACGGTCTTGCCGCCGAGCTTGTCGGGCAGCGTGAACGAGTTCAGATGGATGAAGCTGTCGCCGGCGTCCAGGACGCGGGTGCGGACCCAGCGCTTGGCCTGCTCGTGGGGCGAGATGGTGCTGTTGTCGTGGTAGCCGTAGCCGTAACCGACGACCTGCTCGGTCTTCCCGTCCACGGTCAGCGTGCCTTTGACGACGCCGCGCGGCACCAGGATCGTCGTGTCGAAGAAGGTCCCGTTGCGGAAATCGACGCGCCCATCGCCGGGCCGCCACGCCGGGACCTGCGACTCGAAGACCAGGTCGAACTCGAAGGTCTCGCCCTTGCTGCGCACGCGAATCGCGTCCAGCGTCCCGCTCATCTCGTTGTCGCCCACGGCCAAGCGCACGGGGCTCGCCGTCGCGACGTAGTCCCCTTCCTTCTTGGTGACGTTGTTGCGGTGCTTGGAGCCGACGCCCTTGCCGGTCACCCGCGCCTTCGACGAGGCCTTCCCGTCACCCAGACCCAGGTTCGTCAGCCGCGTCGACCAGTAAATCCCACGCCCATCGGGGAAGGTCGCCTCGAAGACGAAGCGCTCGACGGCCGACTCGCCTTTGCCCAGCGCCGGCGCCATGTGCTTCTCGGTGACCTTCATGTCGGTCGAGCCGAAGCCGTCGCCGAGCAGCTCGTCGGCCATCGCGGGCGTCGCGGCCAGCAGCACCAGCGCAGCGGCGGCGGCGACGGCGAGGCGAACGTGGGCGAAAAGCGGCAGGCGGCGCGCGTTCGAGTGAAGGGTGAGCGTCATCGTGGACTCCTCGTGGCGTGGGCAGTAACTACGGTCGACGCGGCGTCCCCCGTGGGGGGTGGGGCCGACCTCGCGGGGCTTGGACCCGCGAAGGCGCAAAAGATTCTCTGCGACGCCGAGCCTACCATTAGACTGCGGCGCCCGTCCGTCCCGCAATCCCCCACGCAGACACCGGCGACCGCGCCGATTTCGTCCCGATAGAACAAGGGTCTCCGTGCGCATCGCCTACGTCTTCGATCAGGTCCTGCCCAGCAGCGCCACCGACACCGAGCAGGTGCTCAACACCGTCGCCGCCCTCGGGCGTCATGGCGCCGACGTGACCCTGGTGCTCCCGCGCGGCCTGGGTGCTGAGCCGCCGGACGCCGACGCGCTGCGCGACTACTACCAGGTCGAGGGGCCCTTCCGCGTGCTGCGCCTGGACTCCTACCCGCCGGGCCGGCTGCGCCTGGGCGAGAAGGTCGGCCACGCCGCGCGCGCCATGGCCGACAGGCGCCTCCGCGCCTTCGACATCGTCTACACGCGCAACGTCCCGTCGCTGCTGGGCGGCGTGATGGCGCGGCACCCGGTGGTCTACGAGACCTACCGCCCCTGGCCCGACCAGCGACGCCTGGTGCGCCCGGCCTTCCGCGCCGCCATGAGCCGCCCCAACTTCCTCGGCGGCGTCTTTCACTCGCAGTTCGCCAGCGACTGCTACCTGCGCCTTGGCGTCCCCGCGGAGAAGCTCGCCGTGGTCCACAACGGCTACGACCCGCGCCGCTTCGACCCGCCGACACCCCGGGATGACGCGCGGAGAACCCTCGGGCTGGCGCTTGATGGACCGCTGGTGACCTACACCGGCCGCGTCACCCTCGCCAAGGGCCTGGGCATCGTCTTGGAGATGGCGCGGCAGAACCCCGAGGTCCGCTTTTTGTTCGTCGGATCCGAGCGAATCGGAGAGTTCGAGACCCAAGCCGCGGCGCTCCCCAACGTCGAAGTCCGCGGTTGGGCGCGCTTCGACGAGCTCCCGACCTACCTCTTCGCGTCCGACGTCCTGGTCATCCCGCCCAGCGTCGCCCCGCTCGAGAGCGTCGGCAACACCGTCCTGCCCATGAAGCTCTTCCTCTACTTGGCAGCCGGCCGCGCCATCCTGGCCCCCCGCTCGCCAGACACCGCCGAGCTGCTCGCCCACGACCGCAACGCCTGGCTGGTCCCCGCCGACGACCCGGGCGCCGCGGCCGCCGCCATCGCCAAGCTCACCGCCGACCCGACCCTCGCCAAGCGCCTCGGGCAAGCCGCGAGAGACGACGCCGCCGCCCTCACCTGGGACGCCCGCGCCGTGCGCTTGCTGGAGGTCCTGGAGCGCTGGCTCGCTGACTCTGGCGCGCGCTGAGGGAGGCGCCCGACCTACGAGCGGGGGCGGACCGCGGCGAGGACGCGGTTGACGGCGGCGGGGATCTTTACGGCGTTGGTTTGCAGCCAGCCGGGCTCGCCCGCCTCGCCCATCGCTGGGTCTTGCGGGCGCCACTGGTCGGGGGCGCTGTCGGTGCGGACGCAGCCGACCGTGCATTTGGAGCTACAGCCCTTGGGGGTGTGGAACTGGCGGCGCAGGTCTTCGGGCGTGTAGTCGGCCAGGGGGATGCCGAAGGCCGGGATCTGCTGGCTACACCAGCGCACGACGCCGAACTCGTCGATGTAGAGGTAGCGGCTGCCGGCGCGGCACTTGAAGGGGGCCTCGCCGGTCTCGGCAAGGCGGGTGCGGTAGTCGCCGGAGTCGCGGAAACGCTGGCCCATGGCGACGCGGACGCGGCCGTAGAGGGCGAGCTGCTCCTCGGTCAGCAAGAGCTGGCCATCTTCGCCGTGGATCAGCAGCACGCGGGGCTTGAAGCCGTGCTCCTTGGCGAAGTCGATGACCTCGAGGACCTCGTCGCTGGGCGCGCTGCCGATGACGCCGCTCAGCACGACCTCGAACTCGGCGACGCGGGCGACGGTCAGGAGCTTCTTCCGCATGGGGTCGAGGACTTTCACGGTGACGTCGTTGGGTTTGACGCCGTCGACGCTGATCTGCAGGCGCTGGAGGCCGGCTTCGTTGAGCTTTCGGACCTTCGCCTCGTTGAAGAGGTAGGCGTTCGAGATCATCTGGACCAAACGAAAGCCCAGGGCGCGAGCGTAGCGGATCAGCTCGTAGATCTCGGGGTGCAGCATCGGCTCGCCGCCGGTGAACTGGACGCTGAGCGTGCCCAGCGCCATCAGCTTGTCCAGCCGCGCCTTGAGCACCTCGGTGGGGACGGGCTTGGAGACCTGATCGAACTCGTTGCAGTAGCCGCACTCGAGGTTGCAGCGGCGCGTCACCACGAGCTGGACGTGAAAGGGAGCGTATTTGATGCGGTCGAGCAGCATGGATGGGCGCCCCATGGCGAGGGTCTGGGGGTGTCGGCGGCCGCGGGGACCATAGCAGCATATGGCGCCGGAGTACCCAAGGAAGACACGCACTTCGGCAGGCGCGGCCAGGGCGCCGGGCGTCATTCGCGTTGACGTCGCGGGCCCGCGCTGCGAGCTTCGAGCCCTCCCGCAACCGGAGTCGACCATGGACACCTTCGCCGCTACCCGCCTGAGTCCGCTGCTCGCGGGCGTCGTGTTGAGCCTGTGCGCGCTGCTCTTCGGCTTCGGCATGGGCGGGGCCTTCGGCGCGGCCGAGGACAGCATCAAGGGCAACCTGGAGAGCAGCGCGAGTGCCGTGCTGGCGACCGTCTACGAGGGCGATCAGGCCAAGGCAGACGCGGTGGTCAGCAAGAGCTGGTCGTACCTGAAGCGCGCGCACATGCACGCCGGCGGCATCGGGGCGGCCGCGCTCGCGATGGTGCTGCTGCTGGCGCTGCTGGGTCCGCCCACGCGCGCGACGCGGCTGGTGGCGCTCGCGCTGGGCCTCGGCGCGGTGCTCTACCCGCTCTTCTGGCTGCTGGCCGGGCTCAAGGCGCCCGGCCTCGGCAGCACGGGCGCGGCCAAGGACGCGCTGGAGTGGTTGGCGATCCCGGGCGCGGGCGGCGTCTTGCTCGGCACCTTCGGCACGCTGGCGCTGACGATACGCGCGGGGATCCAGGCGCGGACTCGCTGATTTGAGCGCGGCAGCACGCGTAAGGGGGTGGGGTGTGACGGTGCGGACAGCTCGGGTGATTCGGTCGACCTGCGCGATGGCGCTGCTCTTGCTCAGCGCCTGCGACGACGGCGGCACCCAGCGCGCGGATGCCGCGCCGGACGTGACCGCCGACGCGGTGAGCGACACGACCGCGGACGCCGCCCCCGACGCGGCCCCCGACACCGCCACCGACCTCGGCCCCGACGCCGCCCCGCGCGCAGCCGTCACCGGCGACGGCCCCTTCCGCGTCGGCTATCGCACCCTCGAGATCACCTACACCCCCGAGACCTTCGACACGCCGCGCACCCTCGAGATCTCGCTGTGGTACCCGACCGACGCGACCACCGGGAAGTCCGCCGCCTACGGCCTCTTCGTCGACCGCGACGACGTGCTCGCCGACCCCCCGCCCGCCGGCACCGAGCCCTACCCCGTGCTCTTCTTCTCCCACGGCAACGGCGGGATGCCCCAGCAGAACTGGTCCATGTCCGAGCGCGCCGCCTCCCACGGCTGGCTGGTCGTCGCGCCCGGGCACACCGGCAACACCATCTTCGACACCGACAAGTCGCTCGCCCCAGCGATGTTCATGCTGCGGCCGATGGACGTCAGCGCCACCCTCGACGCCATGCTCGCGCTGCCCTCCACCGACCCGCTCGCCGGCCGCCTCAGCGCGCAGATCGCCCTGGCCGGCCACAGCTTTGGCGGCTACACCACCCTCGCCATCGGCGGCGCCACCCTCAGCACCGAGCCGGCCGACACCTTCTGCGCGACCGACACCTCAGGCGCCTGCGACCTGTGGACGGAGCCCCGCCGCCAGCTCACCAAAGCCGGCTTTCACGACGACCGCTTCAAGGCCCTCATCGGCATGGCCCCGTCGACCACCGGCGGCGTCCTCACCGACGGCGCCACCGCGCCCATCAGCGCCCCGACCCTCATCCTCACGGGTGCGATGGACCAGCTCACGCCCGACTCCACCGACGGCGACCCGCTCTGGCAGGGGCTCAGCGGCCCCCAGCACCTGCGCGTCAGCTTCCCCACCGCCGGCCACTACACCTTCTCAAACGGCTGCGAGCTCGGCATCGGCTTCGGCGACGGCTGCGGCGACGGCTTCATCGACCCCGAGCGCGCCCTGCCGCTGATCTCCGCGCTGACCCTCGCTTGGCTGCGACAGCACCTGCAAGACGACCCGGCCGAGCTGGCGCGCCTGATCGCCGAGCTGCCCGTGACAGACCAGCTCGAGATCACCTCGTCCGAGGCCCGCTAAGCGCTAGCGCTCGCCAGCAGCCGCTGCGTCTCGGCGGCGAGCCCCTCATGGGCAAGCAGCGCGCCGTGGCTGGGGATGACCACGGTCGGTGGGTGCGCGGTCATCTCCCGCGCCAGCGTCTTCAGCACGGCCCGCTTGTCCTTCAAGATGAACTTCATCCCCAAATTGAAGGGCTTGTAGCCGGGCGCGCTGCCACTCCACTTGAAGAGCTGGCGCACGACGAAGTTGCTCGGCAGCCGCTCCATGTTGGCCAGCATGTCGGACACGAACCACGCGTGGCCGCCCGCGATCTTCGCCCACGCCCAGGACTCGCCGCACTTGGTGCTGGACGCCTCGCCCACGCCGACGTTCGGCCCCAGCAGGGACTTGAGCGCGGCGAGGGGCTCGTAGTTGGGCGCCTTCGGGTTCTGCTTGCGGATGCGGGCGAAGGCGTCCGACGGCGCGAAGAAGCGAGCCGTCGGATAGCGCGCCTTCCACTCCGGCTGACCCAAGTGATGAAAGCCATTGTTGGCGACGACGGCCCCGACCTCGCCGAAGGCCTCCAGATCCGTAAACAGCCCCTCTGGCGCCCGAAAGGGCGGGCTTATCACCATGAGCTTGCCGTCTTTGAGCGGCGCGACGAAGGCGTTGGCGGTCGCGGCCTTGCCGTCAAACACGTAGGAGTTGGTCAGGATGCGCGCGTCGCGGTCGATGACGACCCAACCATTGGCCGTGGTTTCCATGGACAGTTCCTCGTGGGAGCCCGGTGTGTGCGATGGCACTTATCATGACGCGGCGACGGGCAATACTGCACGTTGAACTCAGCAGGGACGGGTGCCATATGCCGAAGGTCGGTCAAGACGACGCAAAGCCACGCCGGGCGCCGCGACGGCGGCCACGCCAAGAACGCAGCCAGTCGCTGGTAAAAGCGATCCTCGACGCCACGGCGGAGCTGCTGGTCGCGGGGGGACCGGAGCGCACCACGACCAACAAAATCGCCGAGCGCGCCGGGGTGAGCATCGGCTCGGTCTACCAGTATTTTCCTAACAAACACGCGCTCTATGAGGCGCTGGCGCAGCGCTACGTGGGTCAGCTTCGCGAGGCGCTCGACGCGGTGTGGCCGGAGGTCGTCGCGAGCCCGATCGAGCAGCTTCTACCCACGCTGCTGACCGCGATCCTGCGGGTGTCGGAGCGCGACCCGACGCTGAGCGGGATGCTGCACCTGACCGCGATCCCGGCGGGCTCCTTCGCGGTGGTCATGGAGTTCGAGCGCGATCTCGAGACCCGCGGCGGGGCGCTCCTGGCGGCGCAGGCTGGGCGCTTCGTGAATCCGCTGGTGGACCCGGCCCTGAGCGCGCGGCTGCTGGTGCGCGCCCTGGGCGGGATCGTGGGCCGCACCCTGGCCGCGGAGCCTGAGTCGATCACCAGCCCGAGGTTTGTGGTGGAGTTGATGCGGCTTCTGATGGGCTATCTCGGTCCGGTGCGCGAAACGTGAGTAGGGTGCGGCGGGCCACGCCTGAAGCGCCCACCCGGCGCGGCTGAGCGCTCGCCGAGGGGCGGCGCCGAACGCGAGTTGAAGCGCCTCCGATGTGCCCTCACACTGAGGAAACACAGGAGGTAGCGATGTTTGGAGGGGACGGCCACAGGGCCGCGGTGCGCCTGGCGCTCGCGGCGGCGTTGATCTTGGGCGCGGCGTGCGACGGCGGCAGCGACGGCGGTGGCGATGCGGCCGCGGACGTGGCCGCGGACGGCGAAGTGGCAGGCACTTGCTACAAGCTCGCCGACGGGCGCTGCGTCGAGGAGACCTTCCACAACCCGCCGCGGCTACAGCCGAACGCGGCCGGGGTCTACGAGCTTGAGCTCCGGCCGACCGAGTTCAGCTTCCTGGGGCAGCGTCACTGCGGTCGGGCCTACAACGGCCTCTACCCGGCGCCAACCCTCGAGACGGCGGCGCAGACCGACGGAAAAGCGAGGCAGATCCGGGTCAACGTGAGCAACGCCTTCACCAAGAGTGACTATCGCTCGCTGCGGAGCGGGAACTGCGTCTGCCACGACCATGTGACCGAGGTGAGCTGCACGCCGTCGGGGCACGGTCACGATGGCGACTGCCACTGCTTCGACGATGAGGGCGAGGAGTGCCACCTCTTCGACTTCAACCTGACCAACCTGCACGCCCACGGGTCGCACGTGCGGCCGGACTACGCGACCGGCGGCGGCTGCGTCGAGGCGGACGGGCTGGCTTGCCGTGCGTGTCAGGGCGACCGCGACGGGGGCCCGCACCAGTGCTTTCATGCGGACGACGTGCTGAGCCGGGTCGGCCCCGGCGGTGGGGCGCAGCATCGGTGGGACATCGACGAGGACGGCGTCCACCACGAGGGGCTGTTCTGGTACCACCCGCACATCCACGGGAGCACGGCGATTCAGGTGGCGTCGGGGGCGACGGGCGCGTGGATCGTGCGCGGGCCGGTGGACGAGCTGCCCGGCATCGCCAAGGCGCGCGAGCGGGTGATGGTCATCACGACGCCGCCCGTGGGCTACACGCCGCTGGCCGAGGGCGAGCCCTGCGACGAGGACCACATCACGTTCAACGACTTCGTGCCGCTGGGGGAGACCTCGGAGAAGCAGACCAACCTCATCAATGGCATGCGGCGCCCGCGCATGGTGATGGCGCCTGGGCAGATCGAGCGCTGGCGCTTCCTGCACGGGTCCTTTCTGGATGAGTCGTACCTCGCCGTGTTCCGCGGGGCGGACTCCGATTGCAAGAACCTCGCGGCGGACAAGACACCGCTCAAGCTGACGCAGATCGCCCGCGACGGCCTGACGATGCCGCGGCCCGCGTCCGGCGAGGGCTGGCCTTACGCGCCCGGCTACATCTTCCTGTCGCCGGGCTACCGAGTCGACGCGCTGCTGGACGGCGGGGCGCTGGCTCACGGCGACACCCTGTGCGTGCTGAGCGGGCGCTTCTTGCAAGCCGACGACAGCGGCACCACGGACCAGGCGGTCGGGCTGCGGACCCCGCCGACGATGGACGACATCCTCAAGGCGGTGACCAACGGGGACGTGGTCGCCATCGTCAACGTGACCGACAGCGCGGGGCCGCCGACCGAGACGAAGATGCCCGACCTCGCGGCCGTCGCCACCCACGCGCCCAGCATGATGTTGCAAAACGGAACACTCGACGCGGCCGCCCGCTGCGCCGAGGTCCAGGCCATCACCGACGTCGACGCCATCGACCAGGTCGCGCTGCTGTGGGCGATCCCGGCAGTCCAGGACGGCTACGACGCGTGCTCGTGCCCGGACCACAACATCAACTGCGAGAACTTCGAGCGCACCGACCGCGAGCGCTACCCCTACGACCGCGTGCTGCTGGAGGGCCGCGTCGACCACTGGCGGCTGCAGGCGGGCTTTGACGGCCACCCCTTCCACATCCACATCAACCCGTTCCTGGTCTGCCCGCTCCCCGCCGCCGGCAGCGGCCACCGCAACGAGAAGTCGCGCCTCTTCGAGCCGCCCTTCGCGCACTGGCGCGACACCTACCTCGTCAACCTCGACCGCACCGTGGACCTGCTGACCGAGTACCGCGCCTTCACCGGCGACTTCGTCTTCCACTGCCACAAGCTGACCCACGAAGACCACGGGATGATGGAGCTCATCCAGATCTGCGACCCCGACACCGAGAGCTGCGGCGATCGCTGCTCGGGCGGCGCTTGCGGCTGGCGGGACTGCATCGAGGGCGACGAGTCATGTCAGCGCGCGGTCGCGACCACCGAGTGCGTGATGGACCCGCCGAAGTGCGGCGAGGCGCTGATTCGCTGCGCGAAGTGCGGGGACGACCAGACCTGCCCGCCCGGCGCGAGCTGCTCGACCGAGGCCGACCCCGACGGCGAGCTGCGCTGCCTGCCCGGGTGCTCGCAGCCCTCGGACTGCCTGCCCATCGACACCTGCGACGCGGGCGAGTGCGTGCCGGCGCCGTGCCTGCCCCCCTGCGGACCAGGAAAATCCTGCAAACACGGGGCCTGCGAGTAGGCTCCGGCGGCCTACGCGGTCCAGTCGTGACACACCACGTGCGAGCCGGTCATCCACGAGGGCTTCACCGCCCCCTCGGAGACCGGCTCCAGCGTCTTGACGTCGACCAGCACGAGCCCGGCCTCCGGCCCGTAGGTCACGACGAAGTGGCGCTGGTCCAGGGTCACCGCGATGCCGCGCGGGCCGGGCATGTTCCGGTGGGACTTGAGCAAGCGGCCGGTCTTGAAGTCCCAAAAACTCAGCAGGTTCCCGTCGGGATCGGTCGCGCCAACCACCATGGACGGCTCGTGGAGGGCCACGCTCAGGACCTCGCCGCGCATGTCGACGAGGCCGGGCGCGCTGACCGTGCGCGGCTGCGCATCCACACCCGGCGTGAACACGCTGAGCGCCCCGTGGACCTTCGGGTCGTCGGCGTCCAGCCCCTGCCGTGGCGCTGAGACAATCGCCAGCTCGCCCTTGCTGCTGACCCAGACGTGGCCGGCGTTGATGCCGTCGTCGGTGAAGCGCAGCGTGTGCAGGACGGCGCGGGTCGAGACGTCGACGTAGGTCACGCTGGCGAGCCCACCGTTGTCGATGTGCCCGCCGCCGTTGGTCACGACCAGCGTCTGGCCGCCGTTGATCAGCACGCAGTCGTGGGGCTCCTTGCCGCCGGTGGGCATATCCCCGAGTGCCGCGAAGGTCCGGCTGTCGCGCACCATCAGCAGCCCGCGGTAGCCGTCCTCGACGGCGGTCTCCGTGCAGAAGAAGTGCCGCCCGTCGCGGCTGTAGGCCCCGTGCCCGTAGAACTCGTTGGCGTCCACGGTCTGAACCGTCGCGGTCACCCGCTGGGTCCGCAGGTCGATCTGACAGCAGCCCTTGCCGTGCTTCTCGAAGGCCATCACGACGTGCGGCTGAAGCGGATGCGCGGCGACGCCATGAGGAAAAAACCCAGTCGGGATCTCAGCAATTCGCGTGCCCGCGTCCAGGTCCACCACCGAGAGCCAGTAGCGCTTGGCCCCGGTCTCCTTGTCCTCCCCACGCCCGCCGCCGATGGCCATCCCGCGCCGCGTCAGCAGCGCGGGCTGCACGGGACCGACGACGGGAAGCACCGCCGGCGCCGGGATCGCCTCCCGCACCAGTTCGACAGCCGCAGGAGCCTCAGCCGCAGGAGCCGGGGCCGCCTCCCGCCGACACCCCACAAGCAGCCCCGCCCCAGCCCACGCCGACCCCGCGAGAAACCCCCGCCGACTCACCGCCCGCCCGCCGCCCCGCGTCTGCGATTGTCCACCCACCCGCCAACCTTAGCGCAAAACCCCGCGCGACAGACCACCTGAGCCCACGAGCATCGAACTGGCGCAGTCGAATCGGAGTGCCGACCGCGGGCGGTTGCCGGGCTCCGCGTTCGCGCTAGAATGACGCCCATGGTCACAGTCGAACTGACGCGGCACTTGTTCACGTTCTTCCCGCAGTTGCAGGGGCGGGCGATTCATGTGGAGGCCGCAACCGTGGCGGAGGTCATCGCCGCGGTCGACGCGCTGGCGCCTGGGATTTCGGGCTACCTCTGCGATGAGCGGGGGCGGCTGCGGACCCACGTCAACGTGTTCATTAACAATGAGCGAGTGGCCGATCGGGGGCGACTTCGCGATCCGGTGCCGCCGGACGCGACGGTTTTCATCATGCAGGCGCTGAGCGGGGGGTAGGCGATGTCGGATCGGATCTTGGTCGGGACCCGGAAAGGGACCTTCGCTGTGGACCGAGGCGCCGCCGGATGGCGCGCGGCACTCTCGGGGCACGCGGGTGTCGGCGTGAACTTCGTCGCGCGGGACCCGAACTCCGGCACGCTGTGGGCGCTGCTGGGGCACGGGCACTGGGGTGCGAAGCTGTCGCGGTCGCGTGACGGCGGCAAGACGTGGGAGGACGCGCCGCAGCTCGCCTACCCCGAGGGCGCGCGCTACATCGGCCACGACATGCCGACCGAGGTCGAGCCTGACGGACCGCCGCCGCCGGTGCGCTTCGTGCCCGCGACGGTGCTGAAGCTCTGGTACTTGGCCTTCGGAAAGCCCGGCCAGCTTCACGTCGGCACCATCCCTGGCGGGCTGTTTACCAGCCACGACGACGGCGAGAGCTTCGAGCTGAACCGCGGGCTGTGGAATCACGAATCGCGAGGCGGCGACTTGTTCTCCGGCGATGGCCGCGGCGCGACCGACTGGTTCGGGACGCCGGCGTCGGAGGGCGGCGAGTTCGCGCCGGGGATCCACTCGATCTCGGTCGATCCCACCAACCCGGACTCGATCCTGGTCGCCGTCTCGACCGCGGGCGTCATCGGGACCACCGACGGCGGCAAGACCTGGCGCAGCCGCAACCGGGGCATGCTGAACGACTACCTGCCCGACCCGACGGCGGAGTGGGGCCACGACCCGCACTTCGTCGAGCGCTGCCCCGCGCAGCCGCAGCACGTCTGGCAGCAGAACCACGCCGGCGTCTTCTACAGCAGCGACGGGGCCGCCAACTGGAAGAAGGTCTGCGCGCCCGAGCAAGGCGTCCACTTCGGCTTCCCTGTGGCCGTCGACGACCACGACGGTCGCACGGCCTGGCTGGTGCCCGGACGCTCCGACAACCAGCGCATGGCCATCGACGGCGGCCTCTTCGTCGCGCGCACCGAAGACGGCGGCGAGACTTGGGAGCAGCTACGCAAGGGCCTGCCCCAAGAGAACGCCTACGACTTCGTCTACCGCCACGCGCTGGCGGTCAGCGGCGACCTCGCCTTCAGCGGCTGACCGGCAACCTCTACGTCAGCGAAGACCGCGGCGAGGCTGGCAGACCCTCGGCAACAACCTCCCACCAGTGTGCTCGGTGCGCTTCGCGTAGCTATTCATAATCTATTCACGCTCACGCGCGCGTACTCAGGGATTTCGGAGCAATAGCTCCATTTTGCTTAGAATCATCGAGGCGCTTTCCATTCATAATCTATTCGTACCACCATGAGGCATGACCTCCAGCAACCCCGAAGACGAACACGCTGAGCGCGCCTGACGGACCTGCTCCGGGCGGGCCCCGCGCCAGCACCCGCGCGCTGTGCGCGTCGCTGGGCATAAGCCAGCCCACTTTCTCCCGGCTCGCCGCCCGCATGCCCGACCTCGCGCGCTTCGGGCGCGGGCGGGCGACGCAGTACTTCTCGCGCCGCCCCCTCGTCGGCGTGGGCGACCGCGTGCCGATCTTCGAGGTGCTGGCCGCGGGTTCGCGCGCGCTCGGCGTGCTGCACGCGGCACGACCCGGCGGCTTCGTCTTTGAGAGTACCAGCGACGACGCCGACAGCGCGTGGTTCGAGGACCTCCCCTGGTTCATGTCCGATCTGCGGCCGGCGGGGTTTCTGGGCCGCCTCGTCCCGCGAATCCACGGTGCCCTCGGGCTGCCCGACCACATCACGCTCTGGTCGGGCGACCACTGCCTGCGCTACCTGGTCCAGGCGGCCTGGAATACGCCCGGGTCGCTGCTGGCCGGCGACGAGGCGTTTCGGCGCTACGCCGCGCAGACCGAGCCGCCGTTTGCGGACGCGGTAGCCGCGGGCGAGCGCGCCGAGCGCTACGCCGCCATCGCCGAAGACGTCCTCCAGCACGGCGTCGCCGGCTCGTCGGCGGCGGGCGAGCAGCCCAAGTTCCTCGCGACACGCACCGGCGAGGGCGGCCCGACCCCAGTCATCGTGAAGTTCTCGCCGCCCGCCACCGACGCGCTGGGCACCCGGGTCGCCGACTTGCTGGTCGCCGAGCACCTGGCCCTGTCGCTGCTGGCCGAGCGCGGCCTCGCCGCCGCCACAACCAGCCTCCACCACGCCCGCGGCCGCACCTTCCTCGAGGCCGGGCGCTTCGACCGCGTGGGCACCGCCGGCCGCCGCGGCGTCGCCAGCCTGATGGCCCTGGACGGCGCGTTCGTGGGCAAGCTCGCCACCTGGCCCGAGACCACCGAGGCGCTGCTTCGCCAACGCCTCATCAGCGCCGCCGACCACCGCCGCGTGCGCTGGCTGCATCTGTTCGGCCGCCTCATCGCCAACAGCGACATGCACCTCGGCAACATCTCGTTCTTCCTAAGCGGCGCCCGCGTCCGCGAGCTGTGCCCGGCCTACGACATGACCCCGATGCTCTACGCCCCCCAGGGAAACGAGCTGGTCGAGCGGGCTTTCCAGCCACCACCGCCCGCCCCGTCCGAAGCCGACCTATGGCCCGAAGTCCAAGCCGCCGCCGAGGTATTTTGGCAGCGCGTGTCCGCCGACCCCCGGATCTCGGGCGACTTCCGCGCTACGGCCGCCGAGAACGCGGCTAGACTCGCCCGACTCTCAACGCTGGCCGCGCTACTGCCCGCTTGAAGCCTTAGTCAGTTCACCAACCACGCCGGAACGCGTACACCTGGGGACATCATGACGAACAACGACACCCTCCGCCGCGTCCGCTTCATCTTCGACCTCGGCGACGACGCCATGATCGCCATCTTCGGCCTCGGCGGCAGCGTCGTCACCCGCGCCGAGGTGAGCGACTGGCTCAAGAAGGAAGAGGACCCGGCGTACCAAGAGTGCAGCGACCCGCAGATGGCCGCCTTCCTCAACGGCCTCATCGTCCACCGCCGAGGCCCGCGAGAAGGCCCCCCGATGGCGCCCGAGACGCACCTCACCAACAACCTCATCCTGACCAAGCTCCGAATCGCCCTGGCCCTGACCGGCGACGACCTGATGGAGATCATGGCCCTAGCCAAGTTCCCCATCAGCAAACACGAGATGAGCGCGCTCTTCCGCAAGCCCGGCAGCAAGCACTACCGCCAGTGCCTCGACCAAATCCTGCGAAACTTCCTCCACGGCCTGCAGATGCGAGGCGTGTAGTCCCGCCGGTGCACGTCGTCGAGCGTGCGGCGCGAGCTGGATTCGCCGAGACGATCGGCTCGGAGCGCCCATAAACACTGGGCTGGAAAATGAGAAATGAGTGGTGTTGACCCCATGCCGCCGACCCGCTCGCCGCGCTCCTGCCGGACCCCGCGGCTAAAGTTGGGGCCCCACCGGCACCGTAACCGCACTATCACACAGCCCACGACGCGCTATGCGGTGACCCTCGCGGGCCCGTCGTTTGTGGGTTTCCTTGTGGCGGTCGGTCGCCTCGACTAGTGTCGGCCGGTTCCCCGCGAAGCCGCCACTTGCGCTTTTCCGCCCTGGCCGCCGCCCCCTTTGGAGTCCTCCCATGATCCGCTCTTCACGCCTCTTTGCGCTGGCCGTCCTCTTGGGCTCCGCCGCCGTCGCGACCGCCTGTGACTCCGGCTCCGACACCACCACCGACCCGCCGGTCGACTGGATCGTCGGCGGCCTCGGCGTGGACGGTGCGCTGGTCACCGAGCGCACCAAGGTCCCCGTGCAGCGCGCCGAGCTTGGCGCCGACGGCTTCGTGGTCGTCTGGAACTCCACCGCGGAGGGCGCCTTCGTCGCGCCGCCCATCGGCACGCTCTACCTCAAGAAGGGCGCCCACACCGACCAGGTCGTCGTCCTGGACTCGCCCATCGCGGGCGACGCCATCCGCATCTCCGTGCACGCCGATGACCCGGCCGACGGCGTCTTCACCGCCTCGAACACCGAGGTCTCCAGCACGAAAGACCGCGTGATGCGCAACGCGGCGGGTGCGCCCGTGGTCGGCACCATCGTGCTGGCGAATCTGCCGCCCATCGAGCCCTACCAAATCGAGGTGGCCGACCAGACCATCACGGTCAAGCCGCCCAAGGTGGACGCGTACGTCACCGCCGAGGACATCCCCAAATACCTCGTCATCTCCAACGCAAAAGGCGACGTGCTGGGCACCGAGCGGGTCTGGCAGAAGGGCGGGCGCTCGTACCCCGTCAGCGTGGACCTGCCGACGTCCTGGACGCCCGTCGCGCTGACCGCGTCGCTGGTCGAGGCCAACGGCAACGAGGCGGACCTGACCAAGCCGGTGCTGAATCTCGCGGGACAGCCGGTCACGGCGACCTTCAACGCGACGCGGCCGCCGGAGAACTCGCTGAGCGTGGCCGACCAGAACCTGGCCAGCTTCGGCTACAAGATCTCCGTCGGCGAGGCCAAGAGCGACGAGACGCCGGCGTGGGTTGCCGTGTACGCCGACGACGCGGGCATACGCGGCGAGCTTCTGGGCGCCTTCTATATGCAGACCAGCCCCAAGGTGAAGTTCAGCGTGGATCTGACGCGCTTCGTCGAGCCGACCGAGACCCTGTGGGTCGCGATGCACGCCGACAACCCGGCGGACGGCGAGCTGACGGCGGCGGACCCGCTGCTGAAGGGCACTGACGGCGAGGACCTGCTGGTCTCCATCGACGTGACCAACGCGTCCTGCGACGGCCTGAAGACCAAGTTCTGCGACCCCGCGAAGCCGGGCGTCATCAGCTGGCGCGACCGCTGCGACAAGGTGTCGACGGTCACGACCCTGTGTGCCAACAACGGCACCTGCGAGACCGCCGGCGGCTACGTAGCGTGCAAGACCCCGCCCGACCCGTGCGCCGGCAACAAGAAGAAGGTCTGCGTGGCCGCCGACCCGTACCGCGTGTACTGGGAGAACGGCTGCGGCGTGGCCGACAAGGTCGCGTTCCCGTGCGGCGCCACCTCGCAGTGCGACGACTCGGAGGGCGAGGCCGGCTGCAGCGTGGTCGAGACCTGCCAGGGCAACGCGACGCTGGTGTGCGACCCGTCGGACCTGACGAAGATCCACTGGCTCGACAAGTGCGGCGCGAAAAACGGCAACACCTTGCCCTGCGGCGTCGGCTACCTCTGCGACGACACCGGGAGCAGCCCGGCGTGCGTCAGCGGCGACACCTGCAGCGGCAACGCCGAGCTGGTCTGTAACCCCGCCGACCCGCAGAACATCTACTGGCTGGACCACTGCGGCGAGTACAGCGGCGCGACGCTTCCCTGCGGCACGGGCTACGTCTGCGACGACAAGGACGGCGACCCGCACTGCGTCAACCCGAACCCCTGTCTCGGGGCCGCCCAGAAGTTCTGCGACCCGGCGGACCTCTCGGTCATCAAGTGGCTCGACGCCTGCGGTGTGGTCAAGGCCTCGACGCTGCCGTGCGGCGCCGGCTACCAGTGCGACGACACCGGCGCCGAGCCGGTCTGCAAGCAGGTCAACACCTGCGGCGGCGACACCAGCACGGTCTGCCAGAAGGACGACCTGTCCAACGTCTACTGGGTCGACAAGTGCGGCAAGCTGACCGGCAACACCTACCCCTGCGGCGTCGCGACCTGCGACGACAGCGGCGGCGCGGCGAAGTGCACGGTGCTGAAGACCTGCGCCGACACGAAGCTTCGGAAGTGCGACCCGAATAACCCCGCCGACGTGCTGCTGACCAACGCGTGCGGCGACGACCTGGGCATCTTCAAGACCTGCGCCAACGGCAACCTCTGCACCGAGGGCACGCCCGGCGAGGCGACCTGCGGCTGCGTGCCGACCGACAACCTGACCTGCTTCGGCAAGCACTTCCTCTACGAGCCAAGCGGCATCAAGAAGATGGACTCCTGCGGCAACCCCTCGGGCGCGGTCGTCAAGGAGTGCGCGATGGGCGAGATCTGCGCCTATGAGGGCCCGGAAGGCGCGAAGGTCCCGGTCTGCACGACCTCGCTCAGCGACCCGTCGGGCGAGATGGGCCACCGCGGCTGCAGCTTCATCGACTACGTCACCTACAAGACCGACCTCGCCGTCGACTGCCGCTGCCGCCGCCACGCGCCGGACAACAGCGACTTCTACGGCAACGACGACAGCGGCAACATCCACTGCCAGAACCAACACTCGTCGTTCGCGGCGGGCTGGACCATCGGCACCGGCCCGCACTTCCGCCACCTGCTGCACAACTTCCAGGGCGGCGGCGTGTACTCGGCGGCGACCAAGGAGATCTTCGCGACGATGCAGTACACCGACCCGACCTACCAGGGCGCGGGCATGGTCATCGGCTACCACATCACCACGGGTGCGCGGCGCATCGTCAGCGGGCGCTACCCCGACGAGTCCACCGGCTACGAGATGTTCGGCAGCGGCTACGAGTCCAAGCGCGCGGTGGGGACTCAGCTTTTTGAGGACACGACCTTCCCGGGCGCGTGGGATCTCGAGCTGGGCACCGACGGCAAGCTCTACGTCTGGGGCAGCCAGGGCGGCAACAAGGAGATCACCCGGGTCGACCCGACGACCGGCCAACGGACCCTGGTGTGGATGCAGGAGCTCGAGGGCGCGACGTCCGCGTCGACCTTCGGTCAGTGCTACTCGAGCCGCGAGAAGGCCACCTGGTTCGGCGGCTTCTCGCCGGTGCAGCTCGAGGACCACGCCTTCACGATGGGCCCCGACGGCAGCTTCTACCTGGGTTTCCGTAACGGCATCGAGGGCAACGGCATCGTGAAGATCTCGGCCGACGGCAAGAACTGCACGGTGCTGTCACGCTGGAATGGCACCATGGGCCAGGTCGGCACCGGCATCGCGCCGCAGTACAGCAACATCGAGGGCTTCGGGATTCACGCCGGCAAGCTCTACGCGACGCTGCAGATCGGCAAGAAGCTGCTGGCCATCGACATCGCCAACGGCTCGCGCACCGTCATCGCGAACCCGCCCGGCTCGGTGGAGTCCACGACCGGCCAGAGCACGATGTTCTGGGACAGCACGCGCGACCTGCTCATCACCGGCGGCGGCGTTCAGTCCTACCTCGGCGTCGCGGTCGACGTGGTCAGCGGCAAGCGCCAGGCGCTCTTTTTGACTGGCCCCGACGAGATGATCGAGAGCGCCCCGCCCTGGGAGACCGGAGCCCACGGCGCCATCGACAACGCCAACTACCAGGGCTACGGCGCGCTGGTCATGGACCCAGTCAACAACGACCACATCTACCTGGTCATCAAGTGGGGCCTGCTCAAGTACGAGATGTCGACGGGCAACAGCTACGTGATGTCGCAGTAGAACCGAAGACCCGCTCGCCCTCAAAGCGCGAGCGGGTCTTCACGATTCAGCTTCAGCCAGCGTTCCGCCGCCGCTGCACGACAATCTCGCGCAACGCGTCGTGTACAGCCTTGGAATTAGGGAAATACTGGCTGAGGTCCGGCTCGATCTGCACGGCTGTCGCGCGCTGACTGCCCCCCCGTGTCCTTGCCTCGGACTGCACCGGGTGCGCTGATGATTCGGATGGCGTCACCCCGATCGGTGTGAACGACAACGACCAGCCGCAATCGGCGCGACATGCCCAACAGAACAAATCGTGCTCGCCAACGGCGCGCCTAGAGTCCTCGGCCGCAAGCGAGAGCGGATTCGCAAATGCCGTCCTACACGCTGGAATCCACGCTCGAGATCGCGTCCTGGCCCGCGTCCTGACCCGCGTCCGCGGCCGCCCCACCGCCCCGCCCGCACGCAGCGACCAGCATCAGCGCGCCGACGACGCCGCACCTGCGAATCATCGCTCACCTCCCGGCGCCGTGGACTCCGCCCGACCGATTCCGCCCGAAACCGCCCCCGCGCTCATCTGCCGCGACGGTTCCCCAGTCCGGGCCGCGATTGACCGCCTGCCTGAGTTCGCGTCACTTTCTCCCGGCGAGCCAGCGGAACGCCGCCAGGCCCCCTCCCCCGCCACGCCGGACGCCATCGTGAGCACAGCCACCTCATTTCACGGCTGCGTGGTCTACGGCTGGCCGGTCTCGCCGTACACCCAGAAGGTCGTCGTCGGCATGCGCGCCAAGGGCGTGCGCTTCACCGAGCAGGCGCCGTCGGTGCCCGCGCTGGTGACCACCATCAAGCGCGCCGTCGGCACCTTCGTGATGCCCACCGTGCGCATGGCCGACGGCTCGTGGCGCCAAGACTCCGCCGAGATCCTCGACGAGGTCGACCGCGCCCACCCCCAGCCCGACCGCGCGCCCCTGGGACCGCGCCAGCGCCTCGCCAGCCTCCTCCTCGAGCTCTACGCCGACGAGTGGCTGCCCATGACCGCGCTGCACTACCGCTGGAACCGCCCCGCCAACCGCCGCTTCGCCATCGACGAGTTCGCCCGCTGCGGCTTCCCGTGGCTGCCCCGCCTCCTCGCCCGCCCGCTCGCCGCCCGCGTCGCCGCCCGGATGCAGGCCTACCTCCCCATGCTGGGCGTCACCGAGCGCACGATCCCGGCGCTCGAGTCCCGCACCGAGTCCCTCATCGCCGCCCTGCAGACCCACCTCGCCGACCAGCCCTACCTCCTCGGCGCCCGCCCCTGCCGCGCCGACTTCGCCCTCTACGGCCCGCTCCACGCCCACCTCTTTCGCGACCCGGCCACGACCGCCCTCTTCGACGCCGCCCCCGCCGTCCGCGCCTGGATGTCGCGGCTGACCGCCGGCGCCCCCGAACCCTCCGATTACCTCGACAGCGACTACGTTCCCGACACCCTCGACCCCATCCTCCGCGCCCTCTTCGCCGACCAGTGGCCCTACGTCTGCGAGGTCATCAGCACCGTCGACGCCTACTGCGTGGCCCACCCCAGCGCCCCCCGCGTCCCCCGCGCCCTGGGCTTCATCCCCTTCAGCCTCGACGGCGCCACCGACATCCGCCGCCTGCTGACCTTCACGCAGTTCAAAGCCCAGCGCCCCCTCGACGCCTACCGCGACGCCCCGGACTCCGCCCGCCCTGCCCTGGACGCCTGGCTCGCCCGCGTCGGCGGCCACGACGCCATGGGCCTCCCCATCCGCCACCGCCTGCGCCGCGAGGCCTTCCGCGTGGTCCGCGCCGACGCCCCCGCACCGCCGCCTTTTGACAGCGCGCCCCGCCCGCGCGAAGACCGAGGCGCATGAACGCCCTCGCCGAGCTCGTCCACACCGCGTTTCACCGCCCGGAGACCCGCCTCTACAAGGTGGTCAACGGCGGGGTCTGGCTGCTCATCCTCTTCAGTGTGACGCTCTTCCTGCTCGAGCTGACGACGACGGTCGATCTCACCACGTCCAGCACCTACGCGCTCGTGGACCGGCTGATCCTCTACCTCTTCGGCGCCGAGATCACGCTGCGCATCCTGTCCTATCGACCGCCCGAGCTGGCCTTCTTCCGCTTCGCCCCCGCCGCGCGCCTGCGCGCCACCCTCCGCGGCCGCCTGCTCTACGCGATCGAACCGCTCAATTTGATCGATATCGTCACGGTGCTGGCCCTCATCCCCGAGCTGCGCGGCCTGCGCGCCCTGCGCCTGCTGCGCCTCATCCGCGTCCGCAGCCTCTTCAAATACTCCAACCCCCTGGCCAGCATCGCCCGCGCCATCATCGACAACCGCCTGCTCTACTACGCCGCCATCAGCATGCTCGGCCTCGAGGTGCTGCTCGGCGGGCTGACGGTCTGGCTCAGCGAGCGCCACGCGAACCCAGCGGTGGCGTCCATGGCCGACGGCTTCTGGTGGGCGCTGGTGACCCTGACCACCGTCGGCTTCGGCGACATCTCGCCCGTGACCCCCCTGGGCCGCGTCATCGGCGCCGTCCTGATGATGGCGGGCATGTTCACCCTCGCAGTCTTCGCCGGCATCGTCGGACGCACACTCTTGACCAGCGCGCTCGCCTTCAACGAGGAGCAACACCGCATGAACAACCTCATCGACCACGTCATCATCTGCGGCTACCACCCGGGCGCGCGCATGCTGCTGGACACGGTGCGCGAGGAGGTCCCCGCCACGGTGCCCGTCCTCATCATGGCGCCCGGCGAGCGCCCGCAGGACATCCCGCCGGACATGACGTGGATCAACGGCGACCCCACCAAGGAGAGCGAGCTTGATAAGGCCGACCCGGTGTCGGCGCGGGCGGTCATCATCGCCGGGCAGCGGACGGGGCTGCCACAGCAGGCGGACGCCGTGACGATCATGACCGCGTTCACGATTCGCTCGTATCTGTCGAAGCAAGCGGCGACCGCGCGCCGCGAGCGGCCGCTGCACATCGTGGCGGAGATCCTCGACCCCGAGAACGCCAGCCACGCCGAGACCGCCGGCGCCGACGAGGTGATCCAGTCGACGCGGTTGGGGTTCTCGCTGCTCGCGCACGCGGTGCAGATGCCGGGGACGGCCGCCATCGTGGGGTCGGTCGCGAGCGCTGGCGCCCACAGCCTGTATATCGGGCGGTTGCCCGAGGAGGTCGCGACGCCGACCACCTTCGGCGAGCTCGCCGACACGCTGAAGCTGAGCCACGGGCTGCTGCTGATCGGGATCCGCGAGGGCGAGGGCGCCGAGGATCGCCTGAACCCGCCGAACGACTGCGCGATCGGGGCGTCGTGCCAGGTGCTCTACCTCGCGAAAGGGCCGGTGCTGCCGGACTGATTCGCGGGGCGGCCGGGCGGGGAGACTGCCGGAGGCGGGGGTCGGGCGGGGGCGAAAAATGTGTCCTGGAGCGGGTCGGCGTTGTCGACGCAGAAAGGGCGCGTATTATCCGCGCCAACCTGAGGAGGGTTTCGATGCGACAGACGATGATGATGCTGGGTGGACTGACCGCGGTGCTGTTGACGCAGGCTTGCGGTGGCGGGCTGTCGTACAAGGTCGGCGAAGACGCGCTGAAGACGTTGTCGGCCGAGCAGCGGGTCAAGGCGGACGTGTCCAGCCAGGAGGTCACCGCGGCCAAGCGGCTGATTGGCGACATGGACGCGCAGATCGAGCAGGCGAAGGCGGACGCGGAGCGCGCGGACGAGCGGGTCGACAAGGCGAAGAAGGCCGTCGACGACGCCGAGGACAAGATCGACAAGGCGGACGCGGACTTGAAGGCGAAGCTGAAGGCCGCCGACAAGCTGCGCGACGCCGCCGAGGACTTCGCGGACACGCGCTACAAGGCGTCGGAGGAGGCGGCGAAGGCGGAGCACGCGGCGAAGCCGGACGGACCGCGGATGGACCAGGCCATCGACGCGGCGGACAGCATTCGGGACGCTGACAAGTCGGTGGCGCGGGCGACCTACGAGCAGACGGAGGCGGTCGCGAAGGGCGAGCACGGGAAGGTGCAGGACACCAACCGCAAGGTGCTGGCGGACAAGCAGCAGGCGCTGAAGCTCGAGCAGGCGCGATTTGAGTACGCCGATGCGGTGGTGGACGAGCGCAAGGCGCGGAAGAAGGCGCTGACCGCGGCGTGGTGGACGGCGCAGGCGAAGTACGAGCTGGTCAAGTACGAGGCGGTCGCTGAGGCGCGGGGCGGCGACAAGACCGAGGACGAGCAGAAGAAGCATCGGCAGTTCCAGGAGCAGTTCACCGACCGCGAGGCGAAGCAGCGGGAAGCCGAGCAGGAGGTGGCGCAGATGGAGCAGCAGACCGCGAAGGCCAAGCGGGCCTTTGACGCGCTGAACCCCGACCCGGTGACGCCGCCTGCGCCTGCGCCGGCCGCACCGGCGCCCGCGCCGGCTCCCGACGCGGAAGAGGCTGGCCCCGACGCGTGAATGGTGGTGGTGGGCTGGGCCACAGGCCCCGCCCCCGCTCGCCGTGACCGCTGGGAGCGAGCCGTCAGGCCCCGCCCTTCTCTGGAGGTGCGGGGCTTTTTTTCTCCAGCGTCGCGTACAGGGTGATCGCGCGATAGCCCGCGACGGTGTCGTCGATGAAGGACTCGAGGCGGAAGCCGGCGCGCCCGAGCAAGTGCGCGTAGTTGTGGGAGAACGAGTACTCGCCGGCCGTGGTCAGGCGCGAGTCGAGCTCGCTGGTGAGGTCGTGGTCGGCCGCGATGGGCTCGAAGAAGAGCGCGACGGCGCTGTCGGGCTGGGTGCGGTCGATGAACGCGAGCAGCTCGATGAGCGAGCTCAGGCTGAAGTACTCGAAGACGCCGCCGTTGGTGACGTAGAGCGTGCGGTCGATGCCGTTCTCGCGGATCCAGTCCTCGGCGTCGCCGGAGTGGAACTCGAAGTCGGGGTAGAGGCCGCGGTTCAGCTCGATGCGCTCGGCCGACAGGTCCAGGCCGACGTAGGCGGGGCCGGGCGGGAGGTTCTGGCTGAGGTACTCGAGGAAACGGCCGTCCCCGGTCCCGATTTCGCAGACGCGGGCGGGCTCTTTTCCGGCGAGCCGGGCCGCCAGGTCCGCGACGGGGCCGCGCAGATGCGGCAGCGCCTTGGTCTCAAAGTCCTGCGACGAACGCTCGAACCACTCGACGTCGCGCTTCTCGCTCCAGAATCGCTTGTGGATCGACTCCAGCGACTTGCCGTCGTCGCGACCCGCGCGGCTGTGGGCGAGGTGAAATCGAATCAGGGAGTCGACCAGCCGACCCGCGCGGGAACCCGACGCGGCGGCGTCCCAGTAGGACCGGGTGAAGTCCTGCGTGATGGCGGCGGCGCGGCCGGGAAGTAGCCGGGCGAGGACGCCGCCCGCCACCGACTTCAGGCGGCGCTTGGTCTTCTGCACGTGGCCTCGGGGTGGTGGGGTATGGGGAATTGAACGCTGGCCGGCCGCTGACCACAAGGCGGGGGTCGGCGGCGGGCGGTTTAGCGAGGCGGCATCAGGGCGATCGCGGCGATCTCGGCCGCGTAGGCGAGGCGCTCCGCGGGTGTGTCCAGGGGGCGGAGCGGGGTGAAGAGGCCGGCGAAGAAGGCGGGGAAGAGGATCGCGGAGATGGCGGCCACGACGCGGCGGGCGGCTTGATCGCGGGCGAGGCCGGGGACGGCGCGCGCCAGCTCGTCGCGGAGGCGCACGAGCACCGGGCCGAAGCGGGTGGGGAAGGTGCCGCTGTAGTCGTCCTGGCTGAACGCGCCGTGCAGGTGGGCCTTGGAGATGCGCGGGTAGCGGAGCGAGCCTTCCAGGTAGTAGGCCAGCAGGTCCGGGAGCGCTGAGTGCGGGTCGTCGTGGACGCGGGCGAGCAGCAGCTCCGTGTCCTCCAGCATGTGGGCGATGGCGGCGTCGAGGCCCGCGCTGAGCAACGCGTCCTTGGACCCGAAGTGGTAGTTCACCGCGGCGACGTTCATGCCGGCCGTCTTGGCGATGCCGCGCACGGTGACCTGGGAGAGCCCGTGGGCCTCGATCTCGGCGATGGCTGCGGCGACGAGGCGCTCCGCGGGGTCGGTCGGCGGGGAGGTCGGCTCGTCGAACCCGGGCTGCGCGGGCGGGCTGGTGTCTTTCGCCATGGAAGGCTCTTGACGTGTCTGCGCGTCTGCGTCAACAATCAAACACGTGTTTGAATCGCTTGTTTGAATCATTCGTTCGACGCCACCCACGGAACGCAAGACCCGGAGCCACCGATGAACTCACGACGCCGATTTCTCGCTGGGACAGCCGCCGCCGGCGCGGCCCTCGGCCTGGGCTGGATGGGCGGCCGCCGCGATCTCGACGAGGCCGTCCGCGACTCGCGATTTCACCCCGACGGCATCCTGGGCCAGGGCGAGTCAGCGCGCCTCTGGTACCGCTACAGCTTCATCGGCCAGCCGGTGATGGACACCCAGCTCTTGTTCATCCTGGGCCTGGCCAGCGCGGGCCTGACCGACATCGGCGAGGTGCTCGACACGGCCACCCGGATCTCGGCCGCCGACGAGCGCTCCTGGTTCGACGCCTGGTACGCGACCGCCGAGCGCGTCGCGGCCTACGGAGAAGACGCCCTCGCCCGCGGCCACAAGACCAGCGCCGCGTCGCACTTCCTGCGAGCCGGCGCCTACTACCGCGCCGGCCTCATCCGCTACGCCGACCGCACGGACCCGCGGCTGGTCGAGGCCACGCGCCGGACCTTGGCGCTGCACGACCGCGCGCTGGCGATGCGAGGCTACGACAGCCGCCAGCTCGAGATCCCGTATGGCGGCAGCGCGCTGGTGGGCCGCATGCATTACGCGCCGGGCGTCGACCGCGCGCCGACGATGGTGCTGCACCAGGGCCTGCACGCGTGGCCCGAAGACACGATGTGGGTCATCGACGGCGCGCTCGAGCGCGGCTACCACGTCCTGAGCTTTCACGGCCCCGGCCAGGGCGCCTCGCTGCGCTTGCACGGCCACGCATTCCGCCCCGACTGGGAGGCCGCCGTCGCCCCCGTCGTCGACCTCGTCGCCCGCGACCTGCGCTGCGACGCCGCCCGCATCACCCTGATGGGCCTGTCCTTCGGCGGCTACCTCGCCGGCCGCGCCGCCGCCCACGAGCCCCGCCTCGCGGCCCTCGTCGTCAACCCCGGCGTGCTGAGCTGGGCCGACTCCATGCTGCGCCACTTCGAGGAGATCCCCGGCATCATGGCGCTCCACCGAAACGGCCCCGCCGCCTTCGACGCCGCCATCTCCGCCGCGTCAGTCGCCATGCCCGACGCCCGCTGGTACTTCGACGACGTCACCTGGAAGCACGGCGTCGACTCGCCCCACGCCCTCATCGACGAGCTGCGCCGCTACGAAAACCGAGACGGCGCCTCGCAGATTCGCTGCAAGACCCTGATAATGGACGGCACCGCCGAGGACGCCACCCCGGGCGAATCCCAGCGCCTGT
Organism: Myxococcota bacterium; assembly: GCA_041389525.1. GTDB lineage: Bacteria > Myxococcota_A > UBA9042 > PHBI01 > JACKFB01 > JACKFB01. The sequence continues at coordinate 3,122 of JAWKRR010000019.1, read as the reverse complement.
ACGCCGCCCTGACCTGCGAAAAGCGCCTCATGACCTTCGACCCCAGCACGGCCGCCCAAGTCCACTGCCAAGGCGGCAGCCAGCTACTCGCCAAGGCGTGGCTCTTCGACTGGATGGACACGGAGGTGGCCGCGTGAACCGCCTCGCCATCCCCAGCCTCGCCGCGGCCGCCCTGGCCTGCCTGGCCCTCGCCGCGCCGACCGCCCGCGCCCAGTTCCCCGACCTCCTCGAGCTAAGCGGCCAATACATGCCCGGCGCCGAGCTCGAAGACCCCGAAGGCGCGAAAGCCCAGCTCGCCGCCTACGACGCCGCCATCAACGTCCCCATCGTCATCAACCCCAAGACCTTCCTCATCCCCGGCCTCGCCTACCACGCCGACGCCGTGTCGTTCTCAAACACCCCCGACGACTTCATCCAGCTACGCGCCTTCCACGCCGTCGACCTGGCGCTGCTCTTCGTGCGCCTGCTCCCCCGCGACTGGTCGCTGTCGGTCCGCGTCGCCCCCGGCCTGGCGGGCGACTTCACCGACTTCGACACGGGCCTCGTCCGCGTCAGCGCCATGGCCATGGCCACCCACGCCTTCTCAGACCGCCTCGTCTTGGGCGGGGGCGCGCTGGCGTCCTACTCCTTCGGCGAGTGGCTGCCACTGCCAGCCATCTACCTCGACTGGACCCCCAACCCCTGGTTCCGAATCGAGACCTTCATCCCCGCCTTCGCGCGAGTCCTCTTCCACCCCCACGAGCGCGTCGAGCTAGGCCTCCGCGCCGACATCGCCGGCAACTCCTACGCCGTCCGCGACACCCGAGTCAGCGACGCCCCCCCCTGCGCCGGCCCCGCGGCCGACCAAAATGCCTGCCTGGACCACGTCGCCTACTCCGTCGTCACCACCGGCCTCGAAGCCGGAGTCCGAATCGCCAGCACCCTCTGGTTCACAGCCTACGGCGGCCACACCGTCTACCGCCGCTTCGAGCAGTCCAACAAGAGAGGCAAATCCGTCCCCGGAGGCCGCCAGACGCTGCCCAACCAGTTCTTCTTCCGAGCCTCCCTAACCTGGCGCATCCCCCAGGGCTGAGACCGTGGCAGCCCCCCGGGAGCGCACCCTCGGGGCTCAACGCCAAGACACCCCGACGCTTGTATTTCCAAGCCAGAAAAATGAGAAATGAGGGTGCCTGACCCCATGCTTGGCTCGCGCGAGCGACCGCACACGAATGGAGGGAGAGAAATGTCTGGATTTCGCATCTTTGGGATCGCGGTGGCCGTCGTCGGCGTCATTGCGGCCGTATTCCCCCACTGGTTCGGCCCCCTCACCGGCGGCGCTGAGCCACCGCCCGGCGTCTACGAGGCCATCGAGCGCAGAGTTCGTGCGGGCATGCTGCTAGGGGCGGGCTTGTGCTTCATCGCCATACCGGCACTTCGCCCCTGACCGTCGACGAGCATCCCCCAACCGCGGCGTTCTTCTACCTGCTAACGGGCGCGCTGGCGGCACGCCTCCTCGGCCTGCTCGTCGACGGCACCGTCCCGAAGCAGTGGCTGTGGAGGTCGCTGTGGAGACCGCGCTCATGACGCTCGCTGCGCTTTCTGGCTGTGGCGCAACGGCGGTTCCTCGCCCTGAGCCTCGTCGCATCAGGCACCGCGACCCTTCCGTGCCTCCCTTAACATGGCGAATCCCCGAGGGTTGAACTGGCGCACTCGGGCAGGTGATGGTGGCTTGAACCGCCGTTAGACCGCGGGCAAAATCACCCCATGAGCGCCAAAGCCGTCCAGATCTCGCTAGACGCTGAACTCCTGAATCGAATCGACGCCGATCCCGAGGCCCAACAGCGCGGCCGGTCGGCGTTCATTGGTTCCGCGGTCAACGCGTACCTCGCCGCAAAGTCGCGGCGAAGCATCGACGAGCGGATCCGCGCCGCATACACGCCGGACTCCAACGCGATGCTCGACGAGGTGGCCGACATGCTCGAGGCGCAGGTGTGGCCGACCGACTAGCCGAGCCGCTTCAAGAGTCCTGGGGGTGCGCTGAGTCCGCCCCTTCCATCAGCTCATGCAACTCGTCCCGGTCGGCGAGGTCTACGCCACCGATGTAGACACCGCGGTGGGACTGCCACCTGAGCACGAAGGGCGCACACTCCGTCTCGACCTGCGCCAGCCTGGAAGCCAGCGCCTCCTCGATCAAGGTGCTCAGCGCAATCCCCCGCTCGGTGGCCAGCCGGCGCGCCTTAATGAGCAGTTCGTCTTGGATGTCGACCGTGGTCCTCATGCGCTACGAATAGCCTTCACGCACCACGATGCCAAGTCAGCGGCGCGCGCTCATGCCACCGCTCAACGGGCGCCAACCGCATCGCCCCGCAATAAGCCCCGCAGGTGCCAACCCCGTCCCTCAGCTACAGCACGTCCAAGTTCGGCCCCGCCCCCTGGCCGTTCGCCTCGTCGTGCTGGGGACGGGTCCGGCGCACGTTTTGCTCAGCGTGCGGCTGCTTCGGCCTTGACTGGCGGGTGTTTTTCCCCTGGACATGGTGACATCCGTTCAGTACTCTGCAATTTCAACTGACGGGAGAGCGTCATGACCGCGGCACTTGCATCGGACGAGGGGTTGGGGGGCTGCTCGAACGACGCGCTTGGGGACCGGATTACCGAGCTGGCGGCGCATCTGAATGCGGCGAGCTGTCGCTTCCTCGAGCTCATCGCCGAGTTCGACCGCCGGCAGGCGTGGGCTCAGTGGGGTATCGGGTCGTGCGCGCACTGGCTCTCGTGGAAGTGCGGCATCGGTCTGGTCGCCGCGGGCGAGAAGGTCCGCGTGGCGCGGCGGCTCGTCGAATTGCCGCAGCTCTGCGACGCATTTCGCGCGGGCGTGCTCAGCTACTCGAAGATGCGGGCCGTGACGCGCGTGGCGACGGCTGAGAACGAGGAGTTCCTGCTACGCGTCGCCCGGACGGGCACGGCGTCCCATCTCGAGCGGCTCTGCCGGCAGCAGCGCCGGGTCGAGCGACTTGAGGAGAGCGAGGCTTCGGAACGCCGGCACGCGGCGCGGTCGCTCGCCTGGTGGTGGGATGACGACGGCTCGCTCGTGCTGAAAGGCCGCCTCGGGCCGGAGGACGGCGCGCTGCTGCTGCAAGCGCTCGAGG
>JAWKRR010000018.1:0-113961 GCA_041389525.1 Myxococcota bacterium | reverse complement strand
GCGCGGGCGCTGGTCCATCCACGCGCGGAGGCAGCAGGCATCACGCTCGCCTCCGCGCGCTGGATTCACTAGGATGAGCCCATGGCCGCATCCGCACACAGCGAACGACTGGTCGTGTTGCGACCTGACCTCCGCCGAGCCTGAGTTCGAGTCGCCTCGTAGTGAGTTCCCCGCGCTCAAGCGCTGAGCCCAGTCGGCCCCCGCCGACCCCTCGGCGCTGCGGCGCGCCCTCAAACGCCAGCCCGAGATCGGCGGCTCCGGAGAACCCATGCTGACGGTGCACCACCTCGACGATTCGCGCTCGCAGCGGGTGCTCTGGCTCCTCGAAGAGCTCGGTGTTCCCTACGAAATCGAGCACTATCGACGGCACCCGAGCACGATGCTGGCGCCGCCCGAGCTGCGGAAGGTGCACCCGCTGGGGAAGTCGCCGGTCGTCACCGATGACGGCCCGGATGGGCGCATCACGGTCGCCGAGTCCGGCGCGATCCTCGAGTACCTGGTCGAGACTTACGGCGACGGGCGGCTGGTCCCGCCGGTGGGGACCCAGGCGCACCGCGACTACCGATACTGGCTGCACTTCGCGGAGGGCTCGGCGATGGGGCCGCTGCTGATGAAGCTGCTCTTCTCGCTGATGCCGAAGCGCTCGCCGTGGGTGATGCGGCCGGTGGTGGGGGCGCTGTCGAAGACGGTGGTCGGCGGCTTCATCGACCCGCAGATCACGCGGCATCTGGCGTTCGCGGAGGAGACGCTGACCCGGTCGGTGTACTTCGCGGGGGCGGAGTTGACCGCGGCGGACGTCCAGATGAGCTTCCCGATCCAGGCGGCGCTGGCGCGGTCGGCGAAGCCGGGGCAGTTCCCGAAGCTCGAGGCCTTCGTGGCGCGTATCGAGGCGCGGCCGGCGTACAAGCGGGCGCTGGAGCGCGGCGGGCCCTTCAAGATTCTTCAGGTCTGAGCGCGGGCTTCGTGCGGCGCAGGCTCGGCGGAGGAGGCGTGAGATGGAGATCGGACCCACCCTCGAGACGGCGCGCCTGACCCTGCGGCCGCCGCGGCACGAGGATTTCGACGGGTTTGCGGCGATGGCGGCCGAGGAGGAGACCATGCGTTTCCTCGGCGGGGTCGCGCCGCGGGACGGGGCGTGGCGGGCGATGGCGACCCTGGCGGGGGCGTGGTCGCTGCTGGGGTATTCGATGTTCTCGGTCATCGAGCGGGCGAGCGGCGAGTGGGTCGGGCGGCTGGGGCCGTGGCGGCCGGGCGGGCACGAGGGCGGCTGGCCGGGCGACGAGGTCGGGTGGGGGCTCAGGCGGTCGGCGGCTGGGAGAGGGCTGGCTTATGAGGGGGCGACGGCGGCCATGGACTGGGCGTTCGAGACGCTGGGGTGGGAGCGCTGCATCCACTGCATCGCGCCGGACAACGTGCGGAGCATCGCGCTGGCCGAGCGGCTGGGGTCGCGGCGCGAGCGGACGGGCGTGACGTTGCCGGCGCCGATGGACGGCGTGGTGCTGGATATTTACGGGCAGTCGCGGGCGGAGTGGCGGGGGCGAGCGCGCGGGTGAGCGGGCGCGGCACGAGACCCTGGATCGTGCTGAGCGGCCCGAGCTTAGACCCCCACGGTCAGCGCGGCGACGTAGCCGGCGGCGACGTCTCCCGTGGTCGTGGCGAGCTGGAGCGCTGAGCCGTCTTTGAAGACGCCGTCGGTCGCCAGGGTGATCTTCGACAGGTTGATGACGCTCTGCTCGTAGCCGGCGGTGGCGTAGACCGCGTCGCAGGCGGCCTTGGGGAGGGCGAGCTGCGAGGTGCCGAGGTCGGGGGCTGAGGCGGTGGCGGCGGCGAGGTTGGCGTAGACCTCGAAGTGGACGTGGGGCCAGCGGCCGGCGTAGCAGGCGGGGAAGATGCTGAGGAACTCGACGGCGCCTGAGGAATCGGTGACCTGGACGCCGCGCAGGTAGTTCTCGGTGGTCAGCGTGTACATCGAGTATTCGGCGTCGCGGTCGCACTGCCAGACGTAGACGGCGCGGCCGACCAGGGGGGCGCAGGTGGCGGCGTCGACGATGGTCAGGCGCATGGTCATCGGGACGCCGGCCGCGGTGCCGGAGGCGGTGCCGATGCTGGTGCGGATGTCGCGGCGGGTGACGCCGTCCATGGCGAGGATGTTGGGGCCGTTGCTGCCGTCGCCGGGGTAGGGGCCGCCGGTCTCCGGGGGGATGGGGTCGCAGGTGGCGGCGGCGTCGGGGCCCGGGGTGGCGTCGACTTCGGGCGCTGCGTCTGCCGCGGCGTCGCCCGGGATGCCGGTGTCAGGCGCGGTGTCGGGGTTGGCGGCGACGTCTGCCGCGGCGGTCGTGGCGTCGTCGCAGCCCAGCGCGGGCCAGAGCGGTGTGAGCGCGGCGCCGGCCAAGAGCCGCATGGCCGCGCGCCGGTCCATGGCCTGCATCAGGGCGAAGTCGGCGGCGAAACCGCGGCTGTCCGAGTCGTCGTGCATGAGTTCCCTGCCTGTTCGAGGGTGAGCCTGCGCTCGCGCCCGACCCGAAATCAACTGCGGGGCCAGCGGCGCGAGCGCGCTGTTGTGGCGGGCGGTGGGGCTGACTATGGTCGCGGGGTTCCCCCGACAATATGCGCGAACCAGGGTGTCTCCATGCACGATATGCGCGGCAAGGTCTGCATTATCACCGGTGCCAACGCCGGGATCGGCAAGCACACGGTGATCGGCCTGGGCCGGCTGGGTGCGCGGGTGGTGATGGTCGCGCGGGACCCGGTCAAGGGCGCCGCGGCGCATCGCGAGGTGCTGAGCGCGGTCGGGGGTGACGCGGTGGACCTGGTGCGCGGCGACCTGGCGACCCTGGGCAGCACGAACGCGCTGGCGGCTGAGCTGCTGGCGCGCTACCCGGTCATCGACGTGCTGATCAACAACGCCGGGGTCTGGATCACCAAGCGCCGCGAGAACGCGGACGGCTACGAGGCGACCCTGGCGACGAACCATCTGGCGCCGTACTTGCTGACGGCGCGGCTGCTCGGGCGGCTGAGGGCCGCCGAGCAGGGCAGGGTGGTGACGGTGACGAGCGAGCTGCACCGGCGCGGCGTGGTGGACTTCGACGACCTGCACACGACGCGGCGGCGCTACCGCGGCGTGCAGGCGTACGCGGACTCGAAGCTGATGAACATCATGTTCACCCGCGCGCTGGCGCGGCGGCTGGCGGGCACGGGCGTGACGGCGAACGCGGTGCACCCGGGCAAGGTGCACACCGAGATCACCAGGAAAGCTCAGGGTGTTTCGGGGTTTTTGGCGCGCACGTTCACGCCGGTGGTGGGGCCGTTCTTGCTGACGGCCGAGCAGGGGGCGGCGACCTCGATACACGTGGCGTCCAGTGCCGAGGGGGGCGAGGTGAGCGGGAAGTACTTCGCGAAGAGCGCGGTGGCGCCGCCCAGACCGCGGGCCGAGGACGACGCGGTGGCGGAGCGGCTGTGGGCGGTCAGCGCTGAGCTTTGCGGTCTCGACGCGGGCGCGTGGGGATCATAGGTTGGGCGGCAGAGTCGAGCAGAGACAGCGAGCGGGGGCATCATGAGCGGACGGGCGTTGCGGGCGTTGGGGGTGTTGGGGTTGGGCTTCTCGCTGGTGGTCGGGTGCGCCGACTCGGGCGGGGGCGGCGACGCCGACGGCGCGGTGGGGACGGACGTGGCGGCTGACGCGGTCGCGGACGCGGAGACCACCCTGGATGCTGCCCCGGACGCGGTGCCTGATGCGGTGCCCGACGTGCTGCCGGACGCGCTGCCGGACGCGGACGCTGGGCCGGACGCCGACGCGGATATCGCGGTGGATGCTGACTCGCAGACCGATGCGGTCGGCGACGCGGACGCGGTCGCCGATGCGGACGCGGTTTCGGACGCGGACGCGGTCGCCGACGCGGATGCCGACGCGGTCCCGGATGCCGATACCGTCGCGGACGTGGACGTGGACGCCGTCTCGGACGCCGATGCCGCCCCAGACGCCCTCCCGGACGCCGCCCCAGACGCCACCCCAGACGTGCTGCCCGACGTGGTCCCCGACGCCGTGCCCGACAGCGACGTCGCGCTAAACCCGTGCGCTCCGACCAACCCGTGCACGAACCCGCCGGCCACGGTCTGCTCGGAGAACAGCGTCGTCACCTATCCCAAGGTCGGCGTCTGCACGCCCGACGGCGCGACCGCCAAGTGCGAGTACCCGGCGGCCACGACCACCGACTGCGCGCCCGGCTTCTGCACGGCCGGCGCCTGCGTCCCCTGGCGGCTCGCCGGCGTCGGCGACCTCGTCATCACCGAGATCATGCACCGCCCGAACGCCGTGTTCGAGAACCTGGGCGAGTGGTTCGAGGTGCAGAGCGTCGCCACGGAGCCGGTGAACCTGGCCGGACTGGTGGTCCGAGATCTTGGCGTCGACAGCTTCACCATCGCGACCGACCTGGTGGTTGCCCCGGGCAAGTTCGTGGTCCTCGGCCGCGACGCCGACTCGACGAAGAACGGCGGCCTCACGGTCAACTACGCTTACGGGACCAAGATGTCGCTGGCCTCCGGCGACGAGCTGCTCATCGCCCGCGACGGCGTGACCATCGATCTGGTGGACTGGGACTCCAAGCCCGGGTTCCCGAACAAGCTGGGGGCCTCGCTGAACCTCGACCCGGGCAAGGACGCCGCGAGCAACGACCTCGGCGCCTCGTGGTGCCTGAGCAAGTCGCCCTACGGTGCCGGGGACTTCGGCACGCCCGGCAAGGTCAACGACTCCTGCGCCCTCATCAACGCGCCGTGCACGCCGAACCCCTGCCTCTCCCCGCCCACGGCGTCCTGCGGCGGCGACGTGCTGACGACCTTCACCTCGCCCGGCGTCTGCGCCAGCGCTGCAGCCCCGGCCTTCTTCGCGTGCACCTACCCGCCGAAGACCGCCGACTGCGCGCTCGCCGGCCAGCGCTGCGAGCCGACCACCGGCGCCTGCGTCGAGTGCGTCGAGAACAGCGACTGCGAGGCCCCCTTCGAGGTCTGCGGGGCAGCATTCACCTGCGTCCCCGGCTGCCAGGACGACCAGTACGCTGGCAACAGCAAGGAGAACCCCAAGCTCATCGCGTCCAACGTCCAGAACGTCGAGCTGGTCTTGTGCGGGGGCACCGAGGACTGGTTCGGGTTCGACCTTCCTGACGCCACGACGCTGCAGGTCACGGTGCTCGCCGCTCCCAACGGGCCGCCCGTGGGCATCGAGATCCTCGACCCCTCGGGCGACGTGGTCGCCACCGGGCCGAGCGGCAGCAACCACGTCACCGCGTCCTACCTGGCGACCGTCGGCGGGGTCCACCTGGTGCGCCTGCACGGCGGGCCCAACGCCTACTCGCTGTCGGTGGTCTTCACCGACGAGGTCTGTGTCCCCAGCCCCTGCGCCGCCGCGACGCCGGCCCCGATCTGCGACGGCTCCGACCGCGTCACCTACACGCACCTCTGCGACGACACGACCGGCAGCGCGGTCTGCAGCTACCCGGAGGCCACGCGGGTGACCTGCGCGAACTTCTGCAACGACGGCGAGTGCACGGACTGGCGACTGGTGGAGGCGGTCGGGGACCTGGTGATCAGCGAGTTGATGATCTCGCCGGGCAACACCGCGGACGCGGTCGGCGAGTACATCGAGCTACACAACACGAGCACAAGCCTGCTCAACCTTGACGGTTTGGAGGTGTACGACCTCGGGTCCGAGGGCTTCTTCATCGCTGGGACCTTGCTCGTCCCGGCTGACGGGCGGGTGGTCCTGGGCCTCAGCGACGAGCTGGCGGTCAACGGCGGCGTGGAGGTGGACTATGTCTACACGGGCATGACGCTGGACGGGCCTCTGGACGCCGTGGCCATCGCTCGAGCGGGCGTCGACGTCGACGACGTCATCTGGGACGACGTGGAGTTCCCGAGCACGGGAGGCGCCGCCATGAGCCTCGACCCGGCGCGCGGCGACGAGCTGACCAACGACTACGGCGTCGGCTGGTGCCTCGCGAGCAGCGCGCTCAGCGGCGGCGACTTCGGCACGCCCGGCGCCCCCAACGACCCGTGCGTCATCGATTTCCCAATCGACACCTGCCGCGTGCACGACCCCGAGCTGCTCTTCGGGCTGCCCCTGGCCCTACACGTCGTCACGGGCCGCGTCTTCATCAACGGCCTGACCAACATCAACGTCACCGGCAACGACCCGATCCCCGCCCGCGTCTTCGGTGAGGTCGGGTTCGGCGATCCCGGCACGGACCCCGCGACCGACGCGAGCTGGAGCTGGTTCGCCGGCGACCCCGACGTGAGCTACGGCGTGGCCACCCCGGCCTTCGACTCCGACGAAGACCAGTACGTCGCCAATCTCGTGGCCCCGGCCGAGGACGGGGACTACGACCTGGCCTATCGCTTCACCGGAAACGCAGGCGCCACCTGGACATACTGCGACGCGCTGGGCAGCAGCGGCGACGGCACGGACCCCTACGACCACGGCGACGCCGGCCTGCTGAGCGTCGAGACCCCGCCCCCGCCGTCGCTCATCATCAGCGAATACGTGGACGGCTCGCCCGGCACCGGCAACAAGGCCGTCGAGCTGACCAACGTCGGGACCGCGCCCATCGACCTCGCCGCGGCCAAGTGCCGCCTTCTCTACTACGCCACGCCCAACACCGGCGTCGGGGCCCACACCCAGGCCACCTTCGACGTCGCCCTCGCCGGCACGGTCGCCCCGGGCGCGAGCTGGGTGTTGTGCCAATCGGCCATCACGATCTTCCCGGTCGCGAAGTGCCAGCAGACCAGCAGCAGCACCGCGTGGTTCAACGGCGACGACCCGGTCGAGCTGCGCTGCGGCACCGACAGCATCGACTGGATCGGCCAGACCGGGTTCGACCTGGACTTCGCGCTGGATGTCACGCTGACCCGAAGCTGCCGCGTGCGCGAGGGCGATCCCATCGGCACCGACGCCTTCTCGGTGTCGCCTGATTGGCAGTCGTTCGCGCAGAACTACGTCGTGGATCTCGGGCGGCACGAGCCGGAGTTCCCGGTGCTGCCCGGCGGCGCCCAGGAGCTGATCATCGAGGCGGTGGACCTGCAGACTCAGCGCCTGCGCCTGCGCAACGTGACCGCGGTGGATGTGAACGTGTCGTCGGCGTGGCGGCTGTGCAAGTTCCCGACATACCTGGCCTTTACGACCGCCACCGTGACGATTCCCCCCGACGGGTCGGCGACCTTCGCCATCCCGCCGGGCCTCGCGCTGACCGCCGGCGGGAGCTGGGAGCTTGGTGTCTACAGGAACAGCGCGAACTTCGCGGCCGCGGCCAACATGGTCGCCTATGTCGAGGTGAACGCGGCCGGGTTCACGCGGGAGGGCGTCGGCACGGCGGCCGGGGTGTGGACCGCGGGCGAGTTCATCACCCTCGATGGGAACGAGGACGCTGGGTTCGTCGTGCGCAGCGGGGAGACCGTCAGCGGTCCGGCCAGCTACCAGACCTACGGCAAGGGCTGCAGCATTCGCTAAAAGACGCGCGCCGGGCGGCGCGACTTGTGGCGAGTCGGCGCGCCCGTCTGCTAGGCTGGCGTGCATGAACGCATGCACCCGCCGCCCACGTCTCGCCTCGCTCCTCTCGCTCGCGCTGCTGGCCTCGGCCTGCGGTGGTGACGCCCAGACGGGGGACGGCTCGCCCGACGCGGTGACCGCCGCACCCGACACGGTCGTGACCCCCCAGCCCGACGCCGCCGGCCCCACCCCCGACGCGACCGTCGTCACCCCGCCGCCCGCCTATCCGATCCCGATCGCGCCGACGGATGTCGCCGACATGGCGATGCTGGCCGGCCCGTGGATCATGCACACCACGACCGACTCGGTGTCGCTCGCGTGGGAGACCGCCGAGGTCTCGGACTCGCGCATCGAGTACGGCACGGACTCGTCATACGGCCAGTCCGCGACTGGCGAATCGGGGAATCTGCACCGCGTCGCGCTCTCCGGGCTCAAGCCGGCGACGCTGTACCACTACCGCGCGTGTTCGGCCGAGGTCTGCACCGCCGACCTCACCCTGGCCACCGCGCCGCTCCCGGGTCAGGCCTACCGCTTCGTGGTCTACGGCGACAGCCGCTCCGATCCGCCGCAGCACAAGGCCGTCGTGGACTCCATCATCGAGAGCGCGCCGTCGCTGGCGCTGCACACGGGCGACATCATCGAGACCGGCGCTCGCAGCGAGTACCGCACGATGCACTTCGACCCCGTGCGCCGCCTGGGGCAGCACGTCCCGGTCTACGTCGCCATCGGCAACCACGAGTGGAAAGAGCTGGAGAACGACGTCCAGAGCTTCCGCGACTACCTCGTCTACCCGCAAGACGCGCCGATCCCGCGCCCCGGCCTGAGCTACAGCTTCCGCTACGGCGACGCCTTCTTCCTGCTGATGGACAACACCCTCGACGGCCTCGACATCTTCTTCCCCATCGAGGGCCTCGACACCCCGCTGTCGGATTGGCTGCAGGAGCGCGTCACGTCCGAGGCCGCGCGGACGGCAAAGTGGCGCTTCGCCTTCTTCCACTACCCGCCCAGCTCGCCGTGCCACGAGGACTGGCCGATGATCCGCGCCACGCGAAACCACGTGCTGCCGCTGCTGCGCGACAACGGCTTTCAGGCGATGTTCGCCGGCCACGTCCACGCCTACGAGCGCCACGACTACGACGGCTTCCCGGTCATCATCACCGGCGGCGGCGGGGCAGGGCTCGAGCCGGAGGAGGGGTGCACCTACCCCAGCGACACCGTGCAGCTGTGGCGGTCGGTGCACCACCACGTGACGGTCGATATCTCACCCGAGAGCGCGCTCGTGCAGGCGGTCGATGTCACGGGCGAGGTCTTCGACAGCATCGTGCTGAATCCGGACGCGGAGGCGGCGCCCGCTCAGCCGTAGGTCTTGCGCATGTAGTCGAGGCTCGCGGTCACGAGCTCTTCGAGGGCGGGCCTATCGACGTCGGCCAAGCGCTTCACGTACAGGCAGGACTTGCCCGTCTTGAACTTGCCGAGGCGCGCGATGATCTCCGGGTAACGGTCGAACCCGGCCATGATGTAGAGGGTCAGGTCTTTGGCGCGCGACGCGAAGCCGACCCGCATGAAGTCGCCCTCGCGCCCGCTCTCGTAGCGGTAGTGGTAGGTGCCGAAGCCGACGATCTTGCCCCACATCACCGCCGGTTCGCCGCTGAGCCGCTCCAGCATCTCGATGAGGGCCTCGCAATCGGCGCGGCGGCCCGGGTCGGCGATGCCGGCCAGGAACTCGGCGGTGCTGTCCTTGGTCGGTTGGGTCTTGTTCTCGGCCACGCTGCAATCCTCCCGGTGGTTCGTGTCACTTTGAGGGTATCATCCGGCGGCCGGACCGCAATCTCGACCCCAGGGCGCCATGTACGTCGTCGTCATCCACTCGACCGAGCCCGCGGACGGGTCGCGGGCGGCAGCGCTCGCTGCGGTGCTGGGCGGGACCGCGTTCGACGTGCGGCACCGCGTGCTGTCGCCGGGGCCGTGCGTGGTCGCGGCGACCCCCGACGCTGCGGTGGCGCGGGACCTGGCTGCGCGGCTGTCGGCCGCTGGGTTTTCGAGCTTGGTGCGCGACGCCGACGCCATCGCGCGGTCGGATATCTGGACCACCGCGCGCGCCTTCGAGCTGCGACCGGACGGCATGACGGTCACGCCTCGCCAGGGCGACAGCTACGAGGTCCCGTGGTCTGCCGTGCGCCTGCTGGTGCGCGGGACCGCGGTCGCCTCGGAGACCACGGTCGAGACCCACACCGAGAAGAAGTTCAGCATGGGCCGCGCCGTGGCCAGCGGCGGGCTGGTCCGCAACAAGAAGGTCAAGGTCGAGCACAGCCACACCGAGCAGACGCGCGAGGGCTTCTTTCACCTCTACGCCGCGGGGCTGCCGGTCTCGGTCTTTGGCGAGACGACGGTGGACTATGTGGGCCTGGGCGAGCGGATGCAGCCCACGCGCACCGTCAATTTCGTAGTCCTCATCGAGAGAATTCGCGAGCTGGCGCCCCACGCCGCCTACGACGAGCGGCTGCAGACGCGCGTGGGGCAGAGCGTGCTGCTGGGGCCGACCCTGGACCCGGGGCGGTACCTGTCGCTGGCGTCGGCGCTCATCTCGGCCACGACGGCGCTGCGGGCGTGACCGGCGGGTCGCTGGGGGCTGCGAACCCCAGCGGCCGGCCACGCGGGTCAGCAGCTTAGAGGCCCAGGTAGCTCTTGGTGGCGGCCACGCGGCTGGCGGCGTGGCTGCGCAGGGCCACGAAGGCCTGGTTGAACTGCGCGGTGTTGGTCAGGAAAGTAAAGCCCGCCCGCTCCGTGGTGGCGTAGGGCTCGACCAGGGGCTGGTAGGCGTCGTAGCGGGCGTTCATCGCGGCCACCGTGAAGGGGCCGTCGGTGATGGTCTCGAGCAGGTAGCCCTCGTAGGTCGCGCGGTAGACCGGGTCGGCGTAGAGGAAGCCGATGAGGGGCCACTGCGTCGCCGACATGCCCGAGAAGTTCAGCGGCAGGGCGCCACCCTGGTTCCCGGTCTGCAGCGCCTCGTTGTTGTCCCACGGGATCCAGGTCAGGCGGCCCGTGTCGGGCACGTTGTACAGGAAGTAGTTGTGGCTCATGCGGCCGTAGGTGTCCCAGTTCTGCGCGATCCCATTGATGGCGAGGTACTGGAGGAACACGTCGGTGTCGAAGACCGCGTCCAGGGACTGCCGCCACGTCGCCGGCGCCGAGGTCCGCGTGCCGTCGTGCAGCGCGGCCAGCAACCCCTGGACGTCGCTGAAGTCGGCCTCGTCCTCGTTGTTCTCCTTGACCAGCTCCTCCTCATCGAAGGAGCCCGCGGAGAACTGCGCCGCGGTGCCGTCGGGCTGGTAGAGGTTGCCCTTGTCGTCGCCAAGCTGCGTCTCGAGGACGGTGTCGTCGACCTCCTCCACCAGCGTGTAGAGGCCGAAGTACTCAGCGCCTGTGCCGCGGTCGACGTACACGGCGTAGAACGCGGTGCGCGACACCACCATCCCCGCGTCGGCGAAGAGGTCGGCCATGACCTTCTCGCGGACGAAGGATCTGTCGTTGTAGTTGTTCTTCAGGCTGAGCTTCTTGAAGCCGTGGAAGCGCTGGTTGTCGATCTCCGGGAACTGGTCTTCGAACTCGTCGAAGTCCAGCTTGAAGGAGAGCTTCAGGTTGCCGCTGGTCCACGTCGACCGCAGGCTGGAGTTGCCCTTGAAGCGCACGCCGACGTTGGTCCAGGTCAGGCCGTCGAAGAGGATCTCGGCCGGCACGAAGCTGGGGTCCACGTCCGAGAAGGTGCCGCCCGGTCCGCCCGGCCCGCCGGGCCCGCCCGGTCCGCCGCCGCTGCCTCCGGGAGCGCCGTAGATCTCGGTCATATCGGCCATCATGGCGGCCCACTCCGCGGCGCTCAGCACGATGTCGATGCGCTTGACCTCGGTGTCGCTGAACACCTTGGCGTAGTTCGGGTCGGCGTCCTTGGAGTGGGTCTCCGTGGTCCAGCCCGCGGGCCGCTCGACCTCCGTTTTCGTGTCCTCGCTGGCGTCGCCGGGTTCGGCGTCGGGCGTCGCGTCGGGGACCGTCGCGTCGGGGACCGCGGCGTCGGGTCGCGTCGGGGACCGCCGCGTCGGGGCCGGCGTCCGCGGCTGAGTCGACGCTGTCCGGTCCCGAGACATCCGCCGCGGCATCTGCCGCCACATCCGCTGCAGATATCCGCCGAGACGTCGGCGCTACCGCTGGATGAGGAGTCGTCGCAGCCCGCGAGGGGCACGAGCAGCGTCGACGAAGGCGAGTGCTGGCCACATCGAGCGTCTGAAGGTGTGGCGCATGGGCTCTTCCTTTGAGTCTTCAGAGGAGTTGGCGGGAGGCAGGAGTGGCGGGAGCTGGGCGGGGGTGGGAGTGGGGCGGCGCTAGGGTTCGCGGGTCGGGACCCAGAGCCAGCGGACGCCCCAGGTCTCAAGCCCGCACGGAGGCTGCTCTCAGAGAACAGCCCGAGATCGGCGGCTTCGGGCGTCAGCAGGACCACGTCGGACTCGGCACCTCGGGTGACCTTGAGCTTCAGGGTCTGCTCGGTGGCGGCGCGGCCGAACAGGGTGGTCTTGAAGCGCAGGGCTCCGCGATTCGGCGCAGGCGCGAACCGGCCCATGGCGACCAGGTGCTCGACGGGCTCGCCGACCTGGCCGTGGGGGAAGGTCGGGTTGATGAGCAGGCCCTCCAGCGCTCGAGGGCCGCCCTCGTCGCGTAGGTCGAGGCCCTGGGTGATCTGGGCCTCGATGGCGCCGTTGTGGGCGGCCAGCTCGGCGAGTGCCAAGCGGCCGTCTCCGTCGTCGTCGACGCCGACCAGCGCAGAGACCGGGACGGAGATGACGAACCAGGCGCCGGCGTCCTTTATGTTGATAGTGCCGTGCTGCGCGACCATCAGGTGGGCGTGGGCGGCGGTCGCGAGGCCCAAGAGCAGGGCCGGCAGGGCGGCCCAGCCGAGGGCGCGCGCTGTGCGCCGCGTCGAGGTCGTCAGGAGGCGCCTCACTTGCAGTCGGCCGGGCAGTTGGCCTTGGTCTCTGGGCCGCCGCAGACGCCATCGCCGCAGCAGGGCATGCCGGCCGGGACGTCCGCGCACTGGGCGACGCCGGCGCCGGGGACGCCTGGACCGCCGGGTCCACCGCCGCCGGTCACCGCGCCTTTCACGCAGCGCTGGCCGAAGGGAAACGAGTCGGTCAGGTAATAATGGTAGATGCCGTCAGGGAATTCGGGGGTCACGCCGAAGCGGCCGTTGCACTCGTCGAGGTCGCCGGAGCCGGCCGAGTACGACCAGTCCTGGGTGAAGGCGCCCATGGGGTAGATGTCGGTGGAGGGGCGGCCCGGGTCGCCAGCGGTCTTCAGCACGTAGCTGCCGGTGACGACCTTGACGGGCGAGCTGGCGTCGGTCGGCGTCGAGTAGCCGTAGCGGGCGTAAATCGGGAAGCCGTCGACGGCCCAGCCGACCAACGTGACGGCCTGGCCCTTGCCGAGCTTGGTCAGGAAGCCCTCGGGGATGCCGTGATAGTGGTAGGTGCCGGTGGGCTGGACGTGGCCGTGGCTGTCGTCGTTGCCGAAGTCGAAGGAGCCCTCGCCCACGGCCTCCATGCGCCAGGCGCCGCCGTTGCCGATAGCGCTGCACGCGCCCGCGTCGGTGCAGGTGCCCGCGGTGCCCACCTCGAACTTCACGCCGTTGAGGCAGTAGGCGACCGTGATGACGGTGGTGCCGGTCTGGCTGGTGATGGCGGGCGCCATGGGGAAGTCGACCGCGACGGTCTGCGCCGTGATGGCGTTGGGGTTATTGGCGTTCGGGAAGGTGCCGACCTCGTGGTCGGGCAGGCCGTTGGCGGCGAGCGAGCGGGTCGTGTCCGTGCAGCTCCACGCGGCGGTGCTTGTCGCGTTGACCGACTCGTCGCTATTGAGGACGGACTGGCTGTAGGCGCACAGGACGCCGGCGGTGGTGCTGGTGCCGGTGACGTCGGGTCCGCTGGTGTCTGGGCCCGCGGTGTCCGCGGCCGCGGTGTCTTGGGTTGCGTCGGCGACGAGCCCATCGCTCGTGTCGCCGCTGGTGCTGGTGGCGTCGTCGCAGGCCACGAACCCTGAGGCGGCGGCGCAGAGCGCGACGATGGCTGCGGCGTAAGGTGCGGATCTCATGGCAGGGCTCCTGGGTGCGGAGTGCGGGCGTTTCGGGCCGTCTGGAACGAGACTGGCGAGAGGCCGAGAGCGTTAGGGCGGCCCGTCACTTTTCTTCCGCGAGGCCCTCAGGGGCGGGGCGGTGGCGGCATGATCCCCGGGACCATGTGGGGCCGGTCGTCCGCGAGGAAGGCGTCGAGCTGGCGCGTCTGCTCGGGCGTGAGGATGGCCCGCATCTGCTGGTCGAACTCGCCTCGCGTGGCGCGGACGCGGGGGAGGACCTCGTCGATGAGGGCCTTCATCTCGGCGCGGTGGCGCACCACCAGGGGGCGGGCGCGCTCGCGCTGGGCGTCGTCGAGGCCGAAGGTGTCGAAGGGCGGCGGCAGCGCGTCCGAATCGGCCTCGAAGTGGCCGCGGGGCGGTGGCGGTCGGTGAGGGCCGCGGCGCTCGAAGAGCGAAGCGCCGGCGAGTCCCGCGCCCAGCCCCGCGAGGAAAACCCCACCAGGATGAGCACGGCGAGCGCCACCGCGCGGCGCGACGGGTTGCTAGCGGCCATCGACCGCCTCCAGCGCGCTCAAGACGTCGACGCCGTCGGGGACACCGCCGGCTCGCGACCACGCGGTCAGCAGCGCCACCGGGTCCTGGGGCGTCTCGCCGGCGCTGACGGACCCTTGGCGCGGGATCGTCACGGCGGCGACCCACAGCGCCAGCGCGGTCGCGAAGGAGGCCAGCAAGGCCCCGCGGCCCAGCGAGCGCAGCGCCACGATGATGGGGTGCGGCCCGCGACGCGCCTCCACGCCGGCCATCACCGTGCGAACCATGCGCTCGTACCGGAAGGGCTCGCCGGCCGGGTCCAGCGGGCCAAAGTCGATCTTGTCGTCACTCACCAGAACCCTCCGTGTCCGAGGTCGCGCCGAGTCGCGCGCGCATCAGGCGGCGCGCGACGAAGAGGTGCTGACGCGACATGGTCTCCGAGATCTCGAGCGCTGAGGCGATCTCAGCGTGTTTCCAGTCCTGCAGGTCGTGCAGCAGCACCACCTCGCGTTGGGTCTCGTTCAGCGCCTCCAGCGCGTCCAGCAGCGGCTGCCGCGCGATGATGCGGCTGGGGTCCTCGCCAGCGCCCGCCGGAGCCGGGACCTTCGCCAGCAGCCCCGCCCGCGTCTTCCGCTGGGTCAGCATCGTCATCGCGCGATGACGCACCGAGCGCAGCAGCCAGGCGCTGAATCGGTCCGGCTGCTGGCATTGATCCAGCTGAAGCAGTGCGTTCATCATCGAGTCCTGGGCCACATCCTCCGCGTCCGCGACGTCGCGCGTGACGCTCAGCGCCACCACATACGCCGGTCGCAGAAATCGGCGCACGAGCACCTCTTGGGCGTTCGCCTCGCCGGCCTGCGCCCGTACCACCAGCGCGGCGATGTCGTCGTGTGCGTGCATGCCGCCAACCATCAGACTACCGAGCGGCGCGCAGCGTTAGGCCAAGAGGTCATTTTCTTGGCCGGGGGAGTCAAGCCAGCTCGCTGGCGCTCAGCTACCGCCTGTGTTTTCGAGGCAGTGGCCTCGCGGCGCGCTCGGAGACGTCGGCCGCCTTCGTCGGCTCTGAGCTCGGGGGGCGGCCCGATCTCGGGCTGTGGTGCTGCGAAGGTCCCGGGGGGCGGGGCTGTGAGGCGCGCCCTGCTGGTCAGCGCGCGCGCCAGGCCTCGGCGAGCAGCGTGAAGGAGCGGAGGCGGCCCTCGTGGTCGACGGCGTGGCTGGCGACCATGACCTCGCTGGCGCCGGTGCGGGTCGCCAGGGCGGCGATGCGGGCTGCGACGGCGTCGGGGGTGCCGATGATTTGGGTGGCGCGGACGTGGGCGGCGACGGACTCCTCGACCGCGGAGAACCGGTAGGCGCGGGCGGCTGGCGGGCTGGGCGGACGGGTGGGGCGGCCGGTTCGCAGGCGGACGAAGGCGATGAGGGCGGGGCGGGCGAGGTCTTCGGCCTCCTCGACGGTGTCGGCGCAGAAGGCGGAGACGGCCAGCATCGCTCGCGGTTCGGGGATGACGCCGGGGCGGAAGCCGTCGAGGTAGGCGCGCATGGGGGCGTCGGGCGGGGCGGGGCTGAAGTGGGCGGCGAAGGCGAAGGGGTAGCCGCGGGCGGCGGCGAGGCGGGCGCTGTAGTCGCTGGAGCCGAGCAGCCAGATGGGGGGCAGCGGGGCGTCGTCGGGTTGGGCGGTCACGCCGGCGACGGGGGCGTCTCCGGCCCAGGCGACCAGCTCGTCGAGCTGTTGGGGGAAGTCGTCGCGGGTGAGCAGCGCGCGGTCGCCGCGCAGCGCCAGGGCGGTGCGTTGGTCGGTGCCGGGGGCGCGGCCGAGGCCCAGGTCGATGCGGCCGGGGTGCATGGCGGCGAGCAGGCGGTAGGCCTCGGCGATGCGGAGGGGGGCGTGGTTTGGCAGCATCACGCCGCCGGCGCCGAGGCGGATGTGGCGCGTGCGCGACGCGATGTGGGCGATCATCAGGTCGGGGGCGGTCGACGCGATGCCGGGCAGGCTGTGGTGCTCGGCGTACCAGACGCGCTGGTAGTTCAGGGTCTCGGCGAGCTGAGCCAGCTCGACGCTGTGCGCGATGGCGGCCGTGCTGCTCTGCCCGTCGGCCATGGGGGCGAGGTCGAGGATGGAAAGCGGCAGCGACATCAGGCCCTCCGGCGCGGTTCAGCAGGCGCTCGCGAGGGTAAGCCCGGTTACGCGGCGGACCACGTTCTCGCGGCGAATTGCCGGCCGGCCGGGCTCAGGGCGGTCCGTGAGCCGTGCCAAGGGCTCGGCCCCGCCGCCAGCGTCGACCTCGTGTCGTCGGCGTGGCATCGTGGGCAGCGTGGCCAAGGTGGGCATCGTGGGCAGCGTGGGGCCGTGGCTGGAAGGAGGGCATCATGCGCTGGGTTCTACCGCTCGGGCTGACTCTGCTCGTGGCCTGCGGCGGCGGGCAGACGACGGCGGCTGACGCGCAGGCCGACGCCGACGTCGTGGCGACCGCGGACGTTGACGGCGGCGTCGAGACCCCGCCAGCCGGCGACGAGCGCTTCGTGCTGGACGACGACGGCGCGGTCCTCGTGCTGCACGGCATCAACGTCATCAGCGCGGCCAAGTCCGACCCGGAGCGCTTGGCGCGCATCGACGCCAGCGACGTACAGCGCATCGCGACCCGCTGGGGCTTCAACTTCGTCCGCCTGCTGATCTTCTGGGACGCGCTGGAGCCGCAGCCAGGCCAGCTCGACCAAGCCTACCTCGACGCCGTGGCCGAGCGGGTCGACCTGCTGCACGCCGCGGGCGTCTGGGTGATGCTGGACATGCACCAGGACGTCTACGCGGCGAAGTTCTGCTGCGACGGCGCGCCGGAGTGGGCCATCCGCGACGACGGCGAGCCCTTCGAGCAGTCGAGCCAGTGGTTCGCCAACTACTACCAGCCCGCGGTGATGCGCGCCTTCGACAACTTCTGGGCGCACGACGGGCCCCACGCGGACCTGCAGCAGCACTACGCGGCGGCCTGGGTGGCCGTGGCCAAGCGCTTCCGCGACCACCCGGGCGTGCTGGGGTACGACCTGATGAACGAGCCCTTCCCGGGTTCGCACTTCGACGTGCTCGAGGCCGTGACGCGCCAGAGCCCCGAAGACGGCGGCCCGTCGCGCCAGTTCGATGAGGAGCTGCTTGGGCCATTCTACCAGCGCCTCATCGACGCCATCCGGGCCGTGGACCGCGACGGCTGGCTCTTCTTCGAGTCCCGCTACGGCGCCCCGGGGAACGGCTCGCCGTCGTACCTCCCGCGGCTCAGCGACCCGCGCCCGGGGGCCCCGCGGCTGGTCTACGCCCCGCATCTCTACTCGGTGCTGCTGGAGGCCAAAGGGGTCTACCAGCCAAGCGACACCACGATCCCCGCGTGGGAGGCCGAGCGCGAGGCCGAGGCCGCCGCGCTGCGAACGCCCGTGGTCGCCGGCGAGTGGGGCCTGGCCTGGGGTGCCGACGGCGCGGACCGTTTCACCCGCGAGGTCGTCGAGATGGCCGACCGCCAGATGATGGGCTGGGCCTACTGGAGCTACGACCCCAGCGGGCCGACCGGCTGGGCGCCCTGGGACGCGGCCACCGGGCAGGACAACCCCCTCGCTGCGACGCTGGTGCGCCCCTATCCGCGGCGCGTCACGGGCCGGCCGACCGCCTTCAGCTTCGCCCCGGACTCGCGAGTCTTCCGCCTCGAGCTAGCGCCCGACCCAGCCATCACAGGCCCGACCGAGATCTTCCTGCCCCCAGCGGTCTACGGCGACGGCTATGTCCTGAGCGTGGACGGCCTGGCTCAACAAGGCTGGACGAGCGCCTGGGACGCAGCCCGCGCCGTGCTCTCGATTACATGGAGCCAGCCCGCGGCCGGCTCCGTCGTCGTCACCGTCAGCCCCGCCGCGGCCGCGACGCCCTGACGCTGGGGCCTCTGCCGCGCAATGCCGTCTGTTTCCCGGGCGGGCGGTTGAGGGGCGCGGGATTCGGGCTATACTCCAACCGTGCTGGCGAGCCCGTGCGAAGCCGACCGGCACGGGGTTTGCGTTGTTTGAGCCGTCCAGCCAGAGCGGGATTCGCGGCAGCGGGCGAGTGGCGGTGCTCGCCGCGCGCGTCGCTTGCGTGGGCCTTGTCGCGACCGCGTGGGGCGCGGGGTGTCGCGAGGCCGACGCGGGAAAGCGCGGCGCGACGACGGCGGTGGAGCAGGGCGCGGCGCTTGACGTGGGCTGTACGGCCGCCAATGGAGGGAATATGGGAGCGGAAGTCGAGATCCGAGAGACCACGCAGCGTGAGTTCTCGGGCCACCTGGTGGCGGCTATCAACCTGCTGGAGCGCGAGTTTCCGGCTGAAGGTGGCGGCACTCAGCGGGTGATGAGCGCGGTGCTGTCGATCATGGACACCGCGGACGACCGCGAGTGGCAGGAGACCGTGCGGGCGGGCAGCGTGGTCACGCTGGGCGCGGACCGGTACTGCGTGGCGCGTGTGGAGCGTGGACGCGACGCGCCGGGGCTGCTGGTGCTGCGTCAGGTGACACAGTGAGCGCGGCGGGCACGAAGGCCGAGCGCCCCGACGCGACCAGCGGCGGCCCCGCGCCCGGCGGCGCCTCGGGCGGGCTAGCGGGCGGCGGTGACGGGCTGGCGACTCAGCTTCGCGGGATGTCCTACGAGGAGGGCGCCGCCGCGCTGGCGCCACAACCCGAGGGCGCCACGGCGGGGCGGGCAGGCGAGAAGGCCGCCGTGCCGACCGAGAAGCCGGCGGGCACGCTGTGGGCCACCGACGCGGAAGGCAAGACGCTGCCGCCCAGCCTCGCGGACATCCGTCAGGGGGGGCTGAACGACTGCTACCTGTTCGCGGCGATGGCGGCCATCGTGAACGCGGACGCGTCCCGCATCGTCAACGCCATCCAGGACCACGGCAACGGCACATACACCGTCACCTTCAAGGGGATCGGGCTCTTCAAGTCAGCGACTCAGACCGTGAGCGCCGATTTCGAGGTCGGCAGGCACGGTTCAGTGACCAGCACCAAGGCCTTGTGGCCGCTCATCATCGAGAAGGCGTACGCCCAGGAGAAGGGCGGGACCGAGGTGATCGGCGGACCGAACGGCGGCAACCCGGGGACGGCCGTGGACGATCTGACCAATGACGGCGCGAGCCGCTTCGATCCGCATGACAAGACGGCCGACTGGATCCTCGCCAAGCTGAAGAAGGCCAAGGACGGCAAGGCGCCGGTCACGGTCCTGGCGCCCAAGGGCGAGGGCGCGAGCGAGAAGAAGGTCGCGCTGACCGGCCGCGTGACGGGCCTCATCTTCTGGCACGCCTACGCCATCGTGGACGTCGACGTGGAGGGCAAGCGCCTGAAGCTCTTCAACCCCCACGGGCGCAACCACCCCAATGGGACGGGCTGGCTCGACATCGAGGACTTCCGCGGCTTCTTTATCGAGGTCAACATCAACGACTGACGGCCGCGCGCGCGCAGACGGCCCGAGGTCACAAAAAGAAAAGGCGGAACCTGTGGGCTCCGCCTTTCCAATCTCGCTTTGCGGTCGACCCTAGGTCAGCCGCTCAGTCCCCGCGGGGACTACCAGCGATCGCCACCACCGCCGCCGCCGTAGCCGCCGCCGCCGCCGCGACCACCGCCGCCGCCGCCACGACCACCGCCGCCGCCGCCGCCGCCGGAGCGCTTGTCCTCGGCCTCATTGACCCGGATCGCGCGGCCGTCGAGCGTGGAGTTATCCATCTCCTTGGCGGCCTTGTCCGCCGACGCGCCGTCGGTGAACGTGACGAAACCAAAACCGCGCGAACGGCCGGTCTCGCGATCGGTGATCACCTTGGCTTCAGTGACCTCGCCAAACGAGGAAAAGGCCTGCTCAAGGCTGGCATCATTGGTGTCCCAGCTAAGACCACCGACAAAAAGCTTCTTCGACATCTTTATCTCACTCTCGGGATACGGGGGGCGAGCAGTTGAGCGTCGCTCCCCGGGCTCGGACGAAAGGCGCCCGATTCCACGACGTAGCCGATATTGGCGCCGCCGATGACCCGCATGAACCACGTATCTGTGGAAAAGGACAGCACCGAGCCACCGAACTCCAAAGAATTCCAAAAGATGCACCCCACACGTCGCCGCCGCTCGCCGGCCTCCCGGCGCCCCCCAAACCACCGCCAACCCCCGGCCACGCACGAGCATCTGCCCGGGCATCACCGGCCGTAAGACGGCAAAACACCCGCCGCAGCGCCCGTCACGCCGCCGTCACCGCCGCGTCCGAACTCGACCGCGCCATCGCCGGCCGCCCCCCAGGAGGGCCACCCCTGATCGCAGCCGCGCGCCCAGGGGTCGTGTCAAGACTTAGGACTTGCCGCCAGCCGATCTCGGGCTGTGACGTCACTAGGCAGGAGCGCGCGCGACCACGCGACGCCCCGGCACGGGCCGCGCGCCTAAGGGCATATGATTATAGGGTATTATCGAGTTCCCGAGACCGGTGCATCCTCCCGAGACGGGTCTGTCCCGCATCCCCTTTTCCGGCTGATACCGTGACATTGGTTCAGTATAATACTCCTTCAACCGACGGGAGTGGAATATGACCGCGGCACTGGCATGGGACGAGGGGCTGGGGGGCTGCTCGAACGACGCGCTCGGGGACCGGATTACCGAGCTGGCGGCGCATCTGAGACGGCTCGCTCGTGCTGCGAAGGTGTTCCCATATTCTCCCGTCGCACGGCTGGCTCATGTCTTTTCAGGAACTTGCGCGCGTCGGTTTCTTGCGCTCGGCAAGCGCCCTCCGCGCGTAAGCCCCTGAAAAGACGTCGCTGGCGCCCCGCTCGGTCCGAATATGGGAACACCTTCTGAAGGGACGCCTCGGGCCGGAGGACGGCGCGCTGCTTCTGCGAGCGCTCGAGGCGGCCCGGGAGCTGGTGCGCGAGGAGGCGCACAGCGCCGGGGAGGAGCGCGGGGATCTTTCCGCGGAAAGATCCGACGCCCTCGGGAAGCTCGCGGAGAGCTGGCTGGCCCACGGACCGGGCGAGCTCGCGGGAGGCGAGCGGCACCAGGTCATCGTGCACGTCGACGCCGCGACGCTTGCCGACCCGGAGACCGAGGGCCGGAGCGCGGTCGAGGACGGCCCGCGGCTGGCCCCGGAGACAACGCGACGTCTCGCTTGCGACGCGAGCCTCCTCCGTGTCATCGACGGTGAGCACGGCGAGCCGCTCTCGATCGGCCGGCGCTCCCGCGCGATCCCCTCCGCCATCGGCCGCGCGCTGCGAATCCGCGACGGCGGCTGCCGCTTTCCCGGCTGCCAGAACCGCCGCTTCGTCGACGGCCACCACATCCGACACTGGGCCGAGGGCGGCGAGACCAGCCTCACGAACCTCGTCCTCCTCTGCCGCCGCCACCACCGCCTCGTCCACGAAGGCGGCTTCGAGGTCGCGCGCGCCCCCTCCGGCCAGCTCCGCTTCTTCACCCCCGAGGGCTGCGAACTCCTCCCCGCGCCGCCGCTGCCGCCCCTCGCCCCCGGCGCCCCCGACCGCCTCGCCGCCGAGCACCGCCGCCGCGGCCTCGACCTCGGCCCCACCACGACGATACCCGGCTGGCGCGGCGAATCGATGGACTACACCATCGCCCTCCACATCCTCGCCGACCTCGCGAGAGCCCGCCGGCCCATTGTTGATGAGTCGCGGACAGATGGAGGCCGAGCGGCGTAGGATCATCGGATGGAGTGATTTCCCCGGTTGTTCTCGTAGACCAGCGATTCGCGATGCGCCTGACCCAAGGTAGTAGCCCGATGCGGTGAGTCCGCGCGCCGGGACCTGTGCGGTGGGCGTCCCCAAAGGGGCGTTCCTCCCGCGAACGTCTGTACGGGTCCACGCGCTATGTGCGGAGTGCGGGGGTCAGGCACGGCCGCTCACACAGACACCGCCACTCACATCGCTCGCATTGCGCCATCGCCCGTTGGGACGGCATCATGCGGACCCGCAACGAGCAACACGATGAGCCTGACAACCGAGCAACGCAGGAGGAACGCGCGGAAGTCGTTGGCCGGACTGTCGGTCGGCGATGCCTTCGGCGAGCGATTCTTCACGCATCCGGGTGTCGCAATCCAGCTCATCGCGTCGCGCGCGGTCCCCGCTCCCCCGTGGGGGTACACAGATGATACCGTCATGGCTCAGTCGATCGTCGACGTGCTCGTCCAGAGATCGCGGATCGACCGCGACCTCCTGGCGGAGCTGTTCGGTGCGCGCTACGTCCTGGACCCACGCCGCGGCTACGGCGGCACGGCCCACGAGATCCTGAACCGCATCGCGCTCGGAGAACCGTGGCGGGAAGTGGCGTGCAGCGTGTTTGGGGGTCGTGGGTCAATGGGAAATGGCGGCGCGATGCGCGCGGCGCCAATCGGCGCCTACTTCGCAGACGACCCGCGCGCCGCGACGGACGCAGCGCGGCATTCGGCGGAGGTAACCCACGCCCATCCGGAAGGACAGGCTGGCGCCATTGCGGTCGCGATTGCCGCCGCGTGGGCCGCCTCAGACGGACAGGACGCGCGAGACCTGTTTGAGACCGTGCTGGCCCACACCCCTGCCGGCACCACTCGCGCAGGAATCGAGTGCGCCGCCCGGCTGTCGCTCGACGTCGAGCCTGCAGTGGCGGGGGCCAAACTCGGCAATGGGAGCCAAGTAATCGCTGAGGATACCGTTCCGTTCTGCATATGGCTTGTCGCACGGCACCTAGGCCAGTTCGAAGAAGCGATGTGGGCCACAGTGAGCGCGCTTGGCGATCGTGACACCACCTGCGCCATCGTCGGGGGGATCGTGGCCCTCGAGCCCGGTGCTACGATCCCCCCAGAGTGGCTCGCAGCCCGTGAACCTCTGGCGCACGTGGCCCGAAGTCTGCTGCCGGAAAGATTCCGAGATCCCGCGTCGGGTACCTGAGCAACCTCCACGGCTGGCGGTTGCCGTGGGCCTCGACACCGAGGCCGATGAGAACGCGCGGGGGGCCTCACAACGGTAGATTGGGCTGCGTATGCGTGGAGCGCCCACAGTGTCTGACCCGCGCCCCCCCCCGTAGCGCGGTGCGGGACGCGGCGTCTGACCCTGAGTGATCCCGCCGGATCGGGCGCAAAGCGGTGCCCATGGCTGGGTCGGGTCCCCCGCCCGCCTAGAGCACGGGGCTGCGCTCGTCGGATTCGGCGAGGCCTAGGTTGCCGTAGCGGTGGTAGTCGGACGAGACGCTCTGTTCCAGCATCCACCGGGCTAGCTCGACGCGGCCGAGGGCTACGGGGGGGCGGGGGTCTAGGGTGATGTCTGCGGCCGCTGCGCGGGCGGCTAGGATGGCGGGGACGGTGCCGAGGACTCTTAGGTGCCTTGTGGTGGCTGGTAGGCGGGCGGCTAGGGACTCGGACGTTTCGAGTGTTGGGGCTGGTTGCGCGCCGGGGGTGCTGAGGGTTGCTGCAATTGGGTGGGTGGGGGCCAGGGATATTGCCAGTTCGATTCTGGCGGTGGCGGCGGCTAGGAGCGCCAGCCCGAGATCCTCTGCGGTGGCATTGGGTTCGATTCGGAGCAGCACTCCTCGGCGGGGTTGGTAGCGGAGGTGGTTGTGTTGGCCGAGCAGGCGCTGGGGGTCGTGGGACTTTGCGAACCAGTGCTCCCAGGCGTGGGCGTAGCTGGCGGCGGCGCGCGCTAGCGACGGGTGGGCGGACGGTTCTACTAGGATTTGTATGGCCTTTAGGAGCGACTCGAGCTCGGGCGGTGGGGTTGTGGTCTCGGCTGGCGGGGCGGCGTCTCGGAGGTGGCAGAACTGGAGGACGTAGTCGGGGCCTCCTGCTTTGGTGCCGTAGCCGAAGGACGAGGCTTTGCGGCCTCCGAAGGGTTGGCGTTGGACGATGGCTCCGGTGATGGTGCGGTTGATGTAGCAGTTGCCGGCGTCGATGGCGGCTAGCCAGCGGGTGTGTTCGCGGACGTCGAGGCTGCTGAGGCCGGAGGTGAGGCCGTAGGGGGTGGCGTTGGCGAGCGCGATGGCGTGGTCGAGGTCGCGGGCGCGCATCACCGCTAGGACGGGGCCGAAGAGCTCGGTTTGGTGGGTGAATGAGCCGGGTTCGACGCCGATCTTGACGCCGGGGGACCAGAGGGCGGGGTTTTCGGGGTCTTGGCGGGGCTGGAGTAGCCAGGTTTCGCCTGGATCTAGCTGGGTCAGGCCGCGGAGGAGTGGGCCCTCGGGGGGGTGAATCAGCGGGGTCACGACGGCGCGGGGGTCGTAGGCGCTGCCGACGTGGAGGCTGGCGGCGGCGTCGGTGAGGCGGGCGAGGAAGGCGGGCCGTCGTAGACCTCGGCTTCGGCGATGAGCAGGCTGGCGGCGCTGCATTTTTGGCCGGCGTGGCCGAAGGCTGAGGCGAGGGCGTGCTTGACGGCCAAGTCGCGGTCGGCCGGGGCGCTGACGATGATGGCGTTTTTGCCGCCGGTCTCGGCGAAGAGCGGGCGGGTTGGGGCCAAGGCGGCGAACTTTGCGGGCGGTGGCGGAGGCGCCGGTGAGACGGCGTCGACGCGGGGGTCGGCGATGAGGGCGGTGCCGACGGGCTCGTCGTGGCAGTGGATGAGCTGCAGCACGTCGCGGGGGACGCCGGCGGCCCAGAGGATTTCGGCGAGGTGGTGGGCGACCAGCGCGGTCTCGGGGGCGGGTTTGAGGATGGTGGCGTTGCCGGTGGCCAGGGCTGCGAAGACGCCGCCGGCGGCGATGGCGAGGGGGAAGTTCCAGGGCGGGGTGACGACGACGACGCCGAGGGGGGCGGCGGTGAGCTCGGCGGAGGCGAGGTGGTCGCTGAGCGAGCGGTGGTAGTACTCGGCGAAGTCGATGGCCTCGGAGACCTCGCGGTCGCCCTCGGGGATGGCTTTGGCGGCGTCGGCGAGCATGGCGCAGATGAGGGGGCCGCGGGCGGCGCGGAGGCCTTGGGCGGCGGCGGCGCAGACGCGGGCGCGGGCGGGGAGGCCGAGGCGGACCAGCGGGGGCGGCGGCGCGGGCGCGGTCGAGGGCGCGGGAGACGAGGGCTTCGTCGGCCAGCGCGGTCTGGTAGAGTTGCCGGGGCGCGAGGGGTCGGTGCCGGGGCGGGGTGGGATGGCGGGGCCATCGGTGGTGGTTTCGCTGGCGATGACGAGGGGACGCGGAGGGGGACGGCGGCGGCGGAGGCTTGCCAGCGGGCTAGCTCGTCGTGGATCCAGGCGCGGTTGTGGGGGAGCGACCAGTCGGTGTCGGGTTCGTTGGTGAAGGGGCCGCCGATCTCGGGCGGGGGTGTCACGACGCGGCGGTCCTGGGTGCGGCGGGGGCGCGAGTCCAGGGTCGCGGCGGCGGCCAGCGAGGCGGAGAAGCGCGCCGATTCGTCAGTCCACGCCTGACTATTTGGAACCGCGGCGGCGCAGCGGCCCAGGAAGTTCTCGGGGCCGCTGTTCTCGTCGAAGCGGCGAATCAGGTAGGCGATGGCGCTCTGCATCTCGTCGGCGGTGACGGCGGGGGCGTAGACCAGCAGATCGTTGGCGAGGACCTGGACGACGCGGCGGGTGGGCTCGGCCATGCCCTCGAGCATCTCGAAGCCGACGTGGTCCTCGGTGCCGTGGAGCGCGCGCAGGACGAGGCCGTGGGCGAGGTCGAAGACGTTGTGCGTTGCGATGCCGAGGTGCAGGGCGGCGGCGTTTTCGGGCTGGGTGCCCAGGGCGACCATGCGCTTGAAGTTGGCGTCGACCAAGGTCTTCGCGGGGAAGGGCGCCTGGGGCCAGCCGTGGAGGGAGGCGTCGACCTGCTCCATGGCGAGGTTGGCGCCTTTGACGAGGCGCAGCCGCGGGGGGGCGCCGCCGCGGGCGACTCGCGCGTGGGCCCACGTCAGAAGCGATTGCTGCACTGCGAAAGAGTCTGGGAGATAGGCCTGGAGCACGATGCCGGCGGAGGCGCTCAGGAACTCGGGGGTGTCCAGGACGCGCCGAAAGAGCGCCACGGTGAGGTGGAGGTCGCGGTATTCCTCCATGTCCAGGTAGACCAGCGGCGGGTTCGGGCGGGCCTGGGCGGCGCGGACGAGGCTGGCCAGGCGCTCGGCCAGCAGCGCGAGGGTTTGGTCGAAGGCGAGCAGCTCGATTTGTGAGCAAATGGCTGAGATTTTGACGGAGACCGAGGTCACCTCGGGGCGCGCGATGTGGGTGGTGATGGTCTCTAGGCGCCGGGCGGCCTCGGCCTCGCCGACGATGGCCTCGCCGAGGTGGTTCAGGTTCACGTGTGCGCCGGCGGAGACCATGGCGCGGAGGCGTTCGGTGAGTGCGGCGTCCTCGCCCGGCAGCACGACCTGGCGCGCCTCGCGGACGACCTGGGCGCGGACCGCCGGCACGCTGAGCCGCGGCAGATGGACACCGACGCTGCGAAAGAGGCCCAGCAAGCGGCGCTCGGTGCCGGTGAAATAGCTGGGGATGCCGTAGGTGGCGACGAGGTCCTGGAACACCGACGCGACCCGCGCGGCGTCGCGGCTGCGAAAGACCTGGTCGGTCATCGCGGCCGTCAGCGCGCGCCCCGGCGCGTCGGCGACCATCCGCTCCATGCGCGCCGCGTGCTTCTGCTCGTCGCGGGTGCTGCCGAGCAGCGACAGCCGCTGAATGCGGGCGGCCAGCGCGAGACTCTCGGCCGCGACGTCGACGCCAGCCCGCCCGCGCAACCCAGCCAGCTGAGCCCGCGCCTCCGCCAGCAGCCCGTCCCACTCGGCGCTCATAGTGCGACCCTCCGTCAAGCGCAGCAGTCACTTTGAATACTACAGCAACTGCGCCCTGGCGGGGGCTGAAGCAGATGGTAGACCCGCACAGGGCTGACTACGGCGAGCGCTGATCTTTTCGGAGGCGCGGGGAAGGCTCGGTCCAGGCTGAGGAGTGCCCGGTCCGCCGCATCATCAGGCCCGGATATGCGCGCTGGGCCGGCGAGCCGCAAACCGCGATGTGCAGCCGAATTGCGCACATTGCTTGTGCCATTTGAGACGCCGATTTCCCCACTGCTGGGGACTCATCCGGGCCAAGCGTTGCAAAGAAATTCATTGTCGAGTTGACCGTCGCGAGGGGCATATGCGCTAATCGGCACATCCTAAAGTCTGCAAACGCGTGTGCCATCCTCGGGAGAGGTCGGTCCGCGCCCTGATGCGAGGTGCCGCTATGTATCGGTTGTCATTCGTGGTTTTCTGCTCTGTGTGTCTGATGGTTGGACCGGCCGCGTGCGACGGCGACGGCGACGGCGGCTCCAGTTCTGGGTCTGCCAAGGCCACCGGCGAGGCGGGCTGTGAGGAGGCCTCGGATTGCAAGAAAGACGTGTGCGTGGCGCTCATCGACAACCCGAATCCGCCGGTCTACTGCTCCGAGACCTGCACCTCAGGAAGCTGCCCATCGAGCATGTACTGCGACACCTCGACATTCTCGCTGCTGAACCTGAGCTTCTGCCGGTTCGGTTCGACGAGCAGCGAGGGCTCCGTCAACGTCCCGGCCTCCGAACCGCCGCGGCTCCCGTGCAAGGCAGACGCCGACTGCGAGTCTGGGCAGGTCTGCGCGACCGTGGACGGGAAGAACTCCTGCGCCATTCCCTGCACCGTCGAGAGCGACTGCACGCCGCCGCCGCTGCCCGGCGGGGTCGAGATGGACCTGGCCACCTGCGGGCAAGATGACAACGCGAAGAAGGTCTGCGTGCCGGACTTGGCTTGCTGGCAGCCGGACCCGGTCTCTACGGGCTGCGTGAAGGTCCCCGGGATTCCTGGCTTCTGAGTCGCCGGGCGGGGTGTGGCGCGCGACGCCGCACCCTGCCTCACCGCTCCGTTCGGGACCGCCCGCGCGGAGCGGCGAGGCGCGGGGCTGTCGCGCTGCAAGGCGCGCGAGTCGCAAGTCTCAAGTCTGTCCCCGACCCCTGCGGTCGGCTACAATTCCGGGGGGATGAAGCCGTAGTAGCGGCCCATCCAGTAGGGCATCAGGAA
Organism: Myxococcota bacterium; assembly: GCA_041389525.1. GTDB lineage: Bacteria > Myxococcota_A > UBA9042 > PHBI01 > JACKFB01 > JACKFB01. The sequence continues at coordinate 85,841 of JAWKRR010000018.1, read as the reverse complement.
GTCCTGGGGCTGGGTGATGCGCCAGGTTTTCTCTTCGCAGGTTTGGATTTCGTAGGGGTTGAACCACCAGAGGAACTTGGTGGGGCAGCGCAGCTCGGGCGGGATGATGGTGGCCGCCAGGGGGTTGTCGAGGCGGTCGATGCAGTCGGTCTCGTAGATGGCCGCCGCGTTGATCTCGGGCTGGTGTTTGTCGGCCGGGAAGCGCTTTAGCTGGCAGATGCCGGCCTCGACCTCGGCCAATAGCGGCGTCGGGTCGGCTGGGCCGTGGGCCTTGTGGGCGGCCCAGAAGAAGTTCCACCAGGGGTTGTCCTCGATGACCATGGGGCGGGCGGCGCCGGGCGGGTTCATCACCGCGTTGGCCATCAGGTCGCGCGCACGGGCCAGCAGCGCCGGGTCGTTGGCGAACCACAGCAGGTTCGTGAACGAGGTGATGGTCATCGAGCGGCCGTTCCAGTTGCTCGCGCAGTCGCCCGCGCCGGCGTAATTGGCCATGAGCTCGAGGTTGTCGGACATGGGCAACAGGAAGCTGCCCAGGGCGTCGAGGCAGTCGCGCGGGCCGTCCTCTTGGAGTAGGCAGCCGCGGTAGAAGTCGACGATGGTGGGGTCCTCGGTCACGGCGGCGGCCGTCGCTAGCCAGCCAAGCGCCATCGCGGGCATCCCGATGAAGCCGTGCTCGGTGGGGCGGTCGTCCCAGTCGATGAACTTGAGCTTGTTCGCCGCCAGGTGCAGGCCGACCTTGCGCAAGAGCTCCGTCGCCGTGGCCCGCGCGCCCGCGTCGTCGACCAGCCGGATGATGGCGCCCAGGGCCATCATGTGCCCGGCGTACTCGTCCTGGGAGACGTTGTCGTAGAAGCACCAGCCCGCGTATTTCTCCAGGCCGCACCTGGTCGAAGTGAACCACTCGCCCGCGGCGTTGACGGCCTCGACGCAGCCGGTGGTGCCGACGCGGACCCAGCGGTCGTCGTCTTTCTCGACGTCGACCTTGTAGGTGGCGTCGTCAGCCGGGCAGTCGGCGCCTTTGACGCCGGGCGGGATGAGGCGCCGCGCGAAGACGCCGGAGACGCCGGTGATCTCCATGCGCTCGACCTCGCCCTCGAGCAGCAGCTTGATCATCGCCAGGGCCTCGGGCGAGCGGGTCACGGCGTAGCGGTAGGCCTGGGACGTCAGGTAGAGCGCGCTCCAGAGGCCGTCGTTCGCGTCGGTGATGAACTTGTCGACGTCGTCGTAGGTGGCCTCGCTGGCGGGTTTGACCGGCGCGTAGCAAGGCGCGGTCTGGCCGGCGGGGCAGGTGACCTCGGCGCGCGCTAGCTCGACCGTGGCCATGAACTTCAGGGTCGGGTGGACGTGCAGGCGGGCGGCGATCGCGTCGTAGCCGGCGGCCTTCTGGGCCAGGGTCTCCGTGGTCGAGGGGCCGTCGGGGCAGGTGCCCCACGCGGGCGAGCCCCAGCGCCAGGGGTCGACGCAGGCGCCGGAGTCGCACAGCTTTCCGGCGGCCGCGCAGTCGGTCTCGACCCAGGCGCCGGCTTCGCACAGGCTGAGCGTGGCTGCGTCGGCGCTGCACGTGGCGGCGCCGGGCTCGCAGGCGGCGTCGGGCGCCGCGTCGGGGGCGGTATCCGCGACAGCATCGCCGGAGTCCGCCACCGCGTCGGTGACGACGTCGGCCACGGCGTCCGCGGCCGAGCCGCTGCCTCCACCGCAGGCCCCGGCGGTCAGCGCGATGGCGGTAGTCAGAACAAGCGTGAGCGGGCGAAATGACATCATGGTTCCTGGTCTCAAGCGGAGGTGGTGCTGCGGCCCGCGGGCGCGCTCCGGGCAGGGCCGGTGCGTCGCGATGGCGCAGGGGCTGCCTGGGGCTCGTGTTCGCGGCAGATGCGCAGGGAATCGGCGTCGGTCAGCGGCTCGTGGGTGAGGCCGCAGGTGTGCTCGCCTGCGCTGGTCTCGAAGAAGCGGCATGAGTGGCACACGCCGAATGTGCGCTGGCTGTTCGCGCGCTGAAGCGCCTGGAGCAGGGCCTGCATCGCGCCGGTAGCCGCGCCGGCTTGGGCGTCGCTGAGTAGCGTCACCAGGGGCGACGGGTGCGCGAGGTCCACGATGGATTGGCCCGCGTCGGTCAGCGCGCAACGGACGACGCGCTTGTCTTTGGGGTCGTCGCGTTTGACGAGCAGCCCGCGCGCCTCCAGCGCCTTGAGCGTCTGGCTGACGCTGCCCTTGGTGATGCAGAGGTAGTCGGTCAGCGCGGCCGGCGTGTCGCTGTAGCGGTTGGCGCGGGACAGGTAGACGAGCGCCTCGAGCTGCACCAGCTTCAGGCCGTGCGCGTTGGCGATCTCGCGCAGGCTGCCGCGAAACACCGAGGCCAGCCGCTCGATGAGGTCGTGAAGCTGCGACGTTTCCATGCGGCTGCTCCTGCGGTCGCCGAGCGTACGGGCCGACGCGCCGGCTCGGACCGTAGCGAGTCCACACCGGAATCTCAACGACCTTCGGCGCCGCGGCCGCCCCGAAGCCATGCGGTGATCGGGGCATCCCGCCTCTGTCGAGGCAGAACGGGCACCGCGCCTCCTGCGCGCTCCGAACGCGCAAATCCAGCGCCTGCAACGCCCTGCGCCGTCGCCCGCGTCCTGGTACGCGCCGTGCATTAGACCCTGCTCGCGTCCGCAGCCGGTCTCGCGGCGACGCCACGCGCTCGGCCTCCAAGCCGCCCGCCTCAAACCACCGCCCGCCCGTCACCCCACCCGGAGAATCCGCCATGTACCGAGCCGCCAGTATCTGCCTCATCGCCGCGTCGACCCTCGTCTTCACCGCCAGCCACGCCGAGGCTGCGCGCCGCGACGAGGTCGTCTTTCTGACCTTCGACGGCGGCGCGATGATCCCCGCGAGCGACCGCGCCCGACGCTACCTGGACCCCGGATTCGCAGGCGGCGTGGGCATCTACCACACGTGGTCGCCCGTCATCGCAGCCGGCCTGCGCGCTCACGGCGGCTTCTTCACGCGCAACAACCCGCGCGACGACGCCAGCGGGTTCGGCCTGTTCAGCGCGGCGCTGCGGTTCCGCCCCTTCGCGACCGTCGCCGACGCCCGCCGCACCACGGGCTTCTGGTTCGAGGCCGGGATGGGAGTGGGCCTCCTCGACGGACCCGGCAGCGACCTGGACCCGCGATTCACGCTCGAGGCAGGCGCGGGCTACGGATTTGCGGCCGGACTCGTCGGGATCTCGCCATTCTTCCGGGCGATGCACTTCGTCGACCCCTCGGAAGATGACCTGGTCGCGGTGGTCTTCGGCATCGAGGTGAACCTCTTCGACCGCCGCCTGCAGCCGCCCACGACCGCGAGCCGTGACTGGTAGCGACTGAACACGACCTTGACAGACGCGGCGTGCCTCGCGAGACTCGTGTCGAGTCGATACCGACTTAGACACGAACCACCACGAGGCACGCCATGAGCATCCCCGGCTACCGCCACCACGACCCCACTCTGCCCGCCGCCACCATCACGCCCGAATCGTTCGCGTGGATGAAGGAGGCGGTCCTCCTCGGCGACGACGACCTCGCCGCCCTGCGCCGCTCCGCCCCCATCCTCGCGGGCCAGACCGACGCCATCCTCGACGTCTGGTACGGCTTCGTCGGCTCGAAGTCCTTCCTCCTCGCCGAGTTCAGCGACCCCGCCACCGGCGCCCCCCAGGGCGACTACCTCGCCGCCGTCCGCGCCCGCTTCGGCCAGTGGATCCACGACACCGCGGCCGCCAACTACGACGAGGCGTGGCTCAAGTGGCAGCTCGAGATCGGCAAGCGTCACCACCGCGTCGGCAAAAACCGCACCGACGGCGCCACCGCCTCCCCCATCGTGCGGTACCGCTTCCTGCCGCTGCTGGCCCAGCCCATCGTCGACACCCTGCGCACGTTCCTGGAGGCCGGCGGCGACGACCGCGACACCGTGGACGCCATGCAGAACGCGTGGCGGAAGTCCGTGCTGCTGCAGGTCACGCTGTGGAGCAAGCCCTACGTCATCGAGGGCGATTACTAGGCGCGGGCGATTCTGCGCGCAGTCGCGACGTCCACGCGGGCGTCGCGGCTGGCTTTCGAGCGCGCAGGCTGAACATGAGCGGGACGCGGGCGGCGCCGTCGGGCCAGTGGTAGCGGCGGTCGGGGCCGAGGACTTGGGCTGGGTTGGTGCGGCAGCCGTTGCTGTGGGGGTGCTCGGCGAGGGTCTCCAGGGTGAGGCCGGCGTGCAGCAGCGCTTGGACTACCGCGCCCAGGCCGTGCTGGTACGAGGTCGCCGGGACCGCGTTGGGTGCGGAGACCGCGGGCTGGTCGGCCGCGATGGCTCCCAGGGCCGCGCCCGACTCGGCGACGTAGTCTCCGACGGGCTCGCGGAAGGGCTCGGTCGAGAAATAGTCATCGCCGGACAGCCCGAGATCGGGCCCGATGCTCCAGACCAGCGGGTGAAACTCGACGTAGACGAAGGCGCCGCCGGGCCGCAGCACGCGCGCCACCCCGCGGGCCCAGCGCGCGAGGTCGGGCAGCCAGCCGACGGTTCCGTAGCTCGTGAATGCCAGGTCGAAGCGCTCGGGCGTCGCGTGTAGCCACGAGACGACCTCGGCCAGCTCGAAGCGGGCTGGGATGCCAGCATCGACCGACAGCCGACGCGCGAACGCCACGGCCTCATCAGAGAAATCGACGCCCACCACCCGAGCGCCGCGGCGCGCGAGGCAGAGGCTGTCTTGGCCGGCGTTGCACTGCAGGTGCACGAGCTCCTTGCCGGCCAGCGGGCCGAGCAGCTCCAGCTCCTCCGAGAAGAGCAGCTCGCCGCCACCGCGCAAGAAGGCCGCCTGGTCGCCCTTGTGCACGTTGTGATTGCGCGTCGCGATGTTCCAGCTCTCGCGGGTGAGGTCGCTCATGGCGCAGGAGCATACGGCTGGGGCCGCGGGAGTGCCAGACAGCGCCGGCCGCAGCGTCCGCGCGGGTTGCCGGCAGAGCAAGTCTCAAGTCTGTCCCCGACCCTGAGGTATCCCCACGAATCGGCCCCGTGGGTCGAGGCTGTTCGGACGGGGCTTTCGGGCGCACCAGCAGGCGGATACAGGCCCTGCGCGTCGCGCGGACGCGCAGGGCCGACTTGAAAGCGGCGCACAAGAGCGCGATCTTCCGGGTGAATCAAAATGCCTGGAGGCACCCATGTGCGCCGATCGCATCATACTTAGTGCTCTCGCCCCTGTCCTTGGCCAAATGCATGTCGCGAGGGCACGCGCGCTCGTCGCGGTGACGAGGTCGTTGCTCGCCGGGCACCGTCTGTCGCTGACCGCGCTCGGCCGCTCGCTGTCGGGGCCGGTGGCCGCGCGCCACTGCGTCAAGCGCGTCGACCGCTTGCTTGGAAACGCCAAGCTTCACGCGGAGCTCGTGATGCTCTTCCGCGCACTGGCGCACTACCTTCTCCCGAACGCGTTCCGCCCGGTCGTGCTGGTGGATTGGACCGATGTCGGCAGCGGGCGCGAAGCGCTGGTGGCCGCCGTCGCGGTCGATGGCCGCTCCCTCCCCATCTACGTGGAGGTTCACTCGGCACGCCTGGAAGGCCACGCAGACGTGCACTCGGCTTTCCTCGCCACGCTTGCCGAACACATCATCCCACGGCACGTGCGCCCCATCATCGTGACGGACGCTGGATTCCAGAACCCATGGTTTCGCGCCGTCGCCAGCCATCAGTGGGATTTCGTCGGCCGCGCCAGCAAGAACGTCCTCGCACAGCGGCTCCCGAGCCCCCGGAGCGACCAGCGCGACGAGGCCGACTGGAACTCCATCGGCGAGATGCACGCCCAAGCCACCGCGAAGCCGACCGACCTCGGCGCACATCGCCTTGCGCTATCCGCGCCCTTTGAGGTCCGCCTCGTCGCGGTCCGCAAGACGGCCAGGGGCCGAAAAGGCCACACGAACGCGAATCGGCGCGGCGTCCACCCCGGCTCCAGCTCCTATAAGAAGTACCAGCGTCGAGGGCGCGAGCCCTGGATTCTGGCGACCTCACTCGACATGCCTCCGGCCGACATCGTCGGCATCTACGGCGAGCGGATGAAAATCGAGGAGACGTTTCGCGACGCGAAGAGCCATCGCTTCGGCTGGTCCTTCGCCGACGCGCGGTGCCGCAAGCTCGTCGGCGGCGACACGCCAGCTCGCCGAGCCCGCAACAACGCCGGCTCCAAACGCCTCGAAGTCCTACTCTTCCTCGCCGCGCTCGGCATGCTGGTCGCCCACACCGTAGGGAAAGCGGCCGAGCATACTGGCCAGAGACGCCGCTACCAAGCCAACACCATCACCCACCGCCGAGTCCTCTCCCTCTTCTTCCTCGGCTGCCAGGTCCTGATGGACACCCATCCTCCAAGCTTACCGATTGACGCGCTGCGAGCAGCCACGACGGCACTCCGAAACGCCATCGAACATGCGTGGAATCCTTCACCAGAAAGGGTTAGAGCCATTTGTGGGGATCCGTGAGTCCCCGACCCCTGCCTAGATGCCCGGGTCGGCGGCCCAGGCGCCCTTTCCCTCGGCGTCGCCGGTGATGACCGTGGGCAGGTTGGTCCCCGTCGTCGCGCCTTTCCAGGTGCCGATGAGCTGGCCTGACTTCAGCCGGCCCTCGAGGGTGCCGGTGAAATAGGCCTCGACCAGGCCGTAGATGGTCACCACGCCCTCGACCATGTCGGCGTTCAGCGCTTGGTTTGACGGGCTGTAGAAGCCCGAGATCGTGACCTCGAAGGGGAAGTCGCCCTGCTCCGCGTCGCCGAGCACGCTGCCACTGCCGCTCATCTGGCCCTGCACCAGCAGCTTGGAGTCGATGCAGATGATGCGGAAGCCCAGGTCGCCCAGGACCGTGATGGTGCCCTTCTCGAGCTCGGGCGGCACCAGCCCCATGGTGCTGATGTCAAAGACGATGGCGCCGGTGAACGCCCCGTCCCAGCGGTCGGAGATGCCGAGGTTTTCGCAGTCGCTGAAGACCTCGGCCTGGCCTGTGTCCAGCGGATTGGGGCCGGGGTCCTTGTCCACGAAGGGCAGGTCGCCGGGAAGCTCGGCGTCCACTGGGATCTCGGTGACGTGGAGCAGATCTGACGTGCCGGCCTCGCTGTCGAGCGCCCCGGCTTCGGCCGCGTCCCCGGAGGCGTCGCTGGGACCGCCCGAGATCCAGGGCGTGCAGAGATTCTTCAGGCACTGAAGGGGGGACTGGCAGTCCGGCGAGCGCAGGCAGCTAGCACCCTCGACGCCGAGCGCGCCCGCGGCGGCGTTGTCGTCAGCGCAGGCGGTCAGCAGCAGGCCAGCGAGCGCCAGCCCGCAGAGCCACAAGCCGGATCGGTACGTCGTCGTCATACGCCCACCTCCATCGCCCGCCCGGCGCCTCGTCCAGACCCTGCCGCACGACGTCCTCGGAGTCCATCCTCCGAATCCCGGCGCCGCGCGTCTCGACGCGTGACGGAGCCGCTGCAACCCGAGCAGCGATCAGCGCACGCGCTCGATGATGTACGCGCGGGCTTTTCCGCCGACGACCAGCGTGAACTCGTCGCCGGCGACGCGGCCCAGCAAGGCCTTGCCCACGGGCGATGCGGTCGTGATGAGCAGGACCTCGACGCCCTCGAACCGCACGCGCAGGCCGCCGCCCTCGCTGACCACGAAGAGGCGCCGCGGCTCGTCGTCCACGCGCACGTCGACCAGCGCCGACAACGCCACCGGGTCGTCCTCGTCGAAGTCCACCAGCGGCATCACCCGCATCCGCGTCATCGTCGCGCCGATGGCCACCGTGCGCTCGGCTTGCCCGCGGGCGAGATAGGACGCCTCGAGGCTGCGCGTGTCCTTGTCGTGCTCCGACCGGCTCTCCTCGTGCACCGCCCCCTGGCGCGTCGTGTCGGCCGCCGCCTTCATCTCGGCCGCGTCGTGCGCCAGCAGCGCAAGGACAGCGTCTCGCAGCGCGGATTTGTCGGGAGAGTCCGTGTTCATCGGTGCCCACGCAGGTAGCACGTCACCACGCCGCGCGGTAGTCGCGGCCGCCTTCCCCGCGGCGAGCCGGCGCCTCCGTCCGCGCCCCCAAGATGGCCGGGGGGGGCGGGCTTGACGCGAGGGGCCCGACCGTCGGCATACTCGCAGCCGGCTCTGCCCCTCCGCACCCCAGGATTCGCCATGCGCCGTGCCATCCCCGCCCTCATCGCGGCCAGCCTCTGCCTCGCGGCCCTCGCGTTCGCGCCCGCCTCCCTCGCCAACGACGGCGTCTACGGCGGCAGCGGCGTGCACCCGATGCCGTTGACGACCTCGGACGTGCGGATGGTCGAAGAGCACGTCGTCCTGCGCTACGACCGCAAGCGCGCCGCCTGGGACGTGACCTGCGATTTCACCTTTGAGAACACGTCGAAAGAGGCGGTCACCCTGACCGTCGGCTTCCCCTTCCCCACCGTCAGCGAGGAGGAGGAGGAGAACACGGCGACCCCCGCGGGCAAGCCGGAGGCCAAGCCGGGCCGCCCGCTGGTGTGGGACTTCGAGACCACCGTCGGCGGCAAGAAGGTGCCGGTCCGCGAGACGAAAACCCTGACGAACACTGAGATCCCGGACGTCAGCTACACCTTCGCCTACATCTGGGAGGTCACCTTCAAGCCGGGTGAGCGCGTCAACATCCGCAACACCTACACCCACGGCGAAAACGCTGTCAGCGACGGCACCGTGTACGCCAACTACGTGCTGAAGACCGGGACGCTGTGGAAGGGCGGCAAGATCGGCCGCTCGCGCCTCGAGGTGCACATGCCCGGCGCGCGCCACGTCCTCTGCTCGGGTGACCTCCTCCACGAGCCCACCGCCTTCACCCCGGCCGGCGGCAAGACCGTCATCGACGGCAAAGGCATCGCGATTCTCTGGGATCTCAAGGACTTCGCGCCGACTCAGGACATCAACGTCTGCTACGCGGACCTGGACGCCATCGCCTCGCGCCTGTCGTGGGAGCTGCGCGAGACCGACCTCAGCAAGCTCAGCGCCGACGAGCTACGCACCCTGCGAAATCGCGTCTACGCCCTCCACGGCTACGTCTTCAAGAAGAAGGACATGGCCGACCTCTTCGCCCGCGAGTGGTGGTACCGGCCCAACCCCGGCTACTCCGCCAGCTCGCTGACCCCCGAAGAGCACGCGTTCGTCGCCAAGATCCAAGCCGAAGAGAAGCTGCGGAAGAGCTCCGGGAAGTAACACCCCGGAATTCCACCCGTAGCGGCGACCTCGCCGCTCCCGCATGATGCCCGCATCTCGAAAGGAGGGCCGTCGATGCGTGTCCGCGCCTGCGTATTCGTCGCCGCCATCGCGGCGCTCGCCCTGGGCTGCGTCTCCGGCTGCGGCGAGTCGACGACCTCGCCCGCCGGCCCCGACGTACCTGACGACGCCGGCCCCGACGCGTCCACAGCCGATCTCACCACGCCCGACGCCCCCGCCCCGCTCGACCCCATCCCGCCCGTCTACGCCGCCCGCGACCGCCACCCCGAGCCGCCGGCCATCCTCCGCGACGTCGCCCTCATCGACGACGACGCCAAGTTCACCCGCCCCTACGTCCCCGGCCACCGCACCACCATGGACGGCCGCGTCGCCATCCGCGTCCAGGGCGGCCCCCCCGGCACCGAGGTCATCACCACCTCGCTCAGCTTCTTCCTCTTCACCCCCGAGGCCCTGAGCCAGCCCATCATGCCCGGCCCCGCCGGCGCCCAGATCCTCGCCCAGACCGACCCCTTCAACGTCCTCTTCCCCCCCGCCCTCGACCCCGCCGTCACCGTCCTCGGGCACCACGCCATCTGCGACCCCACCGAGCCCTTCCCCGTCGCCGGCGAGCGCCCCAACCCCTACGCCTGCGGCCCGGCCGACGCCCACGACTGCTACGACCTGACCATCATCAGCACCACCGCGGTCACCCTCACCTCCCAGCTCTGGGGCACCCCCGTCACCGTCGAGGTCGCGTCCCCCAAGACCGCCCAGGCCCGCATCATCCGCGCCGAGCTCGGCGAACCCGTCGCCGGCGCGCTGATCCCCGCCAACAACGAGTGGACCGAGCCCGCCGTCACCCAAGACGGCCGCCTCCTCACAGGCCGCTGGGGCCGCGCCCCCCGCGAGTGGACCAACCCCGAGACCGGCGTCACCCTCCTGCGCCCCTACGACCTCGCCTACTCCGTCCTCCCCGACGGCGCCGCCCCCTGCGACATCACCGGCTGGACCCGCTTCCACCCCATGTCCCACGCGCCCTACGACCCCCAGATGGTCGGCCGCTACGGCCTCGCGAACTACCCCTTCCGCGACTCCGAGGGCCAGCCCATCCCCGACGGCGAGGACCTCGGCGGCACCTACCCCTGGGTCGACCGCGAGGGCGACAACGTCTTCATGGCCGGCATCCCCGGCCGCATCGTCGAGCAGTCCCACACCGCCTACCCGCGCCGCTGCGTCACCCCCGGCTGCGAGAGCTACCTCGAGAACACCGACTGGGACCGCGGCTTTCTGGTCGCCGGCGCCTGGACCCACGGCAAATTCGTCTTGCTGGACGCGATGATCAACAACCAGGACTGGGCGGTCGGAGTCACGCCAGCGGCGCACTGGATGGTGGACCTATATAAGGATACAGACGGCCAGGCGGTGCCGGTTCGCTTCGGAGCCGGGCGCTACATCGACGCCATCCGCACCATCGGCGGCCCCTACCCGCCCGGCTACTCCCACAACGCCAACATCCTGGATTCGCTGCAGAACGTCCTCAACCACACCCACGCCGCCCGGCCGGTCACCCCCCGCGACGTGGTCTGGCTGATGAGCACGGGCGTCGCCACCGACGAGGTCGCCTTCGACGATTTCGTCGACCCCAACGCCTTCATCGTCTCGCACATGCAGGCCTCGGTGACCCAGATCTACACGGACGACGGCGAGTCCCTGGCCTTCCCGCGCTACTGGAACGGCCAACTTCGCGAGCTGACCATCCCCCTGCCCTTGCCCGAGGTCTACGTCCTGCGCCCCGGCGTCGAGGCCGAGGTGCACGTGCAGAACGCCGCGACCTCGCTGGACTGGAAGGTCCCCGCCTACGGCCTCGTCGAGCCCGGCCTCGCCCGCATCGAGCCCGTCGCCCTCGGCGGCATCAAGGGCAAAGGCTACTGGTCCAGCGGCGAGGCGCCCGTCCGCTACGCCGTCCCGTCTCAAGAGCGGCCGATCTCGGGCGTCGCTTGGACCATCGGCCTCTTCGTCGATTCGCGAGGCGGCGACAGTGAGAATCGCGCGTTGATGACCTTCCCCGACGGCAGCGCGGTTCACCTCGTGGGCCGCTCACGGCTGCGCTACCGCGTCGCCGAGGTCCCGGTCCACGAGGTCATCCTGCCCGAGGCGCTGATCGGCGACAGCGGCTGGGTTCACCTGGGCTGGCGCGTCCGCCCCGGCCACAGGGACGTCACCCTGCTGGTCAACGGCTACGCCCTCGACCGCTTCCAGAGCCCCGAGCCGCTCTTTCAGATGTCCGAGGGCGAGTTCGTCTTGGCTGGCCCGGCCGCGGGAGTGCCCGACTTTCAGGGCGTCCGCGGCTGGCTCGACGAGCTTGTGGTCTTAGCCCACGACGTGAACCCCGAGGTCGCCTGCAACCACGCCCACGGGACCATGGTGCGCGTCGACGACTCCGCGACCTGGGCTGCCACGGCCGCCGCCTACCCCGCCTGGGCCCACGCCGAGGTCGCCGCAACCGCCGCCGGAGCCCCCGGCGCCCGCTACGCCTGCTTCCACGACTACCGCAGCGACTACGCCGCCCACCTCGACAACATCCCCGCCGGCACCACCGGGATGCGCGAGCGGATCAACTTCCCCGAGGGCCCGCTGCGGGCCGGCGCCCCGCGCCCCGACTCGTCCGGCAACAGCTTCTGCCTGTCGTGTCACTCCGACTCGGGCAAGGGCGGCCTCACCCTGGCGGCCCTGAAACGCCAGCCCGAGATCCCTGCCGAGGAGGACCGTCGCCGCCAGCCCACCCAGCCCCCGCGGCGCGTCTTCGGCAATATCCCCGCCGGTTGGCTGCCCCCCGGCGCCGGCCCCGGCAGCCCGCTCGAGGCTCAGCGCGCGCCCGCCGAGGGCCTGCTCGTCGACCGCTGGCTGCTGCCCGCGGCGGAGTAGTCGGACCGGGCCGCCAGCGCTACGGGAAGCGGCAGACCCGCACCAGCGTGGTCTTCCCGGTGTTGTCGGCGCCTGTGAAGGTCAGCCACGGCGACACCGGGTTCATCGAGTCCATGCGGCACACGAACTTCGCCGCGCACTGAGCGTTGGTCGTGCAGAGGCGCGTGCAGTACTTCGTCGAGCTGCCGGCGACGAGCTGGAGGCAGCGCGTGGATTGGCAGTCGCCGTCGGTGGTGCACACGTCGCCGTCGGGGCGGGTGCCCGGCGGGCTCGGCGGCGTGTAGCAGGCGGTCCCTGCGGAGTAGAGGATGCCTGGGTTGGCGGCGCTGTAGGGGACCGTCTCCGGGTCGACGGCGCTGGCGAATCTCACGAGCCCGCACTGCTGAAACGACAAGCAGTCCGCCCGCGTCCGGCAGAGGTTCGAGCAGGGCGGGTTGCTGGCCGCCAGCTCGTCGCAGTGGCCGGTCGCGCAGACCCCCGGGTCGCCGCCGCCGAAGATCCCGCCGCAGTCCGCGCCCGTCGAGGACAGGCCCGCGGGGGGCAGGCACGCCGGCACGATGGCCGTGTTGTTGCTGGCGAAGTGGCAGACCTGACCGGCCGTCGTGCAGGACGCGGCGTTCAGGCAGCTCTGGCGGCAGACGCTGTCGACGCACAGCCCGCTGCGGCACTCGTCGTTGGTGACGCAGGCGACGCCGTTCGCGCTGGTGCCGACCGGCTCTTGGCAAAAGGCCACCTGCGCGCTCCCGGGCAGCTTCGAGCAGATCTCGCCTGTGGCGCAGTCCTTGTCGCCCGCGCAGGGCTGGCTGCACACGCGCTTGCCCGACGCGACGTGGACCGCGCAGACGGCCTCGGGGTTGCACTCGCTGTGAAACTGGCAGGGCTGCCCGATGACCGAGCACTCAGGCGGCGCGCCGTCGGTGACGCCGTCGCAGTCGTTGTCGATGCCGTCGCCGCACTTCTCCAGGGGCTTCGGGCCGACGCAGGCGCCGCCGAAGCAGGCCCCCGACGCCACGCAGGCGCTGGGGTCGCTGCACGGGACGGGGCCCAAGGCGACCTGCGTGCAGCCGGACGCGCCGCAGGCCGCAGCGGTGCAGGGGTTGGCGTCCTCGGCGCAGACGCGCGCTACCCAGGCGGTGGTCGAGCGCGCCGGGTCGCAGACCTGGCAAGTGTCCCCGGGGGATGACGCGCCGGCGGCGTGGCAGGCCCCGGCGATGGCGCAACCCTTCACCGCCTGCGAAAACGAGCACTTGCCCGCCGCGCACTTGCCGTAGAGGCAGGTGGCGGCCTCCACGCAGCTGGCGTCGCTGGTGCAGGAGGGGCTGGCGTCGGGCGGGATGATGGCGTCGGCGTCGGGCTCGGCGTCGGGCTCGGCGTCGGGGCCAAGGTCGGGCTCGGCGTCGGGGGTGGCGTCGGGGGTGGCGTCGGGGGTGGCGTCGACAGCGACCTCGGCGTCCGTGGAGACGTCGGGCGCCGCGTCGGCGTCGGCGTCGGGCGCCGCGTCGGCGTCGGGCGCCGCGTCGGTCACGCTGTCGGCGTCAGCGCCCGCGTCCGCGCTGGCGTCGGAGCCCGCGTCGGCGTCAGAAACCGAGTCCGCGTCTGGTAAATCGGCGACCCAGCCGTCCGCGTTCAGGTCCGCTTGGCCGGCCGTGTCGACCAGGATGAAGGAGGTGCCCGAGCCGGGATCGCACGCGGCCAGGGCGAGGGCCGCGGGGAGGGCGAGGGCGAGGGCGAGGGCGAGAAATCGGTTCATGGACGAGCTCCGTGCCCGAGTCGCGCCGTCGCGGGCGGCGAGTCTTCCTTGGGGCGGGACGCGCGCATTCTGCGATCTCGCGTGCCGCAGGTCGAGCGGATCACGAGCTTCGACCGCGTCTGGAGGCTAGAACCGGCCGCCCGCGCGCACCTCACCGCGTGGGCGTCTTCTCGACCCGGTCGCCGACCCGCACCCGCCCGGCCTGGAGCACGCGCGCGTAGATCCCGCGCAGGTTCAGCCGCCGCCCCTCGGGCGAGTTCACGAAGAGCATGGCGTCCATGCCGAAGCGCTCGACGAACTTCTTGCAGCCGGTGTGAGGCTTCGCGGTGATCTCGAGGAGCGCCCCGCCGACGCTCAGCCGGGTGCCGGTCGGCAGATTCTCACCCGAGAGGTCGAGGTCCACGTAGAGCTGGTCTCCGGCCAGGGGCCAGCGCTGCTCAGCTTGCGCGACGAGCTGCGCGGCGCGAGCGTTCATAAGGGTCAGTTGCGTCTCGGGGTCCGCGACGCCGCTTGGCGATTTTTGCAGCACCCGCTCGCGCCAGGAGTCGCCCACCAAGCCCTCGGTCACCGAGAGTTCGGCGTCGGTCAGGGTCTCGCGGGTCTCGACCTGGGGCCGGCGCACGATCATTCGGACGAGGCCGCGGTCCCGGGGCGACGCGGCGATCTCCGCGAGGCCGGCGCTCAGCTCGGCGGCGCTGCGAGGGGGCGGGTGGTTCTGCATGGCGGCGTCTCCGGCGTGGCAGGCGCGGGCGGGGGCATCGGCGGCCTAGCGCAGGTCCAGCTCGACGGGGTCGGCGCGGACGGTGAGCGGAGCGAGGTTCTGCACCTCGTCGGGGGCGAGCGCGAAGTCACCGCCGACCGAGACGTACTGGCCCTCGACGTCCACGACGAAGGAGAACTCGCCCTTGACGCCCTGCCCGACGGCGAGCGGCGCTTGAAAGCAGAGGGTCCCGTCGACGACCAGGCCGGAGAAGGGCGCGTCGCCGGTCCAGGAGGCCGTGCCCTTGGCGGCTCCCCAGGACTGGCCCGGGCGGACCGCGGAGAGCAGGACGGTGCCGATGAGCACGGAGCTGCCGCTGTGGACGACGGCGACCTCGAGGCGCGCGCCGTCGGCTTCGAGCCCGAGGACGGAGAGGCGGTCGTCGGTCGCGCCGGTGGAGGCCAGCTCGCGGTGGTCGGCGGCGCGCAGGCGGCACGAGCTGTCGAAGGCCGGCTTCTTGGTGGTCGTCGCGCCGGGGGTCCAGTCCACGTAGGTCGTCCCCGAGGCCGCGCCGGTGTCGCCGGCCGCGTCGGATGCCGAGCCGCCTCCGTCGTCGCAGGCGCTGAGCAACAGCAGCAGGCAGGCCGCGAGGGTGGTCCAGGTGGCGTTCAAGGGCGGGCCTCCGATCTCGGGATTCGCTAGGTATTGTCTGGCGAATTTGGGGGGATGACGGGGCCTCGCCCAGTGCGGGCGGGCGCCACGCGGGGGAGCGTAGCAGGATTGCCGGGCGAAGTGCGCGGCGGGCGACGCGCGGGCCGGGTCAGGCGGGGGCGGGCGTCGCGGAGTCGAGGCGGCGGCGGGCTCGGCGGGGCGCGATGGCGTGGTGGCCGGGGACCTCACGCGCCGCGGTCAGGCGAGGCGGCGGGCTGGCCAGCGACTGGAGCCGCGCGGAGCCGCTGCCGACGCGAGGCGGGCGGGCGGCGGGGTCGGGGGCGACGTCGGGGGCGGGCGGCGTGACCTGGGGGTCGGCGGACTGGCCGCGCCACAGGGCCAGCTCGGCGGCGAAGCTGAAGGGCTGGCAGAACACGGGGTTGAGCTCGCAGGTGGGGAGGCCGTCGACGTCCATGACGACGTGGGGGGTCTCGTAGCGGGCGTGGAGCTCGGCCTCGAAGGCGGAGGCCTTCCAGCCGTCGGCGAGGCTGGTGCCGATGAAGAGGACCCAGATGAGGACGTGGGCGGGGTTGAGGCGGGGGGCGAGCGGGGCCCGGATCAGCGCGGGGAGGGCGCGGGCGACGCGGTCGAGGGCGGGGGCGACGGCGTTGAGCAGCAGGACGGGGACGACCTTGGCGAAGAAGTCGGAGTGGCCGGCGGTGATGAGGGCGAGGCCGGTGAGGCCCATGGTGAGGCCGAGGAGGAGGCCGCCGAGGAGGCGGCCGGCGGGCGTGCGCGGGATGGTGGCCGGGTCGGTGGCGAGCAGGGTCAGGACCAGGAACACCGGTGCCCAGGTAGGGATGAGGATGGTGATGACGTGGGCGCTCATCAGGGCCGACAGCGCCAGGGCGCCGCCGAGGGAGACCAGGACGATGGGGATGCGGAGCTGAACGATGAGGGCGATGAGGAGGATGAGCTCGGTCATGTTGGGCGGGAGGTTCAGCTCGCCGGCGATGTCGCGGTAGCGCCAGGCGTCGGGGATGACGAGGGCGGCGAGGGCGAAGGCGCTGATGCCGAGGACGGACGGGTTGAAGATGTGGGTGCCGTCGCGGCGGACGAGGAGGGATTTCGAGGCGATGGCGATGGCGATGACGCCGAACGCGCTGGCGAGGTGGGCGCCGGCGAACCAGAGGAAGAGATCGGTGGAGAGGACGACCGGGAGGGGGCCGAAGGTGACGGTCCAGCGGCCGCGGCGGGCCAGGGAGACGAGGGCGTCGACGAGGTAGGCCCAGGCGATCTGCATGCCGATGATGGCGGCGTATTCGGCGACGCCGGCGAAGTAGAGGCTCCAGTAGGTGAAGAGGGTGAGCTGGAGGGTGGCGGGGAGGAGGTGGGTCAGCTTGAAGCGGGCGGCGAGGGGGGAGCCGCGGGGGCGACGGATGAAGAGGAGGAAGATGAGGAGGGGGACGGCGGCGGCGGCGAGCCAGGCGAGGGCGCGGAGGGCTTGGGCGCGGGCGGCGGGGCCGGCGACGCGGAGGTCGGCTTTGACGCCGTCGGGGGCGAGGATGAAGAGGTTTTGGGCGTCGCGGGCTTGCATGCTGGCGGCGGTGGCGGCGAGCAGGGCGGCGGCGCGGGGGTCGGGGTCGAGGAGCTCGGGGCGTAGGGCGTGGTGGGGCGAGGTGAGGTCGCCGGGGGCGGCGAGCTGGCGTGGTAGCAGGGTGAGGCGGGCGGCCAGGGGGGCGTCGGGGCCGGCGCCGGCGCGCAGCTCGTAGACGACGTCGTGGTGGCGGATGGCGATGGCGGCGACGCGGTAGCCGCCGTCGTGCGGGCGGTCGAATCCGACGTCGGCGACTAGGTTTTTGGCGGCGCGCTCGCGGCCGACCGGGACGATCCAGGTCTTGGCGCGGACCGCGGGCTCGGTCTGGCGCTCCACGCGCTCGGCGAGGGCGACGAGGGCCCAGCAGGCGAGCGATAGCGCGGCCACGAGCGCAACCCACCCGACCACGGCGCGCGTGGCGGTGGACCGCTCCAACCCAACTGACGGGACGGGCGTTGGAGTCTGAGTCACGCCCGGAGATTAGTGGGATGCCCTTTCGCGTCGCAACGGGTCGCTGGGGTTTCGGGCGCGACGTCGTTACCGACGCAGCCGACCGCGGTGGTGTGGGCGGGCGTCCCGCACCGCGTCAATCCGGCGCGGACCCGCTCCCCGAAGGCTTTTCAACGGCGCCGAGTGACGTCAGTATCGGTGGCACTCCAGTCGACCACCGCGACAGCGGCGCCCAGCCCCGCTGAAGGAAGCCGCCCATGCCCGCAGCCACGACCATCGATCAGGTCATCGACCGCCTCGCCGCGATCATCGCGGACTGCCGCGCGTCCGAGAGCCGGCTCGGCTACTTCCCGGCGCTCTACAAGCGCGTCACGGTCGCCGTGCGCGACGGCATCGCCCGCGGCCGCTTCGACGACGGCCCGCGGATGGAGCGCCTCGACGTGGTCTTCGCCAACCGCTACATCGACGCCTACGACGCCTTCGCCGCCGGCCGCCCGCTCTCGCGTAGCTGGGTGTTGGCGTTCAAGGCCGCGCAGAGCTCCGACCTCATCGTGCTGCAGCACCTGCTGCTGGGCATGAACGCGCACATCAACCTGGATCTGGGCATCGCGGCGGCCGAGGTGGCGCCCGGCGCCGCCCTCCCGGCACTCCGCGACGACTTCCTGCGTATCAACACCGTCCTCGCCGAGCTGACCGGCCAGGTCAAAGCCCAGCTCTCGGCCATCTGGCCGCTCATCGGCCGGCTCGAGCGCCTCTCCGGCACCGCCGACGACGTGGTCGCCGAGTTCAGCATGAGCCGCGCCCGCGACGACGCCTGGAGCCTCGCGACCATCCTCGCCGACCGCAGCCCCGCGGCCCGAGACATCGTCATCAGCGTCCGCGACCACTGGGCCGCCAGCTTCGTCGGCGTCACCCTCAACCCGCCGGGTCTCGGCAGCGTCCTCGCCCGCATCGCCGCGATGGACGAAGCCGCCAGCGTCCGCGAGGTCATCGACGTCCTCGACCGCCCCGAGAACTGAGGCACCGCCTACTTGTTCAGCGGCAACTCCGCCCCCGCCGCGCGCCCCCGCTCCCACGCCCGCGCGTCCACCCGGATGCCGCGCCCGCGCCCCAGCTGCAGGTGCTCGCTGACGTAGCGCTCCAGCGCCTCTCGCTGCACCAGCGCCGTCGGGTCCAGCCGCGCCAGCGCCCCCGGCTGCTGCTCGTCGCGCACCTCACCCGCCACCTTCCGCAGCCGCTCGCCCACCGCGTCGACCACCCCCACCCGAAACGCGTCGTGCCACTGCCGGCTGCGCCCCGCCCCATGCGTCGCCGAAAGCCACTCCACCCGCTTGTGCAGCCAGCCCCACAACTCGACCACCGCCTCCCGGTCCGCCGCCCGCCCGGCCACCACAATCGCCTGCTCCCGCCCCCGGTCCAGCGTGTACGCCACGCACCCGTTCGCGTCCGCCAGCGTCGCCGCCAACGCCGACTTCCACTTGCGAATCTTCCGCGCCACCTCGAGCGGCCGGTCCCGCCCGTCCTCGATGGGGTCCGCCGCCTCCGACTCCGCGGCCTCGAGCCAGCGCTCCAGCCGGTGCCGCTCAATCAGCGTCTGCGCCATCGCCGCAGCGCTCGCCGCCTCATGCACGTTCGGCGACCCCGCCAACGCCAGCAGCTTGCGCACCCGCTCCAGCACCGTCGAATCCGTCGCCATCGCCCGCCCCGCCCCGCCGTCCCGTCCACGCGGCGCAGTCTCGCACAAACCGCCCCGGGCGCTCCGCATCATCGTCGGCCCCCCGCCCCATCACCCCAACTCGCCAGCCTTTTGGGCGCCCGATCGGTTGTGTGCTAGCCACCGGCGAGCGCAGGCCGTGGCCCTCCCGCCACCCACCGCGCCAGGGGACCCGATGCCGACCTCCGACCAGCCCACCTCGCCCGAAACGCCCCACCCGCGCGGGTTCGCGCCCGCCAGCCGCCTCCGCCGCGCCCTCGCCGCCGGCCTCGTCGCCCTGAGCGCCGCCGCCCTCGCCCCCGCCTGCAGCGACGACTCAAGCGCCGGCGACGCCTCCACCCTGGCCGACGCCACCTCAGACTCGGCCTCCCTCGACGGCGCCAGCGACACCACCGTCACCGCCAAGCCCGCGCCCACCTGCACCCCGCCCCAGTGCTGGGCCATCCAGACCGGCCCGCTCTCCCAAGGCATCGCCCCCGACCGCCTCGGCGGCCTCACCGCCCTCGTGACCGCCACCGGCGACCTCATCCACGTCGACGCCACCGGCACCATCGACCGCACCGAGCCCCTCGGCCTGGGCTACGACTTCAAGCTCTCCGGCACCGGCGACGGCGGCTTCCTCATCGTGGTCCCCGGCTCCCTCGGCACCCTCCTGGGCACGCCACTCAACGGCAACGTCGTCATGGCCAAGGTCTCCGCGGACTGGAAGGTCAAGTGGACCGCGACCGCCACCACCCTTTCCCTCTCGCAAGCCCACGCCATCGGCAGCCCCGCGGACGGCGGCGGCGTCCTGCTCGACAAGAACGTCGCGGGCGGTGGCGGCAAGACCTCGCAGGTCGACCGCGCCGTCCGCTACGACGCCGACGGCAACATCGTCTGGGAGCGCCGCCTGCCCGACCTCGCCACCTGGAGCCTCGCCGACAACGGCGACCTCCTCGCCACGGTCGGCACCATCTACTACCTCGAAACCCCCGAGTCTCTCTTCACCGCACCCGAGGGCTCCACCCTGGTCGGCGGCGCCTTCCGCATGGCCCCCAACGGCACCATCCGCTGGTCCATCCCCTTCGGAAACGCAGACGGCGCCAAGCTAACCCACCGCCCCGGCCCCATCCTGGGCACGCCCGACGGCGGCGCCTTCGTAGCGCCTCACTGGTACCGCGCCGGCGGCCAACTCGGCCCCGTCCACACGGTCTACGTCGGCAACGAAGCCACCCTGCTGCCCACCTACGAGCTAGGAGCCGCCGGCAGCCCCATCGTCCGCCTCGACTTCACCGGCCTGCCGACCTCCATCGAGTGGCCGTGGAACCACAGCCCCAAGCCCCACGCCGAGGGCCGCCCCAGCGTGACCAGCAGCGTCTACAGCCTCGCCCCCGCCCCCGACAACGGCGCGCTCGTCGCCGGGGTCGTCATGGTCTACCTCGCCGAGGGCCCCAAGCTCGTCGCCTACGACGGCGGCGCCTCCAAGGTCGCCGGCCTCCTCCTCCCCCACAGCGGCGCCTACCTCGCGCGCCTCGGCAGCGACGGCAAGGCCGAGTGGGCCGCCGAGCACTGGCTCGCCGACGAGTTCGGCTACGGCACCCTCGCCACCGACGGCGCCAACCTCTTCTTCGACGCCTTCGGCCCCGACTTCGCCTCCACCCCCGGCGGCCCCGGCGGCAACCTCCTCAAGTGGCCGACAGCGCCGCCGCAGTAGCCGAGCGCCAGCCCGAGCCTGAGCCGCCCCAGCAGGCCGTCCGTCGCCGCTGCGCAGGTGATGTGGCATGCTCGCCAACGCAGCCCCCCCGCAAACCCCGCTTCCGGCACCGGCACGCATGTCAGCAGAGTCGATCGACACCTCAGAAGCGACGCTGGACTGGTCACGATTCGATGCGATCGCCATCCGCACCACAAGTGACGGCCCCTTCGACGATGACGTGTTCTGGGAGTTTGCGTCGCGGGACGGCCGCACGCTCTCGCTGCCTTCGAGAGCGCTCTCAAGCGAGTTCATGACCACGCTCAACGCGATGTGTCCCGGCTGTGACGCGATGAACATCATCCGCGCGATGGGCTGCTCGACAGAGCGCCTCTTTTACGTTTGGGAGCGCAATCGCAGCGAGAACCGCCCCGACCGCGACGCGCTGGCCAAGCGCTTCACTGACCTCGCGCATCGCGCGGGGGCCGACGCCGCGGAGGCAGAGAAGACGGCGGCCACGCTCTTGGACGCCTGGGCGGGCGTGGACCGCCATTACCACGACGTCGCGCACCTCGTGGACTGCCTCGATGCGCTGGACGCCCTCTCCGCGAGCGACGCGAACGCTTGGACCGCCGAAACCTTGCTGCGCGCCGAGCTCGCGCTCTGGTATCACGACGCGGTCTACCTGCCCTTGGCCGGCGACAGCGAAGAACGCAGCGCGCGCATGCTGCTCGAGGACCTCGCCCGGCTGGGCGTCGACGCCGAACTCGCAGGCGACGCAGCCCGGCTCGTTCGGGCCACCCAGCACCTCGGCCGCCCCGCCGCCGCGACGCTGGCCCCGGATGAGGCCCTGGTCGTCGACATCGACCTGGCAATCCTCGGCCGCCACCCGTTCCGATTCGTGGACTTCGAGTACGCCGTGACCGAGGAATACGCCAAAGTCCCCCGCCCCATCTATCTTTGGAAGCGTCGGAAGTTCCTACGTAGCCTGCTCGCCTCGCCCCAAATTTTCCACACAGACGTCATGCGCGACCAATTCGAAGCCCCCGCGCGAGCGAACATCAAGGCGCTGCTCAGCGGCCCGCGCTACTCGGGCTGGCGCTGGTTGTTCACCTAAACCTCGCCCTGCGGCGCCGCCCGCACACGCGTGGACCCGAAAGCCCATGTCGCGCTCGCGGAAGGGCGCCATCTGTGCGAAGAGGGCGTCGACGTTCCCTCCCCCGACGGGCAGCTTCCTAGCGGAGTCCTCTCGGGCTGGCTTATCTCCTCCGACCGCGCGCCCGGCGGCACTGAGTGTCATTAGCATCAAGTGCCTGGATTGACAGGCAAGATGTCAAAACTAGACTGGAATCTATGAGTATCAAACCGGCCACAGTGCCACCCCCCAACAAGCGGGCCAGGACCCAGGAGGCGCTCTTGGAGGCTGCGCTGGCGCTCTTCGCCGAGCACGGCTTCGACGCGACCACGGTGGACCGAATCGCCGAGGAGGCGGGGGTCTCGCGACGCAGCTTCTTTCGGTACTTCCCCACCAAAGAGGCCGCCTTCTTCAGCGGCCAGCGGCGGCGCTTGGGGGTGTTTCGCTCGCTCGTCGCCTCGCCGCTGCCGGGCGAGTCAGCCCTGGAGACCGTGCGGCGAGCGATCTTGGCCCTCGCGGCGGTGTACACGGCGGACCGCGAAGAGCGGCTGCTGCAGCACCGAGTAATCCAGGGCTCCAAACACCTGATGGCCGCCGACCTGCAAGTCGACGCCGAGTGGGAGGCCGAGATAGCCCAAGCACTTCGGCGCGGCGGCTGCGGCGCCATGCCCCCCGAGACGGCCGCCATCGCCGCCGGCGCCCTGATGGGAATGATCCGCGCCCTCCTGTGCGAGTGGTACGAATCCGAAGGCCGCGGCGACCTGGTAGGCCGCGGCGTCGAAGCCTTCGCCCTCTTCGCCCGAGGCTTCGGCCCATCCTGAGACCGCGCGTGGGTGGCACTCGGTGCCAGAGGGACGGCCCGTGGTAGCCGGGGCGACGGTCAAGCCCTGATCTGCCTCCTCCTCGCGCGCGGACGCCAAGCTAGCTTGCTGGAGACGCTCCAGACGCACCGCCATCTCTTCCGGGCTTTCCTGACCGAGCAGCCTGAACCATTGCGGTTCGCCGGCCTGATCGTAAGATACGTCTTCGAGATCAACGACGAGGTCGCGCCCGATGCGGTGGTCGACCTCGTGGGCGAGCTTGACCCGGTAGTGAAGGAGTACGTGATGAACGGAGTGGAGAAGCTGCGCAAAGAGGGCGAGGCGCGGGGCGAGGCGCGGGGCGAGGCGCGGGGCGTGGCCAAAGGCGCTCGGCTTGCGCTGCTCAAGCAGATCGCGCTGCGCTATGGCTCTCCGGCCACTCCCATCGAGACCCGCGTGCTCGACGCCTCCGATGCCGAAGTCGACGCGTGGCTCGAGGCCATCCTGACTGCTCCGACCCTCGACGCCCTGCTGGCCACCGCGCCGCGCTGAGCGGGCCCGCGACGGCGTCGCGGCGCCTCCACACGGACGCAGGCTTGGCGAGGCCAGTCGGTCGGGCCTCACCTCGGCGCGCAATCGCAGCGAGCCGCTGGCGGTGGGCGGTAAGCCAGCCCGCAGCCGCGCTCAATCGGTGCAGACGGGGGGCGTGGCGGGGAGCCCGAAGGCTCCTAGGTCGAAGCAGGTGCCTTGGCCGCAGACCTTCTGGTCCGGGGGCGCGTTGGCCTCGAACGCCGGGTCGCATTCGCACGCGCCGCCGGCGGTGGCGCCTCCGGGGAGGGGGAGCCAGGGCTCACCGCGAGTGAGTTTCAGGCAGGTGGCGCCGCCGCGGCAGAAGGCGGTGACGTCGTCGCAGCCGCCTGTGGCGTCGACGCAGTGGCCGGTAGCCGCGTCGTAGGTCAGGACAAAGTCGGTGATGCCTGGGTCGCAGGGGCAGTCGCCGCCGACGCACGAACTCCCGGGGTTCGTAGCGCAGTGGGCGGCGCAGGAATACGTGGCGGGCTCGACACAAACAGCGACGGGCAGCGCCGAAGCGGTCGGTGACGGGGCGTCGCTGGAGCCGCGAAATATAGCGCCGATCGCGTCCCTCCGCGAGCACGGGGCGCGGCTGTTCGTCGTGGGCTTCGGGGCGGCCAGGGCGGTCCCCAATTGCGGACCTCGACGGCCTCATGGGGCAGGGCCAGCATGTCCGATACACCGTGATTGCATGGGGAACCGCCATGAAGAGCGCCCGCTCGCTTTGGGGATTGGTCTGCGTTGTGCTCGCCGGGACCGCGGGGGGCGCTTGCGGTGGTGACGGGGACGATCCGGCGGACACGACGCTGGGGATCGCGGCGGGCGCGTTGACGGAGGCGTGCGCGGAGCCCCTCTGTTTTGACGGGCCGGATATGGACGTGAACACGTCGGCCGCGCTGGGGCGGGAGCGGCCGGCGGTGGCCGAGGGGGCTGATGGGGCGGCGCTCGTGGTGTTCGTGGGGGAGACGCTCGGGAACCCGGCGGCGCCGGGGGATGGGCCGGTGCGGGGGCGGTTCTACGGGGCGGACGGCGTGGCGGTCGGGGCGGATTTCGCGATTAGCACGGCGACGAATCGGTCGCAGGCGGACGCGGACGTCGCGGCGGGCGCGGGCGGCGGGTATCTGGTGGTGTGGAGCGAGCGGACGCGCGCGAACGCGAACACGCAGGCGGCGTCGGTTCGGGCGCGTCGGGTGGCGGCGGACGGCGCGCCGGTCGGGGGAGATTTCGCGGTGGCGGTCACGTCGGCGCTGGCGGAGCACCGGCCGGTCGTGGGGGCGCTGCCGGATGGCGGGTACGTGGTGGTGTGGCGGGACCGGGTCGCGGCGGGGGCATCCGGGCGGCGGATCTTGGCGCAGCGGCTGGACTCCGGGGGGGCGGCGGTCGGTGGGGTCATCGCGGTGAGCACGCCCGCGCCTGAGGACCCGCGTCATCCGGCGGTGGCGGTGGCGGCGGATGGGCGGTGGCTGGCGGTGTGGGTGGCGAAGGGCGGCGGCGGGTACTCGGTGCAGTCGCGGCTCTTTTCGGTGGATGGGGCGCCGCTGCGGTGGGTGGAGTACCTGGACGCGGGGGCGAAGCTGCACCAGCACCCGACGGTGGCGGCGGGAGGCGATGGGGGCTTCCTGGCCGCGTGGGAGGAGGCGTCGGAGAACAGCGGTGAGTCTTGGAACGTCTGGACGCGGGGCGTCTGGGCGTCGGGGGCTCCGGCGGGGTTCTTGGAGATCGTGTCGTCGGCGGTTGGGGGGCGGCAGCGGCAGCCGGCGGCGGGGTTCGAGATCTCGGGCGGGCGCTATGTGGTCGCGTGGGCGGACGACCGGCCGTGGACGCCGGGGGATAAGGGCTGGACGATTCACGGGCGCACGCTGGGGGCGGACTGGGGTTTTGCGGGGGAGGACACGCGCATCAACACGACGGACAAGGCGACGCCGAGCTGGCCGGCGGTGGCGGCGCGGGCGAATCGGAAGCTGTGGGTGGCGTGGAGCGACGTCGAGCGGGCGAAGCCGAACAAGGGTGCGAAGCTGGTGCGGGCGCGGATGGCGACGCTGGCGGTGTGCGGAAATGGGACGGTGGAGGTGACCGAGGAGTGCGACGACGGGAATGTGGCGGGGGCGACGGGTACCGGCGGCGTATGGTCGAGGTCGGGTGCGTGGGGCCGGGCGGCGGCCGACGGCGGACTGCGACGATGGGGACGCGTGCACGTGGTGAACACGTGCGTGCCGGCGGTCGGGTGCGTGTACGAGGTGGTGTCGTGCGACGATGGGCTGGCGTGCACAGCGGATAGCTGCGACGCGCAGACGGGGTGCCAGCACGCGGCGGTCGATTGCGATGACGGCGACGCGTGCACGGCCGACGGCTGCGACGCGCTGGTGGGTGCACGCATGCGGCGGTTGGCTGCGACGACGGCGACGCGTGCACGGCCGATGGGTGATGCGCTGACGGGGTGCGTGCACGAGGCGGTCTCCTGCGATGACGCCAGCGCTTGCACCACCGACAGCTGCAACCGGCCGGGGTGCGAGCGCGCCGGTGTCGTGCGACGACGGAAACGCCTGCACTACCGACGGCTGCGACGAACACGGGCTGCACGCATCAGGCGGCACCGCGACGACGGCACGGGTGCACCACCGATTCCTGCAACGCACAAACCGGTTGCCAGCACGCCGCGCTGGGCTGCGACGACGGGACGCTTGCATCACCGACGGCTGCGACGCGCTGGTGGGCTGCACTCACGCGGGTGTGAGTTGCGACGACAAGACGCGTGCACGGCCGATGGTTGCGACACCCAGTCGGGCTGCACGCACGAGGCGATCTCCTGCGATGACGCCAGCGCCTGCACCACCGGACAGCTGCAACCCGGCGTCGGGGTGCGAGAGCGCGCCGGTGTCGTGCGACGACGGAAACGCCTGCACTACCGACGGCTGCGGACGCGACAACACGGGCTGCACGCATCAGGCGGTGTCGTGCGACGACGGCATCGGGGTGTGCAACGCCACCGATTCCTGCAACGCACAAACCGGCTGCCAGCACGTCGCGCTGGGCTGCGACGACGGGGATCGCTGGTACACCACCGACGGCTGCGACGCGCTGCGGGCTGCACTCACGCGGGTGTGAGTTGCGACGACGGCGACGCGCGGCACGGCCGATGGTTGCGGATGTTCCAGTCGGGCTGGCACGCACGAGGCGATCTCCTGCGATGACGCCAGCGCCTGCACCACCGACAGCTGCAACCCGGCGTCGGGTTGCGAGCGCGCGAACGTGCGACGACGGAAACGCCTGTCACCGACGGCTGCGACGCGAACACGGCTGCACTCCACCGCCGTCTCCTGCGACGACGCCAGCGCCTGCACCACCGATGAAGGCTGCGTAACCCGGCGTCGGGTTGCAGGAGTGCCGGTGTCGTGCGACGACGAAACGCCTGCACTACCGACGGCTGCGACGGCGAACACGGGCTGCACGCATCAGGCGGCAGCCGGGACGACGGCATCGCGTGCACCACCGATTCGTGCAACGCACAAACCGGCTGCCAGCACGTCGCGCTGGGTTGCGACGACGGCGACGCCTGCACCACCGACGGCTGCGACGCGCAAACCGGCTGCACCTGCCACGCGCCCGCGAACTGCGACGACGATGACGCCTGCACCGCCGACGGTTGCAACGCGAACGCGGGCTGCACCCACCAGCCCATCTCCTATGACGACGCCAGCGCCTGCACCACCGACAGCTGCAACCCTGCCTCGGATTGCGCGCACGCCTCATCTCCCCGCGGATTACCAACGCCTGCACCACCGACGCCTGCAACCCCGCCACCGGCTGCACGCACGCCCCCACCTCCTGCGACGACGCCACCGCCTGCACCGCCGACGCCTGCAATCCCGCCTTCAGGGCTGCGTACACACCGGCGGCGCCTGCACCCTCTTCCTCAGCGTGACCGAGGTCCTCGTCGGCGCCGGCTACACGGCCACCGTCTCCGTCCAGCTCTCGGCCCCCGCCGGCCCCGGCGGCGTCACGGTCTCGCTGGCGACCTCCCCCACCGGCATCGCGTCCGTCACGCCGGCCGCCGTCACCATCCCCGAGGGCGCCCTCTCCTTCCCCGCGCCCGCCGTCGTCACCGGCCTCGCCCTCGGCCAGACCACCCTCACCGCGTCCGCCCCCGACCACCAGCCCGACACCGCCCTGGTGACCGTCCTCCAGCGCGCGCTCCTGCTCCCCGCGGCCCTCCTCGTCGGCCCCGGCCTCAACGCCTCCGTCCCCATCATCCTCACGGCCCCCGCCCCGGCCGGCGGCCTCACGGTCAGCCTCTCCACCGGCAGCCCGGCGCTCGCCACCGTAACGCCCGAGATCCTCGTCCCGGCAGGCGCCACCGCCGCAAACGCCACCCTCACCGGCGTCACCCCCGGCACCACCTCGGTCGCCGTCTCGGCACCCGGTTGGGACAGCGACAGCGCGCTGCTCCTCGTCCAAACCGTCACCGTCTCCTTCGACCCCACCGGCGACCTCCGCCTCCCCGTCGGCGGCCCCGCCAGCCGCTCGGTCCGCATCGATCACCCTGCCCCCGCCGGCGGCCTCGTCATCGACATCGCGAGCGCCACCCCGTCCGTCGCCGCCGTCACCCCCGCCACCGTCACCGTCCCGGCAGGCCAGCTCGTCTCGCCGACCCCGGTCATCGTCTCCGCCCTCAGCGCCGGCGCCGCCACCCTCTCCGCCAGCCGCCCCGGCCTCGTCCCCGCCAGCCTGAACGTCACCGCAGCCGCCGGCTCGCTGGTCGCCGAGAACTGCGCCGCCGGCACATCGGTCGGCGCGGGCCTCCAGCACTCGGCCTGCTACATCCGCGCCCTCGTCGGCGGCGTCAACTACGCGCCCATCGGCGGCCTCCCCCTCGCCGTCACCTCCGCCACCGGCCGCGCCAGCGCCAGCGCCGCCTTTCCCCCCGGCTACGACTACGCCTACTTCCCGGTCGTCGGAATCGCGGTCGGCGCCGACACCCTCACCTTCTCAGCCCCCCTCTTCGGCGCCGTCGATCTGCCAGTCGCCGTCGAGGCCCCGCGCCTGACCTGGACCGGCGTGGACACCGAGCGCAGCACCCTGGACCCCCTCGATGACGTCTACCTCAGCTTCGGCACCGCCAGCACCCCCACCGGCGAGGCCCTGGCCGCAGACACCCTCGTCAGCCTCTCGCTAGCCCCCGGCTCCACCTCCGGAATCGTGGCGATCGTCGACGGCGGCGGCGCCCCAGTCGGCTCCGTCCTCGGGTCCGCCGGCGCCACCTCCATCGGCCCGTTCTACGCCTCCCAGCCCGCCGTGGACGGCACCTACCGGCTCCGCGCGTCCGCCCCCGGGTTCGCCGTCGAGGACTCCGACCTGGTCTCGGTCGTGACCTCCAACCTCTCGCTGAGCTTCGAGAACTGCAGCCTCGGCATGTTCACCGGCGTCGGCGTCTACCACACGACCTGCTACGTCCGGCGCCTCCAGAACGGCCAGAACTACGCCCCGCCGACCCCGCTCACCCTGACCTTCACGTCGGCCACGGGCCGCGCCATCGCCGCCGAGGCGACCATCCCCGCGGGCCTCGACTACGCCTACATCGTGCTCGCCGGCGTCGCCGTCGGCCCCGACACCCTCACCGTCGCCGCGTCCGACGCCTCCGGCACCTACGACCCCGCCACCCTCGCCGTCACCGTCGAGGCGCCCACCTTCCGCTTCGTCGCCCTCGACACGGCCCGCAGCCCCCTCAGCCTCCCGGACGACTTCTACCTGCTCTACGAGCTGCCCTCCCTCCCGGGCTATGCCATGTACTTGCTCGCCGACACCACCGTCGACCTCTCGCTGACGCCCGGCTCCACCTCGGGGATCGTCGAGTTCCAGGACGGCGCCAGCACACCCCAAAACAGCATCTTGGCCCCCGCGGGCAGCTACTACGTCGGCTACCACTACATCTCGCAGCCCACGACGACCGGCCTCCTACGCGGCGCGCGCCCAAGCCCCCGGCTTCGCCATCAGCGACTCCGAGACGGTCAGCGTGTCGGCCGGCGACCTCGCCCTGAGCTTCGAAAACTGCGCCGCCGGCTACTTCACCGGCGTGGGCCTCTACCACACCAGCTGCTACATCCGCCGCCACCTCAACGGCCTCAACCACGCCCCCCCGACCCCGCTCACCCTGCACTTCGCCTCAGCCTCCGGTCGCGCGTTCGTGGCCGAGACGACGATCCCGGCGGGCCTCGACTACGCCTACTTCGCCCTCGACGGCGTGTCGGTCGGCGACGACGTGCTGACCGTCACGGCCTCCGACGACTCCGGCACCTACGCCCCGGCCGCGCTCCCCGTGACCGTCGACCCGCCGGAGTTCATCTTCAGCGGCCTGGAGACCCAGCGCTCGACGCTCAGCCCACCCAACGCCGTCTGGCTGCTGGCGACGACCGCGAGCCTCTACGGCAACGCCCTCTACGCGCGCGGGGACATGACCGTGCAGCTCTCGACGCTGAACGCGAACCCCGCGGGCATCGTGGCCTTCTACGACGCGCCCGCCGGCGGGTCGCTCATCACCGAGACGCTGATCCCGGCCGACACCTACTACTCGCCGTACATCTACATCTCGCAGCCCACGGCCACCGGCACCTACCAAGTGCGCGCCGAAGCGTCCGGTCTCTACAGCTCCGACTCCGACCTGGTGACCGTCGTCGATCCCGAGCTCAGCCTGCACTTCGAGAACTGCGCGCTGAGCCCCCAGACCGTCGGCGTGGGCCTGCGCCACTCGAACTGCTACATCCGGACGCGGCTCAACGGCCAGCCCTACTACGTGCCCGCGGACCTCGAGATCACCCTGGAGTCCTCGGACCCCGCCATCGTGAGCCCGCAGCCCTCGGCGACCGTTCTCGCCGGCGGGGACTACGTGTACGTCACCGTGGTCGGCGCGCAGCCAGGCAACGCCGCCATCACCGCGTCGGCCCCCGGCTACGTGCCGAGCGAGCTCGTCGAGTTCGGCGTCGTCATCCCTGAGCTGCTGATCTCGAGCGTGCCTGCCACCCTCGGCTTCAACCCCGCGACCTTCTTCGTCTACACACTGGCGGCCGGGCAGTATCAGGTGGTCGACGCCGACCTGGAGGTCGCGTTTACCTCCAACGACCCGGCCGTGCTCTCCGTGGACCCCACGACCGTCGTCACCGAGGGCCTCTACTACGGCTACGCCTCGGTCTACGGGAACATCGACGGCGTCACCACCTTCGACGCAGACGCGGTCGGCCTCTTCGGGGCGACCAGCCCGCCCGTCGAGGTCACGACCGGCCTCTCGGTGGACCCGGGCTCCATCTTCCTGACCTACCTGCCGGGTGCTGTCGCGACGGCCAGCAGCGCGTGGAGCGCCGGGTACGAGGCGGCCGAGGCCGCGGACCACACGCTGTGGACCGCCTGGGTGACCAACCCCGGCGAGGTCGCCAACGCCTCGTGGTGGCAGATCACCTTCCCGGCGCCGGTCACCGTCGACGGCCTGTACTACTGGACGCGAGACTCAGCCGACTACGTCAACCCCGCGGTCGGCACCTTCGCGGTCTACGACGGCGACCCCGACGGGGGCGGCACGCTGCTCGACGAGCTGCCAAACGTCGCGCTGCCGACGGCCAGCAGCACCGAGGAGTGGTTCGGGTTCAGCGCGCCTGTCAGCGGCGTCAGCGTCCTGCGCTTCACCGCCGCGGACCCAGGCGGCGACGTGGACCAGGCAGCCGAGTTCATCGTGGTCGGCACGCCCTAGGGCGCGGGCCGGGCGCGCTTCGGCAGGCTCAGCGCGGGCGGCTCCGCGCGGCCCGCTGTAGCTCGCCGATCTTGGCGATGAACTCGGCGCGGCTGTGGACCCCCACGCGGCGGAAGATCCGAGCGACGCAGGTGCGCACCGAGCTCAGCGGCATGTCCAGCTCGACGGCGATCTCCTTGTCGCAGAGGCCATGGGCGAGCGGGTGCGCCACGCGCTCCATCCAAGGCGGCAGCGCCCAAGGCAGGACCTCCGAGCTGTCGGCGGCGTAGATCGGCTTGGGCACCACGAGCTCGAGCGACTCCCCGTCCAGCTCGAAGCGCACCCTGCGAACGCCGACGTGCAGCGCCGCATCGCCCTCGGGTGTGACCGGCCCGCTCATCCCCGCGGCTTGCGCGGCGAGGTTGGCGAACACCACGACGCCCGCGAGGTCCAGCAAGAAGGCGGGCTCGTCAAACGCGTCGAGGAGCTCACGGAGACCCTGCATCGCGCACCCCCGCGTGGACGGGGCGACTTGTACTCAACGGGATACCACGACAATGACACACTCCCCCCGCCGTGCGTAGAGGTGTCATCAGAGGCAGTCACCGCCTGCGTTTTCGGCGCGTGCGGGTTTTCGCTTCCGGTGACTTCCACTCCGGGCCGAATGTGGTAGCCTGCAGTTGGTGATGGTCTGCCGGATGGCCTTCCAGCCTTTGATTCTATCCCCTATCTTCTAACCTCGGGATTCGCCCCTGAACGCGGTGAGCATGCCGGCCTCGTAGCCGGAAGCCTTAAGCGTCCATAGTGAACCCCACCTATTATGGGTGATGGGTTTAGAAGCAGGTTCGATAGTCATCCGGCGCGACCTCACCGGTCCTCAACAGGGCCGGTGACCGCCGCGCGGCCACCCGAATGCGCCAATGCCACCGCGAACGGCGCGCGACGCCTGGGCTCAGGGCAGCGTCAGGCGCACGAAGCTGCGGTCCTGGGTCAGGGCGATGAGGCCCACCTCCAGCGTGGCGGCGACGTCTCCGCGGGGCGAGACGATGCCGGCCACCGGCAGGCGCGCGTCGCCGCTGGCTGAGACGATCTGGCGGATGATGGCGTTTGTCGCGGCCGCGCTGCCCTCGGGTGCGTCGGTGAGGCGGAAGCTGCGCGCCTGGCCGTTCGCTTGGACCACCATGATCTCGGGCGTGGTTGCGGATGAGATCACCACCGCGCCCGTGCCGTCGAAGGCCACGCTCGACGCCGGGAACGCCACGCCCGACACGACCTGAAACGCCGCGCCGCCGCGCGAGACCACGACCTTCGCGCCGGGCTGGCTGACCGCCGCCACCGCGCCCGCCGGTCCGCTGGCCAGCGGGGCCTGGGGCGACAAGGACTGGCCCTTCGGCAGCTGCACGGTCTGTGTCACCGAACCCTTGATCTCGCTGGTGAGCTTCGCCTCCAGGACCTGGCTGGCCAGGCCGACCAGGAAGCCCGCGTCGCCTCGGAGCGGGACGATGCGCGGCGCGTTCTCGTGGGAGACCGCGATGACGTTGTTGACCGCGATAACCATGATCTGCTCGTCCACAGCGAGCAGGCCCTCCTCGTGGTTGATGACGCCGAGGTCCCCCTTGGGGTCGATGGCGAAGCGCAGGGACTGCCCGCTGGAGATGCGAAAGCCGCCGAGGCCCACGCCGTCGGTGTAGAGGACCGGGGCGCGCGAGTCGGCTGGGAGCAGCAGGTTGCCGGACGCCAGCCCGACCATCACGTCACCGGCGCCGACGAGGCCCGGATTGACCCGCCGCGACGAGGTCAGCGTGCGCGAGGGGCCGAACGCCGACGAGCCGGCCTGGACCCCCAACGACGCGCCCTTGATGCCCGTCGTGGCGGCGGGCGCGGGAAAGGCGAGGGCTGTGCCGCGCTCGGCCACGGCGAAGTCAAAGCCGTCGATGGGCTGGCCGGCGGGGAACATCGCCCTCGCGCACAGCCCCGTGCTCGCGCACCCGACCGCGTCGTAGTGGCTCGCCGCCGTGCCCGTGCAGGCGCCAGCGCCCGCGCACTTCGGCACCAGCGACGTCACCTTGACCCCCGCCGCGGCCGTCGTGAACTCGCTCAGCGAGATGGTGACGGTCCCCTCGCCGGTCTCCGTCGGCTCGGTCAAAGCCCAGGTGCCGCCTGCGCGAAGCCACACCTTGACCGACGTCGCGCCCTGCCCGAACCGGTCGACCGCGCCCGAGTCCACCGGCAGCGTCAGCAGCATCGGCCCGCTCAGCGTGCCCTTGCTCTCGATGACGACCTGCGGCCCGACCCGCTCGGCGTACTCGGGCAGCGGCGTGGCGTCGAAGGTCGGCTTCAGGGTCACCTTCGTGTTGCCGGTCAGCGCGCCCGGCGGGAAGAGGACCTTGACCCCGAACAAGCTCGAGCCAGCCCGCCCGTCCAACACCCCGCCCTTCGCGCCGACGGTGGCCTGCACCGAGTCGTCATCGACCGGCTCGCCCCCCTCGTCGCCCCCGCTGTCGCAGGCGACGGCACCCAGGGCGAGAACGCACAGAGCCGCGGCGGCGCGGACACAGTGTGACCATCTTCGAGAGACCATGACGGCTCCTGGGTAAATGGGCCTAAACGCGTTGTGCTCCGGTGAGTCGGAGGCCCTTCGGCGGCCGACTGAGTCCACAGGTGCCGACGGCCTGTGCGGGGGGCGCCACGCCTGCCGGACGGTCGCCGCCCGCCCGCCCGCGCGCGCTCAGCCGATCTCGCCCACCAGCAGGACGTTTCCGGGGTGGAGGCTGCCGGCCAGCGGCGTGATGGCGACGGTGAAGCCCAGGGCCTCGAGGTCGGCTTGGAGGTCGGCGGCGGGGCGGAAGTGGACGGCCGGGCCGCGGTTCCAGCCCAGCTTGGTGACGACGCGCTCGACCAGGCGGGTCCAGCGCGCGCCGCCTTCGCGGGCGCGGTCGCCCTCGCGGATGATGAGGCGGCCGCCGGGGCGCAGCGCGGCGGCGCAGCGGGCCAACAGGGCGCGCTGGTCGGCGGGCTCATAGTAATGAAGGACGTCGACCAGGGTGATGACGTCGCAAGCCGGCGGCTCGAAGCGCTGGACGTCGCCCTCGACGAGGTCCACGCCTGCGAGGCCCGCGGACGCTTGGACGCCGCCGCGCACCTTGGCGGAATCCCAGTCCACGCCTAGGGATTTGCGGCCTTCGCCGAGCACGCCGAGCAGGGTCGGCAGCATCCCCAGGCCCGTGCCGAGGTCCACGGTGAAGGCCCCCGGCGGCACCAGCCCGGCGATGGCGCGGTAGGACGGGTCCATGCGGTACTTCATGTGGGCGTAGACGCGCAGGTTTCGCGGCAGCGGCCGGTAGCGCGCCGACGCGGTCAGCATCGCGGCGTAGAGCGGGTCCTCCTCCGCGCGCTTGCGGTCGCGCCGGCGGGCCAGAAAGACCCAGGTGACCGCAGCGCCCACGAGGCCGATGGCCGCGCCGACGACCAGCCCGCCGACCAGCCAGTTTACGAAGAAGCGCGCGCCCAGGGCGGGGGCGTTTCGCCAGGTGAAGTCGGCCAGCTCCAGCGCCATCCAGCGGCCGTGCAGCACCTGCTCGCCAAGCTGCACCGCGGCGAACCCGATGAAGGGCGCCAGCGGTGGGATGGAGATGTTGGCGGCGGCGTAGACCACGACCTGGTTGAGCCGCAGCGCCCACGCCAGCGCGATGCAGACCCACAGGTGAAAGCCGAAGAGCGGCGTGCAGCCGACCACGCAGCCCACCCAGACCGCCAGCGCCATGCGCGGGGGCTCGGTGTGCTCGCGCAGCAGGTGCATCGCGAGGTCGTGGAAGCGCTTGTGGAGGGCCTTGAACAACGGGGGCTCGGGCGGCAGGAGCAGATCTCGGGCGGTGCTGCCACGGTCGGCCGGGGGCCTTCGGGGGCGCGGGGCCGCGCGGGAGCCTTGTCCCAGCTTGCTTGGGAACGCAAGGGGGGGCAATCGCGGCGGGGCGTTGGGGGCGGGGCTGTGGGGTCGGGGGCGCGATGGCCCGCTTTCAGCTTTCAGCGTTTGGCCTTCAGCTTGGCGGCGGCTTTCGTGGGGCCGGGGTGGCGCCGCTTGGGTTGGGGCCTTCTTTGTGGGCGCCGCTTGGGTATGCTGGGCCTATGAATGTTCACGCCTTGTCGACATTTCGGGCGCTGGTCTTGGCGGCGCTTCTGGCTCTGACGCTTGGATGCGGCGCGGGGGACGACGCCGCTGACGGGGGCGGGGACGCGGTGGGCGCGGCGGACGCGCTTGCAGACGGTGGTGAGGCGGCCGGGGATGGTGACGCGGCGGGGCCGGATGGTGAGGCGGCGGACGTGGCGGATGCGGTGGCCGATGTGGCCGATGCCGGCGGCGATGCTGGCGGCGACGCAGCGCCCGAGATCGTGGAGCCTCCCGTGCTCTGCGCCGACGGGCTGCCGGCGCGGCCGTTCTCCTACGAGCAAGGTGGCGTCTACCGGCACGACCTCGCTGGCGACTTCACGTTTGAGCGCACCGACGGGACGACCTGGCGCCTCTCGGAGCACTGGACCGGCTGCGACACCTACGTCTTCATCCCCGACACGCTGCGCCGCACGCAGATCGACCCGACCTCGATCTGGGCGGGCGGCGTCCCGGGGCTGATCGCGGCCTCGCCTGACAACGTGCACTACGTCTTCATCTCGCGCGCGGCGACCGACGAGGCCGCGGCGGCCGCGGCGAACGCGCTGGCGGGGCGCTTCATCGACGCGGTCATCAACATGCCCGCGGAGAAAGGCGGCTTCTGGCTGGCTCACCTGCACGTGACGCCGCGGCGGGCGGGGGCGCTGGGCTCGTGGGTTCAGACCGTGATGGACCAGGGGACCGGGGCGCTGGGCTTCGCCATCGACCGGACCCAGCGGATTCGCGGCCTGGGCTCGCTCTCAGACGTGACGCGGCAGAACCAGGCGGCCTCGGCGGCCGGGGCGTGGCCCTTTGAGACCAACCTGGCCTACGCGTCGAACGAGGCGCGCTACCTGAACGCGGAAGCCGCCCAGGTCCAGGCGCTGCAGGCGGAGGAGGCGACGCGGGTGGTGGCGTGGGACGGCGAGGTGCTGGCCGAGTTCGCGGAGACCGAGGTCACCCTGCCTTCCGCGGCCGAGCTTGCCGAGTTCGACACGCTGCACATCGAGGTCGAGATGCGCTGCCCGGACGCGAAGAAGATCGAGCCCGGCAATTGCGGCGAGTGGGACTATCTCGCGCACCTCTATTTGCTAGGTGCGGCCGAGGGGGACGCGCGGATCGAGCTTGGGCGCTTCATCACCGCCTACGCCCGCGAGACCCGCTGGGCCTCGGACGTGAGCCCCATGCTGGCGCACCTCAAAGCTGGCGGCACGCGGAAGCTGCGCTGGGATTTTGCGCCGCCGTGGAACACCCAGCCGACCTGGACGCGGCTGGCGCTGCGCTTCTCCAAGCGCGGCAAGGGGATGACGCCGCGCGAGGCGGTGCCCCTCTACTTCGGGGGGAACTTCGGCGAGGGATACAACGAGGGTTTCGCGCCCATCGACGTGCCGATCCCGGCCGACGCGACCCGGGTCGAGCTGTACTCGGTCATCACGGGGCACGGCTCGGCCACGTCGCAGTGCGCCGAGTTCTGCAACCACGCCCACGAGTTCACGGTCAACGGCAAGACCGCGCTGCGCACCCACCCGACGGTGGGCGTGCCGACCGGCTGCATGCCGGAGCTTGCGCGCGGGATGGTGCCGAACCAGTACGGCACCTGGTGGTACGGGCGCGGCGGTTGGTGCCCGGGGCAGCAGGTCGCGCCTTGGATCGTGGACGTCAGCGACGTGGCGCTGCCGGGGACGACGGCCAGCGTGAGCTACCGCGGGCTGCTCAACGGCGCGCCGCCGCCACCCGACGCGGGCAACATCGTGATGAGCAGCTGGCTGGTCATCTACAAGTGACCGCGAGGACCTACGGCGTGGCGACGCAGGCCCAGGGCTTCTGGGTCCAGCCGGTCCGCAGGCGCTGAAAGCACGGGGCGGTGCCTGAGTCGGTGCCCGCGTCGTCGTCGAAGAAGGCGCCGATGACCGCG
This sequence comes from Myxococcota bacterium, assembly GCA_041389525.1. Lineage (GTDB taxonomy): Bacteria > Myxococcota_A > UBA9042 > PHBI01 > JACKFB01 > JACKFB01. Next base: position 48,913 of record JAWKRR010000018.1, on the reverse strand, counting down.
ATGTCGCCGGAGACGGCCAGGGCGGCGCCAAACCAGTCGCTGGCGGCCGCGTCCGAGGCGTTGAGGCGCTGCTGCTCGGTCCAGGTGCTGCCCTCGCGCACGAAGGCGTAGGCCGAGCCGGAGCCCAGGCCGAAGTCGTCGTCCTGGTCCGCGCCGACCAGCGCGGTGTCGCCCGACAGGCTCACCGCGAAGCCGAAGTGGTCGCCGGCCGCGCCACCGATGGGCAAGAGCTTCTGCTGCTCGCTCCACGTGCTCCCGCTGCGCACGAAGACGTAGGCCGCGCCTGACGAGCTGCCGGCGTCGTCGTCACCGTAGGCCCCGACCACCGCCGTGCCGCCCGAGATCGCGACGGCGTACCCGAAGAGGTCGTCGGCCACCGCGTCTTTGGCCGTCAGCTTCTGCTGCTCGGTCCAGGTGGTCCCGCTGCGCGCGAAGACGTAGGCCGAACCGGACAGCGAGCCGCCGTCGTCGTCACCGTTCGCGCCGACGATGATGGAGTCGCCCGAGATCCCCAGTGAGATCCCGAAGAAGTCGCTGGCGGCGGCGTCTTTGGCGGTCAGCTTCTGCTGCTGGGTCCAGGTGGTCCCGCTGCGCACGAAGACGTAGGCCGAGCCCGACGAGCTGCCGGCGTCGTCGTCCTGAAACGCGCCGACGACGATGGTCTCGCCCGAGATCGCGACGGCATAGCCGAACTGGTCGAAGGCGGCGGCGCCGACGGCGTTGAGCTTCTGCTGGTGCGACCAGGAACCGCCGCTGCGGACGAAGACGTGGGCCGAGCCCGAGCCGCTGCCGGCGTCGTCGTCGAGGTAGGCGCCGACCACGGCGATATCGCCCGAGATCGCCACCGCGTAGCCGAACTGGTCAAAGCCGACCGCGTCGGGGGCGACCAGCTTCTGCTGCTGGGTCCAGGTGGCGCCGTGGCGCACGAATATGTAGGCGGATCCTGAGGAATTGCCGGCGTCGTCGTCCTCGGGCGCGCCGACGATGGCGGTGTTGCCCGACAGGCCGACCGCGAAGGCGAACTTGTCGCCCGGCGCGCCGTCCTTGGACCGCAGCTTCACGTCGATGCCGCCCTCGCAGACGTTCTTGGCTTGGCAGTCGGCGGTGTCGCCGGGGTCGCAGACGCCCTCAGTCGGTGCTTGGGGGGCGCAGAGGCCGGTGATGCAGGTGTTGACGCACTCGGCGTTGGCGGTGCACGGCTGGCCGTCGATGAGCAGGCAGGCCCCGCCTTTCAGCGAGCGACCGGGGCCGCAGCTCGTGCACTTGGTCTTGGTGCCGCCGTCGCAGGTCACGCAGGTCGGGTGGCAGGCGGCGCAGACCGTGTTGCCGGTCGGCGTGCAGGGCTTCGACGCGTACTCGCCGGCGAGGCAGACGTGGCAGGGCTGGCAGAAGGTCTCGTCGTCGACGTCGCTGTAGGTCACGCCCGGCTGGCAGGCCTCGCAGACGGTGTCGGAGATCGGCGTGCACTCGGCGGCGAGGCCCTTGCCGGCGGGGCAGGTCGCGCAGGTCATGCAGATGACCAGGGTGCCGTCGGTGCAGGCGCCGGACTGGCAGCGCTCGCCCTCGGTGCAGATGTCGGCGTCGTCGCAGGGGGTGCCGTTGGGCTTGGTGGGGTTGGAGCAGACCTGGTCAGGCCCGCCGCAGACGCCGGCGACGTGGCAGTCGTCGAGCGGCTGGCAGACGACGGGGCCGCCGCCCACGCAGGTGCCGGAGGCGCAGGTGTCGCCCGCGGTGCAGCCGTTGCCGTCGTCGCAGGGGGCGCCGCTGGCGGGCAGGTGGGTGCAGGTGCCGGCGGGGGCGGTGCAGGCGTCGGTCGTGCAGGGGTCGCCGTCGTCGCAGGCGAGCGGGGTGCCGACGCAGGCGCCGGCGAGGCAGGTGTCGGCGGTGGTGCAGCCGTTGCCGTCGTTGCAGGGGAGGTCGCTGACGGGCTGGTGGGTGCAGCCGGTGGCGGGGGCGCAGCCGTCGGCGGTGCAGGGGGACTCGTCGGCGCAGTTGATGGGGGTGCCGACGCAGGTGCCGGACTGGCAGGTGTCGGCGGTGGTGCAGGCGCTGGCGTCGTCGCAGGGGGCGCCGCTGGCGGGGGTGTGGGTGCAGCCGGTGGCGGGGTTGCAGGCGTCGGTGGTGCAGGGGTCGTTGTCGTTGCAGTCGGTGGGGGCGCCGGCTCCGCAGACGCCGGCGACGCAGAGGCCGGCGGCGTGGCAGGGGTCGGGGGCGGTGCAGACCTTGGGGTTGGCGCCGACGCAGGTGCCGGATTGGCAGGTGTCGGTTTGGGTGCAGAGGTCGCCGTCGTCGCAGGGCGCGCCGGACGCGGGGGTGAAGGTGCAGCCGGTGGCGGGGGCGCAGCCGTCGGTGGTGCACGGGTTGTTGTCGGTGCAGGCGACGGGCTGGCCGGCGCAGAGGCCGGACTGGCAGAGGTCGTCGGAGGTGCAGGCGTTGCCGTCGTTGCAGGCGGCGCCGGACGCGGGGGCGTGGGTGCAGCCGAGGGTGGGGTCGCAGGTGTCGGTGGTGCAGGGGTCGTCGTCGGAGCAGTTGGTCTGGCCGACCGGGACGCAGACGCCGTCGACGCAGGCGCCCTTGGCCGCGCAGGCTCCGGCGGGGCAATTGCCGCCTTGGTTTATGGGGTTGAGGGTGCAGGCGCCGGTGGCGGGGTTGCAGGTCGTGACGCCGCATTGGGGGTGGTCGGCGGCGGGGCAGGTGACGCCGGTGTCGGGGACGGGGAGGCAGGCGCCCTCGACGCAGACGCGGTCGGGGAGGCAGAGGTTGGCGGGGCCGACGGGGTCGCAGTCGTCGTCGATGGCGCAGATGCAGTCGGGGATGACGTCGTGGGAGCAGCCGGCGGAGGTGCACAGGTCGGTGGTGCAGGGGTCGCCGTCGTCGCAGTCGATGGGGTCGCCCGAGCAAGCGCCGGCGAGGCAGATGTCGCCGGACGTGCAGGGGTCGGCGTCGTCGCAGGGGGTGCCGTCGAGCTCGGCGGAGCAGTCGGCGGCGACGTCGCCCAGGGGGGCGTCGGCGTCGGTGTCGGCCGCGTCCGGGTCGGCGTCGGCGTCGGCGTCGGTCTCGGTGTCGGTGTCCGCGTCCGCGTCGGTCTCGGTGTCCGCGTCGTCGGAATGCTCGTCGAGCACCGCGTCCCCGGGCTGCACGCCGTCGACGCCGCCGTCCGCGTCCGCGCCGTCCACCGTCACGTCGCTACCTTGCGCGCCCGTGTCCGCGTCGGTGTCCGCGACCTCCGCGAGGGGCGGCGCGTCCGGCGTCTCGACGGCGTCCGCGCTGTTGGTGTCGCCCACCCCCGAGCAGGCGGCGAGCGCCAGCGCGACGACGCACATGATGATTCGGGTGCGCATGGGTGGGGGCTCCTGGCGCGATTCCGCCGACGCGAGACCGGCAACCTGTCCGCGCGCGCGGCGCATCGTAGCGATCCCACCCCCGGAAACTCAAGCGAATGCGCGGGAGTGCAGTACCCCACGCGCCGCATGGGCGCCCGCGCGCACCGTCTCACCGGCGCCCGGCGCGCCCGCATCGCCGGCAATCGTCAGCTCAATCCCGCGGCTGCATCGGCGGGCCGAGCACGTCGACGCCGTGCTCCTTCGCGAGCTGCGCGATGCGCTTCATGTCGGGCCCGCCCTCCGCTGCGAACAGCGCCTGGGCCTGCCGCTGCAGCGACGCAAAGCGCGGCGCCGGGTGGTTGAACCCCACCATCCGCGCGCTGGCGCTCTCGAGCACGAAGCTGTGCACCGCGTTCGGCGGCGTGTAGACGAAGTCGCCCGCCTCGGCCACGACCTCCTCGCCGTCCACCGAGAAGCGGACCTTGCCCTCGATGATCAACTCCCAGGTCGCCCACGGGTGGCGATGGAGCGGCGCGCTGTCCCCCCGACCCCCGATGGCGTCGAAGAACTCCGGCTCGCCCGGCACGTCCGCGAACAGAAATCGCGTGCGGTCGGTGGGCGAGAGCGACGCAGACGGCGCGTCGCCGGCGCGGCGGACGATGAGGGTCGTGGGCAAACCGGCCGTGCCGGGCGCAATGTGGCCTGAGTCGGCGCTCATGGGGTACCTCCGAATTGTGGCGGGAACTGTACCGTACAGTACACTCCCCCGAGCCCGTCAGTCAACGACCGCGCCGGCCTCCCACAGGACCCCCGATTGCTTCGACGCCAACGCTATCTCCAGGCCGCCCTCGAGCTCTTCGCCGCCCACGGCTTCGTCGGGACCACCACCGACATGATCGTCGCCCAGGTCGGCGGCTCCAAAGCCACGCTGTACAAATACTTCCCGTCGAAAGACGACCTGATCGCCGGCCTGATGGACCGCGTGGTCGAGACCATGGCCAACCGCAGCGCGCCCGAAGGGCTCGACGAGGCCCCCCTGGCCGACGCGCTCACCACGCTGGGCACGTCGCTCTTGCGCGCGGTCGTCAGCCCGGGCGCCGTGACGCTCTTGCGCCTGTGCCTGGGCGAGTTCGGCCGCTTCCCTCAGCTCGCTCAGATCGTCTGGGAGCACGGCCCAGCGGTCACCTACGCCGACTTCGCGCGCTTCCTCGACACCCGCCGCAGCCGCGGCGAGCTCGCCGTCGACGACCTCCAGCTCGCGTCCGAGCACTTCCTGGCCGCCATCGCCGGGCACATCCAGCTCAAGGTCGCCATGGGGATGCGCGAGCCGCCCGACGAGGCCGAGATCGCGCAGCGGGTCGCCGCCGCCGTCGCGACCTTCCTGGCGCGCTACCAGACCGCCCCGCCTTCACGTCGCTGAGGCCCCCCGCTAGCCCGCCCGTCGCTCCACCCGCGCGGCCGGATCCTGCTGATAAAACTCAGCCAGCAGCTCGTATAAAGCCAGCTCGCCCTCTCGCAGCTTCAACGGGAGGTTGAAGAAGGTCTCCGTCGCGACCGCGAAGAACTCGGCCTCGTTTGTCGCACCGTAGGGGTCCAACAGCGTCGGCTCGCCTTGTTCGGCCTCAGCCCGCAGCGCATTGAACGACGCGCTGAAGACCTCGCCCCAGCGCTTGTAGTCGGCCCGCGAGGCCAGCGGCGGCGTCCCGTCGGCGTAGCTGTCCAGCATGTCCAGCTTGTGCGCGAACTCGTGAAACACGACGTTGTGACCGCGCTCCGGGTGGCGCGCGCCCCGCCGCACCGCGTCCCAGCTCAGGATGACCGGCCCGCGCAGGTGCGCCTCGCCGATGACGGGCCGCCCGCCGCTCAGCGGAGCCGTCGCCACCTCGAAGAACCCAAGCTGCCGCTGCGGGCTGATGACGGTGGACGGGTAGACCAGGATGGTCTGCACCGAGTCGTAGAGGTCGTGGGGCAGCCCCAGCAGCAGTAAGCACGCGTCCGCGGCGATGGTCACCTGGATCTCGTCGGTCAGCGTGAGGCCGCCGCAGCCCTCCCAAGCCTTCTCGGCGACGAAGACCTGCACCAGGTCGCGCAGCAGGGCCTGCTCGGCGGCGTCCAGCCACTGCCAGTGGGCGGTGTTCTCACGCAGGATCTCGAGCCACTCGTCGGGGAAGGGCTGCTCGAGCAGCTTCTTCCGCCGCCTCTTTCGCAGCCAGTCGAAGGGCATCGGGGCCTCGGGACCTCGGGGTGGGAGCGCGCGCGGCGCCGGGATCACCGCAGCCTACCGCACCCGCCGCCCAGACCGGTCTCGCGGGCCCTCCCCTCGGCGCAGATCCCCCGCCCGGCACCCGTGGGCGGCCGCCGCGGCTTGTGTCATGCTGCGCGGCGCAACCTGCTTTCCCAAGGAGACGAGCATGCGGTCGTTGACCCTCACCGCGCGGACGGCGCGATTCGGACTTGGAAACATCGTGGCGTGCGCGGCGTTCTGCGTGCTGGTGTCGAGCCTGTCGGCCTGCGCGCACTCAAAGCCCGCCCAGACCACCACCGAGGCGCCGGAGGACAGCCACTACCCCACGGTCGAGTGGAAGGGGTTCACGTTCCGGGCTGGCCAGAAGGTGCGCATCGAGAACCGCGCGGGCACGTTCAAGCCGGTGGACACTGGCGCGGCGACCGACGTGGTCGCGGCGCCTGGGCACCTCGGCGTGGTGCTGGGCGGCGAGACGCGGAAGCCCAGCGCGCACTTCACGCCGCCGGCCAACGAGCCGATTCAGCTGCTGCGCGTGCGCTGGTTCAAGCAGACCTGGAAGACCGAGACGGGGGCCAGCGTGCCCCTCGGCGAGTTCGAGTCGACCATCCACGTCGAGTACCTGCGGACCGCTGACTAGCGATTGAGTGGCCGCGCGCGGACTACTCGCGCGCGGCCAGCGCCTGCATCAGCGCGCCGACCTGGTCGAGGTCGTCGAGGACCTTCTGGTGCGCCAGGGTCGTGGTCGCCGACGTGACCTGGAGGCCCCCGGGCGGGACGCTGCGCACCGCCCCCACCGAGCCGTCGCCATCGTCGGCGCGGCCGCTCGTGAAATCCCAGGTGGGCGCTGCGTCGGTGCCCCCGCGGATGGCGATCTGGACCGCGCGGCGGCCGACGCCGGAGAGCACGGCCAGCGGCGGCAGGCGCTCGGGCTGCGGGTGGGGTTGGTCCAGCAGGGCGCGGGTCCGGCGCGCGCAGGCCAGCGCGTGGGTCAGGTGCGTGCGCCACGCGGCGGCGTCGCAGTCGGGCTGGCCGAAGACGCCGAGCCGCTGGCGCTCCCAGGCGGCGACGTCGTACCAGTCGTGCTCCACCGGGCGTCCGGCGGAGTCCTCGATCTGCGAGGCGCCAGCAGGGAAAAAGCAGTAGGGCGCGGTCCACGAGCCGTGAGCCTCGACGTTGGAAAGCCGCCCGTTCAGGCCCAGCCGCTCGCCGTGCTGCATGACGCCGCCAAAGGAGATGCCGGCGCCGAAGGGGACCGCGGCGAAGAGCACGCTGGCCGCCAACTCAGGCCGCTCGCGCAGCGCCAGCCAGGTGATGAGCCCGCCCATGGAGTGGCCGATGACCCGCGCCGGGCGGCCGTGTCGCGCCGCGAGCGCTTCCAGCAGCGCGGTCAGCCGCGCCACCGCCTCGGGAAGATCTCGCCGCCAATCGTAAGCCAGCCCCTGAAACTCCGCGGCCTGAGCCCGCGCCCAGGCCAGAAACCGCGCGTAGACCTTCACGCCCAGCACGCTCGCCAGCGGCCCGCCCGCCACCAGCTCGTCCGCGTCCTGCGCGCCGCCGGTCCACGTCAGCGGCGCGGCGAGCGGCCGCCGGTCCAGCCCCAGCGCGCTGCGGCAGCCGATCCAGCGCAGCCGCCCATCCGGCGTGCTGAGCCGCCCGCCCTTGATGCCGTGGACAAAGACCAGCGGTGCGTCGTTCATCGCGCGAGGCTAGCAGACCCGCGCGGCCTCGTCGTGGCGTCCCGGGCCCTGGCCCCGCGCCGCCGCCCGCCAAACTGCTTTGTGCCGGCATGCGGGCCTGTGCTACTTCTGCCTTGGGTGTACCAAGCGGAGCCTGTGGGTGCGCTCCTCGCCCGAATCCCTGCCCGCGCGGCGCGAACGCCGAGGGAGCAGCCCGTGTCTCGATCTTCTCTCGCCGCGGCGGTGGCGCTGGCGTGCTGCGCGGCGATGGCCTGCGACGGCGGCTCGAGCGACGGCACGGCCAGCCCAGACAGCGCGGACGTCACGGCCGACCTCGCCGCAGACACGGCCGCCGACTCCGCAGCCCAAGCCGACGCCGAGCTCGGCCCCCAGCCCGACGCGTCGCCCGCCGCCCCCTACGCGCGCTGCGAACCCTCCGAGCGCACCGGCGGCTTCGTCGTCGCCCTGGGCGAGAAGTCCACGTCGGTCCAAGGCGGCGCGGCCAGCGGCGTGGTCCCGGCCGACGTCCCCGCCGTGACCCTCGACCAGGGCGAGTGCCGCCTGCTCCGGCCCCCGACCCTCTTCTGCGACCCCGCCTGCCCGTCTGGCCAAGCCTGCACGCCGTCGGGCGCCTGCATCGCCTACCCCACCAAGGTCGACATCGGCACCGTCACCATCAGCGGCCTCAGCGCCCCGGTCGAGATGAAGGCCATCCTGCCAACCCGCATCTACTACTTCGCGGGCGACCTGCCCCACCCCGGGTTCGCGGCCGGCGACCCCATCGGCCTGTCCGTGGTCGGCCCCGAGACCGTGTCGCTGGCGGCCACCGGCGTCCCGGCCCTCGTGGTCGAGACGACCGCCCTCGCCATCGCGCGCGACCAGCCCGGCGCCCTGAAATGGACCGCCCCCGCCGACCCCAGCGCCGCGCGCGTCCGCATCGAGCTGAGCATCGCCAACCACGGCGGCACCCCCGGGCGCGTCGAGTGCCTGACCGCCGACGACGGCAGCTTCGAGATCCCGACCGCCCACATCAACGCCCTGCTGGATCTCGGCTACTCGGGCTTCCCCAGCGTGTCCCTGAGCCGGCACACCGCCGACTCCACCCAGCTGGCGACTGGCTGTTTTGACCTGGTGGTGGAGTCCGGCCGCACCCTCGCGGTCGAGATTCCGGGGCTGACCTCGTGCTCGAACGACGACGACTGCGAGGCGGGCCAGACCTGCGGCGTCGACCTGACCTGTGGAGTGACGCGATGAAGACACGGTGGCATTTGGCGATTGGGTTTGCGCTGCTGGCTGGAGGGATCTCGGGCTGTGGTGACTCGACGACCTCGGGCGCGGACGCGGACGCGGCGGCGGTCGACGTCGTGTCGGACGCGGTGGCGACGGCGGATGCGGTGGCGGATGTGGCCGCGGACGCGACACCCGACGCGGTGGCGGACGCCGCGCCTGACGCCGCCGCGGACACGGCACCCGACGCCGCGGTCGACGGGGCACCCGACGCCGTGGCGGACGTGGCGGCGGACACGGCTCCCGACGCCGTGCCTGACGCGACGCCTGACGCGACGCCCGACGCGGTCCCCGACGCCACGCCCGACGCCGTCGCGGACGCAGCGCCCGACGCGGTCCCCGACAGCGCGGCCGACACCGCCACGGCGGTCCCCGCCGAGCTCAGCGGCTGGTGCACGGTCACCAAGCCCGACTTCAGCTTCTTCGTGACCAGCATGAACGCCATCTGGGCGCTCAGCGGCGACCCCGTCTCCGACCTGGGCGGCGGCCTGGGCGGGAACTTCGGCGGCCTCGCCGGCGCGGACGCCATCTGCCAGGGCATCGCCGCGGCGACCGGCAACGGCGACAAGACCTGGCGGGCCTTCTTGAGCGCGGTCAGCGGCCCCGACGGGCAGCCGGTCCACGCCATCGACCGCATCGGCGCCGGCCCCTGGTACGACGCCAACGGGCGCCTCGTCGCCACCGGCATCGCGGGCCTGCTCGCGGCCGACCGCCCGGACGGCGTGGCCGCCAGCGTGGACGACCTGCCCGACGAGTGCGGGATTCCGACCTCGGTGCTGGGCGACGCCCACGACGTGGTCACCGGCAGCAACAAGCTGGGCCACCTCAACAGCACCACGCCTAGCTCGACGTGCAACGACTGGACCAGCGACAGCGGCTCGGTCGGCGTGGGCAGCGGCGGCTCCACCAGCACCACCGCCGTGATGTGCGGGCACTCCTTCCCGCGGGCGACCTCGGGCGGACCCGGCGGCCCGGGCGGCGGCAAGGGCGGGGCGAACTGGCTCAGCGACCACACGCTGCGCGGCTGCGGCAAGGGCGCGAACCTGCTGCAGAACGGCCCCGGGACCGGCACCTGCATCGGGTGCTCGGGCGGCTACGGCGCGCTCTACTGCTTCGCGCTGTAGGAGGAGGGTCGTGCGCAACCACTCGCAACGGACTCTGCCAGGTCGCCCGGCCCGCGCCGGCGCGACCCCGGCTGAGGGGCCGGCCGAGCGGAGGTCGCGCCTCCTCAATTCCTTCGCTGCCGCCTGTATTTTTTGGGGATTGGCCGCCTGCGGTGGCGCCAGCGGGTCGTCCGCGCTCGGCCCAGACGCGGCCGCGGACGCCGACGCCAGCGCAGGCGCCGACACAGCCCTCGGCGGCTCCGATATCGCCAGCCCGCCCGTCGAGTGCGTGCTCACCGACCTGGACCCGGACTGGGCGCCCACCCTCGGCTGCGAGGCCGACTTCCGCACCCTCGCGTCCGAACCCGTCGACGCCTCCATCCCCGGCGCGCTCAGCCTGAAGACCGTCATCGACCGGGTCACCGGCGACACGCTGCACTTCCAGAACTCCAAGCGCTTCCCGATTCACTACGCCTTCGCCAGCACGCACCTCTCGGGCGCCGGGCTGCCGCTGGTGCCGCCGCTCGCCCAGTTCAATACCACCGAGTACTACAGCCCCGACCGCCGCTTCCTGCTGGGCGCGGTCACCTGGTACCAGGAGCCGGACGTCTGGGCCTACGAGATCTCGCCCTACGACACGGCCAGCGCCGAGATGATCCAGACCGCGTTCGAGCGCATCCGGGCCGCCGCGTGGTTCGGGCCCACGCTGGTCTTTCACCCGACCAGCGAGGCGGTCGAGTCGGAGGCGACGAAGCTCCCGCCGTCCATCCCGGTGATGCGCTCCGAGGAGCTCTTCGCCGGGATCACCTACCAGGCGCTCAACGTGGCGACCGCGGTGGGCCGCCTGCGCTTCACCACCGCCGCCGAGGCCGAGGTCGGCCCCCTCGATTTCCGAGATCTGGTCGTGCTGGACTCGATCCCCAACGACATCGGGGTGGTCGCGGGCATCATCACGGCGACCTTCCAGACCGCGCTCTCGCACATCAACGTGCTGTCGCAGAACCGCGGCACGCCGAACATGGCGCAGCTTGGCGTCTTCGAGGACCCGGCCCTGCGTGCGCTGGACGGCCGCTGGGTCGAGCTTCGCGTCGGCCCCTTCGACTGGAGCATCCGCGAGGTGACGCAGGCCGAGGCGGACGCGTGGTGGGAGGCGCACAAGCCGGCCGGGATCGCCGTGCCGTCCATGAACCTCGACGTCACCGCGCTGACCGACATCGAGGAGGTGCTGGACCTGTCGGCGGGTCTGGGGCCCGCGCTCGCCGCGGCCATCCCGGCCTTCGGCGGAAAAGCCAGCCACTACGGGACCTTTCACGCGATGCGCAGCTTCGACGACGGCACCCCCATCGTCCCGGTGCCCAAGGCCTTCGCCATCCCGCTCTACTATTACATGCAGCACCTGACGCAGAACGGGCTCGACGCCGACATCGCCGCGCTGCTCGCCGACCCCCAGGTGGGTGCCGACCCGCTGTACCGCGACGCCGCGCTCGAGGCCCTGCGCGACAAGATCGCCGCCGCCCCCATCGACGCCGATTTCCTAGGCGCCGTCTCAGCAAAGCTGGCCGCCGACTACCCGGGCGTGCGCATGCGCTTTCGCTCCAGCACCAACGGCGAGGACCTCGACGGGTTCACCGGTGCCGGGCTCTACACCTCGAAGAGCGGCGACCCCAGCGACCCCGAGCGCCCCGTCGACGCCGCCATCAAAGATGTCTGGGCCAGCGTCTGGACCTCGCGGGCCTTCCAGGAGCGCGAGTACCGCAGCATCGACCACACCGGCATCGGCATGGCGCTGCTGGTGCACCAGAGCTTCCCGGACGAGGAGGCCAACGGCGTCGCCCTGACCGGCAACCCCTTCAACACGTCGGGCTTGGAGCCTGGCTTCTTCGTCAACGTGCAGGTGGGCGAGCTTTCGGTGGTGAAACCCGAGCCCGGCGTGACCACCGACAGCTTCATCTACCACTACGACTTCCCCGGCTCGCCCATCTCGTTTCTCTCGCACTCCAACCAGGTGCTGCCTGGGAGGACCGTGCTCTCGGCCGCGCAGACCTACCGGTTGGGCCAAGCGCTGAGCGAGATCCACCGCTTCTTCGCGCCGCTCTACGGCTCCGGCACGGGCGCCATCGACGGCTTCTACGCCATGGACGTCGAGTTCAAGTTCGACGCGGCCGCCGACGAGACGCCCCGCCTCTTCATGAAGCAGGCGCGCCCTTATGGTGGTAGCGCGGCCCTCTCGCCGCCCCAGTAGCGGCCTGCTCGAGCACGGTCTACCCTTGGCCTGCCCCGCAGGTCAGGGCGAGCCGCCATGGAGGCGGCTTCCGGGGGCGCTGCGAGTCGTGGCAACCTGTGGCCACACGGGGGCGGGTGCCTGACACGGCGCGCGGAATGCTGCACCGCAACATCGCCTCATAAGAACGCGCATATCGACCCGGAGGTTCGATGTACTCAGCGAGCGCACTCCTCGGCGTCAGCGCGGCGCTGGTGGCCGCGCTGGCCGTCATCCTGCACCGCGGTCGCGGCTCATCCCACCGCGCGCTGCTCGCCCTGCTGGTGCTCGCCGGGTTCGCTATCGCGCTGCCCGACCGCGAGACCACCGCGGCCCACGAGACCAACCGCTTCGTCCGCTACGCCTCGGCCGAGGCCTGGGTCCGCTACGGCGACTGGTCCATCGAGGACGTCCTCGCCCGCACCGAGCGCGGCGCCGAGCTCGACCTCTCGTTCAAAGACGGCCGCCCCTACTCCCAGAAGCCCCCCGGCATCTCCTGGGCCGCCATCCCCGCCTACTGGGTCCTAAGCCAGCTCGCCCCCGACGGCCGCCCGCCGACCCACTGGGCCATCGCGATGCTCTCGCTCCTCACCATCCTGCTGCCCTGCCTCCTCATCGCGCACCAGCTCGGCCGCTACCTGCTCGCCCGCCACGGCCCGCGCGCCGCCCTGCTCGCCCTCGCGACCCTCCTGCTCGCCTCGCCCCTCTGCGTCTACGCCATGATGTTCATGGGTTACGCCCGCCCCACCCTGCTGCTCGTCAGCGCCTGGCTGCTGCTCCAGACCGGCGACTCCCGCCCCCGCTACGCCGCCGCCGCCCTGCTCATGGGCCTCGCCGGCATCGACAACATGGTGTTCTGGGCCTACGGCGCGATGGTCGCCGCCATCGACCTCGCCCGCCGCGTCCGCACCGCCCGCCCGTGGAGACCCTTGCTGCCGGTCGGCCTGCTCGCGGTCGCGCTCCCCGCCGCCGCCCTGCTCACCTACAACACCATCGTCTGGGGCGGCCCCTTCACCACCGCCTACGCCCCCGCCTTCCTCAACGCCGACCACGCCGCCCGCCACCACGCCATCGGCTGGAGCTTCGCCACCCTCCGTGAAGCCCTGGTCGGCGCCCGCCTGGGTCTCTTCCTCCACGCCCCCTGGGCCGCCATCGCGCAGTTCGGCGTGGCCGCCATGATCGCCCGCCGCGCCACCCGCTTCGCCGGCCTCACCGCCCTGGCCATGGTGATCGCCCCCCTCTGCTTCAACGCCATCTGGGTCGGCACCAACCCCGACGACGCCCCCTTCAACCGCCACATGCTCCCCGCTTACCCGTGGCTGGCCCTCGGGCTGGCTCACCTCGCTCACCTCGCCGAGACCTGGGCCGCCGCGCGCCGCCACGCCCTCTTCGCCGCCCTGACCGCCACCCTCGCCGTGGCGACCTTCTACCAATTCGCCACCGTCTGGACGGTCCCGCTGCACCCCACCGAGGTGGCCAGCCCCCTGTGGCAGTTCAGCCTGCCGCTCTTCGTCAGCGGCGCCCTGATGCCGGTCCTCGACCTGGACCCCAGCCGCACGCCCGGCCTCCGAAACCTCGCCGTCGTCGCGCCCTGGGTCTGGCTGCACCTCGCCGCCGTCGTCGCCGCCTACGGGCTGGTCGTGACGGCGCGCCCGGAGCACCCGCCCGCCCCCGCGCCCCGGCCGCCGCCGCTCACCCGCTGGGCCCCGCTGCTCATCGCGCTGGCGACCCTGGCGCTGCTGGCTTTCCAAGGCCTCGCGTCGGACCCCCTCAGCAGCCGCCAGCGCGAGCTGGTCACCCTGGCCCCCGCCGCCGTCCCAGCCGAGCTTCGCCCCGCCTGGCGCCTCGCCCGCATCGAGCAGCGCACCTTCATGGCCGGCGCCGCCCTCTCCCTCGGAGCCTGGTCCGCCCGCGACGACGCCGACTACCGCCCCGGCTGCTACCCCGAATCGCCCTACCGCGCCGTCGCCGACTGCCCCTGACGCGCGCGTGCCTGCGGCCCACCAGCACCGACGGACCCCAAAACGAAGCGGGGCGCTCAGCCTGAGCCGAGCGCCCCGTTCACGACACCGATGAGCGACGGGCGAGGCGAGATAAGCCCGCTCGCCCGCGCTCCTTAGTTACCCGCGGTCAACGTGCGCGCGCCGAGCGACTGCACGGGGCGGAAATTGTCGCTGAAGATGGACGTGAAGCTGTCGATCTGCGCCTTCGACGCCTCGATATCCTCCGACATCACCATCCAACTCACGCCCTCCGAGCAGGGCGGCGTGGTCAGCGAGCCCGCGTACGACCAGCCCATCAGGCTGGCCGGCAGCAGCCCAGCGACGTCGACGGTCTCGCCGTCCACGGTGCTGACGGGCGTGCTGGTGACGGGCAGGTTCGAGAACACGCCCTTCAACGTGTCGTTCTCGGAGCCCTCCGTGATGAACACACCGAGGACCGCCAGCGACTTGTCGGCCGCCTGGTGGACCATGTGCATCTCGATGGGGGCCTGCGCCCCGTCACGGGTGTGCTCGCTGCCCGCGTGGAAGTGGAACTGCAGCAGCGAGTAGGCCTTGCCGGCCACGTCGATGGTGCTGCCCGCGTCCACGTTGACCTGAACCGTGTGGCCGTTGTTGAGGATGTTCAGCGCCGAGGTCCCGTAGGTCGTCGACAGCGAGCTGAAATCGGCAGGCGCGGTCGCGGTGTCGATGTCGATGGGCGACTGCTCGGTGCCCTCTTCGCAGGTCCCCCACGCGTGCGCCAGCTCGCCCCAATTCTCCGGACCGGCCTCGCCCTCGTAGGACCAGTGGGCGCCGTGAATCGTGCGGGCCTCGAGGGACTGCGTGGGGCGGTTGTTGTCCTCAATGACGTCGGTGAACGCCTTGAGCTGCGCCGCGGAGACCTCCATGGACTCGGCCATGACGATCCAGTTCACGCCTTCCGAGCAGGGCGGCGTGGTCAGCGAGCCGTCGTAGGTCCACGCGTCCGTGATGGCCGGGACGAGGTTCGTGATGTCCAGCGTGACGCCGTCGATGGTCGAGACCGCGGCCTCGCCCGCCGGGATGTTCGAGAACACGTCCTTGAGCGCGTCGTTCTCGTCACCCTCGTCCACATCAGTGTCTGACCCCCGCACTACGCATTACCCCCGCGAGTCCGGACATCAGAGCGGGACATCAGCGTCTGACCCCCGCGACGTCCGCGCGTAGTACCGCTCAGCGAGCGCACTTCCCGCTCCAGCCGCATCCGCAGCCGTCGCGGCTGGACACTGCGGGCGTGAGGATGTCTGGCGCGAGCCGTAGATCGACACCCCACTACGGCGTCACGGGGGTGTCGAGTCCGGGCGACTGTCTGACGCCCGCACTACGCAGTACCTCCCAGGTGCGACAGTCGCCAGTGCCAGGACCGCCTCGCCTCGTAAGCCCAGTGCCGCGTGGACCGGCCTCGAGCGACCCGGACATCGTGTCGGACATCAGTGTCGACCCCCGCACTATCGCATTGCCCCCGCGAGTCCGGGCCACGACCACATCAGAACATCAGGACCACATCAGTGTCTGACCCTGATGTATCCCCCCACTACGCATTACCCCCGCGAGTCCGGGCCAAGCGCGACGGCGGCGCAGCGACCAGGTCCCACGCGTCGCGCCAGTCCGTCAGACGGTGCGGTGTCTGACCCCCACACTACCCCGCACTACGCATTACCCCCGCGAGTCCGGGCCAAGCGCGACGGCGGCGCAGCGACCAGGTCCCACGCGTCGCGCCAGTCCGTCAGCGGCGCACTCGCTCCCCGCATCCGCAGCCGGTACAGCAGCGACTCCACCTGCCGTCGGCTCATCCCCAGGGTCGCCCCGATCTCGGCGTGGGTAAGGGTGGTGTGCCGAGCGAGCATCCACGCCGCGAACCTGCGTGGCGGGTTTGCGGCCGGGCCTCGGGTCGCCTGCGCGATCTCGGGCTTGCTTGCGCCGGTGACCGCGATGACCCGGCTGAGCACGTCGTCGGGCGTGAGCACGGCGGGCGATGCGTCGGCGTCCACCGGCGCCCGCGAAAACTGCGCCTTGGCCGTGGCTGGCTGGCTCAGCCAACCCGTGGACAGGTCCAAATCCGCAGGCCACGGCTCGCGACCCGTGTGCACATCGCGCACATACGCCTGAAGCTGCTCCGGCGAGCCGAACTCCTGCTCGACCATCCAGCGCGCCAGCCAGGCCGGCGGACTGTCGAGCCCGAGGTGCGACCGATGGCTGGTCCAGCAGTCCTCGTCAGCCCGCCGCACCAGTCGCGCGCGCACCGGGTTCAGATGAACGTATGCGACCAAGTGGCGCAGATAGCGAGCGTCCACAATGCGCTGGTTCCGAAAGCGCCCGCGAAACGTCGGCCCATCCCACCCCTCCTGCACGTTAAGCCGCCGCGTGTACCGCCCGCAAAGCGTCTGCATGCACCGCGACAGGTTGCCTTCCACACTTCGCACCAGCAGATGGAAGTGGTTCGGCATCAGCGCCCACGCATGCACCTCCCACCCCAACTCGAACGTCACCTCGCCGAGCAGGTCGAGGAACGCCACGCAGTGCTCGTCCCGCGTAAACACATCCCCCCGCCGAGCCCCGCGGTTCATCACGTGGTGCCAAGCCCCCGCCTCATCGATCCGCTGCTTCCGTGCCATGCGACCAGTCTCCGTCGAGCGCCCCGAAGGGTCAAGTGCGTAGTGCGGGGGTCAGACACCGCCCTCCCGTCTTTCAGTCCGTGGCTGTCGGGCTGCTGATGTGTAGCATGGGTACCAGGAACCGAGACCGCCTCTCCCCTTGCCACCGGCGCGAGCCCCGCCTGGACGCCGAGACCCTACTCCCAGGGCCCTCCAGGCTTCCAGACCGCGCCCGAACTCAGCCCGCCACGTCTGGCCGCGGCGAGAGGGACTTCCAAGAATCGGTCAATAGCCGACCCGGTCTCCCGAAGGCTCATCGCGTCGCCCACGTTCGCCTTGCGGATGAATCCGGCCCACTGGAGCTTCTTGGCCGTGTCGTCGGTGAACTCCGGCGTCAGCGCCACGGGAGTGCCCGTCGGCAACGATGTCTTGCGGCGCTCGAAGGTCGCGGAGACGGCACTCGCGAGGCTGTCCTCCTCGAAAGCGAAGCCATGCGCCAGGGCGGCGATATCGAAGAAGTCCTTCATCCGACTATTCGCCGCGCCGAGTCGGACCATCGCCTCAAGCTTCTCGGCGACGACGGTCTCGCGCGGGTACACCCGCAGGCGCGGGGCTGGAAAGTCGAGCAGGCACGGGAACTCGGTGTCGCGCGCCGCGGGTGTGACGGCGTCCCCAAACCCGACGTCGACCTGCATCCGAATACGCGCAGACGTGATGCGGGCTAGGAACTCGGCTCGCACGCCGCCGTACTCCTGCCCTCCGCGGATAGGGGCGACGGTCAGCGACTCTCGCTCAAAATCGACGCCGTCCTCAGGCACATCCAGCGCAAGCAGCTCGGCGAAGAGTTCGCGAATGTGGGCCACGTCCGGGTCGCCAAACCCGAGCAGGTCAATGTCGCGAGTCGCCCGGTGGGGTCTGCCCATCCAGATCGAAAAGAGCGCCGCGCCCTTCAGCACGAATCGAGATGCGTGCCGAGATGAGCCCAGGCGGTAGAGCCACCGCTCGTTCGCGTATCGCGTCAGCACGAACTGGAAGTCCTCACCCTGCTGGCGAGCGACGCGAGCGAGTCGAGCGCGGACCGAGTCACCGATATCTGTAGGCGGCCGCTTTGTCATGCGAGGGCCTCCAGGTAGGGCCGCATGAACGAATAGATGCGATCTGCGCGGGCGGCTGCGACAAGCTCGTCCACGCTGCCGGCGCGTTTGCGCAGGTAGTCGCTAAGCGCTGCGAGCGCGACGTCGAGGCCCACGTGTCGGCGGAACCGGAAGCAGTCGGCGACGGTCTTCGCAGGTGTGGTGAACCTGACTTCCACCCCGTCAACGGTCCGTGTCTCCACGCCATGCTCGAGCGCAGCGCCGCTGGCCCGCACCACCTCGAGCTTCGGTGATTCCAGCTTCGGCGACCGCCCGTGACGCGGGATGAGCACCCAGACCGCGTGCGGCGCCTCGGTCGTCAGCCCGTGAACCTGCAGCGCGCTGAGCAGGCAAATCACCGCGCTGGGCACGCGCTTGCAGACGTCGGCGAGGGAACTCAGCTCCGTCACCGGCGCGTCAGCCAGCCGGTAGAGCCCGCGGTCGACCCGCGCCAGCAGCCCGCGCTCGCAAAGTCGCCTCAGATAAGCCCGAGGGATCCCAACCTCATCAAGGTCCCGAGCCCGAACCGGCCCCATCCGGGCCAATCGCAGCAGCGCCTCAGTCTTGGTCGTGCTCTCAGAACGCATGATACAAAACGCGTACCGCACGGCCTCGCGTTAAGCAATAAGTATCACCTATTCAAGTTGCGGTGTCTGACCCTTAAGGGATCCCCACGCATCTTCCTCAGCCCGGTAGGGACTGCGTGAGATTGCTGCGAGCGCCGTCGGGCACCGCTTTGGAAGCAGCTCGACGGGAGGGCCGGTCGCAGTACATCAGTGTCTGACCCCCGCACTACGCATTACCCCCGCGAGTCCGGGCCAAGTGGACATCAGTGTCTGACCCCCGCACTACGCATTACCCCCGCGAGTCGGGCCGCGACGGCGCAGGACATCAGTGTCTGACCCCGCACTACCGCATTACCCCCGCGAGTCCGGGCCAGGACATCAGTGTCTGACCCCCGCACTACGCATTACCCCCGCGAGTCCGGGCCAAGCGCGACGGCGGCGCAGCGACCAGGTCCCACGCGTCGCGCCAGTCCGTCAGCGGCGCACTCGCTCCCCGCATCCGCAGCCGGTACAGCAGCGACTCCACCTGCCCGTCGGCTCATCCCCAGGTCGCCCCGATCTCGGCGTGGGTAAGGGGTACATCAGTGTCTGACCCCCGCACTACGCATTACCCCCCGCGAGTCCGGGCCAAGCGCGACGGCGGCGCAGCGACCAGGTCCCACGCGTCGCGCCAGTCCGTCAGACGGTGCGGACGGTGCGGTGTGTCTGCCCCCATGACATCAGTGTCTGACCCCCGCACTACGCATTACCCCCGCGGACATCAGTGTCTGACCCCCGCACTACGCATTACTCCCGCGAGTCCGGGCCAAGCGCGACGGCGGCGCAGCGACCGGTCCCACGTCGCGCCAGTCCGTCAGCGGCGCACTCGCTCCCCGCATCCGCAGCCGGTACAGCAGCGACTCCTGCCGTCGGCCCATCCCCAGGGTCGCCCCGATCTCGGCGTGGGTAAGGGTGGTGTGCCGAGCGAGCATCCACGCCGCGAACCTGCGTGGCGGGTTTGCGCCGCCTCCGGGTCGCCTGCGCGATCTCGGGCTTGCTTGCGCCGGTGACCGCGATGACCCGGCTGAGCACGTCGTCGGGCGTGAGCACGGCGGGCGATGCGTCGGCGTCCACCGGCGCCCGCGAAAACTGCGCCTTGGCCGTGGCTGGCTGGCTCAGCCAACCCGTGGACAGGTCCAAATCCGCAGGCCACGGCTCGCGACCCGTGTGCACATCGCGCACATACGCCTGAAGCTGCTCCGGCGAGCCGAACCTGCTCGACCATCCAGCGCGCCAGCCAGCCGGCGGACTGTCGAGCCCGAGGTGCGACCGATGGCTGGTCCAGCAGTCCTCGTCAGCCCGCCGCACCAGTCGCGCGCGCACCGGGTTCAGATGAACGTATGCGACCAAGTGGCGCAGATAGCGAGCGTCCACAATGCGCTGGTTCCGAAAGCGCCCGCGAAACGTCGGCCCATCCCACCCTCCTGCACGTTAAGCCGCCGCGTGTACCGCCCGCAAAGCGTCTGCATGCACCGCGACAGGTTGCCTTCCACACTTCGCACCAGCAGATGGAAGTGGTTCGGCATCAGCGCCCACGCATGCACCTCCCACCCCAACTCGAACGTCACCTCGCCGAGCAGGTCGAGGAACGCCACGCAGTGTCGTCCCGCGTAAACACATCCCCCGCCGAGCCCCGCGGTTCATCACGTGGTGCCAAGCCCCAGCCTCATCGATCCGCTGCTTCCGTGCCATGCGACCAGTCTCCGTCGAGCGCCCCGAAGGGTCAAGTGCGTAGTGCGGGGGTCGACACCGCCCTCCGCCCCTCCAGCGCGCCCCTCCAGCGTAAAAAATTCGTGGGGATACATCAGGGTCAGACACCGCCCTCCGCCCCCCTCCAGCGCGCCCCCCTCCAGCGTAAAAAATTCGTGGGGATACATCAGGGTCAGACAGCGCTCATCCTAAGTCCGGACCCGCCCCCTCGTCTCACTTGGGTTGAGGTGTCCAAGTTCCCGTGGTTCGCCTGATGTCGACCGAGTTTATGCCCAGGGCCGGTACTCCGTCCGCAAGAACCAATGCGAACGGCACGCCGGAAGGCACGTCGGCCGCAGCACCGTCTCCAGTGAACTCCACGAAACGATCCGCTAACCACCGGACCCTGCGCCTGACCTGCTCGATGTCCTTCGCGTCCTTGGAGCTGGTTGCGAGGACGAGGAACAACGTGTCAGCAGTGCAACCTCGCTCCTCGCTGTGTCTCCTGGCGACCCACAGACTTCGAAGGTCGGAGACCAACTGGTTTCTACCCATGGTCCCTGCGCTGTTGAGCGACTTGATCTGTACGAACAGCTTCGCCCCAGGCCCAGGATCTTGAACGGTCTCGAAACTGCGAGACATCCCGATGGCTGGGCCGTGAAGCACTACGAGGTCGTACAGGAAGCAAGTTGAGGACTCGCCCCCGATTCCGGCGCGGACCGTGGCCGATACGACTTCGTTTTCGCCAAGTGTTGACGGCGCCCAATAAGCGCACAGGAACGGCGAGTTGTGGGTGATGTCCCCATCGTGCGCGGCGAGTTGTGCGTGATGTCACCGCCGTGGACGGCGAGTTACGCCAGCTCGCCATCCACGGCGGCGAGAAGCGCGGCTGACCGCCGGTGTCGTCGGTGGTCAGCCGCGCGCTCAGGACTCAGGCGTTGCGGCGCTGGGCGCGCTCCTGGGCCTCCTTGAGACGGTAGGAGTCACCGTCGATTTCGAAGATGTCGCTTTTGTGAACGAGGCGGTCGATGAGGGGGACGACGCAGGTGGCGTTGGGAAACAGGTCCCCCCACTCCTGAAACGCCCTGTTGGTGGTGACGATGACGCTGCGGCCGAGTTCGTAGCGGCGGTTCACTACCTCGAAGAGTACGTCGGCGTGGCGATTGCCGTAGGCGACGTAGCCGAGCTCGTCGACGACCAGGACCGCCGGGCTCGTGTAGCGCCGATATGCGCGCGACAAGGCGACCAGGCCCTCCTGCGCGGCCAGCTCGTTGAGCATCGCGCTCGCCGTCGTGAACCGCCCCGTCTTGCCCGCCCGGATCACCGCGTGAGCGAGGTTCTTCGCGATCATCGTCTTTCCGACTCCGTTGGGCCCGGCGAGGATCACGTTGGCCCCCTCGTCGATGAACCGGAGCTGGAACAGGGCGTCGATGGCCTCGCGGTGGGCGGCACGCGGCCAACTCCAGTCGAAGTCGGCCATCGGCTTGAAGCGGCCCAGTCGGCTGCTCTTGAAGCGGCTATCGAAACCCCGCCGCTGCCGCTCCTCCGCCTCGATGGCGATGACCCGCTCGACCCACGGTTCGCCGCGGATCTCGTCGAGACGCGCAGCGAGCCCGACGAGACCGATGGCGCGAAGACGCTTGTCGAGGTCGTCACTCATCGCCGCCCCCCTTGAACCCCTTGAGCCCCTTGAGCGCGTCGTACACGCCGAGCGTCGGCCGGCGCACGACGACGCCCCGTACGCGCGGATCGTCTGGCAACGCCACGGCGATGGGTGCCAGCTGGCCATGGTCGCGTCGACGTCGGTCGAGGATCTGTCGCACCGCCGCGACGTGCGGAGCGTCCATCGCCATCGCCTCGTCGACGGCCGCCACCATCTCCTCGGCCCCGAAGGCATCGAGTAGCTCACCGAGCCGCGCCACCGCCCCGCCGATGTTGCCACCGCGCTCGGCGAGGACGCGCACGAGCTCCTGCGCTGGTGGCACCGACACGAACACGCGGTTCATCCCGCGCGCCTCCCGCGCCGCGCGCTTATGCTCGACAAGCGCCGCCATGTGCGCCGCGTCCTCGACCTGCCGCCCCTTGCCCCACGAGCGCGTGTGCGTCGCAACAACCTCGGCGCCATCTATCACACGCACCGCATCGCTCGTCGCCAGCACCGTCAGCATGCGCCGCACATGGTCGTGCGGCACGCTGTAGTCGTTGCCGTCGAAGCGCACGTACGGCGTCTTGCCGACCTTCACCTCGACGCGGTCGGCCACTGGGAACGCGTCACTCGGCAGCGCGCGCAGCAGCGCCTGCTCCTCGGCGAACGCCTGCGCGACCGTGAGCGTCCGGTCCTCGGGGTGCCGCCGCGACCCGCGCACCTCGCGGCACCAGCGCTCGGCCTGCGCGTTCAGGTCGGCCAGGTCCGTCCACTCCCGCGCCGCGAAGAACGACGTGCGCACGTCGCGAATCGCCCGCTCGACGCGGCCTTTCTCGTTGCCGCGGTAGGGCGCGACCGGGCGTGGTTCGTAGCCGTAGTGCCCCGCGAACGCCAGCAGGTTCGTGTTGAACACGATGGCGTCGCCGATGCGCTGCGTCACGGCCGACTTGAGGTTGTCGTAGAGCGCCACCCGCGGCACGCCGCCCCACGCGCGGAACGCGGCCTCGTGATGCTCGAGGAAGCTGCCCATGCGCATGTCCACGCCGAAGCGCAAAAACGCCCACCGCGACCACGACAGCACCATCACGAACGCCACGAGCGGCCGCCGTGCGCCGTCGACGTCGATGTGGCCGAAGTGGCCCCAGTCCACCTGCGCCTGCTCGCCTCGGAGCGTCGACAGGCGCAGGTACGCCTCGGCCGCCGGGCGCTTGCGGTGCCGCGCCACGAACACGCGAAAGTGGTCGGGGCCGCCGTCATAGCCGCGCTCCCGCACCATCGCGTAGAGGCGGCTCGCCGTCAGCGTCGGGTACTTCTCCAGCATCCCGAGCAAGAACGGCACGTACGGGTCGGCCTTCGAGCGCCGCGTCGCGATGGCGTCCAGCGGCACGCCGTCGCGCAACAGCGACTGCCGGACTGTGTTGTGGTGCAGGCTCAGGTGGCGCCCGATGGTCCCGACGGGCCACCCCTCGGCGTGGTAGAGTCGACGGATCCTGGCCTTCAGGTCGGCGGAGATCATGCCCGCCCCCGGTGCAGGAGGCGGAGCTGCCGGAAGTCACCGACACCGCTGAGGGTGCGGCGGCGGCGGCGGGCCGGCGCGACCACTTCGAAGCGCACCAGCGCGCTGTCGCTCGGGACGAGCGGGGTGCCGAACAAAGCCTCGTCGAAGTGCCGGGGCAACGTCGGCCCGACAGAAATCACAGCCGTGAGCGGGCGTCCGGCCCAAAGCGCCAGGCCCTCGAGCAGCGTCAGCAGGGCACGCGGGTGCTGCGGGGTCGGCGGCAGGGCCGCCTTCAAGAGCTCGTGGCCGTCCGGGTCCGTCACCAGGAGCTTTGTGTTCCAGGTGGTCGGCTCGATGGCCATCTTCCAATGATGCATGGGTCACCTCCGCCTCGACAGGGTTGGGGGTCGAGGTCTCGGAAGATGCTGCGACCGGCGATGGGGTGGCGGAACCGTGATCCCCCAGGTTTGTGAGGGCGGCGGCGCGCAACCGGTGGTAGCGGCGCGACTCGCCCATCTTGTGCTTGCGGGCGCCGCGAGCGGTGCGGCGGTAGGTCTGGCGAGCCCGGCGGCGACTCGCACAGCGGCGCTCAGGGCGGCAGTCCTGGCAGTAGATGTTGCCGCGGTCGCAAGACCGACAGATCGTCACGAGGTGACCGCACGCGCGGCACGAGTACAGACGAGCGCTCTCCAGCGGGGTCTCCCGCCTCGAAGTCCTGGCCGTCCTAAGCGGTCCGCGGCATCCTCCGCTCGGACGGTTCAGACGTTTGTTGTCGGACCCGCCCAGGGGAGCCGGCGTTACTGCGCCAGCTCCCCGACTTCAAGACACCTCTGACTACGCGACCTGCTGGTCGCCAGCCAGATTGTCGGCATCACGCGCTGCTCGCCGGCCCTACGCGCTTCTCGACCCCTGCTGACACCAAGCGCAATTTCCGCGAGTACATGGGTGGGGCCCGCACAATAGCCTGCCCGCACAAGCGCAGCGGCAAACCAATCCTGAAGTGTCTGTTCCTGAGGCCAGAATCGGCTCCTGGGATCTTGGCCTACATTTCCACTACCGCTCGCCCCTAGCATCCACGTCCGCAGCAGCTTGATAGCCTCTTCAAGACGCGAGCCGATTGCTTCACCCATTGCGCTCCCCCCATACGAGATCCCCCAAAACCTTGGCAAAGCCAACCCCGGGGAGCGAACAGAGGACCGGGGGATCCGACCCGGGGAGAGATAATAGACTGCACGTCATCGTGAGCCCACAAGCGCCCGGCTCGGCCCGCAGGCGAAGCCATGTCGGGCAGCAGGCGCATCAAGGGCCGAGGGCGGAGTCTTGCTCCTCGACTCGCCACGCGGCGTAGGTCAGGGCAGCCTGAATGTCGTCGGGTTCGAGGTCGAGGATGTAGGGGTCGAGACCACTCAATTCTCGACATGGGTGAGTTTTATAAAAGGCCCTCCTGATTTCGATGACTACGCGGTCCGATCCGCTGCGTTCTCTTCTTCTCGGCCTACACCGCGCCTGTCAGGCGCCTCTCCTCTTGCTTGGTAGGTGAGCCTGCACGTGCTGAAGCGAGTAGGGGCAACGCCACCCATTTCTCATTTTGAAGCGAGTAGGCAACGCCACTCATTTCTTCATTTTGGGGTGATATTCTTCGCGGGAAAGCAGGGTTCTTACCCCGTACTCGCACTTTGAACCACCTCTAACGGAACTAACCCCAAGGGAAACTAATACGGAGCGTCAATTCGCTCACCGACGCGGGGGAGAGGTTCATGTCGAGCAGGAGGCGCATCAGGGCCGAGGGGCGGGTCTTATCCTCGACTCGCCACGCTGGCCGTGGGGCAGCCTGAATGTCGTCGGGTTCGAGGTAGGGATAGAGCGCGAGGATCTCTTCAGGAACGCCCGGAAGCGGCAGACCTACGACCGGCCTGCGACGGTGACCCGGAGCCCGCGAATGCACGGCTTCCCGCCCGCCAACGACGGATCGAAGGTGATGCGGGGTGGGGTGGCCATGACTGGCTCCAGAGGCGAGGTGCTGGTGCACCCCATTGCTTCCGCGCTGTCGTTCCACATGATGATTATCCCGCTGCCTCGCAGGCCCCACCGACCCCAGGGGAGCTGAGAACGCTCATGTCCCAGGCTTGGACACCGGCCCCGTCAGGACTATGTTGATGTTGGCCCGACCCACAGGAAGAACGTGAGCGCTGCAGCGTGGGCAATGAAATCAATGAAGTTGCCGCAGGGAAAAGCTGCAGCTGATCGAGACACTGTGGAACTCGCTCTCGACGACGAGTTGTCAGCGCCGCTCACGGTGGATGAGCTCGCCGAGCTGGATCGCCGCGTCGCCGGCTACGAGGAGGACCCGACGACCGGCGTCGCGCTGCGGAAGACACGGCTGACTACCTCAAGACGCGATGAAGGCCGTCATCCTCCCTGCGCTGGGCTCCGCCTGCAGGCCGGCGATGGTGACGAGCAGGTAGCGGGCTCGGCTCAGAGTTCGTCGCCGAGTTCCGCCGTGCATAGCCTCGATTAGCGACCATCCGGGTGCGGCGGTGAAGCTCGGCGGAGGGTATCGGCGCTGCACGCTTCGGCGCTTTCCGCTGGGCTGAACAATCTTGAGCGAAGGCAGAGATGCTGTTTGTCGTCGCGGTCTGGCACAGCGCCAGAGATCCCGGGCTCTCTGGAAGCGGCTCCGCTCCGCAGTCAGGAAGCCGGCTAAAGCCCATGGCAGCGCTGCAGCGCGGAAGGCTTGGCCTGGGGGCTGTTCCCCTCCCGAGGGCGCGCGCCGGGGGTTGACGGCTGCGGCGGCGAGGCCAGGATGGCTGGGGCGACCGGACGCAGGGGAAGGTGCAGGATGGGGAAGCTGGTGGGTGGCGAAATGGCGCATGTCTGGTATCCGACCGAGGTGGCCGTTCAGCGAGGAGGATTCCTCGTTTCGGAAACGCGGTGACCGCCGACGGTTCCGGCGCGTTTCCGGCGGCGCGCAGGCGCCACCTGTATGTCGTGGGCCTGCCCGTGGGCGCACCGCACGCTGGTGATGCGCGTCCGCAAGGGCGCCGAGGGCGTCATCAGCTTCTCGAGCGTAGCGCCGTTGATGCTGGAGAACGGCTGGGGGACGGATCCCCTGCAGCGCGCGCTTCCTGCACGAGATCTACACCGCCGCGCGGCCGGATTCCGGGCGCGTCACGGTCCCGGTGCTCTGGGATCACGGTCAGCTGAAGACCATCGTGAACAACGAATCGTCGAGATCCTGCGCATCATGAACGGCGCCTTCGACGCCTTCGCCGACGTGCGCCACGACTTCTACACGAGGCGCTGCGTGGCGGATCGACGCGCTGAACGCGGAGGTCTACGACAACGTAAACAGCAGCGTCTATCGCTGCGGATTCGCACCACGCAGGCCGCCTACGAGGACGCGTTCGCGGGGCTCTTCACGACGCTGGACCGGCTCGAGGAGCGCTTGGACGGGCAGCAGTGGCTGGTCGGCGGGCAGGAGACCGAGGCGGACTGGCGCCTCTTCACGACGCTGGTGCGCTTCGACCCGGTCTACCACTACCACTTCAAGTGCAACCTGCGGCGCCTGCGCGACTACCCGCGGCTGTGGGCCTTCACCAAGCGCCTCTACGCGCTGCCGGGCATCGCGGAGACCGTCGACATCCCGTACATCAAGCGCCACTACTTCGGCAGCCACAAGAGCATCAACCCGCACGGCATCGTCCCGGTCGGCCCGGACATCGACTTCGGGGGCGGCTGACCTGAGCCTCGGCGGCGCGTCGGCTCTGCGCCCGCCGCGTCCCGACGAGCCGGGCCCGGTGGAGCATCTCGAGGACGCAAACCGCTCAGGGAAGGACCGCCGCGCATCCCCGGAGCAAAGCCCGCGGGCGCTTCACCCTCAGCCGCCGACGCAGTCTCCGGGCGCGTCGTCCTGGTCGCAGTCGGCGTCGCACGGGCAGATGAGCGCGCCCTGACAGGTCTGGTTCGGCGCGCACTGAGCCGCCGCCCAGCACTTGCCCGCCGGCGGTGCGGGCTTGCAGGGGCCGACGTTCGTGTTGATGCCCAGGTCGCCGCAGACGTAGCCGGCGCCGCACTCGGCGTCGCTGGTGCAGCAGCTGTCGACGACGGGCGCGCACTTCCCGAGCTGGTCGGCCACGCAGTTGCCGCAGTTCGGGCACAGCGCGAGGCACCCGCACGCCAGCGCGCCCTCGCACCGGAGCCCGGCGCCACAGTCCGCGCTCGTCCAGCAGCAGGTGTCGCCGCTGGCACACGCGGGCCCTTTGGGGGCGGCCTTGCAGGTGCCAGGCAGCGCCGTCGTGCCTCCCTCGCAGACCTGCCCCGCGGCGCAGCCTGCGTCCGAGACGCAGCAGCCGCTCGGCAAGTCCTGGCACGTCCCCGGCACATCCGCCGCCCCGCAACCCATGTGGCACGGACAGAAGAACGCGTTCGTGCACGCCTGTCCCGCGCCGCACTGGCCGTCGTCCCAGCACCCGCCCGCGGCGATGGCGGGCATGCAGCGGCTGTAGTGCTCGGCTCCGAAGCCCCGGGCGCACACCTCGTCGCCTTTGCAGTCCGCGTCGGTCTCGCAGCAGCCGGCTTGGGGCGCACAGACGCCCGGCGAGGTGTTCTCGCAGCCGGTCCCACATGGGCAGGTCGTGGCCGCGTCGCACACGGCCCCAACGGCGCATTCGCTCGCGTCCCAGCACTTACCCGCCGGCGGCGTGGCCTCGCACTTGCCCAGCGAGGACTGGGCCAGCAGCTTCGCGCAGGTCTTGCCCTCACCGCACTGGGAGTCGAGAAAACAGCACTCCTGCGCGACGGTGTCCGGCGCGCCGTCCGCCGCCGTGTCGGCGGCCCCGTCAGCCGCTCCGTCCGCGTCGGGGGCCGCATCGCCGAGGGTCTCGGCGTCCCCCACCGCGTCGGAGCCCGCGTCAGTGGCCGTGTCCGTCTCCGCCACCGCGTCGAGGTCCGCGTCCGCCCCCGTCTCGGTCTCGCCGCCAGCGTCCCCGGACGTCTCGGCCACCGCGTCCGCGTCCGCCGCCGTGTCCTTGTCGGGCGGGCACGCCGCCAGCAGGGCGAGGGCGAGGCAGCCCGCGCCGAGGCGAGCGAATGCGCGATGCGTGACCTTGTTCATACCGCGCATTATCAGCGGCCACGCCAACCAGGTCCAGCGCCCGCGGTCACAGCGCGCGCCCTGCCCCCTTGCCGCCGATCTCGCGCCCATGCAGGATCCCCACCATGCGCAACCCAGCCCCCCTCATCGTCCTCTCCGCCTTCACCCTCGGGGCCCTCGGCCTCCTCGCCTGCTCGGACTCGTCCGACCCGGGCGCCGCCGACACGCCCGTCGCACTCGCAGACGCCGTCATCGGCGGCGACGGCTTCGCGACCCTGGACACCCCCGCGGCCACGGACGCCAGCCCGCCCGACGCCGCGACAGACGCCAGCCCGCCCGACGCCGCGACAGACGCCAGCCCGCCCGACGCCGCGACAGACTCCAGCCCGCCCGACGCCGCGACAGACGCCAGCCCGCCCGACGCGCCCACCGGCGACTCGGACCCCCCAGACGCCCCCGCCCCGACGGCCCCCGCCCTCGCCGTCGACCCCGAACTCTACGCTTTCCCTTATATCTCCCCGCTAAAAGAGACCCTGGTAAAGCAGTTCACCCTCTACAACACCGGCGACGCCCCGCTGCACATCTACGCGCTCACGACCACCGGCTCGCCCGACTTCTCCCTGGCACTCCTCCCCCCGCTCCCCAAGACCGTGCAGCCCCAAAAGCAGACCCTCGTCCGCGTCGGCTTCACCCAGGGCACCGGCGCCCCCGGCGTCCTCCGCATCGAGTCCAACGACCCCGTGCGCCCCGTCATCGAGGTCCCGCTCTCCAGCTACGTCAAAGGCACCATCAACAACCCCGAGCCCTGCGCCGAGCTCAAACCCACCGCGCTCAACTTCGGCCAGGTCACCCGCGGCAACGTCTCCACCAAGCAGGCCACGCTCACCAACTGCTCGTCGACCGCCTCCCTCGTCCTCAAGCAAATCACCCGCTCCGCCTTCCTCTTCTTCCCGCTCTCCGACGAGTTCCAGATCACCAACCTCCCCGCCCTCCCAAACACCATCGGCCCCGGCAAATCCGTCGTCCTCGACGTCAGCTACGCGCCGCACCTCGCCGGCCCCGACTCCGGCTACTTCCTCCTGCACACCGACGACCCCAAGACCCCGCAGCTCCAGCTCGACGTCTCCGGCATCGGCGTCGCCCCCCCGCTCGAGGAGATCGGCCTGCACATCAACCTCACGTGGGACGCTGACGCCACCGACGTCGACATGCACCTGCTCTGGCCCGGCGGCTCCATGTGGGACTGCCAAACCGACTGCTACTTCGGCAATCCGCAGCCCGATTGGGGCACTAAGGGCGACATCCTCGACGACCCCTTCCTCGACCTCGACGACGTCGACGGCTTTGGCCCCGAGAACATCAACATCTCCGACCCCAAGCCGGGCACCTACAAGTTCATCATCCATTACTATGATGACACCTACGAGGGCTCGTTCCCGCAGCCGTCGAAAGCCACCGTCCAGCTGCTGAGCTACGGCACGGTCATCCAGAGCTGGGGGCCGACCCACCTCGACCAGACCAACCGCACATGGGACGTCTTCACGGTGGAGTGGCCCTCGCTGAAGGTGACCACCCTCGGCACCATGTACAGCAAGGGCGGAGGCGGCTTCTGCTTTCCGTGAGGCGGCGCGCGCGCAGCCCGGAGGCCCCTCGCGGCGCCTGACCTGGGCGCCCTGAGCGTCTTCGCGGGCTCGCGACTCGCGGGCGCTCACGCCAGGAGCCGACGCTCCCGCCACGCCGCCCCGGCCTCGATCCCGTGCTGCTCAAGCCCCGGGACCACCGCGTGCTCGAGGGTCTGGTGGAACACCTCATGCGCCAGCTCGGGGTCCTCCAGCCCATACGCTCGCTCGGCGGCGCTCGACGCTCGCCACGGCGGCACCGGCGCCAGCTCGCGCTCGGCCACCGCGAACGCGTGGACCAAGAACCGGTACAGCGACGTCCGCAGCGCCGGCTCCCGCAGCGCCTCCGCCCGCGCGGCCAGGTAGTGAAACCCGAACCGACCGTGCAGCGTCTCGTCAGACAGCAGCACCCGCAGCGCCCCACGCATCATCGGGTCGGTCGTGTGGTCCAGGGTCGCCACAAAGCGGGCGCAGGCCACCATCTCCGAGATGCAGGTGGTGAAGATGACGTTGCGGAGCGCGCGTTCCTCCGGGGTGACTCCGGCGTGGCGGGCGAGCGGCTCGATCTCGGGCTGTGGTGCCTCAAGCGACCCGCCGAGGGCGAGGAGGACCGCCGCGCAGGTGCCGGTGTGGCGCAGCTCGTCCTGGGCCATCCGCAGCATGACCACCTGCTCGTCCAGGTAGGCGCCGGCCTCGAAGAGCTGGGCCGCGAGCTGGGCGAAGACCATGCTGGAGCGGTGTTCCACGCGCAGGCGAGCGGCCCAGTGGGCGCGCAGGCGAGCGGGGAGCTGGGGGTCGAGCGCGGAAATCGCCTGGATTTCCCAGGCAAATTCGGGGATCTCGACCCGCGACATGGCGGCGCCGATGGCGCGGTGCTCGTCGCTGAGCGCGGTGCCCGAGAGCTGGCCGAGCAGACGCACGTTCAGGCGTGAGCGAGCGCGGGCAGGTCCGGCGGGTAGAGCGGGCCTACCGCGATGCAGCAGGTATTGACGCACTCGGTGGAGGCGTCGGCGGAGCCGCAGTCGCACTTGGCGCAGTCGATGACGCCGTCGGCGACGTCGAACTCGGCGAGGTCGGGGATGTCGAAGTCGCTGACCTCAGCGACCTCGGGGATCTCGGTGACGTCGGCGTCAGGTGCCGTGGTGTCCGGCGTGGTGCCGTCGCCGACCGTGTCGCCGCCCGCGTCGGCGACGACGTCGGCGATGGCGTCGGGGTTGGTGGTCGAGCTGTCTCCGCACCCGGCGAGGGCTAGGCCGCCGGCGAAGGCGAGCGAACGGGCGAATCGGAGGTAATGGGGCAAACGGGGTGGTGGGCGCACGGCGGAAGCTCCGGCTCAAGGGGCCTCGAAAGTGTGTCGGCGCCTGCCTCTGAAGTCAATCCGGGGCCGCCCGCCGTCCGACGCCCAGCGCGCCCCGACGACACCGTAGTCCGCGCGGGAGCGGAGAGGTTTCGCGGCGCGCCAGACCCGCGATGGCACTTTCGGGCCGATTCTGGCACTAATTTGGCATGGACATCCGGCAACTCACGGCCATCGAGCCGCTCCACGAGGGCGCTCAGGCCTTGGTGTATCGAGCGCGCCGCGCCTCGGACGGGCTGGCCGTCATCGCCAAGATCCTGCGGGGGCCCTACCCGACGCCCGACGCGGTCCGCCGTTTCCGGCGCGAGGCCGAGATCACCCAGCGCGTCCAGGGCCCAGGGATCATCGGACTGCACGAGGCGCGCCTCGACGAGGCCCAGCCGCTGCTGCTCATCGAGGACTTCGGCGCGATCTCGCTGGCGGACCGGCTCCGAACTGACGGGCACTTCGAGCCGAGCCACGCGCTCGAGATCGCGCTGGACGCCCTCGCCGCCCTCGCCCGCGTCCACGGCCTGCTCGTGGTCCACAAGGACGTGAACCCGGCCAACCTCGTCTACAACGCGCACACCAAGCGGCTGGCGCTCATCGACTTCGGCATCGCGTCCACGGTCAGCCGCCAGCACCCTCAGCTCGGCAAGAGCTCCGTGCCGCGGGGGACGCTGCCCTACGTCGCGCCCGAGCAGACCGGGCGCATGAACCGCGCCGTCGACTACCGCGCCGACTACTACTCGCTGGGCGTCACGCTGTACCAGCTGCTCACGGGGGCCCTGCCCTTCGACAGCGACGACCCGCTCGAGCTGGTCCACGCCCACGTCGCGCGCCGCCCGCCCGACCCGCGTGAGCTCGCGCCCGCGGTCGGCGAGGACCTCGCGGCCGTGGTCACCAAGCTGCTCGCCAAGACCGCAGACGACCGCTACCAGAGCCCCCTGGGGTTGCGCCGCGACCTGGAGCGCTGCCTCGCCTCAGCCCGCGGCGAGCGACCGAAGAGCGGCTTCACCCTGGCCGCCTTCGACCGACCGGTCCACGTCCAGATCCCCGGGCGCCTCTACGGCCGCAGCGCGGAGGTCAAGGCGCTGGTCGGCGCCCTCTCGCGGGTCGCCGCCGGCAGCCGAGACGTGGTGCTGGTCCGCGGCAGCCCGGGCGTCGGCAAGACCTCGCTGGTGGGCGAGCTTCACCGCCCGATGGTCGAGACCGGCGGCCTCTTCGTCTCCGGCAAATTCGACCAGTTCCGGCGCGGCGTGCCCTACGCGTCGCTGTCTGAGGCGCTCGGCCAGCTCTGCCAGCGGCTGCTCACCGGAGACCCGCGCGAGGTCGAGCGCTGGCGCACCCGGGTGTCCGAGGCGCTCGGCGAGGCCAGCCAGGTGCTGGTCGATCTCGTCGGCGAGCTCGGCCTCCTGCTCGGGCCGCAGCCGCCCGCCCCAGAGGTCCCGCCCGCCGACGCCGAGCAGCGCCTCCACCGCCTGTTTCGCCGCCTCATCAGCGCCCTCGCCACCCCTGGGCAGCCGCTGGTCCTCTTCGTCGACGACCTCCAGTGGGCCGACCTCCCGACCATCCGCCTCTTCGAGCGCCTCGCCACCGACCCGGAGACCTCGCACCTGCTGCTCATCGGCGCCTGGCGCGAAGGCGAGGTCGGCGACGCGCACCCGCTCACCCACGCCCTCGACCGCCTGCGCGCCGCCGACGTGCGCATCACCGAGCTCGCGCTCTCGCCGCTGGGCGCGTCGGACGTCGCGGCGCTCTTGGCGGACAGCCTCCACACCGACGCCGACGAGCTGACCGAGCTGTCCGCCTTCTGCCTCGCCCGCACCGGCGGCAACCCCTTCTTCCTCGCCCAGTTCGCCCGGATGCTCGAGCAACACGGCGCGCTCGCCTTCGACCACACCGCCGGGCGCTGGCGCTGGGACGCGACGCGCATCGCCGGCCTCGGCGTCACGGACAATGTGGTGGAGCTGATGGAGCTGGCGATCGGCACCCTGCCCGAGCGCAGCCGCCGCGCGCTCTGCGTGGCGTCGATCCTGGGCTCATCGCCGTCGCTGGAGACGCTTTCCGCCGTGATAGAGCGCCCGGTCGAGGAGGTCCGCCTTGACCTCCGGCCGGCTCAGGAGGCGGGGCTGCTCATCCACACGGGCGATGAGGCCGGGGGGACGAGCGCGGGCGGCGACGGCACCGCGGAGACGTACGCGTTCGTGCATGACCGGGTCGAGCAGGCCGCGCTGGGGCTGCTGCCGGCGGACGAGCGGCGCGCGCTGCACCTGCGGGCGGGGCGGATCCTGCGCGACCGCTACCCCGATATCGCCGAGCGCGAGGAGCTCTTCCACGTCGTCGAGCACCTCGGAGAGGCCGCGGATCTGATGGGGGATGCGGAGCGGCTGGGGCTAGCGCGGCTTCAGGTCGCGGCCGGTCGGCGGGCTCGCGCGCACGCGGCCACGGAGGTCGCCAGCCGCGTGCTGGCCCGGGCGCTGGCGCTCTTGGGCGACCGCCCCTTCGAGGTCGACGCGGACCTCGCCCGCGCCTGCCACCGCGAAGCCGCCACGGTGGCCTATCTGGGCCAGGACTACGACGGCTCGGACCGCCACGTCGCGGCGCTGCTGGCCGGCGCGACCACGCCGCTGGAATCGG
Organism: Myxococcota bacterium; assembly: GCA_041389525.1. GTDB lineage: Bacteria > Myxococcota_A > UBA9042 > PHBI01 > JACKFB01 > JACKFB01. The sequence continues at coordinate 15,147 of JAWKRR010000018.1, read as the reverse complement.
TCGAGGCGCTGGAAGTCCGGATGGCGTCTCAGATGGCGCGAAACCAGAGCGCAGAGGCGATCGCGACCGCGCTCGAGGCCCTCGCGCACCTCGGCGTGCAGCTGCCGGCGCACCCCGACCTGCCCCAGGTCATGGCGGCCGTCGGGGCCTGCGGCGAGCTCATGGAGACCGTCGAGCTCTCGGCCATCGCGACCGCGGCCATCCTCGAGAGCCCCGAGCGCCAAGCGGCCATGCGCCTGCTGAACGCGATGTCGCCCGCGGCGTACCTCGTCCGCCCGCTGCTCCTGCCGCTGCTGGCCACGACCATCGTGCGCATGACCGTGACCGAGGGCCTGGGCGCTGAGAGCGCATACGGGTTCGCCATTTACGGTCTCATCCTGTGCGACGCGGGCGCCCTCGACGTCGGCTACGCGATGGGCTCGCTGGCCCTCACCCTGACCGACCGATTTCCCGAAGCGCGCCGGGTCCGCGTGCGCACGCGGCACGTTCACTTCGGCTTCGTGCGGCACTGGAAGGAGCCGCTGCACGGCTACCTGCAGGAGTACGCCGACGTCTACACCGAGGCCATCGACATCGCGGACTTCGAGTTCGCCCACTTCGCCGCGATGCTGACGGGCATGCTCGGCTTCCACGCCGGCGTGCCCTTCGACCGCCTCGAGCCGCTCCTGGCTCGGTACACGGCCTCGTGCCGCGAGCTGTCTCAGGAGGCCGCGCTCAGCCTCCACGGCATCCTCCACCAGGTCGTGCTCAACCTGCAGGGGCGGGCCGCCGACCCCCTGGTGCTGCAGGGCGACGCCTGGGACGAGGCGGTGATGCTGCCGATCTTTCAGTCGCTTCAGCACCCGACGGGGCTCTTCGTCTACCACTGCTTTCACGCCCTCGCCCTGGTCGCCCTGGGCGAGCTCGACCTCGCGCGCACCGAGTCCGTCGCGGCCCGCGCCCACGTCGCGGCCGGCGGCACCGCGACGTTTCACCTGCCCGCGTGGCACGCCGTCGACGCGCTGCTCGCGCTGCGTCACTACGAGGCCACGGGCGACCTGGGCGAGCTTGAGCACGCCCGCGCCTTCCGCGACAAGGTCCAGGTCTGGGCCGACGCGAACCCCGCCAACCTCGCCCAGAAGGCCGCCCTGCTGCGCGCCGAATTCGCACGCGTCGAGGGCCGCACCGACGACGCGCTCGCCGCCTACCGCGATGCGATTCAGGCAGCCGCCGCCTCGGGATTTCTCTCCGACGAGGCGCTGACCCACCGCCTGCTGGCCGCCTTCTTCGAGTCCCAGGGCCTCGACGCCGCCGCCCGCGCGCACCTGCTGGAGGCCCGCTACGCGCTGCAACGCTGGGGCGCCATCGCCGCGGTCGAGCACCTGGACGTGCGCCACCCCGACCTCGCCCGCCGCGCCGCCCGCCCCGCAGGCGGCCCCATCACGCGCACCCACACCTTCACCGACGCCGGCGATCTCGACGCCCACGCGGTCTTGCGCGCCAGCCAGGCCATCTCCCAAGAGCTGGTCCTCTCGCGCCTCCTGCAACTCCTGATCGAGCTGGCCCTCGAGTCGTCGGGCGCCCGCAAGGCCGCGCTCCTGCTACAGCGTGACGGCGCCTTCGTCCTCGCCGCGGTCGGGCGCTCCGACCCCTCCGTCAGCACCGCAGTCCTGGACCCGTGGCTGCCTGTCGACGCCGCGGGCGACGTGCCGCTCTCGGTGGTCCACCTCGTCCGCAACATGGGCCAAGAGGTGATGGTCGCCGACGCCCGCGCCGACGCTAGGTTCGCCGCCGACCCCTGCGTCGTCCGCCGCGGCGTCCGCTCGGTGCTCTGCCTGCCCATCGTTCACCAAGGCGAGATGAACGCCATCCTCTACCTCGACAACGACGAGACCGAGGGCGTCTTCGTCTCCGAGCGCATCGCCCTGGCGCGGGTGCTGCTCGCCCAGGCCGCCATCTCCATCGAAAACGCCGTCCACTACGAAGAACTCGAAGACCGCGTCCGCGCCCGCACCGCCGAGCTGGAAGAAGCCCGCGCCGAGGCGGTCAGCGCCCACGAGGCCACCGACGCGCTGCTGAAAAACACCTTGCCGGAGTCCATCGCCGAGGAGCTAAAAGCCACCGGCCAGGCGCCCCCGGTCTTCGTCCCCAGCGCCACCGTCCTCTTCACCGACTTCTGCGACTTCACCGAACGCGCCGAAAAACTGACCCCGGGCGAGCTGGTCCGCCAGCTCGAGGAGTCCTTCACCGCCTTTGACGCCATCATCGAGCGCTGGGGCGTCGAGAAGCTCAAGACCATCGGCGACGCCTACATGGCCGTCGGCGGCGTCCCGCGCCCCAGCCCCTCGCACGTGGTCGACTGCATCATGGCGGCCCTCGAGATCGCCCGCTACGTCGAGAGCGTGCGCCACATCAGCGACCGCGTAGGCTTCGAGGCGCGCATCGGCCTGCACACTGGCCCTCTGGTGGCCGGCGTCATCGGCCAGCGGCGCTTCGCCTACGACGTCTGGGGCGACGCGGTGAACCTCGCCAGCCGCATGGAGAGCGCCGGCCTCCCCGGCCGCGTCAACGTCTCTGAAGAGACCTGGCAGCGCGCCCGCGCCTTCTTCGTGGCGACCCCGCGCGGCCCCATCGCGGTCAAGGGCAAGCAGGATCTCGAGATGCACTTCATCGACGGGCTGCGACCCGAGCTCTCCGAGGACGGCGACGGTGTGCGGCCAAACGCCGCGTTCTGGGCGGCCCGCGCGGCGCTGCGCTGAGCGGGCGCTGCGCCGACCTCCCGCCCCTCCCCCGCGCGCGGCGAGGCTGACGGTCGGTCCTTCGGTGATCGACCGGCGAGGGGGAGGCGCACGCTGCGCGGGTGATTCTCGGCGGCGGCCTGCCTCACAACCCGCTCGGATCGTACTGGATTCGCGAACTATCACTCATCGATCGCCCGCCCGAGATCATGTCGGTGCGATTTAGCAGTGATTTGCGTGTGGCATGACGCTTGCTCTTGCGGGTCGCAGGAGGTGCCCCACCATGACACGCATCATCATTGGCCTATCCCTGTCGGTTCTCCTCGCTTGCAGCGCCGTCGCCCACGCGGTGTGTCGCGTCGTCGCTCCCAGCCAGCCTGGTGCCGAGTACAACGTCATCCCCGCCGGCGAGCAGCCGGTCCTGGTCCGCGTCTGGCCTGGCAACAGCTACCTACAGCCCCCCACGCCTGCCCGCGAGACGATGATCGTCGGCGCGCGCTTTCTCGAGGTCAGCGGCCCCTTCGGCCTCGTGGTCCCCGTGCCCAGCTCGCCGCTGGTCCAGGTCACGGCGGCCACCATCTTCGACGACGTGAGCCGCTCTGCCGGCCCCCTCGTGGTCGAGACGGTGGTGGAAGTGCCGGATGCCTCGATGGGATATCAGTGCCACGACCCCAGCTTCTCCAGCCAAAACGGTCAGACCCAGACGCGCAACGCGGGCGAAGACTACGGCGGCGGATGCGGGGCGAGCGTGCCCATGGGCACCGGAATCCAGGGCGGCAGGGACGTGGTGGACTCAAGCAGCGACGGCGGGCCGGGCGCCATCACCGCCGACGCTGGCGACTCGGGGACCAAGCCGTGGCTCACCGGCCACAGCGTCCTCGGCGGCTATGAGGTCGCGATCATCGAGGGCGGGTTCGACGGCGAGTTCACCGGCTGGCTGAAGGCGAACGGGTACGGTCTGGACGATGAATCGGAGACCATCCTGCGCGAGTACGCCGCCGCGGGCTGGGCCTTCGTCGCCGTCCGCGTCGCCAACGTGCCGCAATACCAGGGCAAAGCGTTCTTGGAGCCGCTCGCCATCACCTTCGATACGCCGAGCACCGGGCCGGTCATCCCTGCGCTCATCAGCTGGCACGCGGGCGGCCAGATCAGCTTCTCGGTGTGGACCATCGGTGACACGGCCTACGAGATCCCGGGCGCGTCCACGATGCGGTTCGCAGGCGTCCCCGCGAGCGGCACCGGCGGCGTCTGGGTCTGGGCGAGCTACGGCACCATCCTCACCGGCTTCGACTACAAGCCGGCCGGCAAGCCCCCCCTGGGCGCCACGCTGGCGCCGCTGCCCCTGGACTACCGACTGCAGGAGGAGGTCCACGAGGAGGTCATCCACTACGTGCCGCTGCCGTGCCCGAACGGGTCGAGCGGTGGCTCAAACTCCAGCATCCTGGGAAGCGCCTGCTCGGCCGGCGGCGGCTCGCGGTCTGGAGGCCCACCGGTGGACCTCACGTGGTGGTTGGTCGCGCTGGCCGTCGCCTGGGTCGCTGGCCGCCGTCCCGCGTCTTCCGCCGGCATCTGAGCGTCCCGCGGCAGCGGGTCTCGGGCGTCGCGGGCGGGGACTGGCCCGCGGCGCTCACCCTGGGTATCGTCGCGTCACCACGGCGACCGAACCGCCCGCACCATGGTGACGACGATGCCAGGCCCGACCTCGCCAAACGCCAAGACCAAGCCCGCGAAGAAGGCGATCGCCCCGCCGCCCGCAGGCGAACCGAAGCTCCTGTCGGGCGGCAACCCCCAGATCCCGAAAGGCGACGGCGACGCGCCCGTGCAGGCCTATCTCGCCGCCATGCCGGGTTGGAAACGCGACGCCGGCCGCCACCTGGACGCGCTCATCACCCGCACCGTCCCCCACGTTCGCAAAGCCGTGCGATGGAACACGCCGTTCTACGGGGTCGCGGGCCAGGGCTGGTTTCTGGGGTTCCACTGCTTCGCGAAGTACCTGAAGGTGACCTTTCTCCGCGGCACATCGCTGACCCCGCTCCCACCCGTCGCCTCCAAGCAGCCGAACACGCGCTACCTCCACATCCACGAGGGCGAGCGGCTCGACGAGGAGCTGCTGGCCAGTTGGCTCAGGCAGGCCGCGGAGCTGCCAGGCGACCCGCTCTTCTAGCGCGGCCGGCGGTCCCGAGATCACCCACCGACTTACGAATTCGTAGCTGGCATATGACGAATGAGTCACGGCTCTTGGCGGTGAAGTTGGTTCACACGGCCGTCTGGGCGGTGTTCGCCGGCTGCATTGTCGCCATCCCCATCGTCGCCGCCTGCGGAGCCCTCCCGCTCGCGGCCGCCCTCTGCGCCGTCGTCATGGGCGAGGTCGTCGTCCTGCTCCTGAACCGCTGGAGCTGCCCCCTGACCGCGGTCGCCGCCCGCTACACCACCGACCGGCGCGACAACTTCGACATCTTCCTCCCCGAGTGGCTCGCCCGGCACAACAAGACCATCTTCGGCGCCCTCTACGTGGTCGGCCTGCTCATCGTGCTCGCGCTCTGGCTGCGCTGACTCCAGCCCCCCAGCCCGCCGGCCATCAAAGCAAAGCCAGCCCCCGTTGCGCCCGCCCCCACGACAGTTCACCATCGGGCTCCCCCTCACGGAGCACACCATGATCCTGACCACCACAGAAGGCGTTCCGGGCATGCGCGTCGTCGCGTTCTACGGTCTCGTGACCGGCAGCACGGTCCGCGCCAAACACATCGGGCGCGACATCGCGGCGAGCTTCAAAAACATCGTCGGCGGCGAGCTAAAAGGCTACACCGAGCTGCTGAGCGACTCGCGGAACGAGGCCATCCAGCGCATGACCGCGCAGGCCGAGTCCGTCGGCGCCAACGCCGTGGTCAATCTGCGCTTCGCCACGTCGTCGGTGGCCCAGGGCGCCGCCGAGCTCTTCGCCTACGGCACCGCCGTCCGGGTCGAGTAACCCCGTGGAAGAGCTTGCTTTTCAACTCGGGGGCCTGCTCGTCCTGCTCCTCGTCGGCTACGGCGTCGGTCGGCGCCTGGAAGCGAATCACTACCGCTCCATCCGCGAACGCGAGCAGGCGACGGCCAGCATGACCGTGGTGCCGCTGCAACGCCTGCCGGGCCTCGACGGCAGCACGGACCGCTGCCTCGTCACCGGCGGCGTCGTCGTGTCCGTCGACTACTTCAAGAGCTTCGTGGCCGGCCTGCGCAAGCTCTTCGGCGGGCGGCTGTCGACCTACGAGACCCTGCTCGACCGCGGGCGCCGCGAGGCCGTGCTGCGCATGAAGGAGGAGGCGCAGCGCCTGGGCTACGACACCATCATCTGCGTGCGCGTCGAGACCTCGCGCCTCGCCAGCGCCGGCGCCAACGGCAAAGGCACCGCGGGCGTCGAGATCTTCGCGTTCGGCACGGCGGTCCGGCTCGGCGCGTGAGGAGCGAGCCACGCCAGCCCGACGACGCGCCCAACATCGGCCGCCAGACGCCGGTGCGCGACGTGGTCTGGCTGCTGACCGGCACCGTCGCGTTCGCCGCCTGCGCCGCCGCCCTGCTGGGCTGGTTCGCGGAGAGCATCGTCGTCCGCATCTCCATGGACACCGAGCGCGAGATCTTCGCGCCCCTGGGCTCGTCGATGCTCGAGGGCCTGGGCGGCGCCGGCGCCAGCGCCGAGGCGGACCAGGCCCTCGCCAGCCTGTTCGAGCCCATCGCCGCCGCCGCCCAGCCCATGCCCTACGAGTGGAAAGTCCACGTGCTGTGCGACGAGACCCCGAACGCCATGGCCCTGCCCGGCGGCATCGTGGTCGTCACCTCGGGCTTGCTCGCCCGGCTCAGCGACGAAAGCCAGCTCGCCTTCATCCTCGGCCACGAGCTCGGCCACTTCATCCACAGAGACCAGCTTCGCGGGCTCGGCCGCAGCGTAGCCATCGGCGTCATCCTGCAGGGCGTGCTGTCGATGGGCGGCGTCGACGGCGCGTCGGTGGTCGGCGCGGCCATCAACGCCGCCCAGACCGCCCACGGCCGCGACCAGGAGATCGCCGCCGACCGCGTCGGCCTCAGCCTGCTGCACCAGACCCGCGGACACGCCAGCGGCGCCGTCTCCGTCATGGGAATCCTGGCCGAGGCCGGCGACGAGAGCTGGGTCAACCGCTTCGATTTCACCCGCACCCACCCCGTCGGCGACGTGCGAATCGCCGCGCTCCAGGCCGTCATCGACGCGCGCGGCTGGCCCACCACCGCCCCCGCGACGCCGCTGCCGCCAGCCCTCCGCGCGCCCTGCCCAGGCCCTGGCGCGTCGCCCGAATAGAGGCCGGCGCCCCTCGCCGAGCGCCGGCCGCTACTGCGCGAAGCAGAGGCCGTCGTTGCACACGTCGCCCTCTGCGCACACGCCGCACGCGCCGCCACAACCGTCGTCCCCGCACTGCTTGCCGGCGCAGTCGGGGACGCACTCGCAGGTGCCGGCGTTGCAGGTGTAGCCGGGCTCGCAGTTCAGCGGGACGTTCTGGCAGCCGAGCCCGCCGTCGCAGTAGTCGTCGGTGCACGGGTCGAGGTCGTCACACGCGACCGCCACGAGGACGCAGGACTCTCCGATGCACGCGAACGTGGAGCAGGCGTCCGGCGGCGGCGGGCAATCGGAGACGTCGGCGCATGGCGGGCTGAAGTAGCAGCCGCCCTGGAAACACGCAGCCTCGACGCCGCAGTCGATGGGGGTGGCGCTGCAGCCGGTCACGGGGTTGCAGTCGGCCACCTCGCACGGGTCGCCGGCGCAGTCGGCGGGCTGGACGACGCAGCCAAGCTCGGGGTGACACTGCGCGACGGTGCACAGGTTTCCGTCGTCGGGGCAGGTCACCGGCGCTGCGGGCAGACAGGCGCCCAGGACGCAGGCGCCGGTCAGGCAGGCGCTGCCCGTGTCGCAGCCGGCGGCCTCCATGGGCGTCGGGTCGAAGGTGCACGCGCCGAGCAGGCAAGAGTCCGCCGTGCAGGGGTTGCCGTCGTCGCACTGCGGGAGATTGACGCACACCGACTCGTGGCAGATGTCCTGCGTGCACGGGTCGCCGTCGTCGCACCCGCTCGCGTCGGCGCACGAGGGGCCCGCGTAGCACTGGCCGCCCAAGCACACGTCGTCGCCGGAACACACCGGCGTGAACGTGCAGTTTCCGCTGCCCGCGTCGCAGCTATCCAGCGTGCACGGGTCGCCGTCGCTGCACCCGACCGGGGTCAGGCCCGAGCACACGCCGGCGACGCAGAACCCGAACTCGCAGGCGCCGCCGCAGCCCGACGCGAAGGGCCGCGCGGGGTGCTGGCAGGGGGACAGCGGCGAGCCGGGGTCGCAGAAGTCCTGCGTGCACGGGTTCGCGTCGTCGCAGCCCAGCGGCGACGGCAAGCACAGCGAGCCCTCGCAGGCGTAGACCTCGCAGGCGTCGACCGGGGCCGGACACTCGGCGACGGTCCCGCACGGGATCTCCGGGACGCAGCCGCCGAGGTGGCACAGCGCGCCCGCCCCGCAATCGACGGGCGTCGAAGCACAGCCCGAGATCGGGTCGCAGGAGTCCGTTGTGCAGGGATCGCCGTCGTCGCACGCGATGGACACGTAGCCGCAGGCGCCCGCGCCGAAGCACTGCGCGATGGTGCAGACGTCGCCGTCGTCGGGACAGGGCGGCGGGGCCCCGACGTCCTCGACGCAGCTACCGGAGTCGCACACGAATCCGCCGCATCCCGACGCCCCGACGTTGCAGGCCGAGCCGTTCAAGGTGCTCGTCTGATAGTCGCAGGTCAGGCCGGGGCTCAGCGAGCAGAGGTCGTCGGTGCAGGGGTTGTTGTCGTCGCAGTACGACAGCTCGACGCAGACGTTCTGGAAGCATTGCCCCTGCACGCACGGGTCGCCGGTCGCGCACTGAGCGTCGAGCGTGCAGCCCGCGCCCGCCACCAAGCACCGCCCGTCCCCGAAGCACACCTCGCCGCCCGCGCACAGCGGCTCGAAGACGCACCCGACGCCCTCCTGGCAGCCGTCGACCGTGCAGAGATCGCCGTCGTTGCAGACCACCGGCTCGACCGGCAGGCAGCTCCCCAGCGAGCAGATGCCGAAGGGCGCCGCGCAGCTGCTGACCAGCTCGCAGGACACGCCGGTGGGCACGGCCGCGTTCACGCACAGCGCCGCAGCGCCCGAGCCGTCGCAGGAGTCGACGGTGCACGGGTTCCCGTCGTCGCAATTCACAGGCGAGAACTGACAGAAATTGCCCACACACGTCGCCTCGAGGCACGAATCGGCGGTGGCGCAGTCGCCGTCGCCCAGACACGGCGTCGGGTCCACGCAGCCGCCCGGCGCGCACACCTGACCGCCCGGGCAGCCCTCGGGGCAGTTCAGGTCGCGGCAGACGCCGCCGTTACAGAACTCGCCAGGGAGGCAATCCGTCTCGTTGAAGCACTCCGGCGCCCCGCACTGGAACGCGATGCAGACGTCCTCGGGCTGGCACACGCCGCACTCTTGGCCGCATCCGTCGTCGCCGCACGTCTTGCCCGCGCAGTCCGGGACACAGGCGCCCTCCCCGCACACCGCCCAGCCCGCGCAGGGCCCGCCGATCGCCACGCTGTAGCAGTTCCCTTCGTCGCCGGTCGGGCAGCTCGCGTCGAGGCACTCGCTGAGCCCCTGTCGCGCCGCCTGGTACGCCGGCGACGCCGCGCTGACGCACGCCTCCGCGCACACCGAGTCGCCACCGCACACGGCGACGCACGCATCGACCGACGCGCACTCGACCGCCACGTCCACGCAGCCCGCCTCGATGCACACCTCGCCGACCGCGCAGTCCGTGCCCACCAACCCCTCGGCCGCGCCGTCGCAGTCGTTGTCCTGGCCGTCGCACAGCTCGGGCGCGCCCGGGTACACCGTCGCGTCGCCGTCGTCGCAGTCCACGTCCGCCGTGGAGTCGTCGAAGTCCAGGTCGTCGGTGGGGTTGCAGCCCTCGACCGCCGTGGACACGCACCCGCCGAGGCCGTCGCACACCTCGGCGGTGCACAGGTTGCCGTCATCGCAGTCGAGCCCGGGCGACGCCACGCACTCGCCGGCCAGACACGAGTCGTCCGCGGTGCAGGCGTCGCCGTCGTCGCACTGTGTGCCGTCGCCGATGGGCGAGACGTCGCAGCTCCCGCCCACCGTGCAGACCGCGTTCGCGCACGTGTTCCCGTAGTCGCACTGGTCGTCCGTCTCGCACTGCAAGCAGCTCGCGAGCTGCACCGCGCACACGGGGTTGTTCGGGTGGTCGCAGCCGGGCGACGGGTCCACGAGGCAGGCCGCGTCTAGGCAATCGATGAACACGCCAAGCTCGGCGGTCGCTGAAGGCAGCGCGGCGGCCTCGCAGTCGCTGTTGCAGTTGTCGGGCGCGCCAGGCAGCCCGCACGCGAAGTAGCACAGCGCCAGGTCGCGACAGGTCGCCAGGGCCCCGCCGCTGCACACGCCGCCCGCGCAGGACCCGCCCTCGCCGCAGTCCAGCGGCCCGCCGCCCACGCACACGCCCAGGCCGCACACGTCGCCCACCGTGCACCCGTCGCCGTCATCGCAGGGGGTGCCGTCGCCCATCGCCAGCGCCACGCACTCGCCGCTGCTGGGCTCGCACATGTTGGCCTGGCACGGCGGCGCCTGCCCGCAGACCACCGGGCTCAGCGGGTCGACGACGCACTGATTGTCCGCGCAGACCAAGGTGCCGTTGCACAGGTTGCCGTCCTCGAACGCCGCGCAATCGAGCGTGCCCTGGCACTGGCAGACGTTGCCCCCGCTCGCGCAGCTTCCGGCCGCGCAGCCGTCGCCGACCGTGCACGCGGCGCCGTCGTCGCACGGAAGCGCGTTCGGCGCGTGGATGCAGCCGCTGAGGCTGAGGCACGAGTCGGTGGTGCAGGGGTTGCCGTCGTCGCAGTCGACCGGAACCAGCCCGACGCACACGCTGGCGCCGCACGTGTCCCCGGTCGTGCACGCGTTGCCGTCATCGCACGCCGCCGTGTTGGGCGCATGCGCGCACAGGCCCGTCACGGGGTCGCAGCTGTCGTCCGTGCAGGCGTTGCCGTCGTCGCAGCTCGCCGCCGCCCCCGCGACGCAGGTCCCCGCGGCGCAGGTGTCTCCCAGAGTGCAGCCGTCGCCGTCGTCGCAGCCGGCGCTGTCGGGCACCGGGCTCAGCGCGCACAGCCCCGTCGCGGGCACGCAGACGTTCTTCTGGCACGGCGTGCTCGACACCGCGCAGCTCACCAGGGTCAGCGGGTCCACGACGCACTCGTTGAGCTTGCAGATGAGCGTGCCGTTGCAGGCGTCGCCGTCCTCTTTGACCGCGCAGTCGCCGTCCTCAGCGCACGCGCACCCGTTGGGCCCGCCCACGCACGCCCCCGCCACGCACGCGTCGTCCGCCGTGCACGAGTTGCCGTCGTCGCAGCCCGCCGCGATCGGCAGGTTCACGCACGCCCCCGTGGTCTTGTCGCACACGTCGCTGGTGCACGGGTTCCCGTCGTCGCAGTCCTGCGCCGGCCCGGGCAGGCAGGCGCCGACCGAGCAAAAGTCCCCCTCGGTGCAGGCGTTCGCGTCGTCGCAGGCCACGGCCAGGTCCAAGTGCTCGCACGCGCCGGTGTCGCCGTTGCAGGTGTCGGCCGTGCAGGGGTTCCCGTCGTCGCAGGTCGGCGCTCCCACGCCGATGCACTCGCCCGCGACGCAGGTGTCCACCAGGGTGCAGGGGTCGCCGTCGTCGCAGCCGCCCGTGTTCACCAGCGCGGTGCAGCCGAGCAGCTTGTCGCAGGCGTCGTCGGTGCAGGCGTCGCCGTCGTCGCAGTCCTCCGCCTGCCCCGGGACGCAAGCCCCAGCCACGCAGGCGTCGCCCACCGTGCACGCGTCGCCGTCGCTGCACGCCGCGCTGTTCGGGACGAACTGGCAATTGAACGTGGCCGGGTTGCACGAGTCCGTGGTGCACGGGTTCCCGTCGTTGCAGACCGGCGGACACCCCAGGTCGCACGCGTCGCCGATGCCGTCGCCGTCCGCGTCGGCCTGGCCCGGGTTGGGCAGGAACGGGCAGTTGTCGTCAGCGTCCACGACCCCGTCGCCGTCGCTGTCGCTGCCTGTGCCAAAAGGCACACACTCGGCCACGCCGTCGCCGTTGACGTCCGGGAAGCCCTCGTCCTGGGCGCCGCTGCAGTTGTCATCGACGCCGTTGCCGCAGATCTCCGCCGCGGCCGGGTTCACCAGCGGGTCGCCGTCATTGCAGTCCAGCGGCACGCCCGCGCTGAAAAACCCGTCGCCGTCGGCGTCAAAGCCCAGCGGCGACCCGGTCACCAGCACGACCGACTTCAGCAAAACCGGCGGGTTGGTCCCGTCGCCGATGCTGACGAAGACCGAGTAGAGGCCCGGGACCGCGCTGACGAAGGTCGCGCTGCCCTTGGCCCCGTCGTCGCTCCCCGCCGTCACGAAGGCCGTCGGCGACCAGCTGAAGGTCAGCGCGTCGGAGTCCTTCGCCGACGCCGTCAACGTCAGCGCCTCGCCCGCCGCCACCGTGGCGCCGGCTGGACTCAGCAGCGCGAGGCTGGGCGGCAGGTTCGACGCCGCAGGCAGCACCTGGACCTCGACGACCCCGTGCGGCCCCTGCCCGCCCGCGTCCGACGCGCGGCACGCGACCTTGTAGGTGCCCGCCGCCGTGACCGGCCCGAACAGCGTCGACGGGCCACCAAAGGCCGACAAGAACGGCGATCCGCCGAACTCCCCGCCGGCGTTCAACACGCCCCACTCGACCTTGAGCGCCGTGTCGCCGTCGGGGTCCACCGCGTTCGCCACCAGCCCCGTCGAGCCGCCGACCAGCAGCAGCTTGGCGTCGGCGGTGGGCATGCAGGTGGGGCGCGTGTTGGCGGCGTTGGCGGCCTGGGCGACGACCGTGAACACGCGCGACAGCGTCGTGCCCTCCCAGGTCGTCGAGCAGGTCACCGAGCGGGTCCCCGACGAGCTCGCGGTGAACTGGACGGCGGCACCCGCGGGCTCGAACAGATCGGCGGCGACTGAGGATTTCCACTGGAAGGTGAGCGCGGCTGCCCCCGGCGGGGACGACGCGGTGCACATCAGCGCCAGCGCGTTGCCGACCAGCACCGAGAGGGTGTCTTGGGGGGACTTCAGGATCTCGGGCTGGCCTATCATGGTCACCGTGTCGAACGCCTCGCCGACGCCGTCGCAGTCCGAGTCCACCGTGGCGGTGGCGGCCGGCGCGACCAGCGGTCCGAACGTGGACTCGGCCAGCAGCGTGCCCTGCTCCATGGGCGCGAAGGGCGCCGACGACGAGTTGCCGCTGTCGTAGCGCAGGTACGAGCGCACGCGGACGCGGAGGTCGGGCGACTGCGGCTTGTCGAAGCGGTGGACCAGGCCCAGGCCGCGCATCATCGGCTCGATGTCGGTCGCCCAGGAGTCGGCGACGCTGGCGAAGGCTCGCTTCTGCAGGACCGCGCCGTCCTGGTCGGCGATGACGACCCGGGCCGAGCCGTCACCCGGCAGGACCAGGGTGACCGCGAGGTTCGACATGCCGACCGAGGCCGTCGACGACGCGGCGACCAGCAGGTCGGCGACCTGGATGTGGCGGAAGCTGCCGGAGATCCCGGGCAGCAGCGCGCCCGCGGCGAGGTTGGTGATGCCACCGGGCGGCTCGAAGAGCGCCACCGCGCTGGTGGGCAGCGCGTCGAGGCTGGCGCTCAGCACGGCCGTCGTCGCGATGGGGCGAGCGCAGGTCTCGCCGGCCGACGTGTCCACCAGGGTCTGGTCCAGGGTCCAGGCGTTGACGCCCGCGACGGCGATGGAGAAGTGGCCCATGGGGACGGCGGCGAGGCCGTTGGCTTGGTCCACCGAGGCGATCTGGGCGCTGGTCCAGCAGCCCGACGCCTCGCTCATGACGTAGACCGACAGGTTGGAGAGCTGTCCGGTCGCGTCGGGGTCGATCGGCACTTGGACCAACGCGGACTCGCTGAAGCTGACACCCGCCGGCCCGAGCACCAGCGGCGTGAGCTTGCCGGGGGCGAGCGCTGCCGGGTGCAGGTCGACGTTCAGCGAGCTGAGGCGCAGCAAGATGGGCTCGCTGACGCTGCCCGCCGCGATGGAGGCAGACGCGCCCTGGTATCCGTCGGCGGACCCGGTGATGGCCGCGCTGCCGCCGTCGACGCCGACCACGGTCTGCGCCAGCGTGGTCGCCGCGCCGACCTGAATCTTCGCCACCTGCGTCGAGCTGAGCCCGTCGGCCGTCGCGCGCAGGCGCATCGTGTGCATCCCCGACTGCTGGGCCGTCGGTGACCAGCTCAAGAGCTGGCCGGTCAGCACCATGCCGACGGGCGCCTCGAGCAGCTGCAGGCTGGGCTCGCCGCCAGCGTTCACGCGCGGGCGGTACTTCCACTCGAAGCCGGCCAGGGCGAACTCGACCGGGGTGGACACGAAGGTGAGCGAGGGCGGGTCGACCTCCTCGGCGCTGTCGCCGTCGGGCAGCGCGTCGGCGTCTGCGTCTGGCGACCCCTCGCCGTCCGTGGTCGCGTCGCCGTCGGCGTCCGCGTCCGGGCCTGCGTCCGCGTCGGCCTCGCCGTCGGGCAGCTCGCTGGCGTCTACGTCTTTCGGCCCCGGCACGTCCGCGCCGCCGTCTCCGCCTGCGTCGCTCACGTCCGCGACGACGTCACCGCTGGTCCCATCGGAGTCCGCGCCCGAGTCGCCGCCGCCGACCGCCCCGCCCCCGCACGCCGCGACGCCCAGAACCAGAACCACGACGGCCCATCGGCGGACTACACAGGTCGAGACACGCATCGAGATCCCCCGGTGGACGCCGACGGGTCCGCCCCCCGGACAGGACGGGGCGCGCTCCATGGTCGGCGGCAGAGGCACAGCCTGCTGAAGCGCGCTGGCGAAGTAAACGAGGACCGCGTGCGCGCGAGTAATCCCTGGCGCACCGGCCCTCACGGCCGCCTCGCGACTCCGCTTTGGGCGCCCCTACCTGAAGGCGTCGAGAATCACGAACTTGCGGTTGGTCGCGACGACTCGGCAGGCCCCAAACAGCCGCCGCAGCGCCGCGGGGTAGTCCAGGTGCTTGTTCGCGACGACCCGCAACCGCCCGCCGTCCACCAGCGCGTGATGCGCGTCGGCGAACATCTGGCGCGCGACGGCTTCCCCGACGACGTGCCCCTGGTGAAATGGCGGGTTGCACAGCACCAGGTCCACCGACCCGGCGTCCTGGCCCTGATAGCAGTGGGTCCAGACGAAGCGCGCCTCGTCCTCGAAGCGCCGCGCGTAGTTCGCCCGCGCGCTCTCCACGGCCATCCGCGACTCGTCGCAAAACGCCAGGCGCGAGCTGGGGTTTTGACGTTTCGCCGCGACGCCGAGCACGCCGTCGCCGCAGCCCAGGTCCAGGACCACGGGGAACTCGCCCTTCGGGATGTGCGACAGCAGAAA
>JAWKRR010000017.1:0-114532 GCA_041389525.1 Myxococcota bacterium | reverse complement strand
GAGACCTTGGAGGTCTACGCGCTGGACGGCGGCGAGTGGCGCCTGCGCGGCAGCTACGGCGGCGACGACACCGTGCGCGCCGAGCCTTTCGACGCCATCGCGCTGGCGCTGACTTGGCTGTGGGGCCGCCGGCCCGAGGGCGCGTCCGGGGGCTGAGGCTCGCGTTCGGGGCGCGGGCGGGCGTCCCGAAGGCTGTGGGCCGTGGGTGGCGCATCGTCGGAACTGCGATGCGTCATTCGGTTTGGCGAGTCGTCGGTCGGGGGGCGCGGCGTTGGCGGCGACGTTCGCGCCTAGACTCTCCCGAGCCGCAGAATTCGCCAGGCGCCGAGCAGCACTACGAGGGCGATGCCGCCGCCGACCACCAGGTCGGGGTAGTTTGAGCCCGTCCAGCTCACCAGCGCCCCGGCGACGATGACGCTCGCGTTGGCGAGGACGTCGTTGGCGGAGAAGATGATGCTGGCCTGCATGTGAGCGCCGCCGCCGCGGTGCTTCGAGACCAGCCAGAAGCAGTAGACGTTGGCCACTAGCGCCAGCGCCGCGACGGTCATCATGAGCATCGACAGCGGCTCGCTTACCTGGACAAAGCGGCGCGCCACCTCCGCGAGCGCGCCGATTCCGAGGGCCGCCTGAACCCAGCCCGCGAGGTGGGCGGTCCGCAGTTTTGCGCCCGCAGAGCGCCCCACCACGAACAGCGCGAGCCCGTAGACCGCGGCGTCGGCGAACATATCGAGGGAGTCCGAGAACAACCCTGTGGAGCGCGCGAACAGCGCCGCGCTCATCTCGACGACGAACATCACCGCGTTGATAGCGAGCAGCGTCTTCAGCGTGCGCGCCTCAGCCGCGGGGTCTGAAATCGCAGCGGACGCGCGCGTGGCCTCGGTCGTCTCGATAAGCTCAGCACCCAGGCCCAACGTGCGCAGCTTCGACGCGATCGGGGCAGGGTCACCATGGTGCAGGACGCTCAGGCGCCGCCTGCCGAAATCGCACGACAGCGCTTCCACGCCCTCGAAGCCCTCGAGGGCCAAGCGGATCATCCGCTCCTCCGACGGGCAATCCATCTTCGGGACGTTGAACGATGTCTCCTGCAGGCGGCTCGTCATCCGGGGATCCCTACGCGGCCGCCAGACCTCGCGCAAGCGCCGCCCGCCCTCCCGCGGTCGGCCAAACACGCCGACCGCACGGCGCGGGTGCAATCCGGGACGTGCGCGGCCCGGCGCAGGCGTCGTGGCGCCGCGCGAGGTTGCTTCGCTGGGGAGGAGCGTCGAGTATCGGGGCTGGCGCTTGCTGGCGCTGCGCTCTGCTGGAGTATCGCGGGACGTCGCTGGCGGGGGGCGTCTTGGAGGGTTGCGGGTCGTCTCAGCAGGTTCGAGGGTAGTCATCGCGGTCGCGGTCGCGGTGGTGGGGCCGGGGTGGGGGCCATCTCTGGCGGCTGCGCCTGCGCCCGAGGCGGCGCCGGCGGTGGTCGCGGAGACTCAGGCGCTTGGGACGCCCAGCGCGCTCCCTGGCGGCGCCGGCGACGCCTCAGCCGGCGCGGCGGGTGGAGGCCGGCGCGCCGGCGATACTCCGGCGCGCGCGCCCCAGCCAGCTCCCGCGGCTGAGCCTGCCGCGCCGCCCGCGCCTGCAAGCGCCACAGCCCGAGATCCGCTGCTCACCCTGGCCGGTGTGCTGCTGGATGCGCCTGCGCGCGCGGCGGCGAGCGAGGACTACCTGAAGGGGCAGGGGCCGCGCTTTGACCTCTTTGATGACGACGGGGACGGGGACTGGGACCGGGCGAAGATCGACTTCGAGCGGGACGAGGTCTGGGACGAGACCTGGACGCGCGCGGGCGAGACGGCAGCGGAAGCTGGAGGTCAGCGGGCAGCGGCTCGTGTTGCGAGACGGACACTGGGAGTTGGCGGCGGAGTGAAGGTGCGCGCAGAGACGCCTCTTGACCCGCGCTGCAGAGCGGTCACATTGCGGTCCTTGGGGGCGGGGAGGCGATTGGCCGGCTCGCCCTGGACCGCCGGCTCGGGGCTCGTTGCGGGAGTGGTTTAGGGATGCAGGTGCCAGCGATGATGACACCCGGCGGGCGAATCGCGGTCGTACACAACGTGGACTACCGGAGCGCGGTGGCCGCGGAGGCGGGCGGTGAGGCCGGGGCCGTGCCGCCGTCGGCGGCTGCGGACGCGGACGTCGAGGAGGTCGCGGCCTCGATCGTGGAGGTCCTGCGGGCCGCGGGTCACGACGTGGTCTTGCTGACGGTCGACGACGACCCGGCCGCGCTCATCGCGGCGTGCAAGGCCCAGGGCGTCGGCTGCGTCTTCAACCTCGTCGAGTCCATGGGCGGCGACGCGACGCGCGAGGCCGAGTTCGCGCTGGCCCTGGAAGCCGCGGGCCTCGCCTACACCGGCAACCGCCCCGCCGCGCTGAGGACCGGGCAAGCCAAAGACCGCGTCCGCGAGGTGCTCGACGCCGCCAACGTGCCCCACGCGCGGCATCGCTGCAGGACGCCGCCGTCACAGCACGCCCTGGACCGCGCCGGGCTTGGCTGGCCGCTCTTCGTGAAGCCGGCGCGGGTCGACGGCTCCATCGGCATCGACCAGGGCCTGGTACGACCCGCCTGCCCTTCAGCGCCGCGTGGCCTGGCGTTGCTCGAGACCCTCGGCGGCCCCGTATGGTCGAGACCTCTGCGTCTGGCCCCGAGCTGAACGTGGCGATCCTCGGCGACCCCGACGGCCCGATGGCGGTCACCACCGTCGACTTCGGCGACGCGGGCGGCCTGGGCATCGTCACCTACGACTGCAAGTGGACCCCCGGCACGCCCGACTACGAGGCGCGCTCGGTCTCCGCGCGCGGCCGCTTCGACGACGACCTGCTCGCCCGCGTCAAGCAGTCCGCCCGCGACGCCTTCGTGGCCATCGGCGGCAGCGCCTACGGCCGCGTGGACCTACGCCTGGACGCGTCAGGCCAGCCCGCGGTCATCGACGTCAACCCCAACCCCGACCTCCACCCCGACGCCGGGCTCGCCATCGCCGCCCGCGACGCCGGCTTCGACTACCCGACCCTGGTCGCGCGCATCCTCGCCCGCGCCGGCCACGCCTAGACAACCACCCCCCTCAACGCCGCTTTTCCTGAGGTAATTCATGCTGATCCGCGCCATCAACCCCTCCGACTGGGACGGGATCGTGGACTTGCTGGGGCGCACCGACGCCTTCGACGACGAGGAGCGCCAGGTCGCGCGCGAGCTGGTCGACGACGCGATTCACCGCTCGGCGGCCACGGGCTACGCCGCGCTGGTGGCGGTCGAGTCGGACATGTCGGGCGGGCCGGTCATGGGCTACGTGCTCTACGGGCCGACGCCGATGACCGAGCACACCTACGACCTGTACTGGATCGCCGTGGACGCGAATCGGCGCGGGCAGGGCATCGGGCGCAAGCTGGTCACCGCGCTCGATGAGGTGCTGCACAAGGAGGGCGGGCGCATCATCCGCGTCGAGGCGAGCTCGGTGGCCGACGCGCCGGCGACCTTGGCGTTTTACGAGGGCACCGGGTTCATCGAGTGCGGGCGCATCCCGCACTTCTACCGGACCGACGACGCCCTGGTGATGTTCTACCGCGACCTCGGGGCGGCGACCGCAAGACACTGAGGCGGCGCCTCGCGAATCAGACGACCTGGCGCTCACCGCGGCTGCGGGCGGACATGCCGGCGAGGCCCGGCAGCGGGACGGGGCGGCCGACCGCGAAGCCCTGGGCGTAGTCGACGCCCATGCGGCGTAGCTGCTCGACGATGGCCTCGGTCTCGGCGTACTCGGCGACCGTCCGCAGCGACATCTCGTGGCCGACGTCGTTGATGGCCGAGACCATGGCGCCGTCGATGCGGCTCTCGGTGATGCCGCGCACGAAGCTGCCGTCGATCTTCAGGTAGTCCACGGCGAGCTGCTTGAGGTAGCCGAAGGAGGACAGGCCGCTGCCGAAGTCGTCCAGGGCGAAGCGGCAGCCCAGGTTGCGCATCTCGCCGATGAAGCGAATCGCCGGCCCCATGTGATGGACGGCGGCGGTCTCGGTGATCTCGAAGCAGACCCGCTCGCCGCTCAGGCCGGCGGACTTCAGCTCGGACTTCACGAAGCGCGCGAGGCCGTCGTCGGTCAGCGTGTTGCCGGACAGGTTGATGGACATCTGCGTGTTCGGCCGCGACGCGAAGGCCTCGGCGTAGCTGCGGAACGCGGTCTGGATGACCCAGCGGTCGATGGAGCCCATCAGGCCGTAGCGCTCGGCCGCGGGGATGAACGAGTTCGGCGCCACGATGCCGCCCTGGCGGTCCTCCAGGCGCAGCAAGAGCTCGCAGCGGAAGCCCTCGGCCGAGTCGTTGTCCAGCGCGGCGATGGGCTGGTGCCACAGGCGAAAGCGGCCCTCCTCCAGGGCGTCGCGCAGCTCGGCGGCGCGGATGAGCTCGGCGTGGCGGCGCTTCGGGTAGGCGTTCTGCGCGTCGTAGGTGTAGACGCGATTCCGCCCGAGATCCTTGGCGGTGTAGCAGGCGACGTCGGCGCGCGAGAGCAGGCTGTCGGTGCCGTCGGCGTCGCTCTCGATGGGGACGAGGCCGATGCTGACGCCGACCTGGAAGGTCCGCTCTTGCCAGACGAACTTGAAGTCGCGGATGGCGACGACGATGGACTCGGCGATCTCTTGGGCCTTCTGGGGCGGGCAGTTGCTGAGCAGCAGCCCGAACTCGTCGCCGCCGAGCCGCGCCAGGGTGTCGCGAGAGCGGACCGAGCGCCGCAGGATGTCGGTGAGCAGCTTGAGCAGCTCGTCACCGGCCGCGTGCCCGGCGGTGTCGTTGACCAGCTTGAACTGGTCGAGGTCCAGGTAGCACAGGGCGTGGCGGGCGCCCTGAAGCCGCGCGCTGGCGACGGCGTGGGAGAGGCGGCGCTCGAACTCGCGGCGGTTGACCAGGCCGGTCAGCGCGTCGTGCATCGCGTGGTGGGCCATCTGCAGCGCGGTCTGGCGGGCCTCGGTGACGTCCTTGAAGACCAGCACGGCGCCCAGGACCTCGTCGGCGGCGTTGCGGATGGGGGCGGTGGTGAACTCGATGGCGTGCTCGACGTCGTCGGCGCGCAGCAGGATGCCGATGCCGCTGGAGAGCGTCGGGACCGTGTCGCGCAGGCAGGCCTCGATGGGGTCGCGCAGGGGCTCGCGGGTCTTCTCGTCGAGGCAGCGGCCGAACTTCGACAGGCGGTGGCCGCGGGCCTCGGCGCTCGAGATGCCCATCAGGGACTCGGCGACGGGGTTCATGTAATCGATGACGGCCAGGGCGTCGCTGGTGATCACCGCCTCGCCGATGGAGTGCAGCGTGACGAGGGCGCGGTTATTGGCCTCGGCGAGCTGGCGCTCGACGCGGGTGCGCTCGCTGAACTGGTGCTCGAGGTCGGCGTTGGCGGCGGCGAGCATGGCGGCGCGAGCCTCGTCGAGGGCGGCGCGGCCGGTGATGGCGAGCAGGAAGGTGCCGAGCAGGGTGATGAGGGCGACGCCGCCGCCCAGGACCAGCCACGGGGCGATGGAGCCGTGGGCTTCGATGAAGGCCGGGTCGACGGCCGTGCGCAGGACCCAGCGGCGGGCGGCGGTGATGTGGACGGTCTCGCGGGTCAGCGAGCCCGCGGCGGCCATGGCCTCGGCGGCGTGGCGGCGCGAGTGCGCGAAGAGCGGGGCGCTGATGCCGGGGTCGGTCTCGTCGGTGACCCAGGCGTTGACGCCCTCGGGCCAGTGGGCCGGGAACGAGGCGTTGGCGAGGTCGACGAGCTCGAAGACGCCGACGGCGGCGCCGCGGATGGCCTCGCGCCGCTCGTCCACGGTGGCCGGGGGCGGGCCGGAGTAGATGGGGTAGAAGACGACGATGCCCATCTGGCCCTGACGGCGGCCGATGAGGCGGATGGGGGCCGTGGCGGTGGGGAGGCCCGAGTCGCGCGCCTTGGCGAAGGTCGTGTGGCGCACCGGGTCGCTGAGGATGTCGAAGCCGAGCACGGAGGCGCTGCCCTGCACCGGCGTGATGTGCTCGACGATGAGGTGCTTCTGGCCGCGGGTCGGGCGGCGTGACAGGTCGTGGACGTCACCGGCGTGGACGGTGAAGTCGGGCCAGCCGTTGGCGCGCTTGCTGCGCTCCAGCTGGTCGATCTCGGAGTCGCTGATGAGGCGGTGCCACGCCACGGTGGGCGAGCCGTTGAGGCCGATCAGCTGGGCCTGCGCGTAGTGGTCGAACTCGGCGAGGGTCAGGTCCGGGGAGGCCACGACGTGTTCACCGATCGCGCGCAGGACCTGCAGGTGGGGGACCATGGTCTCGTCGATGCTGTCGCTGATGACCGACGAGCGCTGGACGAAGTCGTGCTGGATGCGGCGGGCCTCTTCGGCGCGCGACTGCATCAGCATGCTGTAGAGCGCGGCGAAGGCGACGACGACCGGGGCGGCGACACCGGCGCGGCGGCGGCGCCAGGCGGGGCGCGGCTCGCCGATGAAGCAGAGGGCGACGGGGCCCAGCAGCGTGACGCCGCAGGCGCTGCCGAGCCACCAGGTCAGCCAGGTGGCGGGGACGCGGTCCAGGGCGACGATGTTGCCGATGGAGAAGATGGGCAGCGCGAGGGTCGGGGCGATGATGCAGGCGAGGGGGCCGGCGAGGCCGAGGAAGAGGAAGATGTCGCGCTCGCGAGCCAGGGGGGCGGGGTAGCCGACGAAGCGGGTGACCAGGGTGGCGCCGACTATCGCTTGCAGGGTCGCGCCCAGGGCCGTGGTGGCGGCGATGAGGAGGGTCTGGCTGTTCGGGTCGGGCGCGGCGACCAGCAGCGCGGTGGCGACGCCGATGAAGACCGCGGGTGAGAGGCGCAGCCCGCCCGCGAGCAGGCCGGCCAGCGCGATGCCCGCCACGGGCCAGGTGTCGGCGGGGGCGTGGGGCGCGATGTCCAGCGCCAGCCCCAGACTGGCGGCGGCCCAGCACACCAGGGCGAGGGCCAGGGCGCGCACGAAGACGGATGCCCAGGGGACGCTTGTGTCAGCGGCGGCTGTACCCGCTCCGGGTGATCGAAGGCCTGGGTGGGACATAGGGTCCGTCGGTCGATGGAAGTACGCGCCGGACCCTGGCCGCAATAGCTTCTAGGGCCCTTCGAATACAGACGTGCTCAACGCAGCGTTTCTTGAGGAACGTCGTGTAACGCAGCTTCTACGATGCGCTGCGGAACGCCAGAAAACCGCCGTAACCATTGGACAGCTACCTCTGAATCGCATTGACTCTGGGCTGTGCAGCGCTGCGCGAGGGGCTCGGGTGAGTCACCCGCCGTGACGGCGCTAGCTCGCGCGAAGCGGGCGATCACACCAGAGGAGAACCTTCATGGGTATGATGTCGGATTTCAAAGCGTTCGCCATGCGCGGAAACGTGGTCGATATGGCGGTCGGCGTCGTCATCGGTGGCGCCTTCGGCAAAATCATCGCGTCGCTGGTGGCCGACGTGATCACGCCGATCCTGGGCATTCTGGTCGGCGGCGTGAAGTTCACCAACATCTTCTACGCGCTCGACGGCAACGACTACGCGACGCTCGAGGCCGCCAAGGCAGCCGGCGCCGCGACGCTGAATATCGGCATCTTCATGCAGGCCGTGTTCGACTTCCTCATCATCGCGTTCTCGATCTTCATGGTCATCCGCGCCATGACGCGGCTGCAGAAGAAGCAAGAGGCTGCGCCCGCCGCGCCTCCTGAGCCCACGAAGGAAGAGACGCTGCTGACCGAGATCCGGGACCTGCTGGCCAAGCGTTCGTAGAGTGTTTGCGGCGATTCGGCGTTCCCGGGGTGGGGGACGCCGAATCGCGGCAGTGAGCCACGGGGTCCGACCGGATGCGGCTTCGCTCCAGACACCGCCGGGTCACCATCGCCCGCCGCGTCGATGAGACGCTGGCCGCGGTCGATCCCGCCGAGCGGCGGTTGGTGCTCGACACCCTCGGCGAGGTGGCGCTGTCGCTCGCGTGCCGTCCGATGGCGGCGTGGGCGGGGTCGCCGGCCGAGCTGGCCGAGCTGACCGGGGGGACGGTGGCGCCGGTGAGCGCGGCTCTGGTGCTGGATCGAGCGGCCGATCTCGGGCTGTTGGTCGAGGCGCCGGGGCGCGAGCTGCGCTTTCGCGACGCGGACACGGTGGTGTGGCTGGCCGCGCGGCGGACGGCGGTCAGCGGCGACGCGCGCGGGTTGGGGGCGTTTCGGCTGCGCGGGGCGCTCTTCGATGTGTTCGCGATGGCGGTGGCGGAGCTGGGCGAGCCCGGGGGGGCGCCCATGGTGCGGGAGATGGCCGCTCCGGACGGGGAGGCGGGCGACCTGCTCGAGCTGGCGATGTTGGAGGCGGCGGCGGCGTGCGCGTGGGGGGCGCCAGCGGAGCCGGAGCTGCGCGCGACGCTGATCAACTGCGCGGCGCACTGGACCGGAGGCGGGGGGCTGCCCTACCACCGAGACGTCGGGGCGGCGCTGCTGGCGGTGGAGGCGGGGCGCGAGCCGTACGGGCAGCGCATCCGCAGCGACCTGGGCCTGCGGGTCGAGACCACGGCGCACGACCTGGCGCGGCCGGAGTTCGCCGAGCACCCGGTGCTGCTGGCGATGCTGGACGCGCAGCTCGCGGGGCTGACCGGCAACGACGTCATCGGCGCGTCGGCGTGGGCGGAGCTGGCGCAGTGGCTCGGCCCGCTGGGCGACGCCGTCTACCACGCGGTGGGGCGGACGAGCTGGCCTGGCTCGGAGCGCGACGCGCCGCTGCTGGCTGAGATTCGGCGCGGGCTGGTGGCGGGCGAGTCGCGGCCGCTGATCCTCCTGGCGCATCTGGACGCGAGCAACACCGAGGTCATCGAGCTGACCGACCAGGTGCTGGAGGCGGGGCTGGCCTCGCCGGGACGCGGCGCGCGCGCCCGCTGCTTGGTCGCGACGCGGGCCATCGCGGAGTGGGAGGCGATCGCGGAGTCGACGGTGGGGCTGCTGGCGCTGCTGGTGCTCCGCGATGTGTCGCCGGCGCTGCGAATCGCCGCGGCGCGGGCGCTGGCCGCGCACCCAATACAATCGGCCAGCCGCCGGGCGGACCTGCTGAGGTCCCTCGAGGGGGCGCGCGCCGAGGCGGACCCGGAGGTGCGCTCGGGCATCGTCGGGGCGGCGCTGCATCTGGGGTCGCAGTCGCCCGAGATCGCCGCGATCGCGGTGGCGCTGGTCGCTGACGGCTACGGGGCGGACTCGCTGCCGGAGGCGCTGGCAGAGGCGCTGGCCACGGGGCGTGGGCCCGTCTCGGGGCTCGCGGACCTGCTGGGGCGCTACGACGCCCCCGGCATCCGGCGGGCGCTGATTCGTTGCCTGGAGCCGGCGGCCGCGCGGCTGGAGCGTGCCTTCGCCGAGGGCGTCCACGCCCCGCGCGGCCACGACCTGTCCGCCGCGGGGGCGGGCCTGTGCCGGGTGCTGCTCTCCATCGCGTTCGAGCTGGCAGACCCCGAGCTCGCCGCCCGCGCCGCGATGCTGATGGGGTGGTTCGGCCGCGGCGACGCGTCCATGGCCTCGCGCTTTCGAGCGGCGCGCGTGGCCTTGCCGCCGGGGGCCGCCCGCGATGGGTTCGCCATGGCGCTCGGCGCCCTCGGCAGCATCGACGACGCCACGGTCGAGGACCTCGCCCGCGACCTCGCCACCGGGCCGCCGCCGACGGTCGCCGCGGCCGCCCAGGCCCTGCGCTGGCTGGTGGACGGCCCGTCGACCGCCGCGCGCGTGGAGCCCTGGGTCACCGCGTGCCTCGGCCGCGCCGAGCGGGACCCCCAGTGCCGCATCGATCTGCTGGGCCTCGCCCGCCACGTGGCGACCGCGCCGCTGCTCGATGCCATCCCGCGCCGGCTGACGTAGAAAGCGCAGGCGGGAGCCGATCCGTTCGCGGCAGTGGCCCGTAATCGCAGCATGAACGCCGTCTCGGTACACAGCGCGTTCGCGCCGGCAGTTGAGCTTTGGCGCCGATTCCCACAGATTCGGCCCATGGCTGACGACCTGTCCGACGACGCGAGAATCATCGCCCTCATCGCCGCTGGCGACCGCGGGGCGCTGGGAGCGCTGTACGACCGGTACGCGTCGCTGCTGATGGCGGTGTCGCTGAAGATGTTGCGGGTGCGGCGGGAGGCCGAGGATCTCGTCCACGACGTGTTCTTGGAGGTCTGGCAGCGCGCCGGCGACTTCGACCCGCGGCGCGGCTCGGTGAAGGTGTGGCTGCTGGTGCGGATGCGCAGCCGCTGCCTGGACCGGGTGCGCTCGGTCGCCTACTCGCGGGTGTCTCCCATGGGCGACCGCAGCGAGGAGCTGCTCGGCAGCGTCGCGGCGAGCGGGGAGATCGCCGCGGAGGAGAGCCGGCTGCGGGAGGCGCTGCGCGAGCTGCCTGACGCGCAGAGCGAGGTGCTCTACCTCGGCTACTTCGAGGGACTGTCGAGCACCGAGATCGCCGAGCGGCTGGAGATCCCGGTGGGCACCGTGAAGTCGCGAGTGGCGGCAGCGCTGAGCAAGCTCCGAGAAGCGTTGGGTGGCGCCGGAGCGGGAGAGTGGTCATGAGCGACGCAGAGAACCCCCAGAAGCCCGCCGACGCCTTCGCGGTCGAGGCCTGCGCCGATGACCCGGCGGCCACCGAGGCCTTGATGCGCCTCGCCGACGGCTTGGCCCCGGTCCGTCCCGCCGCGTCCCTGCGCGACCGGCTCTTGGGGAGCGCGGCGACCACGGACCGCCTGGGTCGCTTCACCGAGGCGGTGGCCCAGATGCTGGACCTCGGCGTCGAGGCCGCGCGCGGCGTCATGGCCCACATCGACGACCGCACCAAATGGCTCGCCGGCCCCGGCCCCGCAAGCTCGTGCTGGGTCAGCCACGGCCCCAGCCTCGACGGCACCATCACCGGCTTCGTCCGCGTCCCCGCAGGCCAGACCTTCCCCGAGCACACCCACCTGGGCGCCGAGCGGATGCTGATACTCCAAGGCGTCTGCATCGACGGTGTCGACGGCAGCGAGGCCCGCTCCGGCGCGGTCCTCACCCAGACCCCCGGCACCACTCACGACTTCCGAGTCCCCCCCGGCGGCCCCGACCTGCTCTATCTGACCGTCATCCACGAGGGCATCGACATCGGCGGCACGATAGTCCGCCCCACCGACCGCCCGACGCACGCGTAGCGCGCCCGGCGGCGCGTCGCGGGCCCCCGTGGGCGGGCATTTGGTGTCAGGCACCCGCGGTACGCACTTGGGAAATGCGGTATCAGGTGGCGTACGAGGTTCGCCCGGGCCGCTTGGCTGTTGCTGCCGCGGCGGGGCGGGCTGAAGGAGTAGGCAGTGGCTTTGTCGCCCCACAACGCGCTTCCGTTCGAGTCGATCGCGCTGCTCGATGCTTGGCTTGAGGCGAACCACGCCGGCGAGAGCGAGCTTTGGGTTCGCATCTATAAGAAGGGGTCGGGGACGCCGAGCGTGGATTGGGGGGACTGCGTCGTCGCTGCCATCGCTTGGGGGTGGATCGACGGGCAGCGGAAGTCCTTGGACGAGGTGTCGTTCATCCAGCGGTTGACGCCTCGGCGGGCTCGGTCGAACTGGTCGAAGCGGAACTGCGAGCACGCGGAGCGGCTCATCGCTGACGGCGGGATGCGGCCGGCGGGGATGGTGCATGTGGAGGCGGCGCGGGCGGATGGCCGCTGGGAGCGGGCCTACGCGGGCTCGGCCGACATGGTGCTGCCCGAGGAGTTCCTGCGGGCGCTGGCGGCGAATCCGGCGGCGCAGGAGCGCTTCGCGACGCTCACCCGCGCGAAGGTCTTCGCCATCTACCACCCCATCCAGACCGCCAAGCGTGCCGAGACCCGGACTAAGCGCATCGCGGCGGCGGTGGCGGAGCTGGCAGAGGGAGGCGGAGGCGTTTAGGCCCGACTCAGCGCTTCTCCGCCCGAACAGGGGTCGGGGACAGACTTGAGACTTGCTCGGCCCACGCGGCGGCGCGTGAGGGTGGGCTCTCGCGGTCGCGGCGGGTGCGCCGCTACGCGTCAGGCGCCCGCTCGCGACGCCGCTGGCCGTCGATCCACGCGTCCAGCTCGGCCCAGCGCTCGTAGAGCCAGTCCGCGCGCCTCGCGACTGGGATCTCGGCCATGGAGAATCGCCGCAGGCGGACGTGTAGGGTCTTGCCGACCAGGCCGCCTCCGAGGAAGCCGGCGAGGGTCGCGGCGCCTTCGAAGCCCGTGTGCTCGAGGAGCAGGACGTCGGTGTCCGGCGCGGCGTCGAGCAGCGCCAGCGCGCCGCCCAAGCGCGGCGGCAGGACGTTGCGATACTGCGATGCGACACGCGACAAGGGGGCGTATGGGGTCGCCGACAGCTTCTCTTTCGCGCGGGCGAGCTTTTGCGGTGCGAAGCGCGTGCCCTCCGGGTAGATGAGCGCCGCCGAGTCCGGGCCCAGGCCGCGCCCCAGACGCGAGATGGCGTCGATCTCGCCCCGATTGCGCGCGGCTTGGCGGTCGATGAACGCGTTCGGCAGCCGGCGCCCCACGATGTCGAGGCAGGGGTCCCACAAGAGCTCGCGCTTGAGCACATATCGCAGCAGCAGGCGGTTCGGGTTGGCGACCAGCGCGGCCGCCACCACGCCGACGACCTCGGCGACGAGATAGAGCGTGGCGAACCCGAACGCGCGCGTCCGCGGCCACCGCCCACGCGGGCCGCCCACCGTGTCGGCGACCACGCTCAAGCCCAGCCACACCGGCGACCCGACCACGCAGGCCGCCGCCAGCGCGCCGTAAATCGGCACCGAGATCGCCCGCCGCGCCCACACCCTCGCGAGGGACTCGCGCCGCCCGGACGCCGCCCCGCTTGGCGCCGCCTCACTCTCAACGCCCGGCGGCCGCAACCCGACCTGCAGCCCGCCGCTGCCTACCTCGCGCAGCGCGCTCACGGGCCGGCCGACGACTCAGCGCCGCGTAGCTCGCACGCGCCACCCTTACAGCGCCCCGTGAGCCGCAGCCGGTGGCTGGCGAAGGCGCGGTAAGCACGCTCCAGCAGCCACGACAGCCCCGGCAGCCGCGTCACCGCCACCAGCCGACGGAACCCGACCGCCGCGTAGAGCTGCCGAAATACCTCCACGCCCTCGACCAGCGTGCCGTCCGGCATGCGCCCGTGGATGCGCGCCATCAGCGCCTCCCAGCTTCGCCCGACCGAGGCCGGGTCGAAGTCAGGCGCCGCGATATCCACGAAGCCGATGCGCCCGTCGCGGTCGCGCCGCTGCAGCATCCGAATCTCGCGCACGCAGAGCGGGCAGGCGCCGTCGTAGAAGACCTCGAACGCCGTGTCGATCGGTCGCGCGACCCACTGGCGGCGCACGAGTCGGCGGTGCTGTTCCATGGTAGTCGACCTCCAATAAGCCTCGGGAGCGGGCGCCGTCGTCCGTCCTTCCTGAATCAACGTATAGTGCGATTTGGGCAATTACAAGTTGTAAAATCGTCCGAATCGTATCATGGTGAGTGACATGAACCCCTCGGACTGGTTGACCACTACGGACGCAGCAGCCCTCGCCGGGGTGGCCGCGTCGACCATCAAACGCTGGGCCGACCAGGGCGCGCTGGCCTTCTCCCGGACCGCGGGCGGTCATCGCCGCTTCGAGCGGGCGGCCGTCGAGCAGCTTCTGCGCGATCAGGCGGTCCCGTCGGCGCAGGACGACTCGGCGCTCGACCGCTGGGTGCAGTGCTTGGTGGACGGGCGGCGCTACGAGGTGGAGGCGCAGCTTCTCTCGGCGCGCGGCCGCCTTGGGCGCTGGTGCGAGGTGGGCGACGAGGTCGCGGAGGCGCTGCGCGAGATCGGCCGGCGCTGGGAGTCCGGGGCCATCAGCATCGCCGACGAGCACGTGGCGTCGGACTGCCTCGCCCGCGCCCTGGCCCGCGTCGGCGACATGATGCCGACCGGCGGCGGCGGCCCGCGCTGCCTGCTGGCCTGCGCCGGCGACGACGAGCACTCCCTTGGTCTCACGCTGGCAGAGCCCTGCCTCCGCGAGCACGGCTGGACCCCCGTCTGGCTGGGGCGGCGCACGCCGGTCGGCGAGCTCGCGCGGCTGGTCGCCGAGGGCCGCGCCGAGCTCGTGGCGATGACCGCGTCCCCCGCCCACCACGACGCCGACGCCCTGGCCGCCCTGGCCGCCGAGGTCGGCTCCCACTGCAAAAAAGCGAAGGTCGCCCTGGTCCTCGGCGGGTCGGGTCCCTGGCCCGCCGCGCCCGCCTACGGCACCCGCCTGTCCTCGCTCGTGGCCTTCAGCGACTACCTCACCGCCTTCCCCACCCGCCGCTCGAGCCGCCGCTGACCCCCGCCGCCACGCACTCACCCCGACCAAGGCACCCCCATGGCCCGCTACACCACCTCCGTACAGACACCCCTCGCCGCGCCCGCCGCCTTCGCGTACATGGCCGACGTCACGCACTTCGCCGAGTGGGACCCCGGCGTCGTCCGCGTCAGCCGGGTGGTCGGCGACGGTGCGAGCGTCGGCAGCGCCTACGACCTCTGGTTCAAGACCGTCGGCACCACCCTGATGCGCTACGTCGTGACCGAGTACGACGCCCCGCGCCGCGTCCTGCTGACCGCCCGCACCCGGCTCGTCACGTCGGTCGACGAGATCCGCGTCGCGCCGTCCAGCGCCGGCGAGGGCTCGCTGGTGACCTACGACGCGGTGCTGACCCTGAACGGCCCGCTCCGCGTCTTCGATTCGCTGCTCGACGCCGCCTTTCAGCGCATCGGTGACCGGGCCGCGGTCGGACTACGCCGCGTGCTTGGCGCGCCGGCGGGCACGTCGTGAGCGGGTTCGCCGACGGCGTCGACTCGCTGCTGGAGTGGAGCGTGGTCGGCAGCTTCACCCGCCTCGGCTCAGCCGCCCGCCGGCGCATGGGCGACTGGGAGACCCTGGAGGGCCCGCGGATGGTCGGTCGGGTGGTGGTGATCTCGGGCGGGACTTCGGGCCTCGGCCTGGAGACCGCCCGCGCGCTGGCCGCCATGGGCGCTACCGTGGAGATCATCGCCCGCAACCCCGACAAGGCAGAGACGCGCTGCCGCGAGCTACGCGAAGAGACCGGGAACCCCGCGATCGACTATGTCGTCGCCGACACGGGCGACCTCGCCACGGTCCGGGCGGCCGCCGCCGAGCTGACCGCCCGCCACCCCGCCATCCACGTGCTGATCCACAACGCGGGCGCCCTCGACGCCGAGCGCCAGACCAGCCCCCAGGGCGTCGAACAGACCGTGGCCAGCCAGGTCGTCGGGCCCTTCCTGCTGACCGAGCTCCTGTCGCCCGCGCTGCGCCGCGCCGCGCCCGCCCGCGTGCTCTGGGTCTCGTCGGGCGGCATGTACAGCGAGCCGCTCTCGGTAAGCCAGCTCGAGATGCCGGAAGACAGCTACGACGGGACCACGGCCTACGCCCGCGCCAAACGCGCCCAGGTCACCCTCAGCGAGCAGTGGAACGAACGCCTCGCCCCCGACGGCGTCCTGGTCCACGCCATGCACCCGGGCTGGGCCGACACGCCCGGCGTCGCCCGCTCGCTGCCGACCTTTCGCCGCGTGGTCGGCCCGCTCCTGCGCACCCCGGCCGACGGCGCAGATACGCTGATCTGGTTGGCCGCCTCCGACGCCGCGCCGCGTGAGCAGGGCGGCCTGTTCTGGCACGACCGGCGCCCGCGCCCGATCCACCGGCTCGCCAAGACGCGCCGCGCCGACACGCCCGAGGAGCGCCAACGCCTGTGGGATTGGTGCGTCGCGAAGAGCGCGCTGGTGTAGTAAGGCGAGCCGATTGTGTGACGGCGATGTGCAGCGATCGCTGCGGTGCGCGATAGCCCACACAGCGCTCACGGGAACACGCGACGCCTCAGCCGATCAGCCAAACGCCCGCCAGCAGGGTCAGCGGGGTCGCGAGCAGCCCGAAGCGCAGGTGCTCTAGAAAGCCCAGGCCGCCGCTCTCCCGCGCGCCCTCGGCCACGATGATGTTGGCGACCGAGCCGACCAGGGTCAGGTTTCCCGCGAGGGTGGTGGTGAAGGCGAGCAGGACGTAGCCGGTCTCCGGGTCGCCCAGGGCCGGCAGGTAGGGGCCGACCAGCATCACCAGCGGGACGTTCGAGACCAGGTTGGAGCCGACTGCCATGGCACCCGAGAAGGTGGCGAGGCCCCTGGCGCTGGCGAGGTCGAGGTGGGGCGCGAGGTGGCTCCAGGCGAGATCGACGAGCCCTGTGGAGCGCAGGCCGGCGACCACGACGAAGAGGCCTGAGAAGAAGACCAGCAGCGACCAGTCGACGCGGGCGAGGGCGGCGCCGGCGTCGCGGCGGCGGGTGCAGAGGACCAGGGCGGCGCCGGTGAGGGTGGCGTAGCCGAGGTGGGCGCCGGCGAAGAACGCGATGATGACGGCGGCGAGGGCGGCGCTGACCCACCAGAA
The DNA here is from genome assembly GCA_041389525.1 of Myxococcota bacterium. Classification (GTDB taxonomy): domain Bacteria; phylum Myxococcota_A; class UBA9042; order PHBI01; family JACKFB01; genus JACKFB01. Next base: position 98,119 of record JAWKRR010000017.1, on the reverse strand, counting down.
GCCAGGCGTCATCGGGGCGTGGGGGCCGGGCGCAGGGCGGGCGGGCGTTTCAGTGAACGCCGAGAGCCGGCGGCCGTAGACCGCGAGCAAGAGCGCCGTGTTGACGGCCAGGGCCAGCGCGGCGGCGGGGCCGGCGAGGCTGAGGAAGCGGGTGAAGCTGAGGCCGCTCATGGCGCCGATGAGCATGTTCTGCGGGTTGCCGACCAGGGTCGCGGCGCTCCCGATGTTGGCGGAGGTCGCGAGCGCGATGAGGTAGGGCGCGACCGGCAGCCCGGCTTGGCGGCAGGTGACCAGCAGCACGGGCGTCATGAAGAGGCAGACGGTGTCGTTGACCAGGAGTGCGGAGAGCAGGCCCGAGCCGACGGCGACCACGACCAGCAGGCGGCGGGGCGTGCGGCCGGCGCGTAGGAGCCAGCCCGAGGCGCGGTCGAAGAAGCCGACCTCGGCGAGCTCGCCGGTGAGCAGCATCATCCCGAAGAGCAGGACGATGGTGTCGCCGTCGATGGCGGCGTAGCTCTGAGCCGGCGTCAGCGCGCCGGCGGCCACCATGAGCACAGCACCCAGCAGCGCGCCCGCGGGGCGACCGATGGGCAAAATCGCGAGGCGCCGACCCGCGATGAGGATCCAGGTGAGGCCGAAGATGGCCAGGACGAGCGGTTGCAGGGGCGTGTCTCGGGGCGGGGGAGGGCGGCGAGCTTCTTAGCTTGGGCTGAGGGCCGCGACCAGCGCTTTGGCGGTCTTTTCCAGAGGCGCCAGCTTGGCTTTTGCTTGGGGGCCGGTGGTGTCGGCGCGCGCGCGCAGGGCGTCAACGGCGGCGGGGATCCACCAGTCGGCGTAGCGGCGGAACTGGCGGCGGGTGGAGGTGGCCTCGAAGGCTTCGAAGCCGCGGATCTCCACGATGCGGCGTGCGTGGTCGAGGGCGCGTTTGTCGGCGTCGGGGAAGGCGGCGAGCAGGTCGTCGGAGGCCAGGGCCAGCAGGTAGAGCTCGGCGAGGCTGCCGTGGGCCCACGCGGCGGTGATGGCGTCAGACTTCTTCAGATCGACCTCGGCCGAGGCGCGGGCGACGTGCCACCAGCCGGTCGGGACGGTGCCCTCCAGCGGCAAGAACAGCGCCAGATACTGCCCGACAACCCAGTGATTGCGGATGCTCGCCTCGAGCGCGTCGCGGTAGTGCGTGCGCGCCTGCTTTAGCGCCGCTTGCTCCTTGGCGGAGTCCTTCAGGGCGTGGAAGACCTGGGCGCTGCGCTTGCAGTTCGAGGCCATCATCCCGAAGGCTTCGCTGCGCATGTCCTCGTCACCGCGTGCGCTGGACCGCTCCGCCGCGCTTTGAAATCGCTGGGTGTAGAGCGCGATTCGGTCTTGGATCGGCTTGAGAATGTCCCCGATCTTGGGGTTCTTTCCCGCGGTGTCGAGGACGGCGTCGAGCGCGAAGAAGGCCGTGTCGATGGCGCGGTGGTTCTGCTTGCTGGCGAAGCGCGCCCAGTCCTGCTCGAAGTCGTCGCCGATGGCGGCGTAGGCGACCAGGGCCGCCCAGTCGTTGGTCCCGCTGCACTCGGTGCTGAGCCGCTGGCGCAGGTCGTGCAGGACGCAGCGCGGGTCGTCGCCGCGCAAGAGCCGCTGGTACAGGACCTCCGCCATGACGGCTGAGCCGGCGAAGGAGAGTGGGAACTGCGACGCGACGACCCAGGGGATGCCGCCGGAGTGAAGCTCGTGGGCGATGCTGGCGCCCGGCGCGACGACGCCGCCGACGTTGCCAGAGTCGCAGCTCGCCAGGGTGACGTGCAGCGGTGCCGAGAACTGACAGCCCTCGGCGTTGTGCGTTCGCAGCGCGAGGACGAGGTCGCGACCGCTCACGACCGCGAGCTCGTGAGCCCGCGAGTCGCTGTGCAGTGCAATGCCAAAGCGCTCGTCGTGAGTGCCGGGCAGCGGCAGACCGTGGGCGAGGATGTGGACGTGGGTGTAGGCGCCCGCTGCGCACGCCTCGCGAACCGCACGCAACGACGCCGCGGGCAGCACGGTGACGGCCTCGGCGAAGGTGTGGGGCACGAAGCTGCCGCCATCGCGGGCGGTCTTGGTGACGGTGTCTGGGGCGCGTAGCCAGGGCTCCAGCGCGCGGCGCAGCGCAAGCAGGTGGGCGCGGATGGGCACGGGTGCGAGGCCGGGCGGCGACGCGGCGACGACCAGGATGCGCGGGCGCCGCTTCCACCAGTCTTTCGGGGGCGGCTGACAGTCTCGGGTCTCGCGGGTGATGGTGACCGGCAGCACGGCTTGAAGCGCCAGAGGCAGCTTCTCGCCGGGGAGGCCCTGGGGCAGGTTGGCGGCCTCGAAGGGGATGATGGCCAGCTCAGACGGCGTGACCACCAAGCGCAGGTGGATGATGCCGTCGCGGTCGGGTGCCCGGCCGGCGGCGCCGAGCTCGGTCTTGAAGGCGTCGATGGACGCGAAGATGCCCTCGCCAAGCTGGGCGGTCTGGTCCAGCTGGGCGCGGCGGCGCTCGGGGTCGGAGTCGCCGGTGAGCGCGCGGAGCTGGCGCAAGAGCTCGCGGTGCTCGATGGGGACGGAGAAGGTGTTGGGGCTGGCGGCGCCGCAGAGCGCCACGTAGTCGGTCAGCGGCGAGAGCAGCTGGTTGTGCGCTGGCCCAGGCCGGACCAGCTCGAGCTTGACCTGCAGGGTGGTGTCCAACTCAGCCTCCCTCGCTCTCGAAGTGCGAGCCCTCAAGCGGCGTCAGCGTGAGCTTGCCGCCCGCCATAGCCACCGCGCAGAGGTCGCCGTGGGCCAGGTCGCCGACGTGGCAGATGCGCACGACGGTGGGTCGGTTCGTGACCAGCGCGTGCTTGCCCGAGGGCGCGTCGAGGTCGGCCAGCATGCCGCCCTTCTTTGTCAGTTTTTCGTAGGCGCCAGCGAAGGATTTTTCATCGCGGAGGATCTCTTTGCTGAGCTCGATGAGCCGAATCCAGGTCCCCGAGTTGTAGTAGTAGCCGTAGCTCCGCTTGAGCGCCCGGGCCAGGTGCGTGTGGCCCGCGATGAGGAAGTGGACGCCGCCGCCCACCGCGCGGTTGAGGCGCTCGAAGGTGGAGTCGCGGGTGTCCAGGGCGAAGGTCGAGTCGTCGCCGCGCCAGTCCAGCAGGGCTTTTCGCAGCGCCTCAGCCCGCGACACGCCGCTCATGCGGTCCCACAGGTACTCGCCGAAGCCCAGGGTGGTCGCGCCGCCCTCGCCGCGGGCTAGCTCGACCGCGTCGAGGCCCGCCGAGTAGTCCGAGTCGGCCGCCGCCAGCAGCGCCTCGGCGTCGCCGGCTGCATGCGCGTCGGGTGCGAGGATGGACGCCAGCAGCGCCTCGTCGGAGACCCCCGCAGCACCGCCCGAGATCGCGCCCGCTCCCAGATAATCCACCCGCTGACCTTGGCCCCCGAAGGTGCGCAAGAACGCAGGCAGAAACAGGCGGAGCTTGGCCATCTGGGCGGGGTCCAGGGCGACGAGCAGGCGCGGGACCAGCTGGGTCTCGGGCTTGAGCAGGTCCACCCACGGGTAGTCGCGCTTCAGCCCGTTGAGGACGTCGATGACCAGCTTGGTGCCGGCGTTCGGCTCCCACGGGTCCAGGGCTTGGCCGCGCTCGAGGTGCAGGCGGGCGATGCGCAGGGCCTCGTGGTCGACCACGTTCCACTCGTCGACGCCGTTGCCGTGGACGCAGAGCGCGCGGGCGGGGCCGATGCGGCAGGAGTAGCCGGAGTCGTCCATGTGGAAGCTGAGGCGGCCGCGGGCTGCGGGGTCGTCGCCGCACAGGGTCTGGATGAGCCAGCGCTGGACGTGGCCGAGGCCCAGCTCGACGTCGTGGTTGCCGATGACCAGCACCAGGCGACGGTCGGGCGTGCGGGTCAGGGCGGCCAGCGCCTTGAAGACCGCGGGGAAGGCGCGGGCGATGCCTTCCAGCATGGGGACGGCGCGCTGGGCGACCAGGTAGTCCGCGCCTTCCTCGGCCAGGAAGTCGACGATGTCGCCGTTGAGGACCAGCGCGGCGGTGCGGCCGGCGGGGCGCGCGGCGACGTGGTCGATGAGGCCGGCGAGCTCGCGCTCTTGGTTGAAGATCTGGCGGCCCGCGGGTCCGCCGAGGTGCAGGTCGGAGACGACGAAGAGCTCGTCAACGCGCTCGAGGGGTTCCATGGCTGTCCTCCGTGAGCGCGCAGATTAGCGTGGATCTGCCGGCCTGTCCGGGGGAGGCGGGCGCAAAAAAAAGAGGCGGGACCGAAATCCCGCCTCCTTAGGCTCTCTGAGGACTCAGAGACGTTCGCAACGACTACCAGTCGCCGCGACCGCCACCGCCCCCACGACCGCCGCCGCCGCCGTAGCCGCCGCCGCCGCCGCCGTAACCACCACCGCCGCCGCCGCCGCCGCGACGACCACCGCCACCGCCGCCGCCGCCGCCCGGACGCTTCTCCTCGGCCTCATTCACGCGGATGGTGCGCCCGTCGAGGCTCGCTCCGTCCATCTTCTGCGCGGCCGTGTCCGCCGCCGAACCGTCGACGAAGGTCACGAATCCGAACCCACGCGACCGGCCGGTCTCACGATCCGTGATGACCTTGGCCTCGGTCACTTCGCCGAACGCCTCGAACGCCTCAGCGAGGCTGGCGTCCGTCGTGCCCCAACTCAGGCCACCCACAAACAGCTTCTTGGACATCTCTCTTACTCACTTCAAGAACGGGCGGGCCGGCGGCGTGCCGGTCTCAATCCCAGGCGCGGACTAATGGCGTCCGTGGCCACGAGGCGGTCATCGGCGACCGCTTCGAACGGGAAGATGGGATCACAAAACGCGGTCGCTTGGAAGTGCGGAGAAACTAGAAACCATAAAAAAAGCGCCCGTGTAGGCGGGCGCTTCAGTCCGTAGCGTCGGAGATCCTGCTCGATTCTGGCAGGACTTGTCTTGAGTTTACGGAGTCGCTTGGGTTCGCGCCAAGACGCCAAGACGCCAAGACGCCAAGAACGCGCGTCCTTTGCGCCTTTGCGCCTTTGCGCGAACCTCATGGTTCCGGCTCCGCCGACTTCGGAGGGTCAGCCGCAGTGTCGGCCGTCGCGCGCCACTACAGACGCGCGGCGGCCGCACCGGGTGCGCTACGGGAGGCCGTTGAGGCCCACCACGCCGTGGAGGTCGAAGCCGTCCGCGGCGCCGGGGAGCCCGGCCGTGGGGGTCGTGTCGACCACCAGGAAGGACCACGCGAAGGAGAGGTCGCCGAGGTCAAGCTCGGTCGCGCTGTCGTCGCCGAGGATCGCGGCGTTGCCGACGGTGCCCAGGAGCACCCACGAGCCGTCGGCCTCGTCACGGGCGAAGACCTGGGCCGTCTCGACACCCGAGTCGCCGAGGCCGGCGTCCCAGATCCGCAGGTCGGCCCCGGGGCCATTGACCACCGCGCCGAGGAAGACGACCGCGGCCTGGCCGCCCAAGCCGAGCGGGTAGCCGGCGGTGGCAGGCGCGTAGAGCAGGGCGTCGGCCGTGTCGGCGGAGGGCAGGGCGCCACCGTCGGCGCGGGTACCCAGGATGCTCCAGCCGAAGATGCCGGCCGAGATGGGGGTCATGGTCGCCGGCATGGTCGACTCGCAGGTGTAGAGCTTCTCGCCCGCCACGCACGCGTCCGAGGCGCCCTGGCCGCGCAGCACGTCGTAGCCGTCCGCGCCGTACAGGTAGTCGGCCTGGTTGCCGCCGCGTAGCTCGTCGTCGCCCGCGTCGCCGCCAAGGTAGTCGGCGCCCGCGCCACCGCGGAGCTCGTCCTGACCGGGGCCGCCGAGGAGGACGTCGTCGCCCTTGCCGCCCGAGACCAGGTCGTCGCCCGCGCCGCCGGACACCACGTCGTTGCCCGCGCCGCCGCGGACCTCGTCGTCGCCCTCGCCGCCCAGGACCACGTCGTCGCCGGCGCCGCCCATGAGCCAGTCGGAGCCCTCGCCGCCGCTCAGCTCGTCGTTGTCCTGGCCGCCGCGGATGACGTCGTCGCCCTCGTCGCCGTAGACGCCGTCGGCGCCAGCGCCGCCGCCGAGGTTGTCATGGCCCGCGCCGCCGCGGATGACGTCGTCGCCAGCGCCACCGCGGGCGAAGTCATCGCCGGCGCCGCCGACGATCAGATCGTTGCCGGGACCGCCGCGGAGCGTGTCCTGGCCGCGCCCGCCGTAGATGCGGTCGTCGCCGCCGCGGCCGCGGATGTCGTCGTTGCCGCCCAGGCCGTAGATGCAGTCGTTGCCCTGGGTGCCGAGCAGCAGGTCGTCGCCTTCGGTGCCGACGATGACGTTGTAGCCGTCGGGGCACCACTCAAGGCGCGCGGCCTGGGGCAGCAGGCCCAGCAGGACCGGCTCGTTGACGTCGCCGTCATAGGCGTCGACGCCGCCCTCGTTGTAGCCGAGCAGGAACTCGCCGCGCTCGAGGCCGTCGGCGCGCACGGCGTTGTCGGGGCCGATGATGGCGCTGCCCACGCGGAGCTGGAAGGGGGCCCACGGGTCGAAGCCCTCGGCCTCGTAGATGGCGCGCAGGTCCACGACGGTGCTGCCGCCGTCGAGCCACCAGCCGCGGGTCGGCGGGGTCCAGGCGCCCGAGGACGCCAGCTCGAAGCTGACGATGTCGCCCTCGACGTAGATGTCGGCGAAGAGGCTGGTCACCGAGGAGGTGTCCCAGGCCAGGACCTGGACCTGCTCGAGCAGCCCGAGGTTCCAGAAGCTGTCGACGGGCGCGCCGTGGTCAGCGAGGACCGTCGCCAAGCCCGACTCCGCGCCGGCGTCGTAGTCGGTGCCGTTGATGCGATTGAAGGCCTCGGCGAACGAGATCTCGCCCGGCCAGGCCCAGTCCGCGGCGCGTGCGCTGCCGGCGAAGGAGGTCGTGAGACAGACGGCGGCCATTGCGGCTACGCCGGCAAATCGATTTCCCATGGTGAGTTCTCCCCAGAACTTGATGCTGTTCGAGTGGGTGGGTGCAGCACCGGGGCGGAGACTAGCCAGCGCCGGTAGCGCGGGCAACGAGAAAAAAGTCTGGGCGCTCGGCCGGGTGGAACCGGGGCGCGGGGGCCGCTGGTACGCGGGGGTTGGCGGGCGAATCACGAAGTCGCGTGCCCGTGTGTCACTTCAGTCGCGTGTGCCGAGACCACCCGTTCTAGGGAGTCGCCGCGCGTTCCAGACCCCGAGATCCCGCTCAAAGGAGGTCGCGGATCCGCTCGCTGGCGTGCCCGTCGCCATAAGGATTGACCGCCCGCGCCATCGCCTGCCACGCGCTTTCATCGTCGAGCAGTCGCGCGAGCTCGCCGCCGAGCCGGGCGCGATCGGTGCCGACCAGCCGCGCGGTGCCAGCGTCGACGCCCTCTTGGCGCTCGGTGACGTCGCGGGTCACGAGGACGGGCTTGCCCAGGGCGGGCGCCTCTTCTTGCAGGCCGCCGGAGTCGGTCACCACGACGTGCGATCGCTCGAGTAGCCAGACGAGATATGGATAATCGAGGGGGGCGACGAGGTGCACGTTGGGGAGCCCGCCCAGCAGCCGGTGGATGGGCTCGAGGACGTGCGGGTTGGGGTGCACCGGGTAGACGAAGACTGTGTCCGGGCGGGCGCTGGCGACGTCGGCGATGGCGAGGGCGACCTGCTCGATGGGGCCGCCGAAGCTCTCGCGGCGGTGGCCGGTGACGAGGACGGTGCGGCGGTCGCCGAGGTAGGCGAAGTGCTCGGCGATGGGGCCGGCGCCGCCGCTGGAGACGAGGTCGCGGGCGAGCAGGAGCGCGTCGATGACGGTGTTGCCGACGACGTGGACCTGGTCGGTGATGCCTTCGGCGGCCAGGGCGAGGCGGGCGCGCTCGGTGGGGGCGAAGTGCCAGCGGGCGAGGTGGCCGGTGAGGACGCGGTTCATCTCTTCGGGGAAGGGGGCCTCGCGGTCGCCGCTGCGCAGGCCGGCCTCGACGTGGATGACCGGGATGTGGGCGTAGGCGGCGGCGAGGGCGGCGACGAAGACGGTGGTGGTGTCGCCTTGGACACAGACGGCGTCGGGGCGGGCGTCCAGCAAGACCTCGCGCAAGCCGGTCAGGCAGCGGGCGGTCAGGTCGTAGAGCGACTGGTCCGGGCGCATCAGATCGAGGTCGTAGTCGGGCGTGATGCTGAAGAAACCCAGGACCTGGTCCAGCAGCTCGCGGTGCTGGCCGGTGGCGCAGACGCGGACGTCGAAGCGCTCGGAGGCGCCGAGGCAGCGGATGACCGGGGCGAGCTTGATGGCTTCGGGGCGGGTGCCGAGGACGCAGAGGACGCGCATCGGGTCGGATACGCTGCGGCCGGGGCCGCTCACAGCGCCTCGATCTGGGCGTGGAGGGTGGCGCTGCGGGCGGCCCAGCCGTCGGCGGCGACGCTCTCGCGGCGGGCGGTGCGGCGCTCGGGGCAGTCGCTGGCGCGCAGGGCGTTTGCCCAGGTGGCGAAGGCTTGCGGGGCGGTGCCGATGAAGAGGTCGGTGTTCTCGGCGAGCGGGAGCACCTCGACCAGGGGCGTGCAGGCGACCGGGAGGCCGGCGGCGAGGTATTCGCGGGCTTTCAGCGGGTTGACGCCGCGGGTGAGCTCGTCGACGACGAAGGGGATCCAGGCGGCCGACCAGCGGGAGATCGCGGCCGGGAGCTCGGGGTAGGGGACGCCCGGGAGCCAGCGGACGTTGGGGATGTCGCGCATGGAGTCGGGCAGGTGGCGGACGGGGCCGACGAACTCCAGGGTCCAGTCGGGGAGGGCGGCGGCGACCTGGCGCACGAGGTCGAAGTCCAGCCACTCGGCGACGAGGCCGAAGAAGCCGAGGACGGGGCGCGACGGCGGGGTGGTCGGGACGTTCTTGAAGTGGGTGAGGTCGACGCCCTGCGGGAGGTAGTGGGCGCGTTCGGCGGCGGCTCCGGTGGGGAGCAGGGCGCGGGCGGTGGCGAAGATCGCGTCGGCGCGGGCGAGGAGGCGGGGCTCGCTGGCGGCGACGAGGGCGGGGTCGACGCCGGGGAGGCGGGCGTAGTCGTCGAGGCGCAGGTAGGCGACGCGGCTGTGGGGGAAGGTGTCGAGGTACCAGACCGCGGCGGGGTTGACGGCGAGGACGATCGGCTCGCTGGCGCGGAGGCTGCTGAGGGCGGCGCGGATGGCGCTGCCGAGGATGCGGCCGTTGAGGCGGCGGACCGGCTCGACGAGGTGCCAGGGGAGGACGGCCGGGCGGACGCGGCAGAAGGAGCGCTCGCTGGGGGCGCCGTGGGCGGCGGGGGACGGGGCGGGGGTCGTCAGCAGGCCGCGCGCCTTGGTCGCGAGGCGGCGAATGTCGGCGCGGCGTAGGCGTGGCGAGCGCATGCCGATGGAATCCACCCACACGACGCGGTCATCGCCGGGCAGATGCCCGACAAGATGCTGCGTCGTCGACGGGTGCGCGCCCCAGTCGTCGCCAAACACGACCCAATCCACAGCGACATCCTCCAAATGCGCAGGGCGTGCGTATGTGCGCGCGCCCCCGCGAACTGCCCCGCATGCACCTTCTGCTGCCGCGCAGGGTATATCGCTAGCCGTCGGGTGGTAAACCGGAATTCAGTGCGCGGCTTCGGCGTAGACGGCGCGGGTGGCCTCGGCCCAGGCGGTCGGGCTGTAAGCGCGGCGCACTTCGTGTGCGTGGGCGAGGGCGCTGGATTGTCGGGCGGGGAGGGCGGCGACCAGGCGGGCGAGGGCGGCGGCGAGGGCGGGGGCGTCGTCGGGCGGGGCGAGCTCGCCGTTGTCGCCGGGGGTGACGAGCTCGGGGATGCCGCCGACCGCGGTGGCGACGACGGGGCGGGCGGCGGCGACGGCCTCGATGAGGGCCATGGGGAGGCCCTCGCGGCGGGACGGCATGACCAGGGCGTCGGCGGCGGCGAGGAAGGGGGCGACGTCGGACTGGAAGCCGTGGAAGGTGGCGCGGGCTGAGAGTCCGGCGGCTGCGGCGGTGCGTTCGAGGGCGGCGCGTTCGGGGCCGTCGCCGACGACGTCGAGGCGGGCGGGCGGTGCGGCGGGGAGGGCGAGGGCGGCGAGGAGGAGGTCGAGGCCCTTCTCGGGGCTGAGGCGGCCCAGGAAGAGCAGGGAGATCGGCGTCGCGCTCGGGCCGGCGCTCGGGGCGCGCTGGGCGGGGATGGGGGCGTCGAGGGCGAGGAAGTTGGGGACGCGGGCGAGGCGAGCGTGGGGGACGCCGTGGGCGCGGAGCTCGTCGTGGCCGGCGGCGGAGACGGCGAGGACGCGGCGGACTCGGGGCAGGCGGTAGAGGGCGTAGGTGAGCCGCTCGTAGGCGCGGACGCGGGCGTCGTGGGAGGTGACGCCGTGGTGGGTGGCGACCAGGGGGGCGGCGCCGCCGGCGGCCAGGGCGTAGAAGAGGGCGCGGTAGCCGTGGACGTGGACGAGGTCGGGGGCGCGGGCGGCGACGGCGGCGCGGAGGGTGAGGATCGCGCGGGGATCGAGGCGCCCGGCGGCCCAGACGAGGTCGGGCGCGATGCGGCGGGTCATCGCGGCGGCGGAGAAGTCGCGGGCGGCCGCCGCGACGCGGGCGTCGCCGAGCACGACCAGGGAGGCGTCGACTCCGGCGCTGCGCAGGGCGTCGACGCCGCCGATCACGACGCGCTCGGCGCCGGCGATGGGGCCCGGCGCGATGAGGTGGAGGGCCCTCATCGGCGCCGGCCGGCCACGGCGCGGCGGTAGAGCTCGGCGTATCGCCGGTTCATCTCGGTGTCGGAGTAGCGTGACTCGACCAGCGCGCGCGCGGCCCGGCCGTCGGCGGCGATGCGGTCCGGGGCGGCGGCGTAGGCCAGCAGCGCGGCGGCGAGGGCGGCGGGGTCGCTGGCGGGCACGACGGCGCCGCCTCCCTGGGCGAGCAAGGCCGGGATGCCGCCGACCGCCGTGGCCACGACGGGCGTGGCGGTCGCCATGATCTCGAGCAGCGCCAGGGGGAGGCCCTCGCGAACGCTGGCGAGGGCGCCGACGTCGAAGGCCGGGAGGATCGCGTCGGTGTCGAGGCGGCGGCCCAGGACCGAGACGCGGTCGCTCAAGGACGTGTCGGCGATCTGCCGTTCGAGGTCGGCGCGGGCGGTGCCGTCACCCACCAGCACAAGGTGGGCGCCGGGCCGCTCCGCCGCGACGAGGGCGAAGGCGCTGACCAAGGTCGCGTGGTCCTTCTCGGGGCTCAGCCGGGCGAGGCAGCCCACCACGAACGCGTCCGGGTCCAGGCCGAGCGCCGCCCGCGCCTCGGCTCGCGCTTCGGGCGCCAAGGCCGGTATTGCGACGCCGTTCTCCACGACCACGTCATCGGTTCCCAGATGCTCCTGCCGCCAGTCGGCGATCTCTTGTGCGACGCACACGACCTGAGCGAAGTGCGGCATCGCGCGCCCGATCGCCCGCCTCCGCGCCGCGTCGTAGAACTCGACGGAGTGCTCGGTGTGCACGTGCGCCGCGCCCGCCAGCCGCGCCGCCGCGCCGCCGTACAGAAAAGGGCCCACGTGGTGCGAGTGGACCACGTCCACCCCCCGCCGTCGCAGGTGCCGCGCGAGCCGAAGCGGCAGCATCGGCGCCAGGCCGGGCCGCGTCGGCAGCAGGTGCACCGAGATCCCACGCCCCGTCAGCAGCGGCCGCAGCGGCCCATCCTCAAGATAGGCGATGACCTCCACCTCGAGCCCATGCGCAGGCCCCGCGATGGCCATCCGCTCGACCATCCGCTCGATCCCGCCGACCGACAGGTACTGCATCAGATGGGCGATGCGCACAGGGCGTTCGCCGGCCACATCGCTCTGGCTCGGGTTCCTCACCGCGTCCTCTGTCTACCTACAGGCCAAGCAGGTGCTGATGGAAGAGCCCATCCGTAAGCCCGCGTCGCGCCGTGACGCCAGCAATTTCTTTGCCAGAGCGGGTCGGCGTTGATAAATCTGTGCTCGTGATGAGCCTGCCGACATTCGCCCGCGCCTGCGTGCTGACCATACTCGTCCTCGCCTGCGCGGCGCCTGCTTCGGCGCGCCCGCTGCAGCCCGGCGACGAGCTGATGGTCGTCATCCCCCAGGTCAACCCGTCGCGCCGCAAGGTCGAGGTCGACATCCGCGGCGAGATCGGGCTGGAGCTCTTCGGCAACGTGAAGGTCGTCGGCCTCGAGCTGGACGCCGCGCGCGACGAGGTGCGCACCGCGCTGGCGCGCTACCTCAACAGCACCGCGGGTGTCTCGCTGGTGCTGGTGAGCGAGGGGCGCCTGGTCCTGGTGACCGGCGCGGTCGCGAAGGCCGGCGTGGTCCGGCTCGCGCAGAACGACGGCCTCTGGGAGGCGATACAGCTGGCAGGCGGGGCGACCAGCGGCGCCGCGCTTCACCGCGTCCAGATCGGCCGCGCGGGCAAAGAGCAGCGCGTCAACGTCCGGTCGTTCTTAGCCGGAAACACCGCGGCCGCGCTGCCGACGGTCGAGGCCGGCGATGTGGTGCTGGTGCCCGGCGACGCCGCCTACGGCGAAGGCCAGACCAACCCGTGGGCCGTCTACCTTGGGCATCAAGCGCTGGTGGAGAAGGTCGTCATCATGGGCGCCGTTCGGTCGCCCGGCATCTACGAGCGCGGCCCTGGCGTGACCGCGCTGACCGCCCTCGCCCTCGCCGGCGGGCCCCTCGCCGAGGCCAACCTCTCGGCGGTGCGCGTCATCACGGTGCACGGCAGCCGCTCGGTCGATGTGTACGCCGAGATGGGCGACAAGACCTCGCTCGAGCCGCTCCCCCCGGGCGTCGGCGCCATCGTCTACGTGCCGGCGGGCGTCGTCGGCCGCCACGACCCACTCGCGCAGCACGTCAACGTCATCGGGAGCGTGCGCAGCCCCGGACGCCACCCCGTCGGCGGCTCGCTGTCCCTGCTCGACGCCCTCTCGCTCGCCGGCGGCCCCACCGAAGAGGGCGCGATGCAGCGCGTCCACGTGGTCCGCACGGCCCCGCGCTGGACCTTCGCCACCACCTACAACGCGAAGAAGGCGCTGCGCGAGGGCGGGCTCGCCGCCATCGTGCAGGTCCACCCTGGCGACACCATCGGCGTCGACGTGCGCGGCAAGGGCTGGCGCACCTTCGTCCAGGTGCTCAGCGATCTCGCCATCATCAGCACCACCGCGGTCTTGATCTACGGGGCCACGAAGTGACGCACCGGTCGACGGCCCTCGCGCGCACCGCGCTCCTCGCGACCGCGATCCTCCTGGGTCTCGCGGCCGCCTGCTCGCCCAAGCTGGTGGTCCGACACGAAGATCCGGCCAGCGGCCAGCTCGAGATCGTGCTCGACCGCGAGGACCCGCGCTCCCTCGAGTTCGGTGACTCTACCTCGTGGCGCGTGAAGCGCGGCGCCCACCGGCTGCGCATCCACGACCGCAGCGGCTCCACCGTAGACTGGGATTCGTCCCCGGAGGGCGTGATTCTGGTCATCGAGCGATCGGCGACCTTCACGCTCATGCCCCCCAACGTGGCGCCGCGCCCCGCCATCAGCAAAGATAGCGCCGCGCCGCTACGGGAAATCTCACAAACACCCGTATCGGACGAGGGCGCTGCGGACCCGGACGACTTCAGTGAGGCGTCCGAGCGCCCGTAGTTGCAGGCGGCTCAAGAGGCGTAGATGACTGTCCGGGATATCCATAGTCGGCGCGAGATGTCGCGGCTGGCGGCGGGCTTCGTAGCCGCCACGGAGGCCGCCGGCGCCCGCTGCGTCCTGGTCACGGCCGTCTCGGGTCGTGACGGCGTCGGCACGGTGGTCCCGGGCCTCGTCGACGCGTTGTCGGAGCACTCGGTGCGTCCGATTCGATTCATGCGCTGGGGCTGGCTGCAGAAGGTCGAGCCCTTCACCCTGGCGCCCTCGGAGATGGTCATCGTCTTGGGCCCGCCGATGCTCGAAGGCGACGATTTCCTCGAGCTCCCGCAGGCGTGGATGGAGCAGTTCGACGCCTCCGTGCTGGTCGTCAGCCGCCGCGGCACGCGCCGCGACGATCTCGCCGTGGTCACGCGCTGGCTGCGCGACGCGGGCCTGCCGCCCATCGGCGTCGTCGTGAACGCCGCACCCATCGCGCCGGTGCGCTTTCTCGAGTCGCTCCGCACAAGCTGGAAGCACACCCGTGAGCGCTGGACGCGCGCGGCGACCGAGGGTCCGCCGGGCGGCCCTGGCCCGTCCGCGGGGGCGTCGCAATGAGCGAGAGCAGCCGCAACATCGACGTCGCCCAGCTCATCGACGCGCTGCGAGCGCATTGGCGCGTCATGCTCCTCCCGATCCTGCTCGTGCCGCTGCTGGCCTTCGTCTGGGCGAACGTCGTCCCGCCGAAGCTCGGCGCGTCGGCCCGCCTGCTGGTCGAGGACGCCAGCGCCGACCAGCCCGGTCTGCGCGACCTGCAGGTCAGCATGGCGGTCAATCAGCGCCTGCCCGCCATCCACACCATCGTGCGCTCGAGCGCGACCATCGAGCACGTGCTGCGCGAGCTTGGCGAGGTGGACGCGCGCTCGACCCCCGCCGAGATCGAGGGGCTGGTCGAGAGCTTCCGAGGGCAGATCGACGTGTGGTCGGAAGGCGGCGGCATCGTCCACCTGAAGGTCATCGGTCGCAAACCGGCGCGCGTGTATCGCGGGCTGGCCTTGCTCACCGACGCCCTCATCGCCGAGCTGGTGCGGCCGCATTCGCAGGCGCTCGACGAGAGCGTGAAGTTCCTCCGCAGCCAGGTGGACCGCGTCCAGGGCGAGCTGACGCAGGTCGAGGAGGACCTGCGAAAGTTCAAGCAGGACCACGGCGACGCGCTGCCCGAGATGCAGAAGATCAACATGGGCGAGGTCGAGCGCCTGTCTCGCGCGCTGATCGAGGCGAAGGCTGAGCTGGCGGCCAATCAGGAGCGGCAGCGCCTCTTCGAGGAGAGCCTCGCGCGCTTCGACCCGGCCACTGAGGCCGCGGCGGCGCGACTGGCGAGCGCGCGCGCCAAGCTGCGCTCGCTGGAGAGCAAGTACACGGCGGCCCACCCCGAGGTGAAGTCGGCCGTGGCGGTCGTGGCCGACCGTCAGAGCGCGCTGGCGCGGGCGCAGGCCGAATCCGCCGGCGACGACCGCGACCCGCTGGAGCGCTTCGTCAAGCTGGCCTCGTCGTCGAAAGATCCGGCCGTCGGGCGCAGCTACCAGCAGCTGGTCTCGGACACGGAGGCCCTGCGCGAGAAGATCACCTACCTCGCGACCGAAGAGGACCGCGCGCGGGAGCGAGTCAAGGACGCGGCGGACCACGACCAAGCGTACCAAACGCTGACGCTGGCGCAGTCGGCGAAGTCGCGCGTCTACCAGGACCTGCTGGCGCGCTACGAGGACTCCGTGGTGAGTCGTTCCTTGGCAGGCTACGAGTCCTCCTCGCGCATCCGCGTCATCGACGCCGCCCGCGAGCCGGCCACCGCGCCCAAGCAGCCGGTGGTCCTGGTCGTCGCCGCCGGGCTCATCGGCGGCATCGCGCTGGGCCTGCTGCTCGTCCTGCTCCTCGAGCTGCTCGACCCCACCGTGCGCAGCGCCCAGGAAGCCATCCGCATCGTCGGCGCCCCGGTGCTCGGGAGCGTCGGCGGCCGCGGCATCACCGAGTCCCTGCCCCCGTCCTCGGTCGCCGCGCCCGCGACTCCGCCACCGGGGCCCCTCAGACGCGCCACAGGTCTCTGGGAGGCCTACACGCCGCACCCCGCCGAGCCCGCCGCCCGCCACGCCGCGTCCGGACCGTGGTCGCTCGACCCCGCCGCCAACCCCTCGCCCGGCCTCCGCCGCCACGCGTCCGGCGTGTCCTGGCCCGTCTTCGTGCAGCCCACCGTCGCGCCCGTCGTGACCACTCCCTCCGACGCCGATGAGGCCGTCCTCTCCCCCGCCCCGGCCGGCCCCGCGAGCGCTCCATCGCCGACCGCCGCCACCGACGCCGCCAGCGTGGTCGCCCCCCGCCGATTCACCCCGGCGCCCGACGAGGTGCTGGCCGCCGCCCTGCGCGATCGCGTCCCGGCCCACAAGGCCGCAGCCGAGACCCGCCCCGACGGCGCCACCGCCCCAGCGCCAGACGCCGCCCCCGCCGCCGCCGACGCACCGCGCCCCGCCCGCGGCCCCGACATCACCGCGCAGTACACCGCCCCGGTCCTCCCCGGCGACGCGCCCCACGACGACGACTCCTCGGCCGGCAAGCGCCCCCGCAAGTCGGCTCACGTCAAAGCGGACAGCCGCCCCACTCGCACACGTCGATGAGCGCCGGCGAGAGCGCCCACCCGCCGTCGGTACGCGCCTTCGAGCTCATCCTGATCCTCGGCGCCTGCGTCGCGATCGCCTTCATCAGCGCGGTCGAGCCAGCCCTCGTCATCCCGGCGATCGTCCTCATCGTCGTCGCCGCCCTCGCCCTGCGTAGCCCCTTCGTCTCCCTCGTCGTCTTCATCCTCATCCTGCTCACGCGCCCCGCCGACTTCGTCCCCGCGCTCGCCGTCTTCTCCCCCGCCAAGGTCGCCGCGTTCGGCGCCCTCAGCATCTTCCTCGCCACCCGCCTCCTCGACGGCCGCATCACCTGGGCCCGCGTCCCCCAGAACCGCGCCCTCATCTTCTTCGCCGTCGCCGCCTTCCTCTCCGGCCTCCTCGGCTCCGACCCCACGTCCAGCCGCATCGTCTACCTCGACGTCTTCGCCAAGATCCTCATCCTCTATTTCCTCATCGTGAACCTCGTCGACACCTGGTCCCGCGCCCTCGTCGTCGAGTACGCCCTGCTCGCCGGCGCCGTCTTCCTCTCCGTCTACGCCATCTACCAGCGCTTCACCTCCAGCGACCTCATCGAGGGCTCCCGCGCCGCCGCCGTCGGCCTCCTCGGCGACCCCAACGACCTCGCCTTCACCCTGATGATGGCCGTCCCCTTCGCCATCCTCGCCGTCCGCGAGTCCCACCGCCTCTCGCGCCTCGTCCACCTCGCCATCCTCGGCACTCTCCTCGCCGGCGTCGCCGTCACCCAGTCCCGCGGCGGCATCCTCGCCCTCGGCGCCGCCCTCTATTTTCTCTTTCGCCACCGCGTCAAAAGCCGCATCGTCCTCGTCGCCCTCATGGTCGTCGCCCTCGTCGGCCTCGCCGTCGCCTCCGGCCTCGGCTCCCGCGAATCCTACGACCCCAGCGGCGGCGACGCCTCCGCCACCGGCCGCCTCGACGCCTGGAAAGCCGGCGCCCGCATGGTCCTCGCCCACCCCCTCCTCGGCGTCGGCTTCGATCAGTTCGTCGCCAACTACTTCACCTACGTCCAAAACCCGGTCGAGTGGACCGCCCGCACCGCCCACAACACCTTCGTCCTCGCCATCGCCGAGACAGGTTTCGCCGGCTTCATCCCGTTCATGATGCTCATCGCCGTCACCGCCCGCGACGCCCTCACCCTCGAGCACCAGCCCGGCCCCGCCGGCCTCGCCCGCGCCCTACGCCAGTCCCAGCTCGCCCGCCTCTGCGCCATCCTGGTCGCGGCCTTCTTCCTCTCCCAAACCTGGAACTGGTTCCTCTACATTGTGATAGCTCTCACCGCCGCCACAGCCCGCGTCGGCCGCATCGAATCCGCCGCCGCCGCCGCCGCCAGCACGCCACAGGCGCCGCCACCCGCCACCTGACCGCCCCTCCTGCGGCCCACCGAGACCCCACGCTTGCCTGACCTGCAATCACCCGCCCCGCCGACCGAGGACCTGCCCGGCGATCCAAGCCAGGCCGTCTCCACCTCGCGCCTCAGCCGCGACACCCTCGTCTACGGCATTGGCTTCGTCGTCGCGCGCATGGCCGGCTTCCTCATGCTGCCGATCTACACGCGCTACCTGACGCCCGAGAACTACGCGACGCTCCAGCTGCTCATGATGAGCCTCGACGTCGCCACCATCATCCTCGCCGGCGGCGTCACCGCGGGCGTCAGCCGCTTCTACTTCAAGCGCGACACCGACCGTGACGCCCGCTCCGTCGTCGTCGCCGCCTGGCTGCTGATGACGGTCTTCAACCTGCTCGGCACCGCCGCGCTCGTCATCGGCTCGCCCCTCATCGCCGAACACGTCCTCGCCGACCCCACCGCCGGCTTCCTCGTCGTGCTCATCGCCTGCTCCTACGCCCTCGATCCCTGCATCACCATCCCGATGCTGTTGATGCAGATCCGCCAACACTCCGGCCTCTACACCATCGCCAGCGTCGTCCGCCTCGTCCTGCAGGTCGGCCTCAACGTCCTCTTCGTCGTCGGCCTCGAGCAAGGCGTCGAGGGCATCCTGTGGTCCACGCTGATCACATACGTCGCCCTGGCCGTCCCGCTGGCCATCTGGATGTTCGCCAAGACCGGCATCCCGATCGTCCGCCGCGCCTTTATCGACCTGATGCGATTCGGCTGGCCGTACAAGCTCACCAACGCCGGAGCTTTCGTCCTGACCTATGTCGACCGATACTTCCTACTGGCATCGCATACGCTTTTCGTCACTGGCGTTTACAGCCTCGCCTACCAGTTTGGATTCGTCGTGTCCTACCTCAGCGCCGCGCCCTTCATGCTCGCCTGGAATCCCCAGCGCTTTCGCCTCGCCCGCGAGTCGGCCGAGGTGCGCGACGCCGCCTACAACGACGGTTTCCTCATGTTCACGCTGCTGATGCTGACCACCTGCGTCGGCGTCGCGCTCTTCGTCACGCCCACCCTCAGCATCATCGCCAAGCCCGACTACCACGAGGCCGCCCTCATCGCGCCGATCCTCATCGCCGCCTACGCGTTCCAAGGCTGGATGCAGGTCTTCGAGTTCCAGATTCAGGTCTCCGAGCGCACCCACTGGGCGACCATCGGCACGTTCATCGGCGTCGCCGCCATCGTCGTGCTCTACGCGGTGCTCATCCCCCCCTACGGCGGCTACGGTGCGGCCATCGCCACCCTCGTCGCGTTCGCCGTGCGCACCGCAGCATTCTTCATCTTCGGCCAGCGACTCTGGCGCGTAGAATACGATCTGAAACCCCATTTTCGCGCCGCGGTATACGCGACCGCGGTCGTGACCGCCTACTACCTGATCTCGCCCGACGACGTCGCCATCCAGGTCCTGCTCGCCACCGGCCTCTCCCTCATCTACTTCGGCCTGGTGTGGGCCGGCGGCGTGCTCAGACCCGCCGACCGCGCCCGCCTCGTCTCCATGGTGCGCAGCCGCCTGCGCCGAAGGGAGGCCGCATGAAGCCGAAGGTGCGCCTCCTCATCACCGTGGACACCGAGAGCGACGCCTGGACGCCGTCGCGCGCGCCCGCCCGCTGCGACAACCTGCGCCAGCTCGCCCGCTTCGACGCCTTCATCCAGGGCCTCGGCCTCCGCGCGACCTACCTGCTGACCTGGCGCGCCGCGAACGACCCCTGGGCCAGCGATTTCCTCAGCGATCTCAGCCGCTCCGGCCGCGCCGTCCTCGGCTCGCACCTGCACCCCTGGAGCTGCCCGCCCTACGAAGAGCCCTTCGTCCTCGGCAACACCATGTGCTCCAACCTCCCCGAAGATCTCCAGGTCCGGAAGCTCCAGACCCTGACCGACCGCGTGGCCGAGCTACGCGGCGACGCCCCCGTCAGCTTCCGCGCCGGCCGCTGGGGCTTCGGCCCGTCCACCGCCAGCGCGCTGGTCCGCTGCGGCTACCGCGTCGACAGCAGCGTCACCCCGTGGATCTCCTGGGCGGAGTTCCATGGCCCGTCGTTCATCGGCGCGCCCAACCGCATCTACCGCATCCGCGCCGGCGCTGACGTCCTCGCCGCCGACCCCACGGGCGAGCTGGTCGAGGTCCCGGTGACCGTCGGCTACACGCGCCGCCCCTTCGCGCCGCTCAACCTGATGCGCCAGACGCTCATCGACTCGCCGCTTCGCTCGCTGCGCCTCGCCGGCATCGCGTGGAAGCTCGGCCTCATCCGCCGCGTCGCCCTCACGCCCGAGGAGAACAGCGCCCGTGACCTCATCCGGGTCAGCCGGAACATGCTGGATCTCGGGCTGGACCATCTCAATCTGGCCCTGCACAGCCAGAGCCTCAGCCCCGGCATCGTCCCCGTCGTCCACGGCGACCGCGAGGTCAACCGCCTCTACGATCGCATCGCGCGCTACGTCGAAGGCATCTCAGCCCACGCCACCCTCGTACCGGCGACCCTCGACGACATGGCGGACGAGGCGCCGACCGTGGCCGGCGCCGCCCCTCCGGTCATTGACTGAGCTTCTCGACCAGGTAGTCCGCGATGCGCTTCTGCGCGTCGCCGCTCTCCCAGCCGACCCAGTGGAACTCGGCGCCGACGTCCCACGGCATCGCCCCGTCTTGGGCCAGCTCGCACCAGGCCACGCGCGCCAGGGCGATGACCGGCAGCGGCATCCCCGGCAGCTCGAGCTGCAGGGCGATGTGGGCGTCGCGCTCAATGCGCTCCCAGGCCTGAAAGCAGACCCCGCCGCCCGAGATGTTCAAGGTCGCGGAGTCACCGAGGTTGGCCGCCTCGCCCTCGACCCGCCGCCAACGGACCTGGGTGCTCTCGCTGATTCGCGGAAACTGACGCCGATTGTCGCTCATGGGGCCCTCCCGGGGGCGTGGCCCACAGGGTTCGCGCGGGCCACGAGGGAGAGTCGGTCATTGGAGGCCGCGACTTGAGGGCGCTGCTCGTAGTTTTGACGGCGCTCTGTGCCGCCAGCCCGATCTCGGGCTGTGGTGCCTGCGAGAGCCGGGTGAGCGTCCCCCTGACCGGCGAGCCCGCCGCCGGCGCGGCGAGCGCAGGGCCCGGCGCCATCAGCGCGATCTGGGCGGGGGAGGGCGGCGACAAGGTGGCCCGCGGCGAGCTGCGCGCGAGCCCCGGCGGGTCGGCGCGCGGCGTGCGCAGCCGGGTCTGGGACGGCGAGAGCGTCACGCTCTTCGCCGCGCGCAACGAGGTCGTCTCGCTGCAGCTGATCATCGAGGCCGCCTCCGCGCCCGTGAGCGGCGTGACCGTCGAGCTGGCCAGCCTCGCCGGGCCGCAGGGACGCAGGCTCTCCGCCGGTCCGGGCGGCAAGGAGCTCGTGTTTGACTGGCGAAATCGACAGATCGAGCTCTTCCTCGTCGGCTACCAGAAGCTGGCAGGCTTGAGCCGCACGCCCTGGGAACTCTACGACGAGCGGCACATCCCCGAGCGCCTGCGGCGGCCCTTCAACCTGACGGGGCGCGGCCACGGCGACTGGGAAGACCGCCCCGACCACGACGCGGAGTACCCCGAGGTCGCCGTCCCGATGGAGACGGCCGCCAGCTTCGACGTGGCCGCGGGCACCAACCAGGCGGTCTGGGTCGACATCACCGTGCCGCGGGACGCGCCGGCGGGGCTCTGGGAGGGCGCCCTCCGCGTCACGGTGGGGCAGCAGACCCGCGAGATCCCAGTGCACCTTTTGGTGCGCGACTTCAGGCTGCCGGACGACCCCGCGGCGCAGACCATGGTCTTCACCGGGCACGCCGACCTGGGGCCGCGCTACCTCGGCCACGCCGAACCCAAGGACGACGCCGAGCGCGCGCGGGCGCGGCTCATCCGCGACAGGCACCACCTGCTGGCGCGGCGGCACCGGGTCACCCTCTTCGACGCCAACCCCGTCTACGACGACCAGCCCGCCCGCGACGCGCCGACCGCCGAGTGGTTGCCGCGCCTCAACGGCACCCTCTTCAGCGCGGCCCACGGCTACGCGGGGCCGGGCGAGAACCTGGGCAACGGGCTCTTTGTCATCGGCGCCTACGGCTCGTGGACCTGGAAATCCGAGGGCAGAGAGGGCATGTGGAGCCACCTGGACGCCTGGGCCCGCTGGTTTCGCGTGCACGCGCCGGCGACCGAGGTCCTGCTCTACCTGGTCGACGAGTCCGCGGACTACCCGCAGATCGAGACGTGGGCGCGCTGGATTCGGGAAAACCCAGGTCCGGGCGCGTCGATCCTGTCGTTGGCGACCCTGAGCCTGCCGGAGTCCGTGGAGCACACGCCGTCCTTGGACGTCCCGACCTCGACCATCGCCGTGGCCGACACCCCGGTCTGGGAGAAGGCCGCCGCCAGCCTGCGCGAGCGGCCGACGGGACGCATCGCGATGTACAACGGCCGCCGGCCTGCCAGCGGCACCTTCGCCACCGAAGACGACGGGATCGCGCTGCGGGCGATGGTGTGGTCGCAGGTCAAACACGCAGTCTGGCGCTGGTTTTTTTGGGAGTCGACCTACTACACCGACGTGCAGGGCGGCGGCGGAGCGGGCGACGTCATCGGCGAGGCGCGCACCTTCGGCGCGGCCAGCGAGCGCGACGACGTGCTGGGCCAGACGGGCTGGCGCTACACCAACGGCGACGGGGTGCTCTTCTACCCCGGCACCGACCACGTGTTCCCCAAGCGGTCGCGGGGCCTGGACGGCCCGATGGCCAGCCTGCGGCTCAAGCACTGGCGCCGCGGCATCCAGGACGCTGCTTATCTGGCGCTCGCCCGCGAGAGAGACCCGGCCGCGACCGCTGCGATCATCGACGAGCTCGTCCCGCGCGTGCTGTGGGAGGTCGGCGTGGACGACGCCGCCGACCCCACATGGAAGCGCACGGACATCTCCTGGCCGACCGACCCCGACCGCTGGGAGGCGGCCCGCTGGCGCCTCGCCGGGATTATCGAGGGTCAGGCCCCGACGCCATCGCCCTGACGGGCCGCGCGTCGGCGGCCTTGCTGCGGCGCAGCGCGACGTAGAGCAGCCCGATGGCAAGCGAGAGCAGCCACGATGCCGCGCCTTCTGCTGTGTTGCACCCACCGCCCTGGCTGGCCGGCTGGACGTGGGAGTGGCTCGAGAGCACCGGCACGTTGGACCACGCCTTCGAGGGCAGCGCCTCCGTCGGGACCAGCGGGCCGGGCGGGCCGACCACGTCGCCGCCGGGCGTCGGGAGCTCCTCGCCGTTTGAGGCGTCGGGACCGTCGCTGGCGTCCGATGAACCGCCGGGGCCCACGGGCGCGCTGACGGCCTCCGCGAGGCGCAGGCGATGCCAGGCTGCGGGCTGGGCGTAGGCCTCCAGCCCGGCCCAGTCCGTCGTGTGGTAGCCGGTCACCGACGCGTCATTGATCGCCAGGTCGGCGCCGATGATCCGGCCCATGTCGGGCGCGATGAGGAGCGCTGCCCACGGGATGCGTAGCTCGGCGTGCCAGCCCGCGTCGGCGACGCCGTCTCCGACGCCGCCCTGCAGGGTCACCGCGCGGATGAGGCCGAGATCGGCGGTGGGGTCGCCCTGCTCGCCCACGCCCGTGGCGTCGTAGAGGTCGCCCAGGACCGAGAGGATGATGTGCCGGTCGTCCGCGTCAGGCGCCTCGGACAGCGAGAGCGCTGGGTCCAGCATGATCTCGATGCCGTCCGACTGCCAAAGGGCCGGCGCGTCCCTGCCGGTCACGGGCGCCAGCAGCTCTTGGTCGGCGACCGACACCGCGACGTAGAGCGCGTCGGGCGTCCACATCAGCTGGAAGTCCGCGACCGCCTGGCCTGCCGAGAGGGTGAGCGGGGTGACCGCGTCCCACTCCCCGAGCTGTCCGTCCACCGTGATGGGGCCCGCGGCGGCCGGAACGTCCAGGGTGGGTACCTCGGGGACCGAGCACAGGTTGGGACCGATGACGCCGCAGTTCCAGCCCGCGGGGCAGCTCCCGCACTGGAGGATCGCGCCGCAGCCGCTCGGCAGCGAGCCGCACTCCGCGCCCGCGGCGTCGCAGTCCGTGGGCTTGCAGCTGCTGCCGCAGATGTTCGGGGTCGTGAGCCCGCAGGTCTTTCCGCCCGCGCAGCCGCCGCACTTGAGCGTCCCGCCGCAGCCGTCGCCGGCCGAGCCGCACTGCGCGCCGAGCTGCGCGCAGGTCTTGGGCGCGCACGCGCTGGTGCACTTGTTGGGCGCCGCCGTGCCGCAGTCCATGCCGGTGGGGCAGTCGCCGCACTTCAGCGTCCCGCCGCAGCCGTCGTCGAGGTTCCCGCACTGGGCGTCGACCCCAGCGCAGGTCTTCGCGACGCAGGTGGGGCCGCAGACGTTCGGGACCGACACACCGCAGGTCTCGCCGCTGCCGCAACCGCCGCACTGAATCGTCGCGCCGCAGCCGTTGGGCACAGCGCCACACGCGCCGTCGCATCCGCTGGGGACGCACACGGGCGAGCAGGTGTTTGGCGCGACGAGCCCGCAGATGTCGCCGTCGTCGCAGCCGCCGCACTGAAGCGTCCCGTCGCAGCCGTCGGGTGCGGTGCCGCACTGCACGCCGGCCTGGGCGCAGGTCAGGGGCGTGCACGGCGGCGGCTTGAGCGGGGTGAGGGCTTCGATGCGGCTCGCCAGGGACTCTCGGGCCGCGTAGAGCGCCTCGGGCGAGGCCGCCGTGATCTTCGAGGGCTGCGGGAAGAGCGCCGTGACGGTGCTGCGCGCGAACGCCTCGTCACCGAGCTGCTGCAGCAGCAAGAGGTACTCGTAGTCCTCCATCCCCTCGCGAATCAGCTTCATGCGAATCGACTCGACGGGGATGTCGGTCTTGCCGCCGATCTTCGCGGGCGTCCCAGGATAGAAGAGCGTCCCGTCGCCGTTGCCCGAGAAATCGCACGAGTTCGTCCACGCCGTCGTCAGCATATGCGTGGTCTGGAAGTACAGCTCGCCCTGGATGTCGTATTTGTAGGAGAGCCACTCCATCGCGCGGTTCTGGATGGCCGACGAGTCGATGGCGTACGAGGGCCAGCCCGCGTACCAGGGGTCGACCGTGGGGCTACAGCCCGTGCCGCAGCCGTGCGAGATACAGGACTGGTACCACCAGAGCTGCTTTTTCGAGCTCTTGGCCAAGAAGGGGTCGTAGACGCCGCGCTGGTCCTTGCCGTCTTTGGGGTGCATGTACTGGACGATGGGCACCAGGATGTCGACGTTGTCGAGCAGGCCGTGCTTGGACGCCTCGCTGTAGTCGGTGGTGACGAGGGAGGGAACTCCGGCGGCCTGCACCAGCTCGGCCTGGGGCTTGATCGAGCTCCAGGGGCAGCCGGCCGGCGGCTCGTCGCAGGTGTAGTCGAACGCGACGTCGCCCCAGCCCCGCGAGTCGAAGTGGGATTTCCACGCGGCCAGCGTGGACGCCGGTGGCGACAAGCGGAGGGTCGTCAGCTTGGCGCCGACCAAGCGGGTGGGGGCGGTGCCGTTGAGCAGCGGCCCGTAGGTCTTGTCGAAGTCCGCGTAGCTGCCGAAGTGGTAGACCACGGTCTCCAAGGAGATGCGGTGGTCGAGCGCGGCGCGCGCGTAGAGGATGTGGTACTTCTCGATGCCCGCGTCGTAGCCGCACTTCTCGTACGAGCCGTGGTGCGCCTCGCACGCGTCGTCCCAGCCCATGCCGTAGGCCGACTTCAGGCTCGCCGTCGAGGGGAGCTCGAAGGCGCGGACGTGTAGCTGAACCGGCACCACCACGGTCCCGATCCCCTCGCCCGTCACGGTCACGGCGCCGGTATAGCCGCCCGGCGGGGTGCCCGGCGGGACGAACACGTCCACCCACACGGCGCGCGACTCACCCGCGGGCACGTCGAAAGGGAAGGCGTTTCGCTTCTCACCGAAGTAGGGGTCGACGTCGGGGATCAGCGGGTCCGGCCAGTCTCCCTTGGCGCCTTCGGTGCTGGACGGGGTCACTACCGGGTACAGCGCCTCGCGGTAGAGCACGACGCGGGACGCCGGCAAGACAGCGCCGTCCGGCCCGTTGAGGGCGCTGACGCTCATGGAGACGCCCTGCACCCCGCCGTCCAAGGCCTGCACGACGACCTGAAAGGCCTCGAACTCGTTGCGCGCCGCCGACAGCGACGCGACGAGCGCGTTTGGCGCCGGGGTCGAGGGACGCACCTTGGTCAGGGCGTGCGTGACGCCGACCTTGCCGGTCGCAGCGAGCGCTGGGGCAGCGAGTGAGAGCACGCACGCCGCAGCAATCCACACATGGAGGTGCCGGGCTCGAGCGCTGCTGGACATCGCCAATCCTGGGTTGGGCTCGAGGCGCGCGGGTGTGCGGCCCATGTTGCCGAACTTCTCGAAACCGACGCCTCGCCGACCAAGTGTACCGGTTTCGACTCGCTGCAGACAAGCGAATCGGCGGACGGACCTGGACGAAGCTGCGAGGTTGTGCCCGCAGTAGGGTCAGAGGCGGCTGGGCTGGGGAGAGGGAGAAGAGGAGCGGGAGGCGGGAGGCGCGCTAACCTTCGGGAACTAGACCGCGATCGCAGAGTCGCGGCGGATCTTAGTCGAGGATGGGGATGAGGCCTTCGATGCCGATGCGAGCCATCTCGCGGCGCAACTCCGCGGAGACGTGTCGCAGATAGAGTCGTCGACCTGGATTGACCATGCAACGGCCATAGAGGCGAATGAGCGCCGCGAGGCCGTCCCCATCGAGGGAGGGCTCCGACGCCATGGAGATGAGGATGGACCCGCTGCCAGAGGCTTCCGCTTCCGCGACCATCTCGGCCAGCGTGGGCGCGACCGGGGAGAACTCATAGCCCGGGTCGGCGACCCACTCGTGATTCGGCGCGTTCGCGTCCGAGCTCGTGGGTGCGAGATCCTCGACCGGGCGAAGGAGCGGATCCGAGTTCGCCGCCTGACCCGCGCCCAAGCGCGTGTCGACGTCGATCCGACTGATGACTTTACTGGGCGCCCTTGCCATACCAGACCACCGAGACAGTGCGCAGGAGGACTTTCAGTTCCATGCGCAGGTAAGAAGAGAAGCGATACAGGTGTGCGACGTAGGCGAGGTCATGGAGAACCTTTTCGCCGACGCCGTCAAAGGTCGTGTCGTAGCCGCACTGCACTTGCGCCCAGCCGGTCACGCCAGGGCGGACGGCCGCGAGCCGCTGGCCGTAGCCCGGGACCTGCTCGCTGAGGGTCGCGACGATGCTGGGTCGCTCCGGTCGGGGACCCACCAGCGTCATCTCGCCGATAAGGATGTTGAAGAGCTGAGGCAACTCGTCGAGCCGATGCTTACGAAGGAATCGGCCGAGTCGGGTGACTCTTGGATCGTTTTTTGCGGCCCACACCGGTCCGGAGCCGGCCTCGGCCTGCTCGCACATCGTGCGGAACTTCAGCATGTAGAAGGTCGTCGGGGTGCCATCTCGGCTCCAGCGCGTGCGGTCCTGCCGGTAGAAGACGTCGCCGCGACTGTCGATCTTGATCGCGACGGCGATCACCGCGATGAAGGGCGCTGTAACCAGCACGCCGAGGGTCGCGGCGACCAAGTCCAGCGAGCGCTTCGCGGCGCGAACGGAGAGCGGCGGCTTCGGCCACTGCGGGGTCGCCGAGTGCGCGGGGCGGCGCCACAGCCCGTCACGACGGCCCGCCATGAAGCGGAGGGCGCCCTCGAAGTAGGCCACCTGCGCGGCGAGTCCGTAGCGCATGGCGCGCATGAGGCGCACCCGACCGAGCGGCGTGCCCTGCAGCAAGAAGGGGAGCAGGGCCAAGCCGATCCCGGCGCCCAGGGTCGCCAAGGCGGCCGCGGTGCCGAACCACGCGCCGGCCACCCAGAGGCTCGCGAGCGCCAGACCCAGCAGGAGGAAGGGACCGACAGTCTTTAGGGTCTTCCGCCACAGGGGGAGCGCCAGGCCGAGCTCGGGGCGGAACGCTTCGCGGTGGCGCCAGAGCATCTGGTAGTTGCCGTAGGCGATGCGCGCCCAGCGACGGTAGAGCGTGCCGAGGCTGTCGGTGGGCGCGTCCCAGGCGATGGCGTCCGGGCAGAACGCGATGCCGTAACCGGCGAGGCGAACGCGCAGCGGGATGAGGAAGTCGTCGTTGATCGTGTCTTCGGGCAGCGGCGTGACCAGCGATCGACGCACGAGATAGGCCGCGCCAGCGACGCCGATGAGCAGGTCGCGCTCGGCCTCGGATTGGCGGAGCCGCTGCTCGGCGTCCCAGTAAGCGACCTCGGCGCCGGCGGCAGGATCGTTGCCGATGACGGCGTAGCGAGGCGACGCGAGCCCAACCTGCGGGTCCACCATCGCGCCGACGAGCACGTCCAGCGCGCCGTGGCTGAGCCGCGCGCTGGCGTCGGTCATCAGGAGCAGGTCGCCGGAGGCCTCGCTGACCAAGCGATTGAGCGTCGCGGGCTTGCCCAGGCGGATGCCGTTGACCAGCAGGCGGACGCCGCGATCGGCGAAGCCTCGCACGATGTCGTCGGTGCCGTCGGTCGACCCGTCCGAGCACACCAGCACCTCCACGGGGATGCCGCCGTTCGCGAGGGCCAGCGCCCCGACGATCTTGTCGTGGATGTGCTCGACCTCGTTGCAGGCCGGGATCAACACGCTGACGCGCGGCGTTGACCGCGCCTCGGGCCGATTCGAGGCCGCATCACGCACCCGCTGCCGCCGTACCACCGCTGGATAGAGCAGGTAGGGCGCGGCCAGCAGGGTGGCCAGCACGATCGCGGCGATGATGGGCAGCAAAAGAGTCATGAAACCTCGAGGCTTCGAGCGGAAAGTCTTGAGTAGGTGTACGCGTCCCTATGACAAAATCTTACGGCCGCACTCGAAAAAGTGCAGTCGACCGACCCGTCCCCCCCCCAGCGCAGCCCCTCGATGAGGTCCGCGATGATTATGGCAGAGAGAGATATGGGGCGAAACGGTTTTTTTATCCCGCCACCTAATTAGCGTGTAACCGGTTGAAGAATCGGCGCAACTCTACCATCGCCGGGGGTTGGGCGGGGTGCGCGCCCTCATCGCGCTATGCGGGGTGTCGTCGTTCGCGGTACTCTCCGGCCCGTCGCCCACGGGAACGGGGTCCGCCCAGCACGCTGGCTGGGGGCACAGGGCGCCGCATACAGCACGGCGGGAGCTGACGAGAATGTCTCGAGGTCAGGACGTAAGTCTGGGGCGCGACGACGGCGATGGCTCGCGCGCGCCCGACCCGCACGCACTCCTCGAGCGGTTCTGGCGATCTGTCGACCGCGATCCTCAGCACCCCGCGCTCGTCTTTGGGGCGCAGATCATCACCTACGCCGAGCTGGAGGCGCGCGCCTCACAGCTTGCGCGCCACCTGCGCGGCCTGGGCGTGGGGCCGGAGACCCCGGTAGCGATTCAGCTCGACCGCTCGCCCGAGCTGGTCATCGCGGTGCTGGCGGTCGTCCTCGCGGGCGGCGCTTACGTGCCGCTCGAGCCCGACTACCCCGCGGAGCGCCTGCGTTTCATGCTGGAGGACGTGCGCGCCCGCGTGCTCGTGACCCAACGGCGATATGCCGGCACTTCAGAGGGGGCCCCGACGCACGGCGCGGAGGTCTCCGTGGTCGTGCTCGAGCGCGATGAGGCCGCCATCGCGAGCCACAGCAGCGATCGCATCGACCGGCGCTCCGGCGGGCGCAGCCTCGCCTATGTCATGTACACCTCGGGCTCGACCGGCGCACCCAAGGGCGTGATGGTCGAGCAGCGCGGCATCGTGCGGCTGGTCTGCGACACCGACTACGCGCGCTTCGGACCCGACGAGCGATTCCTGCTCTTCGCGCCGGCCAGCTTCGACGCGTCAACGCTCGAGATCTGGGGCCCACTGCTCAACGGCGGGACCGTGGTCGTGGCGCCGGCGGGATTGCCATCGCTGGGCGCCATCGGCGACGTGGTGCGTGAGGGCGCGGTGACCTCACTTTGGCTGACTTCGGCATTATTTCACGCGGTTGTGGACGACCATCTCGAGTCGCTCAGCGGCGTCGGTCAGATTCTGGCAGGTGGCGACGTACTCTCTTCCGAGCGCGTGCGGCGTGTCTTAGACGCGTTTCCGCAATGCACGGTGATCAATGGGTATGGTCCCACCGAGAACACGACATTCACATGCTGCAACCCAATGACGCATTGCACCCAAATCGGTGATTCCGTGCCGATTGGACGCGCCATCGCCGGCACCTCAGTCTACGTGCTGGACCCCGACGGATCGCCAGTCGCTGACGGTGAAAACGGGGAACTTTACGCCGGCGGCCTCGGTGTGGCGCGCGGCTATTTCAATCGTCCGGAGCTTACTGCCGAGCGATTCCTCGCCGATCCTTTCGCGGATGACCCTGAGGCGCGGATGTACCGGACCGGCGACCTCGTGCGCCGCCGCGCCGACGGGGTCCTGGAGTTCATTGGGCGCCTCGACGGGCAGCTCAAGGTGCGGGGGTTTCGGATCGAGCCCGGGGAGGTCGAGGCGACCCTGCGGCGGCACCCGGCGATCCGCGACGCCGTCGTCGGGGCGACGCTGCTTGGCCGCGACAAGCACCTGACCGCGTGGATCGTCGCCGCGCCCGGTCACAGGGCGCCGGACCTCAGCGAGGTGCGGCGGTTTTTCTCGGCGCTCGTGCCCGCGCATCTGGTCCCCACCCGGCTGATGGCGCTGGCGAGCCTGCCGGTGACCCCCAACGGGAAGGTGGACCGGAGCGCGCTGCCCGAGCCGCCCGCCCCGCAGGCCGCGCCGTTGCCGCCTCGGCGCGCCGGTGCGTCCGGCAGCCGCGCCGACGTCGCCGCGCTCTTCGCGGAGCTGCTCGGCGTCGAGAGTGTGCCCGGTCACGCGAGCTTCTTCGACCTCGGCGGGACCTCGCTGCTCGCCATGCGCTTGGCCGAGCGCCTCGAGCGCCGCCTCTCGCGCCGGGTCCCGGTGGTCACGCTCTTCGACCACCCCAGCGTGGACGCGTTGGCCGCGTGGCTCGACCGGGACGCTGACGGCGCCGGAGACGACCGCCGCCTCGCGCGCATCCGGCAGCGCCTCTCCACACCCGACACCCAGGCGGCCACGAGCCGCGACGGCATCGCGATCGTCGGGATGGCCTGCCGCTACCCGGGCGCCGCGAACGTGCGCGAGCTGTGGGATTTGCTGTTGGAAGGGCGCGAGACCACAGCGTTTTTCGATCCCGCGACCCTGGACACCGCGGCCGATCGGGCCGAGGCGAGCGACCCGCACTACGTCGCCGCGCGCGGGATCCTCGACGACGGCGACGCGTTCGACGCCGGGTTCTTCGGGATGACGCCGCGCATCGCCGAGCTGACCGACCCGCAGAATCGCGTGTTCCTCGAGACTTGCTGGGAGGCGCTGGAGGACGCGGGCTACGACCCCGCGAAGGCCCCGGGCCTCGTCGGGATTTGGGGCGGCAAGGTCTACAACTCGTACCGGCCGACCTGTATCGACCCGCGCCCGGAGCTGCTCGAGCAGGTGGGCGCGCTGCAGCTTCGCCTGCGAAACGAGAAAGACTACCTGCCGATCTGGGTGGCGCACGCGCTGGATTTGCAGGGCCCGGCGGTGGCGGTCCAGACCGCGTGCTCGACCAGCTTGGTGGCGGTGGTCGAGGCGTGCTTCGCGCTGCAGACCGGGCAGTGCGACATGGCGCTGGCCGGCGGCGCGGCGGTCACGGCGCCGATACGGAGCGGGCACCTGCACGTGGAAGGCGGGATGCTGTCGCGGGACGGGCACACGCGGCCCTTCGACGCGTCGGCGACCGGCACGGTGTTCTCGGACGGCGTCGGCGTGGTCATCCTCAAGCGGCTCGCGGACGCGGTCGCCGACGGCGACACCATCCACGCGGTGATCCGCGGGATGGCGCTCAATAACGACGGCGCACACAAGGCCAGCTTCTCGGCCCCCACGGTCGAGGGGCAGGCGGCGGTGGTCGCGATGGCGCTGTCGCGCGCGGGGTGGGACGCGCAGACCGTGCAGTACGTGGAGGGGCACGGGACGGCCGCCGCTGGGCGATCCGATTGAGGTCGCGGCGCTGACCCGGGGCGTTCCGCCTCTGGACCGACCGAACGGGCTTCTGCGCGCTGGGTTCCATCAAGCAACCTCGGCCACACGACCGCCGCTGCTGGAGTAGCGGGCTGATCAAGACCGCGCTGGCCATCGAACACGGAATTCTGCCCAAAACCCTCAACTATGAGCGGGCGAATCCCGAAATAGAGTTCGAGATGACCTCATTTTCTGTCCAGAGCGAGGCCTGCCTGGGAGCTTCCGCGGCGCGCCGGCGCCGCCCTGGCGTCGGAGGTACCAACGCGCACGTCGCTCGAGGCATTTCAGCGCCCGAGCCTGAGGCCCGGCCAACGCGCCCGCAACAGCTCGTGATGTTGTCCGCGCGCTCGACGGCCGCGCTGACGCCGCGACCTCGCGCCTGGCCGGCTTCCTCCGCGTGGCCCCGAGACCAGCTCGCGGACGCCGCCTACACCCTGCGGTGGGGCGGCGAGCATTCGCCCATCGTCGCTTCGTCGTGGCCGCCGACAGCCCTGGCGCCGCCGACGCGCTCGACGCCTTGGCGCCTGTCCGTACCGGTGGCGCGGAGGCGCCGGACCGCCCGCCTCGCATCCTCTATATGATGCCCGCAGGGCCAGTCGCCGGGAATGGCCCGCGCGCTCTACGACGAGGAGCCGCTCTTCGGCAGACCCTCGACGCCTGCGCCTCGGTCGCTCGAGCGCACGGCGGCCTCGATCTGCCAGGGCGCCCTCACCCGCCAGACGGATCCGACCCGGACGCCGCCGCCGCGAACCTGCGCCGCACCTCCTCGCCCAGCCGGCGATCTTCGCGGTCGAGCTGGGTCTGGCGCGGCTGTGGACGAGCTGGGGCGTGCGGCCCGACGCGCTGGTCGGGCACAGCGTCGGCGAGTTCGTCGCGGCCTGCCTCGCCGGCGTCATGGAGCCCGACGACGCCCTGCGCTTGGTCATCGAACGCGGGCGCCTGATGGACGCGCTGCCCGCCGGCGCCATGCTCGCGGTTCGCGCCTCCGCCGACGCGCTGCGCTCGCGGCTGGGCGGCGACCTCGCGCTCGCTTGCGAGAACGCCGAATCTCCGGTGGTGGCGGGTCACGGGCGGTCGACGCGCTCGCTGGAGGCCCTCGACCGCGGCCGGCGTCGTCGCGCGCCTGCTGCACACGTCGCACGCGTTTCACTCGGCGATGATGGACCCGATCGTCGAGCCTCTGCGCGCCCTCGCGGCGACGATGACCCTGTCGCCGCCGCGTATCCCCATCGTCTCGACCGTGACGGGCACCTGGCTCAGCGACGCCGAAGCCACCGACCCCGCCTACTGGGCCGAGCAGGCGCGCGCGACGGTCCGGTTTGCCACGGCTCTTCGCCGCGTGCGCCGACGGTGCGCCCTGCTGCTGCTTGAGGTCGGGCCCCGCGTCACGACCACCTTCGCGCGCGCCACGACCGCGCAGCGCTCGGCCCCGTGACGATCGTCGCGACCCCGGACACCGACGCGACGGGCGGCGACGACTGGGTCGCCCTGCAGTCCGCCCGCGGCCGCGTCTGGCTGGCCGGAGCCGAGCTGGACTTCGGCGCTTGGTACGCGGTGAGAGCGCCGCCAGCGCGTCCTGCTGCCGACCTATCCGTTCGAGCGCCGCCGCCACTGGCTGGATCCGGTCGAGCGGAAGCCGCATGCCGCGACGGAGAGCCACACCGATATCGCCGATATCGAGGCGTTGCTCGCGCGGCAGCCTTCGAGATCCTGTCGACGCAGATGAGGTTAATCCGTGAGCAGTGAACCCGCCATCGCGCCCGCGACCTTTGGCCGTGCGCGCCATCGCCGCTGAGTTGGCTGGGTACGACGACGACGAGCTGTCGCCGACCGCCACCTTCATGGAGCTGCCTTCGACTCACCTTTCTGGATCAGCTGAGCCAAGCGTTCTAAGGCCTTCGGCGTCGACGTCAGCTGGGCTGCTGATCGAGAGCATCGCCGACCATGGAGTCGCTCGCGCGCTGGATGGATCGTCGCGTGCTCGCTGCGGCGCCCGCGCCTACCCCCTCGCCGCTTCCCGAGGCGGAGCTTCCCGCTGCCTGGCCCGGCGACCGCCTCCCACTTCGATCGCCGATTCGCCCGTTGCCGCCTGGCATGTGGCCGCACGCACGACCGCACGCGGCAAGGGCGGCGCAGGCGCGATGATCGCGGTCATGGAACGTCAGCTCGAGGTCATGGCGGAGCAGCCGGCTGCGCTCAGCGGCCGCTCATTGCGTGGGGTCGACCCGCTCCCAGGGTACGCTCAGCGCCGCCCGCGCCGCCCGCGCCCGCGCCCCCCCCGCGCCCCCCAGCGCGGAGCCCGAGCAAATCCTGCGCTCCGTCCTCCCCGACGGCCCCTGCCAGTGGGTCTGCGCCACCCTCCGGAGCTGAACCGTCGCCAGACCGCGCACCTCGCCACGCCATCGACCGCACCCTCGCCCGAACCGGCGCCTCCTGCCGCCACACCGCGGAGCACCGCCCGCACCACGCCGACCCGCACCGCGGCCGGGTTCCATCCGCTCTGGAAGGACCTCTGCTACCCGCTGGTCGTAGAACGCTCCGAAGGCGCCTGGCTCTGGGACCTCGACGGCCACGGCTACGTCGACATGCTCAACGGCTTCGGCCCCAACCTCTTCGGCCACCGCGCCCCCTTCATCGTCGACGCCATCCGCGCGCAGCTCGACCTCGGCTTCGAGATCGGTCCTCAGACGCCGCTGGCCGGCGAGGCCGCGCGGCTGGTCTGCGAGCTCACGGGCCAGGACCGCGCCAGCTTCGTGTGCACCGGCTCCGAGGCGGTCCAGGCCGCCCTGCGCTGCGCCCGGACCTTCACGGGGCGCGACGTCGTCGTGACCTTCGCCGGCGACTACCACGGCAACTTCGACGAGGTGCTGTACCGCGGCACGGCCGGCCGCCGCCGCCGCACGCTGCCCGCTGCGCCCGGCGTTCCCCGCAGCGCCGTCTCGAATCTGGTCATTTTGGAGTACGGCGACGACGCCTCGCTCGACGCCCTGCGCGAGCTGGGCGACACCGTCGCCGCCGTGTTGGTCGAGCCGGTGCAGAGCCGCCGCCCGGAGCTACAGCCCCGCGAGTTCCTGCACGCGCTGCGCGAGATCACCGACACTCACGGCTCGCTGCTGATCTTCGACGAGGTGGTCACCGGTTTTCGCAGCCACCCCGGGGGCGCCCAGGCCATCTTCGGCGTCCGCGCCGACCTGGCCACATACGGCAAGGTGCTGGGCGGCGGGATGCCCGTCGGCGTCGTCGCCGGCCGCGCTGATGTCATGGACACCTTCGATGGTGGGCCGTTCGCGTACGGCGACGACTCGGCGCCGACCGCGGGCGTGACCTTCTTCGCCGGCACCTTCGTGCGCCACCCGCTGGCGATGGCCGCGACGCTAGCCAGCCTCCAGCGCATGAAAGACGAGGGACCGGCGCTTCAGGAGGGCTTGGCGGTGCGCACCGACGCGCTCTGCGCACGGCTGCGGGCCCTCTTTGAGACCCACAGCGCCCCCTTCGAGCTGCCGAACTTCACCTCTGTGATGTACCTGCGACAGACCGAAGGTCACGATCTGACTCGCCTCTTCGCGCACCACCTCCTGCTCGAAGGCGTCTACCTGCAAGAGGGATTTCCGTCGTATCTGACCCTGGCCCACGACGACGCGGCCATCGACCACGTGGTCGACGGTTTCCGCCGCGCGCTGGAGGCCATGGTCGACGGCGACTTCTTCCCCCGCGGCAGCTACGAGCGCGCGCGAGCCCCGCGCGCCGTCTCCACCCAGCCACCGGTACCCGGCGCGCGCCTCGGGCGAGACCCCCAGGGGCGGCCGGCCTGGTTCGTGCCCGATCCGGCACGAAGCGGCGCGTACATGCAGGTGGCCGAGTCATGAATCCTCCGCAGAAGCGACTCCGCATCCCCACCGCGACCGATCTCGTCCCCGTGGATTTCGATCCGTTTGCGGGCGGAGTGCTCGCGAGGACGGCCCCCGCCACCGCGCTCCAGAAAGAGCTCTGGACCGCAAGCCAGCTCGGTCCGGACGCGTCCTGCGCGTTCAACGAGTGCCAGAGCCTCGTCTTCATCGGCCCCCTGAAGGTCGACGCCCTCCAGAACGCCCTGGTGCAGCTCGCCGAGCGGCATGAGGCCCTGCGCACGACCTTCAGCCCTGACGGCGAGCTGCTCTGCATCGCCGACGCGGGGTCCTTTCGACCGCGCCGGCTCGACCTGGAGGGGCCCGCCGAGGCCACCCGGCAGGAGCGCCTGGCCGCCGAGGTCAACACCGCCTTCGATCTCGAGCAAGGCCCGCTGCTGCGCTCGTCTCTGCTGCGCTTTTCGCCCGAGAATCACGAGCTGATCCTCACCGCCCACCACACGGTGTGCGACGGCTTCTCCATCGGCCTGCTCCTGCGCGAGCTCGGCGTCCTCTACTCGGCGGCCTGCCGCGGCGAGGTCGCCAAGCTGCCGCCCGCGGTCCCCTACAGCGCCTACGCCGAGCACCTGGCCGCCCGCGACGAGTCCGCACCGATGACCTGGTGGCGCGGCCGCTTCGCCGGCGGTCCGCCGCGCCTCGACCTGCCCACCGACAAGCCGCGCCCCGGCCTGCGCGCGTTTGAGTCCGCGCGCGAAGACCGCGTCCTCCCCCCCGAGCTGCTCGCCGACCTCGAGCGCCTCGGCGCCAGCTACGGCGCCAGCCTCTTCGTCACGCTCTTCGCCGCCTGGAACTCGCTGCTGGCGCGGATCTCCGGCCAGGACGACATCGTCGTCAACGTCCCCGCCGCGGGCCAGCCGGCCTTCGGCAGCGACCTCCTGGTCGGTCACTGCGTCCACTCGCTGCCGATGCGCATGCGGGTCGACGTCTCCCAGCCCTTCGGCGACCTGCTGGTCGCGGCCCGCGGGGTCGTGCTCGACGCCTTCGAGCACCAGGAGGTCACCTTCGGCGAGCTGCTGCGCGGCCTCGAGCTCCCGCGCGACCCCTCGCGCATCCCGCTCGCCTCCGTGCAGTTCAACCTCGACCGCGCCATCGAGGGCCCCGAGCTCGGCTTCGAGGGCCTCGAGGTTCAGTTCATCTCGAATCCGCGCAGCTACGAGAGCTTCGAGCTCTTCCTCAACCTGATGCGCTCCAAGCGCGGCCTCGTCGCCGAGTGCCAGTACGCCACCAAGCTCTTCGAGGCCGCCACGATTCGCGAGCATCTCGCGGGCTTTGAGGCGCTGTGCCGCGCCGTGGTCGCCGACCCGAGCGCCCCCGTCGCGTCGCTGCCGATCGTCTCGCCCGCCGAGCGCGAGCGCGTCGTCTCGACCTTCAACCAGACCGCCTCGGACACCTCGGCAGACCAGACGCTGCACGGCCTCTTCCTCGCCCAGGCGGCCCGCACGCCCGAGCGCGTCGCGGCGGTCGCGGGCGAGGCCCAGCTCACCTACGCCGAGCTCGCCGCGCGCACCCATCGGCTGGCGCGTCACCTCCGCGCGGCGGGCGTCGGCCCCGGCGTGGCGGTCGGTCTCGCCACAGCCCGAGATCTCGACATGCTCACCGGCGCCCTCGCCATCATGGAGGCCGGCGGCGCCTACGTCCCCATCGACCCCGACTACCCGGCCGACCGCATCGCGTGGGTGCTCGAGCGCTCCCAGGCGCCGGTGGTCGTGACCCAGGCCACGCTCGAGCACGCGCTGCCGCCTGGCTCCTACGCCCGCGTCCGCGTCGACGCCGACCGCGCGGCCATCGACCGCCACGACGCCTCGCCGCTGGCGCCCCTCGCCCAACCCGCCGACCGCGCCTACATCATCTTCACCTCGGGCTCGACCGGGCGCGCGAAAGGTGTCCCGGTCCCGCACTCCGCGGCCGTGAACTTCCTCGAGAGCATGCAGCAGGTCCCCGGCCTCAGCGCCGACGACGTCCTGGTCGCGGTGACGACGCTGGCCTTCGATATGTCGGTGCCGGAGCTCTACCTGCCGCTGACCGTCGGCGCTCGCGTGGTCATCGCGCCCTCCGAGGTCGCCGCCGACGGTCGCGCCCTGGTCGGACTCCTCGATTCGTCAGGCGCCACCTGCCTGCAAGGGACCCCGTCGACCTTCCGGCTGCTCCTGGCGGCAGGGTGGGGCGGGCGGCCCGAGATGGTCGCCATCGCCGGCGGCGAGGCCTTCGGCAGCGAGCTGGCCCAGGCTGTCATCGAGCGAACCAAGGCCTTCTACAATGGCTACGGTCCGACCGAGGCCACCGTCTACGCGACGATCCACAAGCTCACATCGTCGGCGGCGCCGATCCCGATCGGCAGGCCGCTGCACAACCTGCAGTGCTACGTGCTGGACCCGCGTCGCGAGGTGGTGCCCATCGGCGTCCCGGGCGAGCTGTACATCGGCGGGCTGGGCGTCGCGGAGGGGTATCTTGGCGAGCCGGCGATGACGTCCGAGCGCTTCGTCGAGAACCCGTTTGGCGAGGGGCGGCTGTATCGGACCGGGGATCTGTGCCGCTGGCTGCGGGACGGGACGCTGGTGTTCGAGCGGCGCATCGACACCCAGGTCAAGGTGCGGGGGTATCGCATCGAGCTGGGCGAGGTGGAGTCCGTGCTGGCTGAGCACGCGGCGGTCGCGCAAGCGGTCGCGACGGTCTACGCGCCCACCGAGGGCGACGCGCGGCTGGCGGCGTATGTGGCGCTGCAGCCCGGCGCCAAGGTCGAGATGGCGACGCTGCGCGAGCATCTGCGGCGGAAACTCCCGGCGTACATGGTCCCGCAGCATCTGGTTCATCTCGAGCGCATCCCGCTGACCCCGAACGGGAAGGCTGACCGCAAGGCGCTGCCGCCGCCGGACGTGGGCGCCCGCGTGGAGCTCGCGCCCTTCGTCGAGCCGCGCGGCGAGACCGAGCGGCGAATCGCGACCATCTGGCGCGAGGTGCTGGGCATCCGGCGCGTCGGCGTGGACGATGATTTCTTCGAGCTGGGCGGCCACTCGATCCTCGCCACCCGGGTCATCGCGCGCCTGGTCGCTGAGATGGGGGTGGAGTTGCCGTTGCGCTGGTTCTTCGCGTCGCCGACCCTCGGGGCGCTCGCCGAGCGGGTCGACGCGCTGCAGTTGGTGGCGCGCAGCCCGGCGCGTACTTCGGATGAGGACCGCGAAGAGCTGGAGTTCTGATGGCCGGCGACGTCGTCGCGCTCATTCACGCGCTGCACGCACGGGGCATCGAGCTTCGAGCCGAGGGGGACGCGCTCAAGCTGAACGCGCCGCGCGGGGCGATGGACGCGGAGCTGGCGGCGCGCGTGCGGTCGCAGAAGCCGGAGCTGCTGGCGTTCCTGCACCAGGCGGCCGGGGCCGGAGCGGCCGCCGAGGAGGTCCCGCGCGTCGATGACGGGGCGCCGCTCGTGATGACGCGGCCTCAGGAGCGGCTGTGGACGGTGGCGCAGCTCCACGAGGAGGGCTCGCTCTACCACGTGCCGGGGGCCTGGCGGCTCAGCGACGGCGTCGACATCGACGCGCTGCGGGCCAGCCTCCGGGCCTTCCTTCAGCACCACGAGATCTTCCGCTATCGGTTCAGCGAGCGCGACGGCGCCCCACAGGTCGCGCTGGCCGACGATGTGCTCTGCGCGCTGATCGAGCGCGACGTCTCCGGCACACCCGAAGATGACCGCCCCGCTGCGCTGCACGCGTTCATGGACGTCGAGGTCGACCGCCCGTTCGACCTGGAGTCGGCACCCGCGTTGCGCCTCTACCTCATCACCGAGGGCCCCGATTCGGTGGTGATGCTGGTCGTGGCCCACGCGCTGATCTGGGACGGCTGGTCCTTCGACGTCTTCCTCAGCGAGATGGCAGCGCGTTACAGCGCGGCGGTCTCCGGACGCGCGCCGACCCTGGCCGCGGCTCCGCTGCGCTTCCGCGACTACGCCGTCTGGGCGCGCGAGCGGGAGGCGAGCGCGGTCATCGAGCAGAAGCGGCGGTGGTGGCACACGCAGCTAGCGGGCTCGCTGCCCCCGCTGGCCCTGCCCACAGACGACCTGGGGGGCCTAGCCCACGAGCGACACGGCGCCCGCACGCACCTGGACATCGGCCAGGAGCTCAGCGAGCAGGCGCGCGAACTGGCGCGTACTCTGGGCGTCACGACGCCCATGCTGCTGCTGGCGGCCTATGTGGCCGTCCTCGCCCGCTACGGCACGGCCGACGAGGTCCTGGTCACGATGCCGGTGCGGGGCCGAGACCACGTCGATTTCGAAGGCATCATCGGTGTATTTACCAACACGATCTTCCTGCGGATTCGGGTGCAGGATGACCCCAGCTTCGCGGAGTTGGCGCGCCGAACCCGCGACGTGGTCCTCGAGGCGATGGACCACGACGAGGTCCCGGTCGACCGCATCGTGGAGGGGCTCGAGCACGCAGGAGCCGCCGATGGGAGCGGGCTCTTTCAGGTCTCGTTCAGCTACCAGCAGACCGAGTCGCGCCCGCGCAGCATGGGTGGCGCGACCCTCTCGGCCGTCGATCTCGCGGTCCGCAGCGCCCACATGGACATCATGCTGTGGTTTCGGGACTACGGGCCGCGGCTAAACGGCGGCGTGGACTACCGGGCGGACCGCTTCGACGCGGCCACGATGGTGCGTTTTCGCGAGCACCTGGCGGCGACCTTGCGGCAGGCGGTGGCGGGACCGGAGCGCGCGTTGTCGCGCTTCGTCGTGCTGACCGAAGACGAGCAGCGGGCAGTGGATGGGTGGTTCGACGGCGGTCCCGGGCCGGTCGGCGACGCGGACGGGGCCGTGGCCGCGTCAAATGACCCGCCCGCCGCCCAGCCCGCTGCGTGGCCCGCCCGCGTTCACGCGGAGGCTCGCCTCACCGTGGGAGGTCAGCGCGGCGACGCCCAGGCGTTGGAGGCCCTGGTCGAGAGCGCGGCGGCGGAGCGAGCGCGGGCTGGCGATTCATGCGTGGCCAGCCTGACCGAGCACCCACGCACGCTCGCGGACCTGTGCGCGATCTTGGCGGCGCTCGGCCGAGGTGGCGAGTCGGAGCCGGCGTTGCTGAGCTTGGAGCACGCGGCGCTGCTGTCGCCGGCGGGGGAGGCGGCCGCGGGCGCGACCGCCGTGACCGTCCAGGCGCTGGAGACGGCGGTCGCCGCGCTGCCTTCCTGCACCGCCGCCGACCGCGTGCTGCTCCTGACCTCCCTCGCGACAGCCCGCGGGGTGGCCGAGCTGCTCGCGGCCCTCACGGCCGGCGCGGACGTCGTCGTGGCGACCGCGGGCGAGCGGGCCTCCGACTGGGCGCTGCGCGATCTCGCGGAGAGCCAGCAGCCGACAGTGGTTTTCGGGCCTGCGCCGCTGCTGCGGACCCTGGCCGCCGTGGTCGCCCCGTCGACGGCGGTGCGGCTGGTCGTGGTCTCGGGGCCGGGGACGGGCGCCGAGGTCGCGACCGAGCTGGCGCGCTGGGCGCCGAAGGCCGAGCGCTTCGCGATCTGGGGCCCCGTGGCCGCGGCCGGGGTGGCTGCGAAGCGGCCGCTGGACACACCGGCCGAGGCCAGCGCGCTCGGTGCGCCCATGCGCGGACGGCGGATCCGCGTGATAGGCCCCCGCGGTGAGCTGTTGCCGCTGGGCGTCCTCGGCCACGTCCACGTGGGGTGCGCCGACGGCCCGATGGAGCCGACCGGCGTGTACGCGTCCTGGAAGGTCGTCGGCACCCTGGCGCACGCGAGGCGAGGCGACGGGGGCGTGACCATCGACGGGCGCACCGCCGACCCGCGCGCGCTCGCCGAGGAGATCGCCGCTCTGCCCGGGGTTCGGGACGCCTTCGTCGCCGCGCCCGAGGCGGCCGCTGGCGAGCCGGTCATCGTCGCGTGGGTCGCGCTCGAGCCGGGTGTCGAGCTGGGCCCGGACACGCTGCGCGCGCACTTCGACGGCCGGTGCCCCGCGGCGTTTCTGCCCTCGTTCGTGGTCGAGCTCGCCGAGCTGCCTCGCGATTCCTCAGGCGCCATCAGCCTGAACGCGCTGCCGGTGCCCTTCGCGCGGCCCGGCGACGCCGACGATGAGGCGCTGCACGCGGGCGTCGAGACGGTGGTCGCGTCGATCTACGCCGAGATCCTCGGGCTGCGCCGCGTCGGGCCCCACGACGGCTTCATCGAGCTGGGCGGCAACTCGCTGCTGGCGCTGCGCGCGTTGTCCGAGATCGAACGCAGGGTCGGCTGGCGGCCCAGCCCGCGGGTGCTCTTCTTTCAGACGGTGCGCCAGCTCGCCCAGCGCGCGGAGTCCCACGTCGCGACGGCGGAGGCGAGCTCGTGAGCGGCAGCCCCAGACGATTCGGCGCGCCCGACCGCCGCCTCTACGGCACCTATCACGCCGCGACGGGGCGTGGGCGCGGCGGGCTCGCCGCGGTCATCTGCAACCCCTGGGGGGCCGAGGCCCTGCGCGCGCACCGCTCGCTGCGCGTGCTGGCCGAGACCCTCGCCCGCTCGCGCTATCACGTCCTGCGCTTCGACTACTTCGGCACCGGGGACTCCGACGGCGGCCTCACCGATGGCTCCGTCGCAGGCTGGGTCAGCGACATCGCCTCCGCCGCATCCGAGCTCCGCGCGCTCTCGGGGGCGTCGCGCGTCGTGCTGGTCGGGCTGCGCCTCGGCGGCGCCCTGGCGACCTTGGCCGCGCAGCAGGACCCCGACGTCGACGGCGTCGTGCTGTGGGACCCCGTGTGCTCAGGCAGCGCCTGGCTACAAGACCTGCTCGGCCCCGCCGCCGACGCCTCGCGCGGCGTCGCCGAGGTCGATGGCCTGCCGCTCACCGAGACCCTCCGCGCGGACATCGCCAGCATCACCCCCGCGCGCCTGGCGAGCCCCACCGACCACCCCGGCCTTCGCCGCGTCCTCGCGCTGACCACGACCCCCGCGCCCGGCCAAGCCGAGCTGCGCCGCCTGCTCGCGCCCGCCGCGACGCACTTCCAGTGGGACGCCGTGGCCGCCCCCGTCGCCTGGGTCGAACACGGCTTCTTCGGCCCCGGCCCCATCGCCGCGCCTGTCATCCAGCGAATCGCCGCCTGGAGCGGAAGATGAACGCCGCCTACCGCGAAAAAGCCATGTCCTACGGGCAGACCACGCCGCTCACGGGGGTCCTCACCCTGCCCGTGACGCCGGCCCCATCAAGCCAGCCCGTGATCGTGTTCCTCAACGCCGGCCTCATCCACCACGTCGGCCCCAACCGCCTGCACGTCACCCTCGCGCGCGCCCTGGCCGGGTCGGGCTACACCTCGTGCCGCTTCGACCTCGCCGGCATCGGCGACAGCCCCCACCGCGGCGACGGCCAGCCCATCCCCGAGGGCGTCGCCGCCGACATCCGCGCCACCCTCGACCACCTCGAGAGCAGCCTGGGCGCCCGCCGCTTCGTGCTCTTCGGCCTCTGCGCTGGCGCCGACAACGCCTTGGCGTCCGCCGCCACCGACCCGCGCGTCGACGGCTGCGTGCTGCTAGACCCCAGCATCCACCGAACCCGCGCCTGGTACGGCCACTACTACGCCGGCCGCGCGACGCGCCTGGACAGTTGGAAGAGCGTGCTGACCGGCCGCCACCCCGCCTGGCGCCGCCTCACCGACCGCGCCCTGCGCGCCGTCCGCCCCGAGCCAAACTTCGCCGCCTGCGACGATCTCCCGTCGCCAGAAGCCGAGCCCGAGTTCTTCCGCTCCGGCCCCATCACGCCCGACGCCATCGGCGCCCGCTGGCGCGCCGCCCTGGCCCGCGGCGCCCGCTTCTTCGTCGTCTTCACCCTCGATTGGGGCATCTTCTACAGCTACGCCGACCAGCTCTACGACTGCTATCCCGACATCGACTTCGGCCGCACCGCGCTCCACCACCGACCCGAGACGCGCCACACGTTCACGACCGAATCGGACCGGAATTGGCTCGTGGAATCGGTGATACAGTGGCTGCGGACCAGCCCCGCCCAGGACGCGAGATGAACCCCCGAAAACGCATCCGAGACGCCGAATCGGGGCCGCTCGCCCTGGTGAAAGCTGCGTACCGGCTGACCCAGCGCGGCAGCCTCGGCGGCCCCCACGCGCTGTGGGCGCCCGCGTGGGAGGGGCTGCGCCTCGCGCGCTCGACCGCCTGGCGCGCCCAGGCCGCGCTCTTCGTCGCGCCCATGTACCGCGGGCTCTGCAGCGAGATCGGCAGCGGCTTCAGCACCGGCATCTACCTGCCCTTCGTCGCCGGCCGCGGCGAGATCATCATCGGCGACGACGTCTCGGTTTACGGCAAGGTGGACTTCCACTTCGGCGCCACCCTCGACGCCATCCCGCGGCTGGAGATCGGCAGCCACAGCGTGGTCGGCCACAACGCGTCGTTCTCGGTCTCCGGCCACATGGTCATCGGCGAGCACTGCCTCATCGCGACCGGCGTCAGCTTCGCCGACTGCAACGGCCACTCCCTCGCCCCCGACAAGCGCCTCGCCCACCTGCCGCCCGAGCCCCGCGACGTGCGCAACATCGTGGTCGGCAAGAACGTGTGGATCGGCTCCGGCGCCCACATCCTGCCCGGCGCGACCATCGGCGACGACTGCATCATCGCCGCCCAGGCGCGCGTCCGCGGCGACGTGCCGGCGGGCCACATGGTGCTGCCGGCCGACGGCAAGATCGTTCCGCTGCGGACCGAGTAGGCGTGCGGCCGGGGAGGGGGCGTCCATGCGTTCGCGGGTGAAGCAGATGTTGGCGGCGGTGCCCCCCGTCCGCGCGGTCCTCGAAGCCCGCTATCGGCGCTGGTTCGCCACCCCCGAAGCCAGCGGCGCCTGCGAGGGCCTCTACCCCGATTTCAAGGCCGCCCACGACGCCATCCCCGCGGGCTATCACCGCGGCTACGACACGCCCGACGCCGCGCTGAAGT
Organism: Myxococcota bacterium; assembly: GCA_041389525.1. Lineage (GTDB taxonomy): Bacteria > Myxococcota_A > UBA9042 > PHBI01 > JACKFB01 > JACKFB01. The sequence continues at coordinate 53,691 of JAWKRR010000017.1, read as the reverse complement.
ACGCCGACCGGATGAGCCGCATCGCGCCGGACGACTACCCCGCGCTCTTCTGGGTCTCGCGCGCCCTCGCCGGCGGCGCCCGGGCGGTCGTCGACTTCGGCGGCCACGTCGGCGTCGCCTGGTACGCCTGGCGCGAGGCCCTGGGCGCGCCGCCCGACACGCGCTGGACCGTCTGCGACGTGCCCGCGGTGGTGGCCGAGGGTGAGCGAGTCGCCAAATCGCGAGGCGAGACCGCGCTCTTCTTCACGTCCGACCTCGCGACCGCCCACGGCGCCGACCTCTTCATCGCCCAAGGCTCGCTGCAGTACGTCGAGACCTCCCTGGGCGCGCTGCTCGACACCGCAGGTCTCCCGCGCCACGTCATCGTCCACGCCACCCCCATGCGCCCCGGCCGCACCGCCTGGACCCTGCAGAACATCGGCCCGGCGATCTGCCCCTACGCGCTGCACTCCCGCGACGAGCTGCTCGGGTTCGCCGTCGCACGGGGCTACCACCTCGTCGCCGCCTGGGAAAACGCCCGCTCGCTGCACGTTCCCTTCCACCCCGAGGTCGCCGACACGGTATACGCCGGCTTCTACCTGCGCCGGGACGCCAGCCCCGGCGGCGCCAGCCCGAGGTCCGCCGCGTGACTGATTCCCCCTGGACCGTGCCCCCCGGCCGCCCCGGCCCGCGCCTCGCCGGATTTCTGCGCGACGCCGCCGAGGGCGAGCGCCCGTGGAGCGAGGTCAAGCGCTGGGTGACCACCGGGAAAGTGCGCGTGGACGGCACGGTGGAGCGCGATCCGGGGCGCCAGCTTCAGCCGGGAGCCGAGGTCGCGCTGGACATGGACACGCCGCGCAACGCGGGCAAGGAGCCGGAGATCCCCGTGGTCTTCCATGATGGCCACGTCATCCTGGTGGATAAGCCGGAGGGGATCTCGAGCGTTCCTTATGATGACGACGAGCGGGACACGGCCCAGGACCGCGCGCGGGCTTGGCTGCGCTCGCAGCTCGGCCCCGGTCCGCCGCCGCGTGTCGTGCACCGCATCGACAAAGACACCTCGGGCTTGCTTATCTTCGCCCGCTCTCGCCTCGCTGAGCGGATGCTGGCCAACCAACTACGTCTGCACACCATGGAGCGGCGCTACCTCTGCGTCGTCCACGGCCGCGTCAGCCCCCAGCGCATCGAGAGCATGCTGACGCCCGACCGCGGGGACGGACTGCGCGGCTCGACCAGCCGCCCCAACGCCAAGCGCGCCGTCACCCACGTCGAGGTCGTCGAGAACCTGCCCGGCGCGACCCTGTGCCGCGTGCGCCTGGAGACGGGCCGCACCCATCAGATCCGCGTGCACCTGTCCGAGGCCGGCCACCCCCTGGTCGGCGAGCGCGTCTACATCCGCGACTACCTGAAGACCGGCCGCGAGCCGATGGCCGCGACGCGCCTGCTGCTGCACGCCGCGACGCTTGGTTTCGACCACCCGGTCGGCGCCGTCCCCATGCATTTCGAGTCGCCGCTGCCGCCGGAATTCGAGGCCGCGCTGCAGGCGCTGCGCGGGCGGTGATCTCCGGCGCCGGGGCAGACAGCCCTCCGCGATTGCTGCGTCGCACTGCGCGCGCCGGGCCCCGATAACGCGGTCCGGGCTCGCGTTGCGTATTGCGATTGCATCGGTGGTCCGCCTCCGGAATCTCGCCCTGCAATCCCGACTGGGGGCCGGTGTCCGGCCGCCGTCGCAGTTCACCCGGAGATTCTCATGGTTGTCCGTTCAGGGTTTTTGGTGCAGCGCGCTCTCGGTGTGCTGCTCGCGGTCGCGATGGCATTTTCCGCGACTGCGTGCGGCGGCGACGGGGATAACGGGTCGTCCGACCCTTGCGCGGCGCTGACCTGCGGCGCGAACGCTGCGTGTGCGACGGCGGCTGACGGGACCGCGTCGTGCGCGTGCGACGCCGGCTACGAAGGCGACGGCACGACCTGCACCGACATCGACGAGTGCACGACCGACGCTCACGACTGCGACGCAAACGCCGCCTGCGCCAACTCGGCGGGCGCGTTCACTTGCGCGTGCAACGACGGCTACACCGGCGACGGCAAGACCTGCACCGAGTTCGTCGCCAAGACGTGGACCGTCTTCGTCTACGGACAGGCCGACAGCAACATCTCGGCCGACCTCGCGGACAACATCCAGGAGATGAGCAAGGCCACGCTCTCGGGCGACATCAACGTGGTGGTGATGGTCGACTGGAACTCCTCGCTGCCCAACTCGTGGGACCCGATCTGCGCCGACGGCGAGACGGCCTGCCCGAACCTGCCGGAGAAGACGCAGTGGCTGCGCATTCGCGGCAACGGCGCAGAGCCCGAGATCATGCGCGTCACCGACGAGATCGACTCCACCGACCCCGCGGAGCTGAGCGCCGCGGTGGAGGCGGCGTTCACGGAGTTCCCGGCTGACCGCTACGCTGTGATGCTCTGGAATCATGGCGGTTCGTGGGACGGCGGGTACGGGAGCGACGTCGACGACGGCAAGCTCGACGACGGCACGAACATGACCCATGTCGAGGCGACCTCCGCCGTGAAGGCTGGTCTGGCCGCGGCGGGTATTGAGGGCACGCGCCCGCTCTCGTTCTTCTTCTTCGACACCTGCCTGATGGGGAACGTCGAGGTGGCCTACGCCGCGCGCGAGCTCGCCAAGGTCTATGTGGGGAACGCCGAGGTCGATTTCGGCTCCGGGCTCAACTATCGGGCCTTCCTCTCCAGCATCTCGGCCAGTCCCGCGGCCGCGCTCACTGAGCTTGCCAAGGAGGAGGTCACCGGGTGGGGCGTCCGCCACAAGTCCAAGGGCCTCAGCGACAACCTGCTGCGCTCGCACGTCGCCCTCGACACGACGAAGCTTGAGGGCTTCGCCGCGGCGATGAAGGCGGTGGCCGATGTGGCGCTCGCCGATTGGCCGAACCTGGGCGGAGACATCGCGCGCAACGCGTATGAGACGCGGCCGGCCTACAGCGTGGAGTTGTCGAGCGGCGAGCCGGCGGAGTCGTACCGGGACGTCGGTCAGTTCCTCGCGACCTTGGCCACCAGCGCGAACACGGACCTCGCCGCGAAGGCGACGGCGGCCCAGGCGGCGCTGGAGGCGCTCATCATCGCCCACGACGCCGGGACGCTGCGCGACGGCGCGGGGCAGTCGGGCTTGAGCATCGCGTTGCCGATTCCGGAGAGCTTCACGACTGAGGTCGCGACCAGCTACGACAACCTCGCCGGTGCTTGGTCCACCGCGACGGGTTGGGGGCAGGTGCTGCGCGCGTTCGACCCGGCCGGGACCGACATGCCGTCCGCCGCGACGACGCTGCTCAATGGCACAGCACCCGACGCAGACAACCTCCCGGGTGTGACGGTGGAAGCGGGCGACACGGCCGCCGAGGTGGTCATCGAGATCGCCGAGTCCATCGTGGACGAGCGGTGGCGCGTCTACGGTGTGCTGGGGACCTTCCCCATCGACCCGGCCACCGGCACGGTCACGGCGTCCTGGGACCTCGAGATCTTCGCGCTCCCCGACGGTGCCGGCGGCACGCAGCCCATCACCATCCGCCGCTTCCTCCCGGGCGGTATCGACGCCGCGACGTCCATGTCGACGCCCAGCCTCGTGCTGGTGCCGGGCCTCTGCGACTTCAGCGACAGCCCCTCCGACTGCGACCTCGTGGTGCGCCCCGACACACGCGAGGTGCTCGTGCTCATCGACCGCAACCAGCCCGAGCAGCCGGTGACCTACGACATCAGCGAGCTTCCCGGGCAGTTCCCGGGCCTGACCTTCACGCCGATCATCGACACCACCGACCAGACGGGCGCGCCGGTCGAGCCGTCGGAGGGCACGCCCTTCGAGTTCCCGTCGACGGGCGTCCTGACCGTCGAGCGCGTGGCGGCGCCGCAGTCGCTCTACAGCATCGTGACGAACGTGTTCGACTACTACGGCCGCCGAGTCACCCTGTTCGACGACTTCAACTACTGATCCACAGGAGTCGTGTCAGGACTTGAGACTTGCCGGTCGGCGCCTCATCGCAGGGGCGCCGACCGGCAAGTGCGCGGCGCGCTCGCCGCCACCCCGGCCCCGGTGGACCCGCGTTTAGCTGTGCGCGGCGTACCACGCGGCGATCCCCGGCTCGGCCGCGACTCGCGCTTGGTGCGCGCACAGGTTCGGCGCGTGCAGCTCCACGATGCCGGCGTCGATGTGGTCGAGCGCGCCCGACCGCAGGTGGCGCACCCACGCGAAGACCTTGAGGTCTGCGACGGTCAGCCGGTCCTCGACGAAGTAGCGGTCGCCGCGCTCGCGGAGCTGGTCGGACAGTCGCGCCAGAAAGAGGGGGATCGGCCCCGTAGCTAGCGACTCGCGCTGGGTCTTTCGCGCTTCGGCGGTCATCCCGAAGGTCGCCGAGACCTTGCTGCTGATGTCCTCGACGCTCTCCATGACCTCGTCGCAGAGGGCCGCTTGCCAAGGGTCGGTCGGGTACAGGCCCGTCAACCCGCCCACGTAGCGGTTGATGGCGTTCGATTGGGTCAGCGGGTAGCCGTCGACCTCGAGGACCGGCAGCGCACCCAGCGGCATCTCGGACTTCAGCGCGCGCCAGTCGGGCAGCGCGACGCGCCGGTCTTCGAACGCCACGCCGCCGAGGGTGAGGGCGAGGCGCGCGGGCTCGCCGCGGCCGCCGTGGAAGTCGAAATAGGTCAGGCGGAGCTTGGGCATGCGGCGGTCCTGCGACAGGGTGGGCGGGGTCTCCAGTGTAGCGCAGCGGCGAACGGCAGCGAAGGGAGGGCAGGGCAATCGCGTGGAGAGCAGCGCGTGATTCCGAGCTTGGTCGAGCGCGATTGCCCAGCCGTTACGGGTACAGCGGAGTCAGGACGCGGCGCAGGTAGGTCGCGGCGAGGCGGGCGGTCCCCGTGAGGCCCTCCACGTCCACCGTCGGGCGACCGCCTTCGCGAAAGGCGCGCTCGATCTCGCGCGCCTTCTGAGAGAGCTGCAGCGCGCCCACCATGAGCGCTGTGCTCTTCAGGTCGTGCGCGGCCCGCTCGGTGACCTCGTCGTCGCCGCTCGTCCACGCCGCGCAAAGGTCGTGGGCGCCGCGCTCCACGGCCTCGATGCAGTCGTTGACGATGGTGCGCGCGCTCTCGTCGTTCCCCATGCTCTCGCAGAACCTCAGGAAGATGCGCTCGTCCACCGAGCCGACCGCGCCCGCGGCGCGATCGGCGCTGCGCGTGCTGACGCGCCCCAGGACCGTCGCCAGCACCTCGAGCCGCACCGGCTTCGCGATGTAGTCGTCCATGCCCGCGCTGAGGCAGCGCTCGCGGTCGCCCGCCATGGCGTGGGCGGTCATCGCGATGAGCCGCGGCCGCGTCGCCTCGGGCAGGCGCTGCCGCAGCTCGCCCGCCACCGCGAACCCGTCGAGCCCCGGCATCTGAATGTCCAGCAGGATCACGTCGAAGGTCCGAGTCGTCGCCATGCTGATGGTCGTGGCGCCGTCGTGCGCGAGCTGCGGCGCGTAGCCGAGCCGTTCGAGCAGGCGCAGCGCGACCTTCTGATTCACCGGGTTGTCCTCGGCCACCAAGATGCGCAGCGGGTGGTCGCCGGCGAGCTCGTTCGGTGGCTCGGCCTGCGTGGCCGCGCCGTCGGCGGTCTGCCCAAAGAGCGCCTGCTGAATCGCACCGCTCAGCGCCGCATACTTCAGCGGCCGACTCACCCAGGCCACGTCGGCGTAGGCGGCGGGGTCGGCGCCGGGGCCAGCTCGCCCGACCACGCGGGTGGCGACGACCGGCAGCGTCTCGCGGCCCGGGCAGCGGCGGATCTCAGCGACAACCCCGGCGCCGTCCGCGCCCGCGTGGCCAGCGTTAACCAGCGCCACAGCCACCGGCGTGCCAGCGGTCAGCACCGCCAACGCCTCCGCTGTCGACGCGGCCTCGTGGACCACCATCCCCAGACTCTCCGCGTACGCCGCCTGGATCTGTCGGTTGGTGCGGTTCGGTTCGACCAGCAGCACGCCCAGCCCGGCCAGCGCGGCCGGCCGCTCGTCCGCCCCTTGCACCCCGAGCCCGACGCGCGCGCTGAAGTACGCCTGCGTCCCGCGCCCCAGCTCGCTCTCCAGCCGGACGGCCCCACCCATCAACCGGCAAAGTCGGTGGACGATGGCCAGCCCCAGGCCCGACCCGCCATAGCGCCGCGCCGTCGCCGGCCCCAACTGCCGAAAGGGCTCGAATAGATTGGGGATCCGTTCGGTAGGGATGCCGATGCCGGTGTCGTGGACCGCCCCCCGGATCTCGGCCCCACCGTCATCGGCCGTCGCGACCGTCACGGTCACGAAGACCTCGCCCTGATCGGTGAATTTGACGGCATTCCCCGCCAAGTTCACCAGGATTTGCGTCAGGCGGCGCGGGTCGCCGATGAGGGCGGTCGGAGCGTTTGGCTCGACGAAGCAAGCCAGCTCGACGCCCTTCTTCGCGGCGGTCAAGGAGACCAGGTCCATCGCGCCTTCCACGCAGCTTCGCAGATCGAACGGGATGGACTCGATCTCGAAGCGGTCGGCGTCGATCCGCGAGTACTCGAGGATGTCGTCGATGAGCGAGAGCAGGTGCTCGCCGCCCTGCTTGACGGTCTCGGCGTAGTCGCGCTGCTCCACGTCCAGCGCGGTGTCCACCAAGAGCGCCGACATGCCGATGATGGCGTTGAGCGGAGTGCGGATCTCGTGGCTCATGCTGGCCAGCAGCGAGGCCTTCGCCCGCGCTCCAGACTCGGCTTCGAGCCGCGCGATCCGTTCTCGAGCGAGCTCTTGCCGCAGCAGCTCAATGGTCTCGGCGTCCGGAGCCGTCATGGCGCGACCGCCTGCGCCGCCGAGCGCGCGCCGATCAAGGGACGGCCCGCGCTCCAGGCGGACTTTCCGCGGGCGACCGGTGACAGACCATCGATCGTTGAGAGTGGGTTGCCCATCTAAGCGTGAACACGGCGCAATGCGCGGCGCCCGGCGACTTCAGGAACTGCCCAGAAGGTAGCATGGGCGCCCGAGACAAAGCTACAGAGGTACGTTGGGGCGCCAAAAGGCGCGCTTCACCACGATGCACACGTGGCGTATCGTTTAGGCGGCGGGTTAGCGGCGCTGCAGTATGCGTGACGCACATAGGTGGATAGCGGTCATATGAAAACTGAGTTCGTAAAGCTTGTGCTCCTGCTCACTGTCTCGCTCGCAAACTGCGTAGAGCCGCCCCCGTACCCGAAAGTTCTCCCGCGCGCCGACGCTGACGCGGACACGACGGCCGCGCCTGACGCGGCCACGCACACCGATTCGGACGCCACCCCCACGCCGGACGCGATCTCGGACTCCGACGATGTCCTGGACTCCGAGACCGACTCGGTTGCCGACACCTCTTCGATCATCCCCTGCGGGTCCGCCAGCGACTGTCCGCCCCCCGGCCTGTGCCAATCCGCGGCGACCTGCGAGGCAGACCTCGGCTGCGTCTACCCCCCGCTAGGCTGCGACGACTCCATTGCGTGTACCAAGGACTTCTGCTTGCCCGACGTGGGCTGCATCAACGATGTCGGCGGCTGCTGCAAATCGGATGCGGACTGCGATGACGGGGACCCCTGCACTACACCGGCAAGTTGCCAAGGCTTCGAGTGCGTTGGCGGCGCACCGGTCGACTGCTCAGACCTCGACGCGCCCTGCTATCAGGGGACCTGCAGTGCCCTCGACGGTACCTGCTCGCCCGTCGCGATGGTCGACGGCACGCCGTGCGACGACGGCAGCGAAGGCACGTCGGAGGACGCCTGCGAAGCGGCCGAGTGCGTCGGAGTCCCCAACGGCTGCAACGACAAGAACTCCTGCACCATCGACTCGCTCGAGGCCGCCACCGGCAAGTGCCTCCACGAGCCGCTGCCCGACCGCACCCTGTGCGACGACGCCGACCCCTGCACGATCGCTGACACGTGCAACGGCGGGCAGTGCGTCGCGGTGGCCCGGGCGGAGCTGCAGGTGGAATGGCAGGTCAAGTTTGACCCGGTCCCGTCTGACAGTTTCGTGCCCGCTGGGGCGACAAAAGCGGGCGGAGCCGTAGCCCTCGCACCGTTTCGCCCCGCTGCAGTTGTCTACCACGCAGGCGGTGCCTTGCCGATCTCGGAAAGCGTGACCTTTCCGGACGGCACGAAACACGGGGCATTGGGGGTGTTTCGCATCAACAAGCTAGGAGTTATCGACGCGTACGAGCGCGTGTCGGGTAGTGGAGATGCCTACCTTGAGGGTAGTGCCTTCTCCCCAGACGGCGACGCATTCCTACTGCTTGAGCGCGACGGTACACTCTTCGTCCCCGGTCCGGCTCCAGTGTTGGTGGAGGAGCCTGTGGAGGGTGTGGTACACACGCTGCTCTACCTTCCGCACGCCGGCGGGTTCGGGTGGGCCCTCGATTTTCCCGTCGGCCTTACGCCGACCGCGCCGTTCTTCCTCCCGACGAGTCCGCCGGTCGTCGGCGTGCTCGCAACGCACGCCGGTGACTCGGCGCAACCCACGCTAGGTGGCGGAAGCGGTCCGACGCTCGGGGCGCCTTCCGTTGGGACCACGGCGGTGAGCATGCTGACGTGGCATCTCGATGGCTCAGTGGACACCGCGGCTACCATAGGCTGGCTCGGGCAAGGTGCTGAAACCTCGAAGATTCTCACACGCGCGGCCAATGATGCCACGGTCGCGGTACTCGTTCAGGCAGAGGGGCCGGCGTTGCTGGGTGCCACGCCCGGAGCCTTGGTCGAGGCCACCGGCGGCCAAGCTGTCCTACTCGGCGCTTTCAATGCCAGCGCTAGTGCGTTGACGACGCTTGAGCTCGTAGGGCCTTTCGGCACGCGGGCCGAACTCATGGGCTACACGTCCGATTTCGGTTTGGTTGTGCCCTTCGAGTTCGAAGGAACCATCAGCATCACCCAAGCAGGCGCAGGTCCGGCTTCGCTTGCGGGGCCGGCGAACGGCGATTCCGTTCAGGCGATACTCGGACGCCACGTCGCGGGGACCAGCCTTTGGCCGCTCTCGATTGCGGCATACGAGCCCCGCTTCAACTCGGTCGCGAGCCACGGCGATGGCACGGTGTTTCTGGCCGGCTACGCGAGCGGGTTCTCCGCTCCATGTGGCGGCGAGTATGGGTTCTTGCCGCCTGCTGAGTCGGGGACGGCCAAGGCGAGCTATGTCGTGCAGCTTGACGCCGCCGGCTGTCCCAAAAGCCTCGCCGTGCATCCACCTTGGAGCACCTGCAGTGAACTCAGCAACGGGGTGTCCGGATCGTTGCTGTGTCATGGCGGTGGGGAAAACGGCGCAGCCCCGGGAGTTGAGGAAGGCTTCGAAACGCTCGAGCGAGTCCGGCTGGTCTCCCCCACAAGCTGTCTTCCGAACTAGCGATTGAGCGGGGCGCCGAACTCACTGGCAACAACAGCCGGCGTCTTTGCAGGTTAGCTTGATGCTGATGGTGTACGGCCCGATTCCGGGGTCGAAGGCTGAGCGTCCGTCCACAACGATGGTGTACCAGCCGTCCGAGGTCGCCGTGTGGGAGAGGCTCTCATCGTCGCCCTCGTAAGCGTCCTGGTAGCATCCAATCAAGTCCGTGTTCTCGTTCGGCGCGCACACCGTCCCCCGATAGAGCTTCATCATGGGGTCGAAGTCATAGTACACGTTGGTGAGCGTGGCGTTGAGGGTCTCACCGGCGAAGAGCCAAACCCGCCAGAAGGCGTCATACTTGGCGTCGAAGCACTTGCCCTTCGTTGAGTCGAGGTCGTCGTTGTTGCCGAACTTCGATGTCATTTCGGTGTTCAGACTGTAGCCAATCATCGCCTTCGTGCGGCCCACAACCTTCGCTGTCGCGCAGGTCTTGCCGTCCAGTCCCAGGTTGTCCGTGCACCCGCTGGGCGAGCAGTTCGGCACGCAGGCTCCCGCCGCGCAGTGCTGGGCTGCGGGGCAGTGCGTGTCGTCGAGGCAGGCGACGCAGCCGGTGGTGTTGTTCGCACAGTAGGGTTTGGCTCCCGCGCAGGGCTGACAGGCCGCGCCGCAGGCCGCCTCGGTGTCGCAGGCCACGCAGCCTCCCAGCAAGCACTCCGCACCCGCGCCGCACGACGCGCCGCTGCATGTGCATTTTCCGCTGATGCAGGCTGGGGTTTTGCCGCCACAGACCGCGCAGCTCGCGCCGCAGTGTTGCGGGTCGTCGGTGCCGCACGGCACGCAGAGGCCGCCCTGACACCAGGTGCCTCCGCCGCAGTCCGTGCCGTCGATGCACGCCACGCACTGGCCGCCCTCGCACACCGGGGTCGCCGCCGGGCACGCGACGCAATCGACGCCGCAGTGCGCACCCTCGTCGCAGGGCAGGCACGCGCCGTTCTCGCAGTGTTTCCCGGCCCCGCAGTCCGCCGAGGTGCCGCACTGGCAGCTACCGCCGATGCAGTAGGGGGTGCCGCCACCGCACACCGAGCAGCTCGCGCCGCAGTGGTTCGGGTCGCCGTTGCCGCAGGGCTCGCACGCGCCGTTGGAGCACCACGCCCCCGGCCCGCACTGCACGTCCGCGGTGCACCGGCACTGCCCCTGCGAGCACACGGGCTGCGAGGTCGCAGTGCAGTCCGTGCAGCTCGCCCCGCAGTGGCTGTCGGTGTTGCAGGTCTCGCACTTGAGGTTCGCGCACCACGTCCCGCCGGGGCACGAGCTGCTGCTGCACACGCAGTTCCCGCCGATGCACGACGGGGTGTCGCCGCTGCACGCCTCGCAGCTCAGCCCGCAGGCCCCGGCGCTGTTGCACGGCGAGCAGCTCCCGCTCTGGCAGGTGAAGCCGTCGTCGCAGGGAGACGTCGCCGAGCACGCCACGCAGGCGGTCCCTGCGGGGTTACACACCTGCCCGAACCCCGCGCAGTTCGTGCAGTTGGCGCCGCAGTGGTTGTCGACCACGCACTTCTGGCAGACGCCCGCTGTGCAGAACGACCCCGCTCCGCACGACGCCCCCGAGCACACGCAGACGCCGTCCTTGCAGAAGGGGCTGTTCGCGGGGCAGGCCCCGCAGGGCGTCGTGACCACGTCGGATCCGGTGTCTGGGGCCACGTCCGGCACCGCGTCCGGCACCGCGTCCGGCACCGCGTCCGGCACCGCGTCCGGCACGACGACCATGTCGGGGGCCGCGTCCGGCGTCGCGTCCGGGGCCACGACGGTGTCCGTGACCACGTCCGGCGTGAGGACCGAGTCGGCTACGTCCGCCGCGTCCGCGACCACCGCCACCTCACCGTCTGACGCCACGTCGGCCACCACGACCCCGTCTGCGTCGCCCTGAGCGCCCGTGTCCGTCGGCACAAACACCGTGCTGTCCGGCGGCAGCGGCGGCAGCTCGAGATCCGCCACGCCCCCCACGTCGGAGCCGGCGGTGTCGGAGCCGCACGCCATGAGCAGCGCGCAGAGGACTAGGGAGGCGAGCGCCGGGCGGCGGAGCGGGCTGCAGGTCATCGAGACCTCCTCGTCGGCCGCAAAGTAGCAGACCGAATTGCTCGATTGCAGCAGTATTGTGACCCCTCCTTCACTGTAGCTGCCTTGACCAGCGGCGAGGCGTGGTGCTTGACTGCCTCGCGTCGGAAGCGGGGCCGCGGGGGCGGCGTCCCACAGGGCGGAGAGCCGCCATTTCACTGCGATTTCGAGAGATGAAATGGACCTGATTGGCTCGAAATCCAGATCGCTTCGCGCTGGAGCGCTGTCCTGCCTGCTGGTAGCGCTGATCTCGGGCGGGCCTACCTCGGCCCGCGCTCAAGATGCGCCCGCTCGCGCGAACCCCGACGCCGCGACCGGAGTCACCCTCACACCCGCGCGCCTCGACCTCATCCGCGGACTGCTGCTGGGCCAGCGCAAGGACGAGGCCCGCGAGCAGCTCGCGCCGGTCCGCGTGCCGCCCGACCCGTGGCAGATGCAGGAGATCGGCGCGCTGTGGGCCTGGGCTGGCGACCAAGCTCGCGCGCGCGCCGCCGTCGCTGGGCTCGTCGACTCCAAGCTGCCCGAGCACGTCGTCGCCCGCGTCATCCTCGGCGACCCGAACCCCTACGGCGCAGGCGTCGCCGAGGTGGACCTGGACCTGCTCTGCCCCTTGGCGACGCTCAGCGGCTACCTCTTCGACATGGGGCGCCTGGACCTGGCCGTCGAGATGGCGCACGACATCCGCACGCGCCTGCCCTCGTGTCGCGAGGCGTGGATGGTCGAGCTTCACGCGCTGACCCAGGCGCAGCGTACCGAGGACGCCAATCGGGTCATCGACGCGGCGCTGAAGGAGCACCCCGACGACGCGACGGTGCTGCGCGCGGTGGCGAACGAGCTGCGCGCGGCCGGGCGCACTCGTGAGGCGACGGACATGCTCGAGCGCGTGGTCCGCCTCGACCCGAAGCAGCAAGGCGTGACGCGGGAGTGGCTGAGCTCGGCCCTGCGCGACAAGGACGAGCGCGACGCCCTGGCCGCCAAGATGGAAGAGCGTCTCGCGAAGGACCCGACCGACCAGGTGGCGCAGCTCTTCTTGGGTGTAGCGCTCCATTATTTCGATGAGTTCGAGCGCTCAAACGCGCTGCTCGCGCCTCTGGAGGAGAGCTTCGGCCACGAGCAGCGCCTGCACATCTACCGCGCGATGAACGACTTCAACCTCGGAGATCGCGAGGCAGCCCTTGCCCGCCTGCGCAGTCAGCTCACCCGGCCCTACATCGATCCCGACGTGTTCTATTGCCTCGCCGAGATCCTGCGCGACACCGAGCGCGCGGACGCCATCGGGTGGCTCGAGCGCTACATCCAGGAGAGCCAGTCCTCGCCAGTCGCGAACTCCGAGAAGCTGGGGCGCGTCCGCGACATGGTGACGGCGCTGAAGGGCTGCACCGCCGACGGGACCGTCGAGTGCGACGGGCCGTGGGAGCATCCGCGCAAGGCCATGTACCGCAAGATGGTGATGGGCTACGCGCTCATCGCGGTGGGGGCGCTGCTGGTGCTGGCGGGGCTCTTCTGGATGGTGCGGGCACGTCGTAGACGCCGAGGCTGAGCTCGCCTGAGGCCGGGTACATCGGCAGGGACAGGGCGTCGGTGGTCGGGACACGGCGCTCGATGAGGGCTGTGCCGGCGGCGGCGCGCGCGGATTCGCAGACGGGGAAGGGCTGGGCGGTCTGGGGGACGGGGTCGTCGGGGTCGCGGACCTGGCCGTAGCAGCGCGTGCCGAGCAGGACCGCGCGGTGGCTGTCGCAGGCTACGGGCGGGTTTGCGAGGTCGGTGAGGTTGAGCAGGCGCCAGCCGGGGCGGGCGGCGTCGAGCAGGTAGCCGGGGTTGTAGCGCGCGGTGAAGCGCGGGTCGGGCGGGTCGCCGAAGCCCATGGCGAAGAGGCAGCCGTCGCCGGGCGGGAGCAGGGCGATGGCGTCGCGCCACAGGGCGTCCTCGGCGTCGGAGAGGGTGGGGCGGAAGTGGGCCCAGGCTTGGTAGCCGCAGGAGGCGAGCCAGGCGAGGGCGAAGAGGGCGGGGGCTGCGCGGTCGAGGTGGGTGGCGGTGGCGGCGCGGGCGCGGGCGAGCAGGGCGGCGAGGCCGGAGGCGGCCAGCGGCAGCAGCAGCAGGACGGTCGGCTCGTGGAGGCGCGGGATGCTGACGCGAGCGAGGTCGACGCTGGTGACGGCCAGCCAGGCGAGCGCGAGGGCGAGGGTCGCGAGGGCGGGGCGGCGGTCGGGCTGGTCTTTTTGCCAGTAAATCCCTAGCAGAATGAGAGGCCACAGGCCGACCGGCGTGAAGACGGGGTCGCCCAGCGCGCCGTAGCCGGTGAGGGCGCCCATGGCTTGGCCGACCAGGTCGCCCCAGGTGGTCAGCGAGTCGCGGGCGGCCAGGCCCTGGGCGGTCGCGGCGAGGCGGGTGGCGTAGAGCGCGGCGAGGGCGCCGGCGGCCAGCAGCACGCGGGCGACCTGGGCGCGGGGCAGGGTGGGGAGGCCGCGGCGCCCCCAGAACGCCCAGAGCGGGACGGCGGCCGCGAGGACCGCGGCGTCAGGGCGGGTGAGGCCGGCCGCGAGCAGCAACACAGCGGCGGCGGCGAGGTCGGGCTGGCGATTCTCGCCCGGTGGGCCGGCGGCGACGAGCAAGCGCAGGGCCGCCAAGAAGAGCACGACCGTCGGCACCACGATGCTCTCCGAGGTGTGGGCGCGGAGCAGCATCGGCAGGGTGGCCAGGGCCAGGGCGGAGAGGACTCGCGCGGCGCGCTCTTGTCGCCAGAGCGCCCGCCCGAGATCCCACGCCAGCACCAGCGCGACGAGGCCCAGCACGCGGTTCGCGGCGATGAGCCAGGCGTGGTCGTGGCCGCCGAGCCACAGCAGCGGCCCGTAGATCGCCACGGCGCCGGGGCCGTACCGCGGGGGGACGCCGGCGACCAGCTGCGCCACGAGGTCGTAGCCGCCGTAGACCATGGCCATCCGGCCGGGGACCAGGGCGTGGAGCAGGGCGGCGCCGAGGAAAATCGCGAGGAGCAGCCGGGCCTCTTGGCGGTGCGTGGCGGCGGCGGCGGGGGCGCGGGCGAGCGCTAGGGCGGCCATGGCGAGCAGGATGACGAGGCTGGCGGCCATGGCTCCGAAGGCGAGGCGGAGGCGGGCGCGGGCGTCGGGCGGCAGCAGGCTCAGGCGCGGCCAGGCGGGGGCAGAGCGGGGGAGGGCGAGGGCGCTGGTGAGGCGCCAACCTCCGCGCTCGGCGGCCTCGAGGTCGGCGGCCAGGGCGGTGATGGCGTCGGCGAGGGCGGGAGAGACGGCGGCGTGGCCGGAGACCTCCAGCGCGTGGTGGGGAGTGCGCAGGTAGGCGGCGCCGGCGCTGGCGTCCAGGGCGCGGACGACGCGGGTGTGGCCTTCGCAGCGGAAGGGGACGACCAGGGCGGCGTCGTCGAGGCGGGCTGGTGCGCGCTCGCAGGGGCCGAAACGCGCAGGCGCTATCAGGGCGGACGGGAGATCCGGCAGGGGCACGGCGGGGCCGGTGGGCAGGGCCATGGCGGTGGCGACGCCGGCGATGAGGGCCACGGCGGTCGCGCGCGACCCGGACCGTCGGGCGCTGTAGGCCAACAGCGCGGCGGCCAGGAGGCCCGCGGCCAGCCAGGGCCAGGCGGGCGCGGGGGTGGCGTCGGCGGGCAGGGCGAGGGCCGGGCCGGCGGGGGTCCTGGGGTGCCAGCCCAGGCGGTCCGCGCTCTGCTCGAGCCAGGCGTCTCGGGGGGCGAGCTGGAGGCCGCTGAACACCCAGCGGGCCGCGAGCTCGGGTTCGCCGCGTGCGAGGGCCTCGGCGGCGATGATGGCGTGGAGGCGCGGCTCCATCGGGTAGCGCTCGGCGGCGGCGAGCGGCGGCTCGTCGAGGGTGCCGCCGGCGGCGAGGTAGACCGAGAGCAGCCCGGGCGCGGCGGTGGCGGCCGGCTCGAGGGCGGCGCGCAGGTCGTCAGGCTGCAGCTCGCCTTGCGCGGCCTGGGCGAGCGCCTGCTCAAGGGTCAGCGCGCCCGCGCGAGCTCCCGGCGCCGGGTCCGCGGCGTGGGCCGTGACCGCGAGCGTCAGCGCGACCGCCGCGACGCAAAAAGCGAGCCGCGAGCTCGCTCTTTCGCGTGCCGCACCGCGCCAGTCCGCGCCCGCCCTCCGCCAAAGTCGATTCATCGCGGCTGAGCCTGGGGCACCCGGCGCGCCGCGGCAAGTCGCCAGAGCCCGCGCGCGCTCAGCTAGGGCTGGCGGCCACCTCCGGCGTCGCGAGCACCTGGCGAGTCGTAGGCCCGAACCGCGCGTACACGGTCGGCAGCACGAAGAGGGTCAGCAGCATCGAGGTCACCAGCCCGCCGATGACCACCGTGGCGAGCGGCCGCTGCACCTCGGCGCCCGCGCTGGCGGCGATGGCCATGGGCGCGAACCCGATGATGTCGGTGAGCGCGGTCATCAGCACGGCGCGCAGCCGCAGGCTGGCCCCCATCCGCGCCGAATCCTCCAGGGACTCGCCGCCCTGCCGGAACTCCTCCAGCGTCGCCACCAACACCACGCCGTTCATCACCGCGATGCCAAAGAGCGCGATGAACCCGACGGCCGCCGAGATCGAGAAGGGGTAGCCGCGCAAGGTCAGCGCGACGAGGCCGCCGGTCATGGCGAGGGGCACGTTGAGGTAGATCATCAGGCCCAGGCGCGTGGAGGCGAAGGTCGTGTAGAGCAGCACGAAGATCAGCAGCAGCGCGATCGGGACCAGGACCACCAAGCGACTCGACGCCGCCTGGAGGTTCTCGAACTGGCCGCCCCACTCGAGCGTCCAGCCGGCGGGCAGCGCCACCGCGTCGTCGAGTGCGGTCTGGGCCTCGGCCACAAATGACGCCAAGTCCCGCCCGCGCACGTTGGCCTCCACGTTGATGCGGCGGCTGATGCGGTCGCGGCTGATCTGCGCTGGCCCTTCTTCCACGGTGATCTTGGCGAGCTGGGACAGCGGGATCTGACGCGGCGCGCCGCCGCCCGGCGCGGGCGCTGCCACCCGCAGGTCGCGGATGCGGTCGAGGTCGGCGCGCACGCTGCTGTTGAAGCGCACTTGCAGGTCGAAGCGCTTCTGCCCCTCCAGCACCGTGCCGACGGTCTTGCCGCCGACGGCCTCGACGACGTCCAGCACGGCCTCCGCGTTGAGCCCGTAGCGCGCGATGGCGGCGCGGTCGATGGTGACCCGCAGCATCGGCAGCCCCTGCGTCTGCTCGGCCTTCACGTCGGCGGCCCCGCGAATGCCGCCGAGCACCGCGACCATCTCGTCAGCCTTCGACTTCAGCAGGTCCAGGTCGTCGCCGTAGATGTGCACGGCGACGTCGGAACGCACGCCCGAGATCAGCTCCTGCACCCGCAACTCGATGGGCTGCGAGTAGCTGAAGATCGCCCCCGGCACGTGCTTCTGCATGGCCGCGTCGATGGCCTCGACCAGCGCCTCCTTGGTCTCGAAACGCCACTTCTCCTTGGGTTTCAGGATGATGAAGGTGTCGCTGATCTCGACGCCCATGGGGTCGGTGGCGATCTCGGCGCGTCCCGTGCGCGAGACGACGGTCTCCACCTCGTCGGGGAACTCGTCGAGCATCACGCGCTCGGCGATGGTGCTGATGGCGTTCGATTGAGCCAGGGAAATGCTGGGCAATCGCCAGATCTGCATCGCGATGGAGCCCTCGTCGAGGCGAGGAATGAACTCGGCACCCAGCAACGGGATGAGGCCGAGGCTGGCGGCGAAGATGGCGACCGCGGCCGCCATGGTCACGGTCTTGAAGCGCAGGGTCAGCGCCAGCAGCGGCTCGTAGGCGCGCTTGGCCAGGCGATAGAGGATGGGCTCCTTCTCCGACACCTTGCGCATGAAGATGGTCGCCAGCACGGGCATCAGCGTCAGCGCGCAGACGAGCGAGCCGCCCAGCGCGAAGACCACGGTCAGCGCCATCGGCTGGAACATCTTCCCCTCGATGCCGCGCAGCCCGAGGATCGGCAGGTACACGATCATGATGATGCCGACCGCGAACACGACGGGGCGCGCGACCTCGTGGGCGGCCGCGCGCACCTTGTCGGCGTGGGACGCGCTCGTGTCGTGGCGCCGCTGATACAGCGTCCGCGCGATGTTCTCGATCATCACCACCGAGCCGTCGACGATCAGCCCGAAGTCGATGGCGCCCAGGCTCATCAGGTTGCCCGACAGCCCCGCCATCTCCATCGCCGTGAACGCCACCAGCATCGAGAGCGGAATCGACGACGCCACGATGAGCCCGCCGCGCAGATTGCCCAGCAGCAACAGCAGCACGACGATGACCAGCAGCCCGCCCTCGACCAGGTTGCGCGCGACCGTCCCGATGGTGCTCTCGACCAGCACGGTCCGGTCGTAGAAGGTCTCGATGGTGACGCCCTTGGGCAGCGTCTTCGCTACCTGGGCGATCTTCTCGGTGACCGCGTCGACGACGACTCGCGCGTTCTCGTCGATGAGCATCATCACGATGCCCACGACCGCCTCGCCGCGCCCGTCGCGCGTCACCGCCCCCTGGCGAATCATCGGCGCGAACTCGACGGTCCCGATGTCGCGCACAAAGACCGGCGTCCCCGCGTGGTCCGCGCTCAGCACGACGCTGCCCAGGTCCTCGAGCCTCTCGATCAGCCCCTCGCCGCGCACGAGATACTGCTCGCCCTGGTGCTCGATGTAGCCGCCGCCGACGTTGCGGTTATTGCGCTGTAGCGCCTCCAGCACGTCGCCGGTCGTCAGCCCGTAGGCCACCAGCCGGTTCGGGTCCACCGTGACCTGATAGGTCTTCAGCTCGCCGCCGAACGAGTTCACCTCGACGATCCCAGGCACCGAGCGCAGCTGGTAGTTCACGTTCCAGTCGAGGATGGTCCGCAACTCCATCGGCGTGTAGCAGGCGTCACTGTCGACGGTCCCCGCCGCGCACATCGGCTCGCCGCGCACCTCAAACTGGTAGATCTCACCGAGCCCCGACGAGATCGGCCCCATCTCGGGCTCGCCGTACCCGCTCGGGATGCTCTCCCGCGCCGCCACCAGCCGCTCGCCCACAAGCTGCCGCGCCCAGTAAATGTCGGTCCCCTCGTCGAACACGACCGTCACCACCGACAGCCCGAACTTCGAGACCGACCGAATCTCCTCGATGCTCGGCAGCCCGCTCATGGCGGTCTCGACCGGGAAGGTGATGAACTTCTCGACCTCCTCGGGGGCAAGGCCGGGGCTGTTCGTCAGCACCTGCACCTGCACGTTCGTCACGTCCGGCACGGCGTCGATTGGCAGCGCGTTTAGCGAGCGCACGCCGATGGCGACCGCCAGCAGCCAGCCCATGACGACCAGCACCGGGTTATCGAGCGAGAAATCAATTATGCGGCGAATCATCCGAAACCTCCGGCCGAATCAGTGGCTGTGTCCGCCGCCCATCTCTTCTTTGGCGACCTCGGATTTCAGGATGAAGGCGCCCTCGATGACGACCTGCTCGCCCTCGCTCAGCCCCTCGAGGATCTCCACCAGGTCGGGGGTGCGCGCGCCGATTCGCAGCGCCCGCCGCTCGTAGCGCCGCTCGCCTTCCTTCACGAAGGCCACGAACCCGTCGCCCTCGCGGATCACTGCAGACGGCGGCACCGCCAGGCCCAGGCGCGCCTCGTCCAGGCTGTGCGGGTCGGTCAGCACGACCTCGGCGAACATGCCGGGCTTCAGCTTGCCGTCGGTGTTCGCGATGTCGATGCGGGCGCGCGCGGCCCGGCTGCTGGGGTCGACGCTGTCGCTGATGTAGGCGACGTGCCCGACGAAGGATTTCCCAGGCCACGCCTCGGTGGTGACCACGGCGGTGTCGTCGCGGTGCACCCGCGCGAGGTCGCGCTCGTAGACGTCGATCCAGATCCACAGGTGGCTCAGGTCGGCGACCGTAAAGACCTTGTCGGCCGGCGTGACGAGCTCGCCCACGACGAGGTGTTTCTCGACGATGCGCCCGTCGATGGGAGCGCGAAGCTGGTACGTCGCGGCCTGCGGATCCCCGTATCGGACGCCGCTGATCTCGGGCTTTGTCATCCCCAGCAGCCGCAGCTTCTCCTCGGCCGAGCGCAGATGCGCCAGCGCCTTCTCGTGGCCCGCCCGCGCCTCCAGCGCAGCCTGCTCCGAGGCGATCTTGTCTTTGAGCAGCCGCTGCTCCCGGCTGCTGGTCTTGCGGGCCAGCGACTCCTGAGCCCGCGCGCCCATGTAGTCCGCCTTGGCCTCGCCAAGCTCGATGCTGTCCAGCGCCGCCAACTCGTCGCCAGCCTTCGTCTCGTCGCCTAGCTCGGCGTCGACCTTGGCCACTCGCCCGGAGATGCGCGGGCTGACGTGCGCCAGCCGCCGCTCGTCGAAGTCCACGCGGGCGGTGGTCCGCAGCACGAAGGGCACGGCCTGCTTGGCGACCGGCGCGACGCGGATCTTCGCCTCAGCGGCAGCCTCGACGGTCAGCTCGACGACACCTTCCTCATGCTCCTCGTGGCCCTCGTCCTCGTGATCGTCGTGCTCTTTGCCTTCGCCCTCGTGCTCGTCGCCCTCGTCCTCATGCTTGCGGTGCTCTTTGCCTTCGCCCTCGTGCTCGTCGTGCGCTTCATCCTTGTGCTGGCCGTGCCCCTTGCCCGCGGTCGCCGCGTTCTCGTGCCCCGGCTCTTCGTGCCCCGGCTTTTCGTGGCCGTGGGCTTCATGCCCCGATTCTTTGGAGCATCCCGTCCAGGGCGCCAGTGTGAAAACTAGGCAAATAATTCCTGCCGAAAAGCGAAACTTGGTCATTGAGTTTTCTCCCCCGTAGAGCGATTGGGAAGCGGGAGGCGCCCCGCCGCGATGTCCACCCGCACCCGCGCTCGGCGGGTCTGCGCGCTGGTCTCCACCAGTGCGCGGCGCGCGTCGAAGAGCGAGCGGCGCATCACCAGGACGTCGGTCCAGCTCGTCTTCCCGGCCTCAAACGCCTTCCGCAGCAGCTCGAGGTTCTCCTCGGTGGTCCCGAGCACGCGCTCGCGCAGGGTGGTCAGCGACGCGGTCCCGGCGCGGTAGAGCTCGTAGGCCGAGACCACCTCGCGGGCGATGCTCAAGCGCGCCGCGTCCCGCTCCGCACCCGCCCGCGCGACGCTCGCCTGGGCTTCGGCCACCGCACCCTGGTTGCGCTGGAAGAAGGGCAGCGGGATCGCCAGCCCGGCCCCGATGATCGTGTCGGTGTTGGCCTCGCGCCCCACGAAGATCCCCGCCCGCAGGTTGGGGCGGCCCTCGGCGCGCGCCAGCGCCACCCGGGCCTTCGCGGCCCGCTCGATGCCGTCCAAGGCCACCAAGTCGGCGCGGTTCGCCTCCGCCGCGGCCAGCAGCGCCTCCAGGTCTGGCAGCGCCTCGGCCTCGGCCTCCAGGCTGCCACGGGGGGTGGGCAGCCGCGACGCCGGCAGACCGACGGCCTCCGCCAGGGCGGCCCGCGCCGCCCCGTACTCACCCGCGAGGGCGCCGACGACCTGCTCGGCGCGGCCAAGCTCAGCCGACGCCACGTTGACCTCGAGCTGCGTCCCCGCGCCCGCGTCAAAGCGCCGCTGGGAGAGGTCCAAAAGCTGCCGCGACAACTCAGCCTCCGCCTCGGCGACCGTGATCATCGCGGCCACCTCCAGCGCGTCGACGAAGGCGAGGTGGACCTCCGCGGCGACGAGGCGCTCGGCGCTGTCGCGACCCGATCGGGCAGCCGCCAGCTCGAGATCTGCGACGTCCCCTCGCTTTCGCCGCTGCCCCGCCAGCTCGAACTCTTGGGAGAGCCCGACCTCGAAGTCGCCGGTGGTCCCGCCGGGGTGGTGGCGGGCGGCGCCCTGAACCTCGAGCTCGGGGTTGTGGGGGTAGATGCCGGCGCCGACCGTGCGCGCCTCGGCCTCGGCGACGCGAGCCAGCTCGGCCTTGAGGCGCGGGCTGTGCCGGAACGCGGTCGCGACGGCTTCCTCGAGGCTCAGCTCGAGGGGGGCGGCGTCTGCGGCCAGCGCGTGGCCGGCGCCGAGCGAGGCCAGCAGCGCGCCGGTCGCTAGAACCGCGAGACGCCGGCTGGGCGTTCGGGCACTACTATCGCGGGTCGTAGATACGGATACACAGGTGCGGACGTGGGACACAGCGCCTCCAAACTAGATTAGGCCCAGGGCGACCAAGGTCCGCTCGAGCGCGGCGTGCGCGATATCGAGAGGCCAAGCGCCGACGGCGTGGGGCAGGGTGAGGACGGCCAGCATCGCGCCGATGCCGACGAGAATGGGCGTGCGCGAGGGGCGACCCGGCGGGCGGGTGGCGTAGTCGAGCAGGAGGTGGATTCGGAGGCGCAGCAGGCCCTTGTCGTTGCCGCCGAGGGCCACCGAGAACGCCGGCAGCGGGCGGTCGATTCGGGCGGCGGCGACCAGGGCGTCGGCCAGGGAGAGCGGGTCGGCGGCGCGGCGGACCGCCCACTCGTCGCAGACCACCTCGCGGCCGGCGCGCCAGCGGGCGAGCTCGCTACGGAGCAGGAAACCACAGGGGTTTAGCGCCAGGCTCACGGTCGCGACCAGGAAGCGCAGGGGGTCGCGGGCGTCGTGGTGCTCGGCCTCGTGGAGCAACGCGGCGGTGAGCGCGCTGTCGTCGAGGCGCGTCATCAGGGTCTTCGAGACCTCGATGACCGGGCGGAAGAGGCCGCGGGTGCAGATGGGGTGCGTGTCGCCGTCGACCGCGGCGATGCGCGAACGCAGCGCGCGCAGTCGGGGGTGCGCGGCGCAGACCTGCTGCAGGCGCCGGGTGGTGTCATCGTCGGCGGGCAGCCGCTCCGCGCGGTGCTGCCAGTGGGCGCCCGCGCGCAGCCAGCCGCGGGTCATCGCGGTCGCGGCCAGACCGGCCAAGAGACCCGCGAAGAGCAGGGCGTCCAGGCACATCGCCGCGCCGCCGTGGTCCAGGGCGCATATGCCGCCTGCAGCCCCGGGCTCGGACAGGTGCAGCGCCGCCGAGATGAACCACGCGACCGCGCCGATGCTCGGCGCGATGATGAGCATGTACGTCGACAGCGAGCCCTGGCGTTTGGGGTCGGGGTCGCGGCGCCAGCGGGCCACCAGCGCGGCCTTTGAGATCAAAGTGACCAGCGGCACGGCGATGCCGAAGACCAGCCCGGCGCCCATGAGTGCGGCGATAAGCTCGTTCACCCGTTGAGCTCCCTGCGGCGCGCCTGGATCAAGGCCTCCAGCCGGTCGAGGTCCGCGACGTCCGCCTCGGCCACGCGCTCGAGCAGCAGCGCTTCGGCGCCCTCGAGCCCCGCGTCGAAGAGGCTGCCCAGCACGTCGCGCGCCATCGAGCGCAGGAACTCGTCCTGGTCCATCACCGGCCGATACAGGTAGCGCTTGCCGTCGCGCTGACGCTCGAGCAGGCCCTTGTCGTGGAGGCGGCCGACGGTGGTCATCACAGTCGTGTAAGCGATTTCCCGCTCCTCCGACAGCTTCTCGTGCACATCCGAGACCGAGAAATCGCAGGCGCCGCCGGCCCAGACGATCTCCATGATGTCGGCCTCGAGGTCGAAGAGCGACGCCCGTAACCCATCGTTTTCAGGCCTGATTCGTATCCCTTTCATCGACTGACTTCCTCGGCCCACCACAGTTGCTACGACCATGGGTAGTAGGTTGTGCCGTCCGAGTCAACGGCCAGGCCTTCGCAGCGTGCTGCGGCGCGCCTTCTTGCGGCGTATCGCGCTGGGAGTAGACTGGGAGGCCACCCACGCTGCGGGGGAACGCCCAGACCATGAGCACGCGCTGCCGGCCGGTCATCGCGCGACGCCTTCGATTTTCGCGGGCTGCCGGCGCTGCGATTCACGCGGGCTGCGCGTTCGCCATCGTTCTCGCTGCGTGCAGCGACCCGCCCGCCGAGGTCGCGATCGACACGGTGCCGGTCGAGCTTCCCTTCTCCGAGAAGCCCGGCGACGTCGGGCCGGGCGCGGACAGCCTGGGGGCGCCGACCGACAGCGCGCCGCCCGTGGTCACCATCAGCGCGCCCACCGCTGGCGCGACGCTGACCTCCGCGCGGGTCTTGCTGCGCGGCGAGACCAGCGACGACGTGGGCGTGGTCGCCGTCTCGGTCAAGGTCGGCCACAACGCCGCCTTCTGGCTGCCGTCTGAGCAGGACCTGCGCAGCTTCGACCTCGACATCGACGTGCCGCTGGGCCAGACGCCGCTGGTCGTGACCGCCTACGACGCCGCGGGCCGCGACCGCAGCGCGACGGTCACGGTCAGCCGCCAGCCCGCGACTCCGGATACGCAGGCGCCGACTGTGGAAATCGAGGCGCCGACCGACCTCAGCGTGCTGCCGACCGACCGCGTCGTGGTCACCGGCCGCGCCACCGACAACGCCGGCCTCACCCGCGTCGAGCTTCGCTGGGGCTCGTCCGCGCCCGTCGTCGTCGAGACCAGCGACCAGTTCGCCCACTGGCAGGCCGCGCTCAACCTCCCCGCCGGCCAGACCGTGGCCCTGACCGCGACGGCCTTCGACAGCGCCGGCCTCTCCGCCACCCACACCATCACAGTGACCGTCGGCCCCCAGGACGCCGTCCCGCCCACGGTCGCCATCACCGCGCCGCCAAACGGCGCCACCCTCACCGAGCGCCTCGTGACGCTCACCGGCACCGCCGCCGACGACCGCAAGCTCGCCAAGGTCGAGGTCCGCGTCGGCGCCGGCCCCTTCGTCCCGGCCGTCTCCACCGACGGCTTCGCCACCTGGTCACTCCCGGCCGAGCTCCGCCCCGGCGCCAACCTCGTCAAGGCCATCGCGTCCGATTCCGCAGGCAACACCGGCGTCTTCGTCGCCACCCTCGTCTACGCGACCGGCGACTACAGCGCGCCGCGCCTCTACACCCTCGGCTGGCAGCCCCCGACTCACACGCCGGTCACCCTCACCCTCGACAAGGCCCAGGTCGCCCAAGCCATACCGCCCGCCGAGCAAGAGGCCATCGTCCTCCTCAACCTCGACCCGACCCCCATGCTGGTCGGCGCCATCGAGTACCTGCGCGGCGCGTGCGGCGAAGGCTTCGGCGCCCCCGGCTTCGTCCCCGCCTGCCCGGCCGCCTGGGGCACGGCCGAGCTGAACATGTGGCGCCTGCTCACCATGACGCCCGCCACCGCCGACGTGACCAACACCAGCTTCGCCACCATGGCCGCGGTCGTCGACTGGCTCGCCAGCGGCACCCTGGAGGGCTGGCCCGACATCAAGACCCTCGGCGACGTCCTGTCCCCAGCCCTCGGCGTCGCCCCGCAGAGCCCGCTCATCGCCACCGACACCGTGGTCGCCTCCATCCGCCGTAACCTCATCGGCACACACCCCGCCGCCCCCGGCGCCGTCATGCCCATCACGCTGCGCGACGGCCTCACCGACATGGCGTCCCTGGCCACCAAATTCGGCCCCGCGGGCGTCCACCCCGGCTTCATTCCCCCAGGCGGCGCCTCACACTCCGAGGTCCTCGAGGACGACTTCGCCCTCATCGTCGGCGGCACCTCGAACCTGCACTGGCACGACGGCCTCGCCCTCGCGACCGGCAAAGCCAAGCTGGCCTTCGTCGCCGCGGGCGCCCAGGACGTGCTCGACCTCGACTTCCTCTCGCCCGACACCTTCCAGATCAAAGGCCTCGCCGCGTCGCCCACCGTCGACCTCGACTTCGCCATGGTCGAGCACCCCGGCCTGCTGACCCAAGACGCCGGCCTGCCCGACGAGCCCTGCGTCGGCGCCGGCCCCTTCGCCGGCCCCGCCAAACCCTGGACCATCGAGATGGTCGTCGACTGCGCCGCCAAGTTGCAGTTCGTCGACTACACCGCAGGCTGCGACCTCTGCCCCGTCGGCGACCCCGCGGCCCTGCTCTGGGGCGTCTACGTCCCGTCGATCCCGCTGGCCATCGACCTCTTCGAGATCGCCATCGGCACCCAGGGCGTCGTCTCCAAGAGCGGCACCAAGTCCAAGCACTTCGACGAGCTCGGCACGCCCGAGCCCGGCCGCATGTGGCTGTGGACCGACCAGGGCGCCGGCTTCCCCCCCGATTTCCAAGCCCAGGGCGACGACGAGGACCTCTGGGACGTGGGCACCCTGTGGAACCTCATCAGCGAAATCGCCCAGCAGCGCCTGCGCGATGGCGGCGTGGCTGAGGGCGCCGGCGACGTGCGGTTCCGCCTCGAGGACATCCCCGTGGGCCTGACCGCCGACGAGCTCATCGCCGCCATCCGCCCCAGCATGGAGGCTCAGAAGTCCTTTCTGACCGACGTGATGCTTGGCGACTACGCGGCCAACGCCGACGCGCCCGACCTCTTCCTGGTTCAGACCGGCGCCGACACCCCTGCCGACGCGGCCCTCTGGCTGGTGCACGTCCGCCCCGGCGACCCCGCGCGCCACACCTTCAAAGGCCTCGATTTCCCCTACACGAAAGACGGTTTCTACGCCGACGCCGCCCTCAGCGCGCCCGTCGGGACCTTCCTCAACCAGCCACCGCTGGCCAGCGACCACCCCGCGCTCCTGGTGACCGCCGCCACCCAGCGCGTCTACGTGCAAGGGCAGGGCGGCTCGGTGCACCGGCTGGATGTGCGAGCGCTGCCCACCGGCCGCGTCGAGATCGTCGAGCAGACCTGGCTCGGAGGTGCGCCGTGAGCCGCTGGTGGACCGCGTGCCTCGATCTGGGGCTGGCGTTTGTCCTGGCGGCCTGCGCGTCCGACGCGACCGACTACGGCGACCCGACCGAGGGCTGGGACGCCCACTTCGCCATCGTCGCCGTCTCACCCGCTGAGCTGACCGAGCTGGAGTCACCCTCGGTGAGCTTGGTCGTCACCGTCGGCGAGGGCGCGGCCGCCCGGGTCCAGGTCGAGACCGACGAGGGCGGCGCGCAGCTGCTCAGCGCGGTCGACCCAAGTGCTGAGGGACCGGTCGACTTCGCGGGCACCGTCGCGCTCACCCACGGCACGCGCACCCTGACCCTGCGCGCGACCTTGCCCGACGGCCGCACCGCGCGGCGCACCCACCGGCTGACCTGGTCGGGTGCCGAGCCCGGCCTCGCCATCACCACGCCGGCCGCGGACGCGTCGGTCTCGGGGCTGGACACCCTGGTCTCCGGCCGCGTCTCCCTCGCCCCGGGCTCCACCCTGACGCGGCTGTGCCTCTCGGTGCCCCAGACCGGCCTCGAGCTGTGCGGTCTCAGCCCCGACGACTCCGGCCGCTTCACCGCGCGCATCGCCACACCGCAAAGCAGCGACTTCGCGATTCGCGCGTCGGCGACTGATAGTTCGGGGCATGTGACGACCGTCGATCGTGCGATGCACCACGACCCCAGCGCGCCCACCCTGGTCGTCTCGTCGCCCGCCGACGGCGCCCTGCTCACCGACGACGCGCCGCGCATCACCGTGGTCGGCAGCGCCAGCGACGCCGAGGGCTCGGTCAGCGTGGAGGTCGGCCTCTCCGGCGACACCCTGGAGCCCGCCACCCTCGCCGCCGACGGCGCGTTCACCGCCCCGGTCCAGCTTGGCGAGGGCCTCAACCTCATCGTCGTCCGCGCCACTGACGCCTCGGGCCGCGTCACCAGCCTCACCCGCGCCGTCTCGACGCCCGAGACCATCACCCTGCGCATCCCGCCCGCCGCCGAGGTCCCGCCCGAGCTGACCCTGACGCTGGACCGCGACGGCCTCTCCTCGCTGCTGCCCACCGAAAACCAAGACGACATCGCGCTCTTCGACCTGGACATGGGCGACATCGTCAAGAGCGCGCTGGACGCCATTCAGGCCCCCGCGGCCTGGGGCCTGGACCCCACGACCTGGACGCCCGCCGCTCAGAACATGCAGCGCATCTTGGTGATGACGCCCGAGACCGCCGACCTCACCGGGAGCGCGATGGCCGAGGTCATCGGCGTCACCGGCGCCCTCGGCATCCCCGAGGCGACCGTCCTCTCGCGCCTCTTGGACCAGCCCGCCGACACGCCATTTCTGCCCCGCGACGTCCTGGAGGCCACGCTCGTCGAGCACCTGCTCCTGACCCACCCCAACATCACCGCCGACCCCGAGACCGGCGCCCCGCGCCTGCGCGTGACCATGCGCGACGCCCTCACCGACATGGCCAGCCTGGGCGAAAAGCTCGGCCCCCAAGCCGGCCACCCGGGGCTCGTCTCCGGCCCGCCCCACGCCCTGGTCATGGGCGGCGCCTTCCGCATGACGGTGACGGCGCGCTCGAACCTGCGCCAGCGCGACGCGGTGGACCTCGGCACGGGCAAGGCCTGGCTCTTCGAGCGCACCGCCCCGGCCGCACTGGACTTCGACTTCGAGGACCCCGCCCGCTACCAGCTGACCGGCCTGGTCGAGGAGCCCGCCATGTCCATGGGCTTTTTGATGACCGAGGCGCCGACCTTCCTTGCCGGCGGCACCGAGAAGCTAGGCCCCGGCGACTTGGCCGCCGACCCCTTCCCCCGCGGCGCCTCGCCCGCCTGGGCCGCCGCGCCCTGGACCTTCGAGTCCCTCGTCATCGACTCGGCCTACCGGGCCTTCCGCGACCTCTACCCCGACGACGCCTACGCCCCGCCGCCCACCGTCTACGGCGTCGGCAACATCGACGACGCCGCGACCATCACCTGGGAGCGCGGCTGGGTCACCATCGACGCCGGCGGCATCGTCGAGACCCCAGCGCCCGCCTACATCTGGGACACCCTCGTCGACGTCGCCCAGCTGCGCCTCCACGACGGCGGCATCGCCGAAGGGCAGGGCGACGTCGTGGTGCCGCTCGAAGGCATCCACGTCCCGCTGACCGGCGAGCAGATCCTTGAGGCCACACGCCCCCTGCTGGCCGCCCAGGAGCAGAGCCTGTCCGATCTCATGGTGGGCGCGCAGTCCGCCGTCACCACCCCTGCGGACATCTATATGGGCCGCGCGTCCAGCGGAGCGCCCGAGCTTCGAGTCGTCGGCGCCGCCGTCGCGCCCGCCAAACCCGCCGCCCCCAAGCCCGGCTTCTACGAGAGCAGCGCGATCTCGGGCGCCGCCGTCACCTCCATCTCGCCGACCGTGGGCCTGCAGCGCTTCGTCGCCGACGAGGCCGGCCGCGTCTTCGGCCTGACGGTCCTCTCAGTCAGCGCCGACGCGGTCACCCTGCGCGTCGCCGCGGTCGCCGCCACCAACCCGGGGGCTGGCCGATGAAGATAAGCCAGCTCGCCGTCCTCCTCTCAGCGCTCGCTGTCAGCGCCGGCCTCAGCGCCTGCCTCACCGACCCCACGCTGGCCCCCGCCGACCGCAGCGAGCTTGCTGTCGGCGAGACCCGCACGGTCACCCTCCGCGCGACCCGCTTCGACGTCACCCGCTTCGAGAAGCGCCTCACCCGCTCGGACATGCTCAAGCTGCCGGTCGCGCTGCGGCAGTCCATGTGGCTGATGGACCTCGATCTCTCTGGGAGCACGACGGATCCTGCGCTCTTTGACCACGCCCTGGACGCCATCAAGGCCAAAGACCCCGCCTCGCCTGAGCTCAGCGTCGCCGAGTCCAACCTCGTGCGCCTGCTCTCCATGACCCCCGACACGGCCGACCTCCGCGGCACGGCGCTCGAGCCCCTGCTGGACCTGTCGGTGAAGATCGGCCTGTCGCCCGGCCAGATCCTCGCGGACGCCATGGGCATCGGCACCACCGACCCCTTCCTGTCCACCGGCGCGGTCAAGGACGCCATCCTGGGCGGCGTCGTCTCGACCCACCCAAATGCCCGCACCCGCCGTGACGGCACGCCGGTCCCCCGCGGGCATTTGCCCGTGACGCTGGAAGACGCGCTGACCGACATGCGCAGCCTCGCGAGCCGCTACGGCCCGTATCAGCAAAACGGCCAGTTCCACCCCGGGTTTTTGCTGGGCGCGACCGAAGCGCCGCTGCTGACCGACGACTTCGCCATGAGCGTGCGCGTCGGCCTGAACGCGCTGCCGCTGAAGGGCGTGGACCTGACCTCGGCCACGGTGGCGAACGTCAACTCCATCGGGTTTGAGCCCGAGGGGATGTTCGACTTCGACGACGCCGACTGGCTGCGCATCGAGGGCCTTGCGCCGGGCGGACCTCGGGTGACGACCCTGACCTTCGCCATCGCCGAGTCGCCCGAGTGGATCGCCGCCGGCGACAGCCCGCTGCCCTGGCCCACCGGCAACGGCGAGGTCTGGCGCGCGCCGCCGTGGACCTTGGAGCGGGTGGTCGCCGACGCGGCCAGGGCGCGCTGGGGCGACTGGGATCTCGGGCTGGCTTACCAGCTGGGGGCGTCGGAGAGCCCGGTGGCGACTGTAGAGATCGAGGACGGGTGGTTTGAGACGGCCACCAAGGCGAACCTCGGGCCGCCGCCGCCGCCGCTCTACATCTGGGACCTGCTGGTCGAGGTGGTCCAGACGCGCATGCACGACGCGGGGGCCGGCGTGCCGCCGCTTGCCGAGGGCGAGGCCAACGTGCAGTTCGCCCTGAGTGACCTGGAGATCGGCCTCGACAACGACGGCATCATCGAGACGCTCAAAGAGAACCTGCGCAGAGACCCGTCGGCGCTGGTGGAGGCCGCGCGCTTCTTGTTCGCGAACGGCGACGGCGCGCCAGACATCTACTATGTGCGCGCGCCGGCCGGGGTCGCCGAAAACCTAGCTGGGGACTGGCTGTATTTCGTCTCGGAGGCCGACATCGCCCAGGCCGATGACGGCTCGCCGCTGCGGGACTTCGCGGGCTACTCCAAGGTCGGGTTCTTCAGCGACGAGGCGCTGACCGAGCGCTTGTCGAGCCGCGTCGCGCTCTCTGGAGACACGCAGCGCGAGAAGGTCCGCGTCACCGCCGGCGACCAGCTTTACGTCGCCGACGACGCGGGCCGCGCCTACCGAGTCGTCGTGGGCGGCAAAGAGGGCGCGTACACGCTGCCGCTCATCATCACGAGGGTGCGCTGATGGGGCGGCTGCTTCGTACTGTGGCCGTCGCGCTCTGCGCGGCCCTGGCGTGGGCTCCGTCGGCGGCGGCCAGCGGACTCGCCACGCCGCTCATCGGCTCGGGGTTTGGGACCGCGACCCGCGACGACGCCTCGGCGGTGTACTGGAACCCCGGCAACCTCGCGAGGCTAGAGAAGCCCGAGATCCTTGGGGCGGCAGGCATCGTGCTGCTGCACATCGGCTACGCGCGCGACCGGCGGGCGACCTACCAGCACGAGGACGGCTTCGTCTTCGCCGAGCCGCTGGAGCCGTCGGACGTGGACGCCTCGAAGACCGGGCGGTCGAAGTCCGTCGCGGCGGACGGGATCTTGGCGACGGGCAGCCTCTTCGCGGCGATCCCGGTGGGCAAGCGGGTGGCGCTGGGACTCGGGATCTACGCGCCCTTTGGGGCGATCATCAGCTTCGACGACGGGGGCGACCAGCGCTGGGCGCTCCAAAAAGCGACGATCCTGGCGGGCTACGTGACGCCGGCGGTCTCGGTGCGGGCGACGGATTGGCTGACCCTGGGCGTGGGCGTCAGCTTGGTCACCGGTGCGCTGGAGATGCAGAAGGTGCAGGACCTGGCGGGCACCGACCTCATCGCGGATGCGCTGGCGCGGCCGCCCATCGAGCAGGCCAACGACTTCGGGATCGACGCGCCGGCCAGCGTGCGCGAGCTGGACGTGCTGAGCCGGCAGGTGGTGATCCGGCAGGCGCAGGCGTGGTCGTGGAGCTTTGTTCTGGGCGCGACGGCCGACGTGTCCAAGCGCGTTCGCATCGGCGCCGCCTACACGCACAGCGCTCCGATGACCTTCAAGGGCAGCTTCACCCTCGACATGAACGACGACTACTTCACCCGCGACCTCGCGAGCCAGGGGCTGCAGTATCCGGCGCAGATTCGGGGCGACGCGTGGGTGAGTTTTCAGTTGCCGAAGAGTCTGCGCGTCGCGTTGCAGTGGACGCCGAACGAGAAGTGGTCGCTGACCGGCAGCATCGAGGGCGTGCGCTACTCGCGGGTGAAGAACTTCGACGTGACGCTGCGGTCCGACGACCTGGCGCAGTCGGCGCTGGGTATCGGCCCGGTCACGCGCATCAAGCTGCCGCGAAACTGGCGCGACACGCTGCAGGTCGAGCTGACAGGCGGGTTTCGACCCAACGCGCGCTCGGAGTACGGGCTGCGCGTCGGCTACCACTCGCCATTTTCGCCTGACAGCACCGTGGACGTGAGCAGCCCCGACGGTCACCGGCTGCGGGTGTCGCCGATGGGGCGCATGCGCTTCGGGAAGATGGTGTGGCTAGGCCTCGAGGGCGATATCCAGTGGCTGATCCCGCGGACTGTGAAGTCGTCGGCCTACGACCTGGCGAACGGCGAGTACCGCATGCGCGTGCTGACCCTGGCCGGGACCCTCGGGCTGGTGTTCTGAATCGAAGAGCCATCGAGTCGACCCTCGCTTCTGGTAATGTGCGCTGACGCGGCGAGGGAGGCGGTCGATGGGCAGAGGCGTGTGGCGTGCGGGCGTGGCGCTGCTGGTGCTGGGCTTGGCCGGTTGCGCCGACTCGGCGGGCGGCGACGCGGGTGGCGACGTGCTGGTGGGGCCGGACGTGGCGGGCGACCTGCCGACGGTGGATACGCAGCCCGAGACCGATGTGGTCACCGTGAAGTCGTGCGTGGGGCAGCTGGTCGGGACGCCCTGCGATGACGGGGACCCGTGCACCGTCGGGGACCTCTGCGAGATCGGGGGTTGCGCGGGCGGGGCCAACCTGACCTGCGACGCCGAGGGGCCGTGTCGCGCCGGGACCTGCGAGTGGGGCGTGGGCTGCGTCTACGAGGACGTCGCCGACGGCACGAAGTGCGACGTGTCCTGCTTCGGCGAGGCGAGCTGTCAGGCTGGGAAGTGTCAGCCCGTGCTGGACACGCGCGTGGTGTGCCCGGTGTCGACGGACCCCTGCATCGCGCAGTGGGCGTGCGAGGCCTCGAGTGGCGCGTGCACGCTGCCGATCCCGGCGCCCGCGGGGACGACCTGCGACCTGGACGCGGACAAGTGCTCGCTGGACAAGTGCGACGGGGCGGGGGTCTGCGCGGCGAGCGGCGAGACGGAGAGCTGCGCTGAGGCGAACGTGAAGAGCCCGTGCTGGACGTGGACCTGCACGGCGAAGACCGGGTGCATCCAGACGCTGTTCGTCGAGGGGATCTCGTGCAGCGACGGCAACCCTTGCACTGTCAACGACACGTGCTTGCTGACGCAGTTTGGGCAGGAGACCTGTCTGGGGTCGCCGCTGCCGGTGGATGACCAGAACCCGTGTACCGACGACGCGTGCGTGAGCGGTGTGGTGGTGCACACGCCGGTCGATGGGGTGCCGTGCGACCCGGATTCGGCGTGCTCGGCGCTGGGGGCGTGCAAGGCGGGCGGGTGCGTGGCGACGACGCCGTGTGCCTGCGCGGAGGACGCGGACTGCGCGCCGCCGTCGAATGCGTGCCACGGGAAATCCTACTGCGACAAGAGCGGCGCCAAGCCGGTCTGCGCGATTCTTCCCGGGACTGCGGTGGTGTGTCCGGCGCCTGAGGACCCGTGCAAGCTGGCGCTGTGCAATGCGGCAGACGGTAGCTGCGGCGCTGCGCCGGGGCCCGATGGGTTCGCGTGCAACGACGGCAATAAGTGCACCACGGTCGACACGTGCCAGGCTGGGATCTGTACCGGGGCGGCGCCGCTGGTGTGTCCCGCACCGCAGCAATGCGAGCAGCCGGGCGTGTGCAATCCGGCCGATGGCGTCTGCGGATACGCGCCCAAGGCGGCGGGCTCTCCGTGCAACGACGCCGACCCGTGCACCCAGGGCGATACGTGCCAGGATAGCGTCTGCACGGCCGGCAAGCAGGTGACTTGCCCGGCGCCCGACCTGTGCGAGGCCAAGGTGACCTGCAACTCGGTCGACGGGCAGTGCGTGCCGACCCTGGCCGCCGATGGCGTGGCCTGCGACGACGCGGATCCGTGCACCATCGCGGAGGGGTGCAAGGACGGGATGTGCGAGCCGGCGGCACTCGCGCCCGACGGCACGCCGTGCGGGACGGGGACGGTGTGCATCGGTGGGGAGTGCGTGGTCCCGCCGGCTCCTCCGGCGCCGACGCAGACGGGGCGTCTGGCCGCGGGATCGGACCACGCGTGCGTCCTGCGCAAGGACGGGTCGGTGGCCTACTGGGGCCGGAACGACCGGGGGCAGCTTGGCATCGGGCGTGAGTCGCCGAACCAGACGATCCCTGTGGATATCGTCGCGCTGCCGGTCGCGGCCGTCAGCGTCAGCGCGGCGCGCGACACGACCTGCGCGCTGCTGGTCGACGCGACGCTGTGGTGCTGGGGTTGGAACAGCTCGGGGCAGCTCGGCGTCGGCACCACGGCGAAGACCGCGACCCCGGACCGCGTGCTCGGCCTGTCGCAGGCCACCGCGCTGAGGATTGGCGGGCGGCACGCGTGCGCCATCGACAGCGCGGGCGCGGTGTATTGCTGGGGCCCGAACCTGCAGAAGCAGCTCGGAGACCCGGCCCTCGCGCAGAGCCTGTTTCCGGCGAAGGCGGTCGGTCTGAGCGACGCGAGGCAGCTCGCGGCGGGCTTTCAGCACAATTGTGCGTTGCGAAGTGGCGGCGCGGTCTCGTGCTGGGGCGACAACGGGGCGGGCCAGACGGGGCAGGCCAGCGGGTCGACGACCGGGACGGCGGCGGTGGTGGTCGGGGTGACGGGCGCGGTGTCTGTGGCCGCCGGGCTGTCTCACTCGTGCGCGGTGGTGCCGGGCGCGGTCAAGTGCTGGGGCAGCAACTCCAGCGGGCAGCTCGGCAGCGCGGGCGTGGGCAACGGTGCGACCCCGGTGAACGTGAAGAACCTCGTCGACGCGACCATGGTCGCGGCGGGTGACGATTTCTCGTGTGCGGTGCGGCAAGGCGGCGAGGTGGTGTGCTGGGGCCAAGGCACCGACGGGCAGCTTGGGGACGGCGGGCTGGTGGCGTCGACGTCGCCGGTGGCCGTGTCGGGGCTGTCGACCGCGGTCGAGGTGGCCGCCGGTCTGGACTTCGCCTGCGCGCTGAGTCAGGACGAGAGCGTGCGCTGCTGGGGCAACGACTTCTACGGCCAGCTCGGTGACGGGACCACGCAGAACACCGCGACGCCGGTGGCGGTCGTGGGGCTGACCGAGCACGCGGTGTGCGGCCTCTGCGACGACCAGAACCCGTGCACCGACGACTTCTGCACGCCGACGGGCTGCGCTCCGGTCGGGATGCCTGACGGGACGCCGTGCGCCATCGGCATGCTGTGCAAGGCGGCGGCGTGCACCGAGCCGACGGGCGTGAACGCGACGCTGAGCCTGGGCAATGACCACACCGTGTGGGCGCGGGCGGACGGCAGCGTGGCGGCGTGGGGCGCCAACGACCAGGGGCAGCTGGGGTTGGGCGAGCTGCTGACGACGCACCGCACCTACCCGGACAACGTGCCGGGGCTTCAGGGCGTCATCGGGATCAGCGCGCGGTCAGACCAGACCTGCGCGCTGCGAGACGACGGGAGCGCTGCGTGCTGGGGCGACGGGAGCAGCGGCGAGCTGGGCGACGGGACGGGTGTGGACCGCTCGGTGCCGTCGGAGGTCATCGGCGGGCTGAGCTTCGCGGACGTCCGCATGGGCGAGCATCACGCGTGCGGGCTGACCCCCGATGGGCGCGTCTATTGCTGGGGTTGGCACGTCAACGGGCAGCTCGGAAAGGGCGCGCCGGTGGGCGGGAAGGAGCTGGCGCCCGTGCCGGTCGTGCAGGTCAAAGACGCCGTCGCCATCGCGGTCGGCGAGGACCACAGCTGCGCGATTCGGGTCGGCGGGCGGGTGAGTTGCTGGGGCAGCGGATCGGCGGGGCGGCTCGGCAACGGGCTGGCGAACGACGCGCTGGTGGCCGTCGACGTGGCGCCGGGCAAGGCGGGGTTCTTGCGCATTCGCTCGATGGCGCTGGGCGTGGCGCACTCGTGCGCGGTGTCCATCGACGGCAAGGTCGCGTGCTGGGGCGAGGCGGTCTCGGGCGCGCTGGGGTTGGGGGCTGTGGGCTCGCAGAAGACGGCGGCGCTGGTTGGGGTCAGCGGGGTCACGGCGCTGGCGGGTGGCCGCTTCCACGTGTGCGCGCTGCGCCAAGAGGGGACGGTCGCGTGCTGGGGTACCAACACGATGGGGCAGGTCGGCAACGGCGTGACCGACAAGCAGACGACGCCCGTGACCGTGCCGGGGCTGACCGGCGTGGTCGAGGTCGCCGCGGGGCTGGACTCGACCTGCGCGCGCCGGGGCGACGGGACGATGGTGTGCTGGGGCGCCAGCGACGAAGGGCAGGGCGGGGACGGGACCACGGAGACGAAGACGCTGCCGGGCGCGGTCATCGGGCTGGCGCCGTTCGGGGCGTGCGGGGTCTGCGACGACGGCGACCCTTGCACCGCGGACTCGTGCCCGGCGACCTTGAGCTGTGAGGTGGCGGCGGACACCGATGGCCTGCCTTGCGGTCCTCAGAGCGCGTGCAGCGGTGGGGTCTGCGGCGCCGGCCCGGACCTGCGCTCGCGCCTCGCGGCGGGCACCAGCCACACCTGCGCCGTGCGGGCCGACGGCAGCGCGGTCTGCTTCGGCGACAACGCAAAGAGCCAGCTGGGAACTACCGGAATGACCGGCTCGCTGGTGCCGGTCGAGCTGGGCAACGCGTCGCCATTCGTCGACATCTCGAGCTTCGACCGCCACACCTGCGGGGTCACCGACGACGCCCGCGTACTGTGCTGGGGCCTCAACGACGACGGGCAGCTAGGCAACGGCGGCAAGATCACCGGCCCGACGTTGCTCGAGGCGGTCGGCCTGGACGACGCCTACGACGTGGAGGTCGGCGCGCTGCACACCTGCGCGCTCTCCCACGCGGGCGACGTGCACTGCTGGGGCCGCGACTTCGGGCATCAGGTCGGCAACGGCCTGCCGACCGACGACGTGACGCTGCCCTTCCACGTGCCGCTGCCCGACGCGGCCAGTCAGGTGGGCGCTGGCGAATCGGGGACCTGCGCCGTGCTCAGCGCGGGCGGCGTCTACTGCTGGGGCGACAATGTGACGTCGCAGCTTGGAAACGGCACCAGCGGCGTCCGCCCGTGGCCCGCGGCCGTCGCCCCGGGCAGCGCCCAGCTCTGGCAGGCCAGCGCCCTGACCCTCGGCCTGGGCCACGTCTGCGCGCTGCGCCCGTCGGGGACCCTGGCGTGCTGGGGCGACAACGACCAAGGCAAGCTCGGCGCCGGCGCCGGGCCCACCGTGAAGGTGCCGCGCTCGATCCCCAGCTTCGGCAAGGTGGTGCGGGTCGTCGCCGGCCTCGAACACACCTGCGCCATCTTGAGCGATAAGACGCTGACGTGCTGGGGAGTGAACACGGACGGGCAGATCGGCACCGGGAACTCGGCGACCGTGAATGGCCCCACCGTGGTCGCCGGCCTCAGCGACGTGACCGACCTCGCCCTGGGCCGCGCGCACACCTGCGCGATGGCGGCGGGGACGCTCTACTGCTGGGGCCGCAACGACAAAGGGCAGCTCGGAATCAACACCAGCGGTCCCGACGTCCCGACGCCCACCGCGGTCTTGGACTTCCCGTAGCCCGGGCGGCGCCCGTGGCCATGAGGCGCGCTTGGGCGTTGCGTCGGGAGCGCCCGAGGGGCAGGCTGGGCCCGACCTGAGGCTCGGCCTGCGCGTGTGCCCGATCTCGCGTGCCCTGGCGGCCTCGTGCAGGAGCGGCGATGGCATCCCGACGAAGTGGGCTGAGTTTCGTGCTGGCGGCGGCGATGGCGGTCGCCGCGTGCGGTGGCGGAGACGCCAAGAACGCAGACACCTCCACGCAGAATGACGTGGCCGAGGTCAGCGACGCGACGCTCGACGCGACCGATTCCACACCGGGCGACGCCGCGGCAGACGCGGACGTCGTCGCGCCGCCCGCCAAGGTCTGGGCCCGCCGAATCGACGACCCCGCCGACCTCATCGGCGGCCCAGGCGCCTACGCCCTCGCGGGTCGCTCGTATGTCATCGGGAACACGCGCGCCCGCTTCATCATCCAGGACAAGGGCGCGGCGGTGGGCCTGTCGCTCTTTGGCGGCAACCTCATCGACGCCGATCTCGCGCGACCCGAGGGCGAATCCGGGCACGACGCGTTCCGCGAGATGTTCGCGCTGGTCGACTTCCGGGTCCTCAGCCCGACGAAGGTCACGGTCCTCAACGACGGCGCGTCGGGCGAGGAGGCCGTCCTGCGCGTCAGCGGGACCCTCGAGAAGTCAGGAATCCTCGGCTTCCTGGACGACTTCGCGGACGACACCGCCTTTCTAGTCGACCTCGACTACATCCTGCGTCCCGACACGACGCTGCTCATCATGAGGTCGCGCATTCGCACCGCGGACGGCAGCGCCGCGCAGGTCTCGGTCGGCGATTTCCTCGGCTTCGGAAAGCAGCTCGACCTCTTCACGCCAGAGGGCGGCTACGGCTCGCCGGAGAAGGCCGGCAACCCGTCGATGGTGGCCAGCCGCGGCAAGCGCAGCTCGTATGCGTACGGGCGGCTCGAGGGCGACCTGACCGTGCCGTTCACGGACGCGTCCGGCACCGGCGCCTTCCTCGACTTCGGGCTGGACATCCCGGCCAACGGCGAGGGCGTCTCCGAGCGCTTTTTCGTCGTCGGGGACGGCTCGCCGGCCAGCGTGGTCGACGTCGCCTACGAGGCCATGGGGCGGCAGACCGGACAGATCTCGGGCGTTGTTCGCGACGACGGCGGGAGCCCGCTGGCCGGCGTCTACGCGACCGCGCTGCCGGTCCCGGCGGGCGGTGGCGAGCCCACGCACGCTGCGAACCAGGCGCTGACTGACGAATCGGGCGCCTTCACCATGCGCGTCATGCCGGGCACCTACCGCGTCATGGCGTCCGGGCAGGGGCGCGTGCGGGCGAGCTCGGCCGACCTGGAAGTCGCGGCGGGCGCCGAGCAGACCGTCACCCTCGACATGGGCGGGCGCGCTCGAATCGACGTGCGCTTCACCATCGACGGTCCGGTCCCGACGCGCGGCGCGACCGCCCCGGTCAAGGTCAGCCTCCAGGCGCTGGGAGGCGCGCAGATGCCTGACTCGCGGATCGGCGAGGTCACTATCGCCGGCCAGGCCCACATCGCGTTCGCCGGGCCGGACGCGGACAGCTTCGCGGTCGCCCCGGGTCACTATCGCGTGGTCGTCTCCCACGGCGCCGAGTACCAGCGCGTGGTCATCGAGGATTGGGAGGCCAAGGACGGCGCCACCCTGAGCGGGCACTTGGCGCGCGTGTTGGACACGACTGACTTCATCGGCTGCGACTTCCACCAGCACTCCATCGGCAGCCTCGACGCCAACGCGTCGCTCGAGGACAAGCTCCGCGAGAACATGGCGGCGGGGCTTGAGTGCGCGGCGACGACGGAGCACGACAACATCCTCGACATGCGTCCGGTGGTCGAGGCCATGGGGGCGGAGGCGGTCTACCATTCGGTCATCGGCAATGAGATCAGCGTGAACGCGGTGGGGCACTTCAACGCGTATCCGCTGCCTGTGGACCCGGCCGACCCGCACGCGCTGGTCGGCTCGCAGATTTGGGCGGGTCAAACCATCACGCAGCTTTTCACCAAGCTGCGGGCGCTGCCGGGTGAGCTGACCATCCAGGTCAATCACCCGCGCAGCGACCCACTCAAAGGTTATTTCGTGGCGCTGCGGCTGGACCCGTGGAGCGGGACTCCCGGGAAGGGGACGCTCGCCGAGGACTTCGACGCCATCGAGGTCAACGCGGAGCTTGGCGCGGCGGCCAGCTACACGGGAGCGGGCTGGGAAGCGTGGCGCGTCGACTCGGGCTCCGGTGTCCCGGTGCTGGCGGACTGGTTCGCGCTGCTCAATCGTGGGCGGACCGTGACGGCGGTCGGGAACTCGGACTCTCACGACGTGGGCGACGACGCGGGCTGGCCGCGGACCTACCTGCGACTGGGGACGGACGCACCCGACGAGGTCACCGACGCGATGATCACCCAGGCGATCCGAGACCAGCGCGGCATCGTCTCCCGCGGCGCCTTCTTGCACGTCCTGGCCAACGGCGTCCGCCGCATGGGTCACATGGAGCCGGTCGATGCGTCCGCCGGCCCGGTCAGCATCGAAGTGCAGGCCGAGGCCCCGCCCTGGCTGAAGCTGGATACGGTCGAGCTTTACGTCAACGGATTGCTGGTCGAGTCGCGCCCCACGACGGCGCCGGCGGCCGGCGGCACCCGCTGGTTCGACGGGGTGTTTGAGGTCACCGCTCCGAAAGACGCCTGGGTCGTCGTCCTGACCCGCGGCCCTGCCATGGCGGCGCCCGTGTTCAACGGCTTCACCTACGCGTTCACAAACCCGATCTACCTCGACGCCGACGGCGGCGGCATCACGCCCCCCGGCCCGGTCGAGCTGCCATGACGCGGTTTTGACGCGCGATTGACGCGCGTCAAAACCGCCGTGACACACCCCGGAGAAACCGGAGACCCCAGCATCGGGGCCTCTGGACCCCGGATCTGCACCACCGCCGCTCCCCGCGCGCCCATCGATACGGCGAATCGCCAGTCGCCACCGAGCGATTCGTAACCGCGCGCCCCGTTGGCCCGCCTCGTGCACAAGTCCCCTCCCGCCGGCCCCCAAGGCCCGCAGGAGGGAACCCGATGCCCCACGCCGCCAAAGTCCGCCGCCCTGAGCAACA
This sequence comes from Myxococcota bacterium, assembly GCA_041389525.1. GTDB lineage: Bacteria > Myxococcota_A > UBA9042 > PHBI01 > JACKFB01 > JACKFB01. The sequence continues at coordinate 13,578 of JAWKRR010000017.1, read as the reverse complement.
GCCGGAGCCAGCCGTCGCTCACGCCCCGGCTGCCGAGTCCGCCGCCCGAAGAGGCGCCGGCGCCACCTCCGCCGACCTCCGAACGATGGACTACGAAGAAGGCGCCGCCTGCCTCGCCCCGAAGGACGACGCGGCCGCGGCGGCGCCCGAACTCACCAAGGAGGAGGAGTATCGGAGAGAAGACGCGTTCGATCAGATCAGCGCGATTCACACCGGGCTGCTCGGCGGCCGGGCGTCGGCACTGAGCCAGCTCGCGCTCGACTCCGCCCACAAAGATGTCCCGCCTTGGTGGCAAGAAGCGGCGCTGGGTGCAGCCTCGGTGGCTCTTGCGACCGCAACTGCCGGCCTCGGAAGCAGCGTTCTCGTCGGCGTCGGGGCGGCGTTGAAAGGAAGCGGCCTGGGCGTCGCGGTCGCTGAGGCTGCAGTCAAGGGGCTGAGCAGCGCCGCCAAGAGCTTCATGGGGAAGGCAATTCAGGAAGCGGCGAAGCCCGCACTTGAGCCTGGGACTGACTCGGCGGCGCAGTTCTTCCGCATGCAGGAGCAGACGGTTCGGAACTCCGCTTTCGACCAGCAGAACGTGCTCACCAAAGAGGTCCGGCCCGCTATACGTGCGACGCCGGACTCTGTCGCGCAGGCGGAGGCCATCGCTCGCGGAATGGCCACGATCGATCCCGCGCAAGCAGGCCTGATTCAGCGCCAAGCCTCCCTCGACGCCTGGTGCACCTATCGCGCGAAGGCGTCACTTGAGTCCGAGCGCGACGCGTCTGTAGGACCCACAAACATGCGCGCTGCGCTGGCTGAAGGGGAACTGCCGGGGGTTCTGGAGCTGAAGGTTGTCGCTGGCGGGCCGGGTTCACGCGTACAAGTCCTGTCGGCTCAGATTGCGGGGATGAACGCGCGCCTACGGTCTGACCTGACCGGCCGTTCGATCGGCTCTCTTCGCGTCCCCATGGTCGTGTCAGCCGTCGTCCATCCCGGGTCAGCGCTGCCGTCCCCAGATGGTGCCCCGGCCCGCGCGCACGGCCCGGGCTGCATGCACGCGAAGCTAGCGCGTGACGAGGGCGGCAATGTCCTGCTGGCCACCGATAGCGGCCCCGCCCAGACTTGGTTCGCGCTCCGCGGCGGCGCGGAAACCGCGTCATCCGGGGCAGATGTTCGGGCTAGCCTGGACGCGTCGACACGGGGTGCGGCCGTGTTCGTGCATGACGACATCGAGCCGCAGGTGCTCACCGCGGAGGTGATGAAGTGATGCTGGGACTTTCGAGGCGCCAGCTGACAGCCCTGGCCGCGGTCGCCGTGGTGTGCATGGCGACTGGAGCCGCAATCGCGACCTACTACTGCGTGACTGTGGGCTTTCCGACGTACATGGCTCGCGAGTTGGAATTGCCAAGTGAGAAGACGCTCTTTGGCGAAGTGGATGTGGTGCTCGCGGGCGGCCGGGGCGGCGGCTGTGATGTGGGACTGATTCGAGCGACCGACACTCTGGAGCACCTTCAGGCGGAACTCCATAGCTGGTCGAAGCACAAGCCGAGCGCGCACTGCATCATTCGGGCCCTCGGCGACAGAGGGGAGACCGACGCGATCGGACCGCTCCTCGTTTACGCGCTCGCCGTTCACTACATCGAAGTCCCCGCGATTGCTGCGACGACCGCGGAGGCGCTCGCCGATATCGGGGGACCCTTGGTTCGCAAGACCGCCTTGGCGCTGACGACGTCAGACAATGTTCGACTGCTCCTTATCGGCGTGCTGGTGCTCAAGCGGACGGCGACCGCCAGAGACAGGCAATACCTCTGGTCGCTCAGGCAGGATTCTCACTTTGATGCCGTGGATAGAGACCGACTCGCTTACAACAACCTGTGGCCGATCTTCCGCGAATGGGGGATGGGCATTGCGGCGTGCGGAACCTATGGGTGCGAGGAGGGGTGGCTGAAGGCCGAGTCCCCGGTCCCGCTGACTGCGGATGACTGAGTGCGGGCTTCGACTACTCGCGCAGAGGGAGCGCGGCGCAGAGGGTCGGCGCGCACTTGCCGGCGACGGGGCCCTCGCCGCAGACGAAGGTCTTCGCGCAGTGGTCTTCGCAGGGCTCGAGGAAGCCGGGGAGGCCTGGGGCGTCCGAGCCGTCGGTCTCCTCTCCAGGGATGCAGACCTTGCCGGTGGTGAGGCCCTGGCAGCTGAGGCCGTCGGCGCATTGCAGGGCGGAGAGGCAGGGGGCGTCAGCGACGGCGCCAGGGGCGCACTGTTGGCTCAGGGGGTCGCAGACGAGGCCGGCGGCGCAATCGAAGCTCTTGTCGCAGGGGTCGCCGGCGGGGATCCCGGGGGCGCAGGTCTGGTTGAGGCAGCGGAGACCGTCTTTGCAGTGGACGTCGGCGTCGCAGGCTCCGCCCACGTCTCGCGGGGCGTCGCAGATGAGCGCACCGCCCGTAGTGATGCAGTGCATCCAGGGCGGGCAGATGGCCTCGGCGCAGGGTTGGCCTGCCGTCCCGTAGAGCCGGCAGGTGGTGCCGGTCGGCTCGGGGAAACAGAGGCCGCCGCCACCTGCGCATCGGAGGTCGGCGAGGCCGGATTGGCACGGGGTGCCGGGGGAAGCCGGGTCTTGGAAGATGTTCCGACACGCGCCGAGCCGCGCGCTGGCGGTCAACGCGCGGCAGGCTCTCCCGGCGTCAGCGTATGCGTCTAAACACAGCCCGAGATCGGCTGCGGACATGAACGCCGTGCCTGATTTGACCGCGGCGATCTCGGAGGCTCCTGCTGTGCGGCACTCGGTGGCGAAGGCGGTGCGGCACTCGGTCTCGTCCGTACCTGCCGCGGGCGTGCAGCAAGCCGCTGCGGGCCCGCACACGGCCGCTGCGAGGAGGTCGCAGAGCTCGTCGGGCGAGGGGGTGATGGCGTCGTGGTTCCCGTCCGGGGCTGAATCGACGGCCGCGTCAGCGACGGTGACGGAGTCCGACTCCGCGTCCGCGACGATATCGGCGTCCGCCTGGCTCCCACCGCAGGCGGCGGCCGCCAGCCAGAGGGCCGTCACGCCAGCGCGCGTCGTCCGAGCAGCCGTCACAGGGTCTTGAGGAACGCGATGAGGTCGGCGCGGCCGGCGGCGTCGAGCAGCGGCGACCCGTCTTCGTTGGTCAGCCACTCGTCGTGGCCCAGATTCGTAAGCCCCGGCTTGCTGGTATCGAAGCGCGCGTGCGGGTCGTCTTGCCAGCTTGCGGGCATCGCGTCACCCACCGGCAGGCCGACGCACGCCGCGTCGAAATCGGTCTTCGGGTCCTTGTCCGGCCCCATGTAGAAGACCTTCGTGCGCTCGGCGGCCGGCGTGAGCATCTCGCAGAGGGTCGGCACGCTCTGGTTGTGGAGGTAGGGGAAGCGCGCCCAGATACCTTCGAGGGGCGGCGGGACGTAGCCGTCCTGGACCTCGACCACGGTGCCCATCCATTGAGAGATGGCCAGGGCGTTCAGGCGGTCGGCGAAGGCCTCCATCCCGGCGGCGCGCTGGGGGTCGGTGCCGACGTTCAGGACGGGCGTCTGCTCGTGGTAGTGGACGGCGGTCGTCTTGACCGCGTCGGCCACGCTGAGCGCGTCGGCGCCCGGCGCGTCCCAGGCCTTGTCGTAGGTCCCGTGACAGGTGGCGCAGGTGGCGTCGAACAGGGTCTTTCCGCGCTTCGCGGCGGCGACGTCGAGGCCGTCGGTGCCGAAGAAATCCGACCAGCGCGGCGGCTCGGTGGCGAAGGCGGCCACGGTCAGCTCGTCGACGGTCTGCTGGTTCTTGGCCAGCCAGGCCTCGAGCTGGTGCAGGTCGGTCCCGCGGCCGAGCTCGTTCCACAGGAAGTTCGTGTAGATGGGGTTTCCCGAGACGATCGAGCCGTCGGCGAGCCAGCGCGTCTTGTACTTGAGGCTCCACCAGACCGCGGGCTTGCTGTCGGCGACGTAGGTCTCGAGCAAGTTGGGCGCGGGCGTGTCCTCGAGCTCGGGGTCGCGGGTCGCGTAGGCGTCTGGCTTGCGCCGGGCGAGGCTGAGGGCGACCTGCGCCAGTGAGGTGTCGAGGCCCAGCACCTGCGGGTCGATGGCGCCCACGCCGGCGTAGTTCGCTTGGGCTTGCTCGAAGAGGACGATCTCGCCTGCGTCGGCGCCGGTGACCTCGGCGAAGAACTCCGAGGTGAGGGTCGGGAAGAACGAGGCCGCGAGGTGAAAGAACTCGTTGGCTTTGGCGCGGCGGTTGGTGAGGCCGACGACGGTGCGGCCGAAGAGCTCGGCGGTGTGGCAGATGGCGCACGAGATGGTCAGCCCGTCGCCGTTCGGGGTGGGCAGCGTGCTGAGGCCGAGGAAGTCGCCGGCCTTGACGCGCTCGGGCCATAGGATGCCGGGGAGTGCTTCCCGGGTGCCGTCGGAGCGGGCCATCCCGAGCCAGGCGTTCATCTCGTCGATGGTGCCGAAGCCGAGCGCCTTGCGGAGGACGTTTTGCACAGGCACCGCCTGGGGATTCGAGCTGCCGGCGGTCATCACGGCCGAGAGCGGGCGCCAGGGTAGGAGGATGCCGGTGACGTCGACCGGCCAGTCCAGGGTGTGGCCGAGGCCGCGGGTGGCGACGGCGGGGAGCGCGTCGCCTTGGTTGTAGATGTCCTTGCGCGAGCCGGCGGCGGGCAGGCGCGCGTCGCGGGACCAGTCGGCGAGGGTGCGGTCGCAGATGCCGTCGGCGTTGGCGTCGAGGCCGTCGGGGCAGGTGGGGACGACGGTGGGTTCGCAGGTGCCGTCGGCGGCGGCGGAGGTGCCCGCGGGGCAGGTCACGGCGTCGGGGGCGTCGTGGGTGGCGGGGGCGTCGCAGGCGGCGGCCTGCAGCAGGAGCGCGGAGACTGCGGCGAGGAGGAGAGGGCGTCGCATGGTTCTCGGGGGGCTCGGAGTGGCACGGGCGCGTCGACCGGGTCGCGGTGCGCGCCGCGGATGATCGCGCGCGGCCGAGCCCGGCGCAAGCGTGAATCACGGCCTCCTGGGACCCGCGCGAAGGTCGGAGGAGGCTGTGCGTCCCGAGCCGTAGGCCGGGGCAGAACGCGCTGCGCCGCCGCGCGACCGGAGGCACCCACCGCGGGGGCGGGAGTCGGGTCGGGCGACGGCGCCACGCTCATCTCAGGGTCAAGTTGTCCTTCGTGAGTGCGGGCGCCTACTTCGGCACCGCGATGACCTCCCCGATGAGGCCTTTCAGCTCCTTGGGCGCGACCGTGGTTTCGGTGGCGAGGCCGGAGCGACCCTCGAGCTTGAGAGAGCTCGGCGAGACGCTGCCGCGCGCTTTCACCGCGTAGATCCACATGACCAGCTCGACGTCCCGTCGCGCGGTGATCTCCGAGGGAACGGTCGACTTGAACTCCAGCTTCGCCCCCGACAAGGGGGCCGCCTGCACATCAGCGGGGTCCGCTTCCCAAACCAGCTTCCCGGATTGGTCGACCGCGCGGAATGTGACCGTGAGCTGGCTGGCCGGGACCGCGGTGTCGAGCACGCCGACGAGCGCGGACGAGACGAAGCCGCCGCGGGCGTCGTCGGGTTCCAGGCCGAGTCCGGCGGCAGTGACCAGGGCCAGTCCGGCGAGCAGAGCGTGACGTTTGACGTGATTCATTCGCCCACCTCGTCGCCCAAGACGAACCACTCGCAGGAGCCCGCGAGGTCGTTGGAGTGGACCTTGGCGTAGCGGTCCTTCCCGAGCAGGCGGAAGAGCTTGAACTGCTTGACGCGCACGGGCCCGCTGGCGAAGCGAGCGTCGACACGCACCGACCAGTGCTGGTTCGTCCCGAGCACGATGTTCGGGATGCTGGCCACCAAGCGAAGCAATCCACCGAGCGGGAGCCACTTCGGCAGCAGGTCGGAGACCTCCGCCACCACGTGTCCCGTCCCAACATCCACCGCGGAGTAGGTGACGATGGCGTCATCCGCCCCCGCACCATCCAACTCAACGATCAGCTGCTCCAGCAATCCGGCGGAAGCCGTCATCGGCACCGCCAACGCCCCCACCATGCAAAGCGCCGCAACCCCAAGTCGCAGCGATCGAAACCGCGAAAATCTCATCCTGTCCTCCCAAGTGTGCCGCTTCGCACACCCCCACCCCTTCGGCGCCCCGCACAGTCGACTCAAATTTTTTCAGGTGGGGGCGGTGCGGATTCCGGGGGAGTGGCGGTTGGCGCTCGCCTCACGGGACCGACGGATTCCGTCCGAAGCGGAGGCCAAGGTTTGGAGCGCGAGGCACCTGCCAGTATCCGTCCGTTCAGAGGGTTCGCATCGCGCGCGCTCAATACCGGCGGCGACGCGCCTCCCTCCATCCCTGTTCTTGCTCTCCACGACGGCACCATGAACTAGCGCGCGGGGAGCGTGCGAACCTCGCCTCGGCCGCCGCCGAGCCGATAGCCCGCGGGGTACCTAGTCGCCCAGCAGCCTTTGGATTTCGGAGCGCTCGGCCAGGAAGGTGCCCGCTCGCAGGCGCGTGAGCGGTTCGTAGCCCTCCAGCCGGTCATTCATCGCTTCGGATTGCCCGTTGTCCAGCGCGCGCTTCGCGAGGCGCATGTGCTCAAGGTACCGCCCGCGCTCGACCCCGTAGTAGGCGCTCACGACCCAGGGTGGGGACAGTTCACTGGTCAGCACGAGTCGGTACGCGCCGGAGCGCATGGCCGCGATGAAGGGGGCGATGTAGGCCCGCCGGACGCCGCCCCAGAGTGCCAGGTCGTCGCCCGATCGTTCCCAGGGACGCCGACGGCAGAGCGTGCGCCAGGCTCGCAGTTGTGCCCGGGGCTCAAGGCCTGGGAAGCCTCGGGCGACCGCGGCGTAGAGGAAGGTGTCTGCGTCGCACGCCAAGGCGGTGTGTGCGGCCGCGAGCGTGCTCTTGCCAAGTCCTGGCAGGGCGTAGACCAGGACCGCATGGCCCGGGGATGGTGGTTCGAGCGGCGGCGGAGTGCGTTTCCCGTTTGGTTCGCTAGGCTTCACTGGATATCGTCTCCGGGGCCCGAATGCGACGGTGTGCGCTCGTGGTTGAGCGTAGTTTGCATCACAATGGTCGCGGCTTCCAGGTGTAACTGTCGGAAATTGTGTACGACATCGCATGGGGTGGTGATTCCGTCGCGGCGCTGCACACCGCAGGAGGTTCCGATGCGTCGATGGAGTCCCACGCGCTCTGTCGCTGCGCTCAGCGTCGCGTGCCTGGGAAAACGCTCGCTGGCCGTCGACCGCGGGCAGTCGATTGGGCGAACTCGTTGGCCGAGTCGCCTATCACATCGGCCGCCGTGACGCGGCTCGCGCCACACACCGCGGGTCTACATCCTCGAGCGCGCGACCGGCGTCGCTCTCATCATCGTCGCCGATGGCACGCTGGTGACGGTGATTCCAGCACCTCCGACCGTTCGCGACTCCGAGCAGGTGGACGGAGGTATCGGCACGCGCGGCGCCCAGAGACGACACGATGAACGGTCATCGCGCTGCCGAGGCGCTCTCGAAGGACGAGTCGTGCACCTGCAGAGGGCCATTGAGCCCTCGTTGCTGGGCGCGCTCCGGGCTGCGCTCGCCGACAATCGTGCAGCGGCTCGGCCGATGAGCGAGCGGAACACATACCGCATCAGCCGGCCCCGGCGGATCGCCCACCGCTGTCGGCCCTTTATGGACCAGTGGCTCAGCCCCTTCCGTTACGCTGGGGCGGGCTCGACCAGGGCGGTTGCCGAAGCGGTGCGCCCGCTTGCCGCCCGGCTACTCGGCGAGCCCGGCGTACTCTTTCAAGACTTGCTCTTGCTCAAGCGGAGCGGGCAGAAGGAGTTCCCGTGGCACCAGGACTTCGGCTTCTGGCCGGTCGATCAGCCGGCGGGCGTCGTCCTCTGGGTGCCGTTTCAGGCATCCGACCAGCGGTCAGGGGCTCTGCGCTTCGCTGCCGGGAGCCACCAGCTCGGCCCGCGGCCGGTCGTGGACCTGCATGATGGCTCGCCGCAGGATCGCCGGGCTGACCTAGGCTTCAATCCTGGGGACTGGCCGCTCTTCGCGCCGGCCTACGCCCCGGGCGATGCCGTGGCGTTCACCCCGATCACTTTCCACGCATCGCCCGCGATGGAGCGGCCGGGCGAGCGCGCGGCGTGGTCGTGTGTATTCCTCTCGCCCAGGGCTCGGTGGTGCCACGCCAACGCCCCAAATCACCCCCTCTGCAAGGTCGTGCCCGACCGTGCGCTCGTGACGGAGCTGCCTCATGACTGAACTCAGCCCCCAGCAGCGCGCGACCTTCGACGAGCGCGGTCATCTCGTCGTCGAGTCGCTGTTGGATCCCGTGCGCGTTGCCCGGCTCCGAGAGGCCTTCGAGGCCCAGACCGTGGCATGGGCGGCGGAGATCGGGGCAGGCGTCGAAGAGTATCTCTCCGTCATCTCGCAATGGACCAACGTGTGGGAGCACAACCGCGCGTTTCAGGATCAACTCCATGATCCGCGGGCTGCGGCCATCGCCGCCGAACTGATCGGCTGTGACCGCGTGCGGGTCTTCCATGACCACGTCATCGTCAAGCCCCCCGGCGGCGGCGACACCATCCCCTGGCACCGCGACCTGCCCAACTGGCCTGTGGCCGAGCCGCGGGCGGTCTCATGCTGGTTGGCCCTCGACGACGTGACGGTGGAGTCGGGTGCGATGCGCTTCATGCCGGGAGCGCACAAGGAGCCCATCACCCGTTCAATCGACTTCCTGAACGAGGCGAAGTCCTGGGGAGAGCGCGGGGCCGACGCGGTCGCGGTGCCGGTGTCCGCTGGAACGGCCATCTTTCACCACTGCCTATCGTGGCACTCAAGCCCGCCCAATACCACTGATGGCTGGCGGCGGGCGTACATCACCATCTACCTGGACGCGACGTGCACCTTCGACCCCTCCCGAGCCGAGTGGCATCCGATGACGAGCCGCGTGACCGTTCCACCCGGCGCACCTTTCAATGAAGACGCGTTCCCCACACTCGGCGGTCGTGGGGTGGCGGCGTGAACCACATCTCGATGTACTCGAGTTCGTCCGACCTCCGCCAGGGGCTCCATCGCGTGCTGGCGGTCAGCCACAGCCTGACTGAACCGGTCGCTGTGGGTGAGACCGCCGCGTGGTGGATGATGCTTGATGGCCCGGAACGCGAGTCCGGGCGCACACACGGTCTTTCGTTGCCCGCGCTTGCCGGCGTGTTCGGGCGGGTGCCCATCCAACGCATGGTCGATGCCGCGCGCTCGTCCCTCGGTCTCCCTCCGCTCGACCACGACGCCGTTCAGACTCGGCTTCGCCACGCGATTATCAGCGGCAAGGCGCACCGTGCGCATATGGGTCGGGACGTATACGGGACCAGCAACAAGGGGCTTTGGGATCTCGTCTGCGCCGATTTCGGCGAGGCGGTTGCGGCGCGCTACGGCGTGACCCTCGGCGAGAGCGGCGTTCTTGGCCAAGAGCGGTCGGCCGTCGGCTGATGCGCTCGATGCGCTCCGCCAGTTAACGGCGTTCGACACAGGCCCGGAAGGAGACGACATGACGTCCTCTCGACTGGCTCGTCGGGCGTCTGCGCGACACCGGATTCGCTGTGGAGGTCGTGGGCTACGAGCTGGAGCCGGCCCCCTGGTGATCGCGCGGCGGCCGTCGCGCGGTTTGAACGGCGAGGTCGCGCTCTACGGCCACTACGACGTGACGCCCTTCGGTCGTGAGCACAGAAAGTGGCAGCATCCGCCTCGCGAAACTGGCCAGTCTGCGGGACGGCTGTGGAAGCGCGGCGCGCAGTGTGGCGGACAATAAAGGGTCCGCTCGCCGCGCCGGCGCTCGCCGCCTTCGCGGTGCTCGGGGCCGCGCCGGCGCTGACCTGGCTCATCCAAGGTGAGGAGGAGACCGGCTCTCAAGTCGCGCATCGCCTGCTCCCTGCCGTGATGACCGGCCTGAACCCAACCCTCTGGCTCGACGAGACCGGGTACCACGACGGGGACGACGGCACGCTTCGGCTGCTCGCGCTTAACGTGGGCAGTGACGAGCCGGGCGTGCCAACCGACAGCCGTCTGGACGAACTGCTGCGGGCGTTGCGCGGGTTGGCCTCGCGCTGGGGGATCGCAGCGCGCCATGAGCGCAGGGTCCTGAACAAGACTGCGGTCGACGGTGGCTGTCCCTTTAACGCCTCGCTGCCCAGGGGAGGGCGGTATCTGGCTGTCGGGGTTAACGACTCCCGTTCGCGCATCCACGGCCGCGATGAGTCGCTTCCAGGTTGGACCTTCCCCCTGCACCAGGACGAACTCGATCTCATCTTCCGGTGGGTGGACCGCTCGGCCGGAAGTGCGTCGTGAGGCCGGCTTCGCTCGACGCCGCTCGCGTGGACGGGTACCTCGCACGCCTCGGTTCGCCGCAGGTCACTCACGATGCAGACGGCTTGGCTGCGCTTCAGCGTGCGCACCTACTGGCCGTGCCATTCCACAATCTCCTGCTACTGGCGAACGACGGCCGCGACCAGCCCCTGGCGCCCCTGGAGCGGGTGGTGGATGACGCCATCGCCGGGATTGGCGGCAACTGCGACCGCACGACACCGCCGTTCACCGCGCTGCTGCGGTCGCTGGGATTCGACGCATGGCTCTCGGCAGCCACGGTGTCCGAGCCGGGCGACCACTTCGTGTGCGTGGTGGAGTCGGGCGGCGTCCGCTACCTGTGCGACGTGGGGAATGGCCACCCCTACATGCGGCCGTGGGAGCTGGACGGAGCGACGCAGGAGCAGTGCTTCTTCGGCTGGCGCTTTCGGTTTGAGCCGCGCGGCGATGCCGGTCCCACACTAAGTCGCCATCTCGGGGGGGACGACTGGAAGACGGTCTATGTGGTCGACCCGACGCCACGGCGCTACCACGAGTTCGAGCCCATCGTGCGGGCGCACTACAGCCAGGTTGGCTTCGGTCCGTTCCTCTCGGGGCTGCGGGCCGTGCGCATCCTGCCCGACGCGATCTTCACGCTTCGGGACCGCGAGTACGTCCGCCACACTCGCATCGGGCGCTGTGCGCGGCCCGTCTTCGGGCGAGAGGCCTTCGGCGCGCTCCTCATCGGTCGTTTTGGGCTGCCGCAGGGCCTCGTCGCCGATGCCCTTAGCGTGCTCGAGCGACGCCGTCCGGACCTCGTGGCGGACACGCCACGCTGGTTGGACCTTGGGCGCGGGCGGGTCGAGGAACGCGCGACAGTCGAACCGCCGACTCACGAGGAGGTACCGGACGTCCTCGTTGCGCTTGCCACTGTCGGGCGCCGGGCGTCGGTGCAGAGGCTGCTCGACACGCTCGCCGAGGAAGCGCGTGCCTCCGCGTATCCGGGCCGCGTCGGCGTGCTGATCATCGACAACCACGAATCCGCCTTACCTCCCGATGACGTGCCTGACGGGCTGGCCGTGCATCGCGTCCCGATCTCCGAAGTGCTGCCCGCATTGGAGCGCGCCGCGACTTGCGGTGTGCTCCCGAGGCTGCATGAGCGGCTCCCTGTCCCCATCGGCGCGGCCCGCGAGGCCCAACTCGCGGCGCTCCGGACGCACTTCGCGCATCCCATTCCTGAGCTGCCCCATCCGGCGTCCCGTCCAACCGTGGTCTGGATGATCGACGACGACCTCGCCTTCGAGCAGCTCGTCGAAAACGCGGGGCTCGGTCGCCACACGCACCTCCTATGCCGGGTGGCGCGGTACTGGTGCACCTTGCCGCAGCGCAGCGTAGTACTCGGGACATTCACCGGAGATCCGCCAGTGCCTGGGCTGGATAGCCTCGGCGGGCAGTTGGATGACCTGGCGGCCGCGGTGGAGCGTCTGTGCGCCGACGGGCCCGACCATCCCTGGGATCCGCCAACCCCGCCGCTGCCGCAGACCGACGCGTACTACGACCTCACAGAGGCCTCGCAGCCGCGCTCGCCGGAGCCGTGGCCTTACGCCCCTGAGATGGCCGGGCGCCCCGCAGCCGAGGTCGCGCGCTCGCTCTTGGGGGACCTTCGGCGGCTGCTCGACGGCGAGCAGCTCACCCGCCCGCTGGTCTGGGACGGTGAAGACGCACCGTCGCGCGCGTCGCTGCGCAGAGGGGGCAACACCCTCTACCTAGATCTCGACGCGCTGTTTCGCTGGCCCACCCCCGTGCTCGCGTCGTCCGACGGCGTGCTCTCGAGGCGTGCCGACACGCTCTGGGCCGCGCTCGCCCAGGCCGAAGACCCCGATGGCGTCGCGGAGATGACGCTGCCGCTTCATCACGGTCGCAGCGGACAGGCAGGTCGCGACGCGAAGCCAGTCGACTGCCACGAGTTGGCAGTCAACGCCGCAGCGCAGGTGCGCGGCTTCGTGCTCGCGCGGGCGCTGTCCGAAGGGCGGGACATCGCGTCGGAGTTGCCCGCGCGGGAGTCTCGCGTGGCCGGCCACCGCGCACGACTCCGACAGCAAATCGCTGATCTGGGAGTGGCGCTGGCAGGCCTCCGCGCGTGGGGTGTTCCCGCAGTCGACGCTGAGCTTGCGGACGCATCGAAGGTGCTGGCCGCCCTTGACCACCACGCCGCTTGCAGCGCGCCGCTGCCTGGTCGCGCCGACGAGATTCGCGCGTTCCTCGACCGTCTGCCGGGCGCCGTTCAGGCCTGGAGGGAGTCGTGGTGAAAGCGCTAGTCACCGGCGGCTACTTCGACCACCAGGGCGACGGCGTGGTCTGGCTCGTGGACTTCGAGTCCGAGCGCGCCGACGTGCTGTTACGTTGGACCCCACCCCCGCATTTGCTCGTTCCCACCAAGGGTTTTGCAGGTGGCAGTCTCGCGCCTGACGGGACCCTCTACGTCGCAGCGCACGCCGCGGTCGTCCGCGTCGACCCGGCCCGGGCTTGTGTGACCGGCGTCCTTCATCAGCCCTGCATGAACGACCTGCACCACGTCGCGGTCGACCAAGACCGCTTGTACGTCTCGAATACCGGGCTGGGAGCGGTCGACGTGCAGGGCCTGGACGGCCGCTTCCTTGGCAGTCACAGCTTCCTCCCGGCCTGGGCAAACGCCCGCCGAGTTCACGGCGCAAGCTTGCCCGCAAAAGGGCTGGAGTTGGGCATCGGCTGGAGTGGCGAGCCGCCGGCACCCTGGACGAGCGCGACTGACGAAGACGGCTACCACTCACGCGACCGACGCGCCGCGCCCTTCCACCGCCTCAAGGTGCCAGATCACCTGCACATCAACCACGTGGCGCGCGTCGGGGGCCGGCTGCTCGCCACCTGCTTCGCTGACGGCACGCTGCGCGACCTCTCAGGCTTCGACGTCGCGGCTCGTTTTTTCGGCGCCTTCCTTCACGACGGATGCGTTGCGGACGATAGCCTCTGGCTCACGGCAATCGACGGGACCGTACTCGAACTGGACGCTCACGACCTGACTGAGCGTCGCCGAGTCGCGACCTTCGCCACCGGCCACTACGGCTGGTGTCGCGGCCTGGCGGTCACTCAGCAGGCGCTGTTGGTGGGACTCACCGAGGTCCGGCGGGGACGGCTCCCGCGGCACCGATGGGCCGATCGCGAGCCCGAGGGCAGCGAGACCAGCGTGCTCATGCTGGACCGAGCCGACGGCCGCCTGCTCGGGCGCGTCGACCTGACGCATACCGAGCGTCACAGCAAGCT
>JAWKRR010000016.1:0-114832 GCA_041389525.1 Myxococcota bacterium | reverse complement strand
CCGCTCCCAGCGCGGGCGGCGTCTACGTCCACTTCCCGTACTGCAAGCACCACTGCGCCTACTGCGACTTCGCGGTCGCGACGCCCAAGCGCATCCCCCAGCGCGAGTTCACCGACGCCGTGCTGGCCGAGCTAGCCCTGCGCGGGCCGTCGCTTGGCGGACCGGCCCGCACCCTCTACATCGGCGGCGGCACGCCCAGCCTGTGGGAGCCCGCCGAGCTGGGCCGCTTCGTCGAGGCCCTGCGCCGCTCGCCGGGCCTCGACCCCGGCGCCGAGTTCACCCTGGAGGCCAACCCGGCCGAGGTGAGCCCTGAGCGCGTCGCCGCCTGGCGAGACCTCGGCGTGACGCGGATCTCCCTGGGGGTGCAGGCCCTCGACGAGCCCATGCTGCGCTCGGCCGATCGCCTCCACGATCTCGCCACCGCCGAGCGCGCCCTCAAGCTCATCGCGACCGCCGGCTTCGCGAGCTGGTCCTTCGACCTCATCTTCGGTTTAGCGAGGCAAACCCTGGCGAATTGGGAGGCGACGCTGACCCGCGCCCTGTCCTTCTCGCCGCCTCACCTGTCGGTCTACGCGCTGACGGTCGAGCCGCGCACGGTGCTGGCACGTCAGGTCCGCGACGGCAAGACGAAGCTGCCCGGCGACTCGCTGCAGGCCCGGATGCTCTTCGCCGCCCGCGAACGCCTGCGCGCCGCGGGCATGGTCCACTACGAGGTCTCGAGCTACGCGCTGCCGGGCCACCGCGCCGTGCACAACTCAAGCTACTGGGAGATGCGGCCCTACCTGGGCCTCGGTCCCGGCGCCCACGGCTTCATCGCGCCCGAGCGGCGGGCGAACGTGCGGCGGCCCAGCGTCTACATCCAGCGGGCCCTCGCCGGCGATCCCACCGAGAGCGTCGAGCCGATCGACCCCGAGACCCTGGCCTTTGAGCGCGTGATGACGGGCCTGCGCGATCTGGAGCGCGGTGTGGACCTAGCGCCCGATCTCGAGCGGTTCTTCCCCGCAGCGCAGGCGGAGGCGAGGGCCGGCCGGCTGCGCTTGGAGGGGAGCCGCGCCTGGCTGACCGAAGACGGGCTGCGGCTGATGGACTCGGTGCTGCTGCGGCTCTTGGGCTAGCCGCGCCGACTCGCCTACTTCATGCCCGCGGCCGGCCACAGGTCGGCCGAGACCGCCGCGGTGAGGCCGCCCCGCTCGTCGGCGTCTTGGAAGGCCCGCTCCCAGTCGCGAAAACCCGCGCCGGCCCGCCACGCCTTGAGCGCCGCCAGCCCCGCGTCCTGGCCGCCCTGGCTCATCCGGTACTCGACCCACGCCCACTTCGCCGAGGTCGAGCGCACCTCCGCCGACCCGCGCAGGCCGCGCTCGAGGCGGCTCAGCGTCCGCGTGACCTCCGGGATCCCGGCGTAGGGCGCGTCGCCCAGCGGCGTGTGCAGCTTCGGGACCAGCGGCGAGATGCCCAGGGCGGTCGGCAAGATCCTGCCAAGCTCCTGACAGAGCGCGATCAGCTCGTCGATGTCCTCGTCGCGCTCGTCGGGCAGCCCGACGATGACGTACATCTTCATCCGCACCATGCCGGCGTCGCGGGCGAGCTGCGCGGCGTCGATGAGGTGGCGGGCCCGGATCCCTTTGGCCAGCTTGCCGCGCAGGCGCTGGCTCGCTGCGTCCGAGGCCACCGTCATCGTCCGGTAGCCGCCCTGGGCCAGAAGCCCCACGAAGTCGGCGTCCAGGCGGTCGGCGCGCAGGCTCGACACGCCCACGCCCTTGCCCATGGCGACCACCCGGCGCAGGGCCTCGCGGATGCCGCCCCACTCGCTGACGGCGGCGCCGACGAAGCCCACCCGCGGCGCGTGGGCGGGGATGTGGCTGAGCACCTCCTCGAGCTCCGTCTCGCGCATGGGGCTCTCGGGCGCGCGCACCAAGCAGAACTTGCAGTAGCGAGGGCAGCCGCGGCTCGCCTCGATGAGGAACATGTTCGAGAGCTCGGTGTGCGGCGTGATGATCTGGCCCACCGCCGGCAGCACGCCGACGCTGACCTTCTGGGTCGCCGGCACGCGATCGCCGTCGCGCTCGGGCACCCAGACCCCCTCGATTCGCGAGGCGCCATCGAGCAGATCGTCGCGATCTCGGGCGGTCTCCAGCACGTCCATCAGCGCGCCGACGGCCACCTCGCCGTCGCCGATGATCGCGAAGTCGATGAAGGGCCCAAAGGGCAGCGCGTTCGACGCCGTCAGGGGGCCGCCCAGGATGACCGGCGGGTCCCCCTCGCCCCGGTCCGCGCGCAGCAGCGGGATGCCGGCGAGGTCGAGCATCTCGAAGAACCCAGTGATATCGAGATCATAGGTCAGCGAGAAGGCCACGACATCGAAGGCCGACAGCGGGCGGCCGGTCTCGAGCGAGGCGGGCGCAAACCCGCGGCGGCGAAACTCGGCGATGTCGTCGGACAAGATGACCCGCTCGGCCGAGACGGCGGGCCGCGAGTTCATCATCCGGTAGATGACCTGGTAGCCGAGCGAGCTCATGGCCGTGCGGTACGGGTTCGGGTAGCACAGGGCGATGCGCAGCGGGGCGTCGCGGATGATGGTGCCCAGCTCGTCGGCGAGCAGGGCTTTGCGCTGCTGCTCGGGGTCCAGGCGCGCCTGGCGCTCGCGGTGGACGCGCTGGTCCTCGCGGCTGAGGCGCTTTCGGGCTTTGGGTGGGCGTGACACGGGCGCTGTCTAGCTGGGCTCAGGGGGCTTGGCAACCGGCGGGGCGAGTGCCGCGAGGTCGGCCGGGGTGTTGACGTTGGTGAAGGCGGCGCGCAACGCCTCGGGGATCTCGGGGCTGTGGACGCCGGGGAGGTCGGCGAGCAGGCGCGGGGCCGGGCGGCCTGAGCGCGCGAGGGCCTCGAGATCTCGGGCGATGGCGGGCTCGTAGACGGCGAAGAGCGGCTCGGGGTGGCCGCCGTGCCGCGGGATGACGGCGAGGCGGTCGGGGTGGCGCTCGGAGATAAGCCAGCGGGCCGCCTCTGGGGTGACACAGGCGAGGTCGCAGGCCGCGATCAGCCAGGCGGCATCAGGGTGTTTGCGCGACGCGGCGAGCAGCGCGGCCAGCGGGCCTCGCACGTCGGGGGCGTCGGCGAGCCGCGGGTAGACGGCGAGCTCCGGCGGCACGGCGCCGTCGCCGCCGAGCGCGATCTCGGGCGTGACCGCGGCCAGGGCGCGGGCGACCCGCAGCGCGATGGGCTCGCCGTCGACCAGCAGGAGCTGCTTGGGCTGGCCCATGCGCTCGCTCCGCCCGCCGACCAGCAAGAGCGCGCGGAGGGGCGGGCCCTCAGCCAAGTCGCGGGGCGAGGTTCGCCAAGGTGTCGACGGTGTAGCCCTCGCGCAGGTCGGTGAGGACGCGGCGGAAGAGCACCAGCTTCTGGTCTAGCGGCACGCGGAGATCGGGCTGCTTGAGCAGCACCGGGTCGATGCCGTCGGCCTCGAGGTCGCAGAGGTCGATGCCGTGGAACTCGAGGTTCACGAAGGGGAGCCGGTGCAGAAGCGGCTTGGCCAGCGCGTAGCCGCGGAGGCCCATCATCAGCAGGCTGGTGCCGATGAACGGGAAGCGGATGCCGGGCAGCACGGTCACGGGCAGCTCGAGGATGCCGGCGCGGCGGTGCGGGCGGGGCGACTGCCACATGATGCGCGGGTGGTCGAGGATGGTCTGGCTCTCTTTGCCGCGCAGGCGCATCGAGGCGAGGACGGCGGCCTTCGCCAGGTAGTAGGGCGGCGACGGAAAGAGCGAGCTGTCGTAGGTGAAGCCTTGCTCGGCCAAGACCTCGAGCACGAGGTCCGTGATGGTGTAGCCGGGGGCGCGAAAGCCGACGACGCGCTGGCCCGAGGCGTCGGCGATGGCCTCGCGGGAGCGGCGCAGCTCGAGCTCGACGGCGGTGCGGCCTTTGCGAGTGAAGTCGTAGGGGTGCGACCAGGTGTGGCTGCCGATCTCGTGGCCGGCGCGGGCGAGCTCGCCGCAGATGCGCCGCGCGGAAGGCCACCGCTCGAGATCCTGGGCGACCACGAAGAAGGTCGCGCGCAGGCCAAGCTCGCCGAAGAGCTCGGCGAAGCGGGTCACGCCGCGCTCCCACACCGCGTTGGTGGCGGCGGCCTCATCGAGCCCGTGGATGCGGTAGTAGAGGTAGAGGCTGTCGACGTCGACGTTGACGGCGGCCAGCCTCGGCTCTGCTGCCGCTCTCGCCACTACTTGCGGCCCTGAAAGCGGATGGCCCAGGTGAGCTTGGCCATCGACTTCAGCACGTGCGGCACGCGCTTGGTGAGGTTGATGCTCGGCGGGCGCTTCTCGTGGATCGTCACCGGGATCTCCATCAGGCGGTAGCTGTCGCGCTCGGCCCGGATGACGAACTCGCTGGCGAAGATGTCCTTGTCGACGATGCAGCGGCTGACCACGGGCAGCAGGCGCTCGCGCTGGAAGGCCTTGAGGCCGTGCGTGTCGGTGCCGTGAAAGTCCAGCAGCACGCGCAGCATCGTGTTCAACACCAGGGTCGCGGTGCGGCGGAAGAGGGGCCGCTGGTCCTGGGCGTCCTTGTGGGCCTTGGACCCGATGACCATGTCGGCCTGGTCGGCCTGCAGGATCTTGAGCGCGCGCTCGTGAAAGCCCACGTCGCAGATGTCGATCTCGTCGCAGAGCACGAACTTGCCGCGCGCCTCGAAGATGCCGCGGCGCAGCGCCTTGCCGTAGTTGGGCTCGGGGCTGTGCAGCGCGCGGACCTGGGCGTACTTGCGCTCGAGCCCGTAGGCCATCTCGAGGGTGTCGTCGGTCGAGCCGTTCTCGGTGATGACGATCTCGTAGTCGAGCTCCGGCAGGCGCTCGCTGAGCTTCACGATGAGGTCGTTGATGGCGCTGGTGAGCAGCCCTTCCTCGTTGTAGACCGGGATGACGAACGACGCGGTCGGTTGGGCTTTCGTGTCGGCCATCACTCACTCCGGGCTGCGCGGGCAGATTGCGCGGTGGCTGCGGGCTCTGAGGCGTGCTGGGTGAGCCACCGGCGGGCCGGTATACTCAGCGGCCACAAGCCGTGTCAACGAACAACCAGACGCCGAACCGTCCGGCCGCGAGCGCCGCAGAGCGAGGCACAGCACCCATGAGCCGCGGCCATTTCATCGGGTTGAATCACCACCGGCTGATGCTCGCCGACCGGCTGCGCATGGACGCGTACCAGGCGGCCATCGCCGAGCGCGTGCGGCCGGGCATGCGCGTGCTGGACTTGGGGACGGGCACCGGCATCTTGGCGCTATGGGCGGCGCAGGCGGGCGCTGAGGTCGTCGCGGTCGAGCCCCACGACGTCATCGCGGTGGCCCAGCGCATCGCGGACGCCAATGGGCTGGGTGACCGAATCACGTTTATCAAGGGCGACGCGCGCGAGCTGGCGCTGCCGTGGCCGGTGGACCTCGTCGTCACCGAGTGCATGGGCAACTTCTTCATCACCGATGAGATGCAGCCTGTGCTGCGCGATCTCCCGCGTCACCTGGCGCCCGGCGGCACCACCCTGCCCCAGCGCATCCGCCTCCGCTTCGCCGCCGCCACCCTGCCGCTGTGGCGCGAGCAGTCCTTTTGGCGCGAGCCCATCGGCGGCTTCGACTTCTCGGCGGCCGCGGACTTCGCCGGGCAGGCCTCCTACGTGGTCGCCTGCGACCCCGAGCTGGTCGCCACCGACGCCCAGACGGTGGGCGACTTCGCGCTGGTCGATGCCCCGGACACCCTGGATCTGGCTGTGAAATTGACGGTGACGCGCGCGCTGCGGCTGCACGCGCTGGTCGGCTGGTTCGACGCCGAGCTGACCGACACCGTGGTGCTGTCGACCGCGCCCGGGCAGCGCACCCACTGGGGGCAGATGGCGTTCCCGCTGCCGGAGACGGCGGTGCTGCCGGGCGATGGCGTCGAGGCGCGGGTGACGCTGGCGATGGACGATGCCGGGCGCTCGCACTATATCTGGGCCGGCCGCGTCGTCCGCCCGGGCCGTGGCGACGTGCCCTTCTCACGCGACACGCGCCGACGCTTCGAAGGCGGCGCGGACTAAGAGGTCGAGGATGTACTGGATCATCGTGGCGCTGCTCGTCGGCGGCGGCTGGTTTTTTTGGCGCCGTCGGAAGCTGCGCTTGGCCCAGACGACCAGCCGGCGTCAGGAGATCGAGGCCCTGAGCGGCCCGAACTACGTGGGCTGCTCGGCCACGGTCATCTCCGAGCGGCTGGACGCGAAGAGCGGGCGCGTGCGGCTGGTCGACCCCGCGAGCGGCAAGACCAAGGAGTTCGAGGCGCGGGTGGACGAGTCTGACGGCGCCGTGTCGCGCGGCGACGAGGTCCTGGTCATCGAGGGCGGGTCCGGGGACCGGCCGCTGGTGGTGGTGCCCAACGAGCTGCCGCGCTTGGAAGACCTGTCGTGAGCCGCGTGGCCATCGCGTCGGCGGCGGCCACGGTGGCGAATCTGGGGCCGGGGTTCGACGTGCTGGGGCTGTGCCTCGCGGGGCCTCGGGACCGTGTGCGCGCTGAGCTGACGGCGGACGGGCGGGTCGAGCTGGTCGCGGTCGAGGGCGACGGGGGCCGGCTGTCGCGCGAGGCGCTGGAGAACTGCGCGGGGGTGGCGGCGAAGGCTGTGCTGGACCGCTTTGGGCCGCCCGGCGCGGGCGTCAGGCTGTGGCTCGACAAGGGGCTGCCGCTGGGCTCGGGCTTGGGCAGCTCGGCGGCGTCGGCGGTCGCGGCGGCGGTGGCGACCGCGCGGCTGGTGTGCCCAGACGTCGATCGCGTCGAGCTCCTGGACGCCTGTCGCGAGGGCGAGCGGCTGGCCACGGGCAGCCCGCACCCGGACAACGTGGCGCCGTCGCTGCTGGGCGGGCTGGTGGCGTGCCTGCCGCGGGAGGGCGAGGCCATCGAGATCGTCAGGCTTTCCCTGCCCGCGGGGCTGCATGTGGCCTGCGTGAAGCCGGACATCGAGGTGCGGACGGCCGACGCGCGGGCGGCGATGCCGGCGGCGCTGCCGATCTCCGAGGTGGTGCGGACGCTCGCCGCCATGGCTGGGCTGGTCGCGGCGCTGGGCCGCGGGGATCTCGGGCTGGCGGGCCGCTGCCTGGACGATCGGGTGGCGACGCCTTACCGGAAGCGCCTCATCCCAGGCTACGATGCGGTGATGGCGGCGCTGGCTGAGGCGGGCGCGGTCGGCGGAGGGATCTCGGGCTCCGGGCCGACGGTCTTCGCGCTGGCGGCGGATCTGGAGACCGCGGAGCGCGCGGCCGCGGCCATGGTCGCGGCCTTCGGCGCTGCGGGGCTGGCGGCGCTGCCGGTGGTCAGCGCGGTGGACCCCGGCGGCGCGCGCGTCGAGGACTGAATCGCGATTCAGCCGGGGAAGAGCACCATCCGGCTGATGATGGCGAGCAGCAGGTTCGACGCCGCGTGGACGACGACGGCGGCGCCGATATTGCCGGTCCGCGCGCGCAGCCAGCCGAAGAGGAGCCCCGGGAAGAAGACCAGCAGCCGGTGGGCGCCCGGGATCAGGATGGGGTGAAGGACCGCGAAGGCGAGCGATGCCAGGATGAAGCCCCAGCCAAGGCGCGCGCCCGCGAGACGCCACGGGGTGCCGAAGCGCTGGTCCAGGCGCGCTTGGAGGTAGCCGCGGAAGAACCACTCTTCCGGCAGCGCGACCAAGCCCAGGTGCACGCACAGAAAGATCGGGATCCACCA
Source organism: Myxococcota bacterium (assembly GCA_041389525.1). Classification (GTDB taxonomy): domain Bacteria; phylum Myxococcota_A; class UBA9042; order PHBI01; family JACKFB01; genus JACKFB01. Next base: position 107,126 of record JAWKRR010000016.1, on the reverse strand, counting down.
CAGGGATCGCGAGCCGTCGACCTCGCCGTCGGCGTCCGCGCTGCGCTCCCAGGCACCCAGGGCGAGGCGATCTCTCGGGATGGGCGCGCCGTCGATCGCGAGCTTCAGGTCCAGGGTGTCGACGCCGTCGAGGGAGAAGCGGAGGCCACCGCCCAGGGGCGTGCGCACGGTGCGGTCGGGGCTCACGCGGGCTGAGACCGCGGCGCGGGGGAGGCCCGAGTCGCTGCACTCGGCGAGGCGGGGCCCGCTGGGGCCCGCGTCCCGGGGGCCGGTGGCGGTCCCAGGCACCGCGGGCGGGCCAGGGACGCTGACGGTCACGGCGCGGCCCGGCGGGGCCACGACCCACAGCTCGTCGTCGGTGGCCCAGACCGCGGTGCGCGTGCGGTCGGCCGCGCAGGGGTGCGGCGGGATGTCCCGGATGTCCTCGTCCCAGCGCCAGAGGGCCGCGGTCGACCACGCGGAGGTGCCGCCGCGCACGGTGGTCTGAACGAGCTGGTGTCCCGCGGTAAAGAGCGGGAAGACGACGGCCATCGCCAAGGCCGACCACGCCAGGGTCTGGCGCCAGGGCCCGAGGTCGACGCCGAAGTCGTCGATTCGCGCGGTGCTGCCTCGCAAAACGTAGCTCGGGACCACGAGCAGCAGCGCGGCCAAGAGCGCCTGGAGATAGCCCGAGATCGGCGGCCACACCAAGGCCAGGACCGCGAGGGCTCCGGTGCCGGCGTACACGAGCAGGAGGGAACGCAGGATTTCGCCCGTCACGGCGGGGCTGGGCGGCTCGGGGGGCGTGCTCACGTCGTTGACTTCGCGCTTTCGGGCGGGTTAACTCTGCGCCACCTAAGGAGGGTACGCGTGCGTCGGCGGCTCCCGACCAGGCCGATGTCATACCCTCCCCGCCTCCGGAAGCGTAGCATGAACAGACCCGGCTCGAGCCCCCGCCCCGTTCGGGCTCCCCTGCTGGCAGGCCTCGTCGTGGCCGCGCTCTGCGTGGCTGTACCGGCGTTCGCCGCCGCACCTCCCGCAGGCGGCGGCGATGAACCCCAGAAGACGCGCGTGCTGCTGGTGCCGATGCAGCGGGCCGACGAGGTCTCCTCGATCGTGACCAACCGCGTGGGCGACTACCTGCGCACGATCCTGGAGATGAACAACGGGCTGCGGCTCTTCTCGCCGGAGACCCTGGAGAAGCCTGACCAGAAGGCGATTCAGCGGGCCGCGGAGACCGACCCAACCCTGGTGGCCGCGGACGCCGCCTTGTGGGCCGCCAAGGAGGCCGCGACCAAGAGCGACTTCAACGCCGCGGTCGAGAAGTTCAAGGAGTCGCTGGCCCTGTACGACAAGGGGCTCGACAAGCTGGTGGACTTCGACAAGCTGGTCGACGCCGCGCTGGGGGTCAGCCTCGCGTACTTCATGGCTGGATTCGACGATAACGGTGAGGACGCGCTGTCCGCCGTGCTGGTCATCCGCCCGGATCTCATCCTCGACAAGCGCAAGGTGCCGGCGGCGGCGACTGGCGCGCTCGAGCGCCTCCGCAAGGTCGCCGACACCAACACCCTGGGCACCACGACCGTGGAGAGCACGCCGCCTGGAGCCGACGTGTTCCTCAATGGCGTGCGCGTGGGCCAGACCCCCTGGTCCCAGAAGGGGCTGGTGCGCGGGAAGCACTATCTGCGGGTGGTGGCCGAGGGCTACGAGCCGTGGGGCAAGTCCTGGTTCGCCAACAACAACAGCGTCAGCTACAGCGCCAAGCTGAAGTCGGACGGCACCGGCACGGCCGGCGGCGCGGTGGCGTTGCCGCAGACGCCCGAAGGCCTCGCGGTCGCGGCGGCGTCGGGCACGCTGGACGCGCCCTTCTTGAAGCTGGCGGACGGCATCGCCGGCGAGTACGGCCTTGACGCCATCGTGCTCACCTACGTCCGAAAGGCAGATAAGGGCTACGAGATCGCGCCCTTCCTCTTCGACCCCGAGACCGACCAGGTCGCCGAGCTCGAGTGGATCAAGGTGGACTCGGAGCTGGCGTCGATGCAGGTCAACCTGCTGGTGCTGGAGGAGAAGCTGCTCGCGGCGATCGCGGCCTTCCCCCAGTCGCGAGCGCTGCGCGGCCGTAGCCGCATCTACGACCAGGTCGCACCGCCCGTGGTGGCGCAGCCGCAGCCGGTGGCGCAGCCTGACCCCGCCGTGGGGCCGGCCCCTGTCACGCAGCCCGAGCCCGTGGTCCAGCTCGAGCCCTCCGTCGTGCGCCCGGCGCCGGCGGTCGGCGGCGACCTCGGTCTGGGCGCTGGAAGCTACGGCGACTACACGGACGCCGATCTCGTGGCCACGCGCGCTGGCGGGGCCAAGGGCAAGCGGGCGTGGCGCTGGGTGCTCATCGGCCTCGCGGGCGCGGCGGTCGCCGGCGGCGTGGTCGCGGCGGTGTTGCTGACCAAAGACAGCGGTTCGGGCAGCTCGCCGGGCTTCGGCACGACAGTCACATGGTAACGGGAGTCACGATGCGCCCGAATTCGCAGGCGATTTCCTTGGGGTGTCACGCTCTTGCGCTGGCCGTCGGCCTGGCGCTCGGCACGCTCGCGGCGTGCGATTCGGGCACTTCGGGCGACTCGCCCGAGGGCCTGCGCGTCAAGCTCTACGACTCTCCCGCGGCGCCGAGCCCCTACGTGGGCGTCGACCTGCTCTACATGCGCGTGCTGGGGCCGGACCTGGGCGAGCAAGGCGTCACCAACCTCGTGCCCTTCACGTCGGGCGGCGGCAGCGGCACCATCAACGCGATCCCCTTCAGCTCGACCAACGAGCCCCGACAGGTCGTCGTGGAGGGCTGGTCCAGCGACGGGGCCGGCAACGCGGTCCAGCTCATCAGCCGCGGGACCAGCGTGGCGGCCACGGTGCGCGAGGACTTCCCCGCGCAGGACCTCGCCGTCTTCATGGCGAACGTGAACTCGATCGTCCCGGTCACCGATCTGGTCTCGCGGCAGTCGCAGTCGCTGACCACCGGTCGCGTCGCCCACTCCATGACGGAGACGTCCAGCGACGAGGTTATCATCGCGGGCGGCGGCCTCATCGACGGCGCCAACCCGGCGTGGTGGACCAAGGACGGCTTCAGCGCGCTGCTAGACACCATCGAGGTCATCGACACCCGCACGAACACGCATCGTCTCAGCGGGGGCAAGCTGGTCTTTCAGCGGGCTTGGCACACCGGCACCGCACTGAACAATGGGAAGGTGTTCATCGCGGGCGGCTGGGTGAGCAATCAGGGGACGCGGCAGGCCGCGGCGACGGTCGAGGTCATCGATCCGCGGAGCGACACGCCCGCGCAGGTGCTCGCTGCGCCGATGGCCAAGGCCCGCGTCGGCCACACGGCGACGATGCTGGACCCGGTGAATTTCACCATCCTGTTCGTCGGCGGCGACGTGGACGCCAACCCCACCTACGAGGTCTGGAATCCCTTCGATGGCTCGGTGCGCGGCGCGCGCCCGCTGACCGACGGGTTGCTGCGTCGCTTCCACGCGGCCGAGCGCTTCGAGGCGCGCGACCCGTCCAACCCGACCGGCCCCAAGCGCCCGGCCGTCCTGATCGTCGGCGGCGAATCCGAGTCCGCACCGCATGCGGGCGCGCTGATCTACGACATCACGACCGACCTGATGATCAGCCAGCCCGGCGGCCTGACCAAGGGGCCGCGCACGCAGCTTACGGCGACCTACGTGCCGAGCCAGGGCAAGATCTACGTGGTCGGCGGGTACTCGACCCTCGATCGCACAGGCGCCTCCAACGCGATCGACGTGTACGACGTCAACGCGGCCACGCCCGACACGGCGTTTCTGACCAGCGTCGGCGGCTTCAACCTGGCCCACCCGCGCGGCGGCCACACGGCGACGCTGACTCGGGGTGAGGAGGTCGTCATCGCGGGCGGCTCCGGCACCGGCGGCGGCGGCGAAGAGACCCTGGAGATCATTCATCAGTTCTTCCGCCAGGAGGTCGACGCGACCACGGGCCAGACGGTGCTGAAGCCCTTCATCACGGTGGCCTTCTCCTGCGCCGATCCCAGCTGCCCTGTGGTCCCGGACCTGCCGGCGGGGCGCTTCGGGCACCGCGCCATCGCGATGGAGACCGGCATGGTCCTCTTCAGCGGCGGCGTCACGGGCGGCGGCGGGAGCGGCGTGGGTCACCTGACCGACTTGATGGCCTACAACCCCGAGTAGTCCGCTTTGGACGGTCTGACGGGGCCGGGTTAGGATTCGCGCGCTTTTTCGGTCGCTGCGGAGCCTCATGTCGTCGAGTCGCTGGCTGCTCATATTGCTCGTGTGGGCGGCGCCTTGGCGTGCAGTGCCCGCGCGCGCCGCCGAGGATCGCGACTCGACGCCTGAGCTGGATCGCTCGCTGGTGTTGGGCGACGTCTTCTGTGACGGCGACGGCGACGGTCGGCGCGGGCCCGGCGAGGTCGGCCTGGGCGGCGTGCGGGTCGTCGGCGACCACGGCTACGAGGTCGACACCGATCGCCAAGGCCGCTTCCACCTCAAGGCCTTCCGCCCCGGCGTGCACCTGGTCAAGATCGACCACACCACGTTGCCGCCTGGCTACAGCGTGACCGAGACCGAGCGGGCGTTGCGGACCCTGAGCCCCGGCCTGCCCGCGCGGCTGACCTTCCCGGTGCGCTGCGACTTCACCCTGGCCGGGCCCTCCAGCGTCCAGGGGCCCGACGGCACCGGCGATGGCGACGTGGCGCCGGCCGTGACCGAGGCCCTGCCCGTGGTGACCGTGAGTGGCCGCGTGGACCCGCCCGAGGCGTGGGTCGACGGCCACCCGCTGCCGCTGGCGCACGCGGCGCTGACCCTGCAGGGGGCTGACGGCGCGGCGGTGGCCGAAGCGCCGAACCTTCAGTGGTGGGCGGGACCGCTCGATTCGCCGCTGAACTTCCGGCTCGACGGCGGCGCGACCGGCGAAAACGCGCGCTGGCGCCTGGTGATTTCGCGGGTTGAGGAGCAGGCCGAGCGCCCCGTGCGAGAGATGAGCGGGGCCGGCGCTCCGCCCGAGCACATCGCGTGGGACGGCACCGGGCCGGCCGGCGCGCTGAGCGTGCTGACCCGCGGTGAACGCTATCGGGCGCGGCTGGTGGTCACCGACGGCGCGGGCGTACGCGCGGTGAGCGCGCCAGTGAACTTCGGCGTGCACTTCGGCGCCCGTGACGCCGGCGTGCTGGCGCATCTGGTGCTGGACGGCGACCTCTTCACCGAGGAGGGGGCGCCCACCCGCAAGCTGCTCGACGGCGCGCGCTCGCTGCGGGCGGTGCTGCGGCGCCACAAGCTCAGCCGCCTGGTCCTCGAGGTGCACACGGACGACCAGGGCGTCGCCGTCAACGAGCTCTCGCGCAGCCGCAAGCTGGCTTTCGTCGCCGGCGAGCCGGTCGCGCGGGCCCTGGGCGTGTCCCGCGAGCGCGTGCTGGGCCTGGGCTTCGGCCCCCACGTCCCGCGGGTGCCAAACATCAGCGACCGCAACCGCGCGATGAACCGTCGCGTCGAGCTGGTGGTGCTGGACGCCGTCGACGCGGCGGACCGGACGCCGCTGCCGCGCGAGGACATCCGGGCGCGGGCGCGCATCCAGCGCCTGGACGCGTCGGTGGGCTCGGGCGGGCGCTTCGTTCGCAGCGTCGATCGCCCCAAGGACGGGCGCTTGCTGGTCCAGCTCACCGCGCGAGGCGGCGCGGTCTACGAGGCGTGGCTGGACATCGCGACCCTCGGCGCGTCGCCGGTGGAGACCGCGGCCGCCGACCCGCTGCGCCGCTTCGGCGGAGGCCCGCTGCGCCGCGCCTTGGGTGACCCCCTCATCGCGCCCCAGGCCTCTCCGACCCGCACCCCCTCGCCGTCGGAGGTCACGGCCAGCGACCTCTCCGTCCGCCTGCCCAAGAGCGAAGATCCCCTCGACTGGCCGCGCCTCTTCGTCTCCGGCCGCACCCACCCACGAAACATACTGACCATCAACGGCCGCCCCGCCGCGGTCGACGGCGACGGCGAGTTCGGCGAGCTGGTCGACCTCAGCGGCGGCGAAACCGCCGTGGTCATCGTCGCCACCGACCCGACCGGCCACCGGGCGACCATCCGCCACCCGGTCACCGTCAGCCGCCGCGCCTTCTTCTTGCTGGCCTTGGCTGACGGTGCGGCGGGCGAGCTTGACGCCCACCTGCCCGAGCGCGCGACCAACGACGAGCTCACCGCCGGCGACTACTTCTTCGGCGGGCGCGGCGTCCTGCACTTCCGAGGTCGCGTCCCCGGCGGCAAGCTCGCCCGCCACGTCTTCCTGTCCGCCCAGGTCGACTCGGCCCGCCGCGCGGCCTTCGAGTCCTTCTACGACCAGATCATCGACCCGGCGCGCGAGTACCCGCTCTTCGGCGACGCGGCGGACGATGACCAGACCATCCGCGCTCGCGGCCCCGTCTGGGTGCTGGTCGAGGCCGACCGCTCGAAGCTGCAGATCGGCAATATCCGCACGGTCTTCGATGGGGTCACGCTGCTGCGCTACGACCGCGGGCTCTACGGCGCGCTGGCGAAGCTCGAGCACGCCTGGAAGCCAGGCTGGGACACGCGAATCGAGGGTTTCGCCAGCGAGGACGCCAAGCGGGTCGAGGCGCGCCACGACGAGCTGCGGGCGACGGGCGGCAGCCTCTACTACCTGTCGCGGCAGGAGCTTTTGCCCGGCAGCGAGCACCTGGAGGTGGTCGTCCGCGAGCAGGACACGCGCCTTGAGCTCGCCCGGACGACCCTGGAGCGCGACGCCGACTATCGCATCGACTACGAGGACGGCCGCGTGGTGCTGAAGGCCCCGCTGTCGGCGACCGAGGTCGCGCGCTCGCACTTCGGGCGCTTTCAGCCCTTCACCGGCCGCCAGATCCTCGACGGGCACGAGGTGTGGCTGGTGGCGACCTACGAGTCGCGCAAGCCGACCGACAGCGCGGATTCGGGCGAGCAGGCCTTCGGCGGACACGCCAGCCAGCGCTTCGCCGACCGAGTCGAGGTGGGCGGCGGGCTGGTGCGCGAGACCCGCGCGGACGCACCGAACTACACGATGTGGGGCGCTGACGCGGCGGTCGACGTGGTCGCGGGGACGCGCGTGTCGGGCGAGATGGCCCGCAGCGAAGGGACCAGCACCCAATCGCGCGTTTCGTCTGATGGCGGCTTGCGATTCGGAGCGCTCAACGGCGAGCTGACCGGCGACGACGGCTACGCGTGGCGGGCGGAGCTGGACTCGGACCTCGCTCAGGTCACCGACGGGCGCGTGGACCTGCGGCTGCGCGGCTGGTACCAGCGCGTCGACCAGGGATTTCGGGCCGTGGGGCGCGAGCAGGACCGCGGGACGGAGCGCTTCGGCGGCCAGCTGGTCTACGGGCCCGGGCGGCGGGACCGGCTGTCGATTCGCTACGATTGGTCGGCGCTGAGGCAGCCCGGCACGACCACGGAGGGCGACCCGCGCGACGTCAAGCGCGTGCTCTACGCGGGCCGCTGGGACCACGACTTCGGGCGCGTGGACCTGTCGCTCGAGGGCGGCTACGGGCAGCACCGCGATGACGAGGACGGCGAGACCGTCGACACGGGCGGTGCGGTGGTCGGGACGCGCTTTCAGCTGACGTCGCGGCTGTCGGCGGACCTGGCGCAGGAGGCGCTGGTCGGCGGGGACGACGACGTGCTGGGGACGAGCCAGTGGAGTCGAATGACCACGCGGGCGGGGCTGAGCTATCGGGTCGCGGAGGGCGTGGATCTCGGGCTGTCCGGGGCGGCGCGTTGGGACGGCGACAACGCGCTGCGCATCGGGATCCGGCGGCGTGTGGACGAGCGAAACAGCGAGTATTTCGAAGAGCGGTTGGGCCCGGGGCAAGACGAGCCGGGGATCGTGCACAGCCAGGTCGTGGGTGCGGAGTCGCGGCTCAAGGGCGGCGGGCGCGCGTTCGGCGAGTACCGGCTCGAAGAGGGCGTCGGCGCCAAGCAGAACCGCGCGCTGGTGGGGATCTCCAAGCGCATCGAGCTGGCGCCCGGTGTGGCGGTGTCGGCGGGGCTCGAGCACAGCCAGACCACCGGCGGGCCGGACGGGCGCACCAGCCGTGAGGTGGCGTCGGGCGGGCTGGAGGTCTTGGCCATCGAGGGCGTGCGCTTCGGCGGCCGCTACGAGATCCGCCACGACAACGCCCCGGAGGCCAATGGCGGCGTGGGGCGCGAGCTGATCCAGGCGCTGGTCAGCAACGCGCTGGACGTGCGGCTGGCCGAGGGCCTGAGCGCTCTGCTCACCGTGGACTACACGATGACCCAGAACCTGACGACCCGGGACATCGAGCGCCAGGCCACCGAGGCCAGCCTCGCGCTCATCGACCGGCCCTCGACGTGGCGCGGCCTCACTCTGGTGGCCCGCGTCAGCCACGCGCGCCGCCAGAAGCTGGTGCCTGTGACCCTGCTGGGTCTGGGCTCCGTCGCGACGCGCACGGACACGCGGGTCGAGGTCGCCAGCCTCGCCGCCATCATCCGCCTGCCCTGGCGCCTCGAGCTGACCTTGAAGACCGCCTTTCGCTGGCTGCGAGAGCGCACCGAGGTCCCCGACGCCACGCCGCCCGTGGACGACCGCACCCTGCGCGACCTGCTGGTGCTTGGGCGTCTGGCCTTTCACATCGTCCGCGGCCTGGACGTGGCCATCGAGGGCCGCACCTTCATGGCGCTGGCGCAGTCCGAGATCGGCGTGGGCGCGCTGGCCGAGGTCGGCTGGACCCTGGCCGACCACCTGCGCCTCGCCGTCGGCTACGACTTCAGCGATCTCCCCCGCGAGCTATTCCGCGACGGCGACCCCGACGCAGGCCGCGGCGGCGCCTACCTGCGCATGACCGGCGCCTACTGAGCGAAGGCGCCCGCCCTGGGCTCGGTGCCGGCTAGCGCGTGGCCCGAGATCGCAACGTCGCCGTCCCGTCATCGACTTGTCACGCGCCCTCATCATGGCGACACGTTCAGGGTCTATCACGCCTCCAGCAACTCCCAACTACGGATGCTGGAGACACCGACATGACCTTGAGAACTCTCTCGCTGGCGACCGCACTGGCACTGGGCGTGGCGCTAGCCGCGTGCGACGACGGCGACGCCAACACCACCACGGACACCATCTCCGACACGGCGCTCGGTGACGCCGCGGGCGATACGGTCGCCCAGACCCTGCCATCGCAGGTCACCTGCACCGGCGCCGTCTGCCGCGTCGAGGCGCCGCTCACCAACCCGATCATCCAGAGCTTCGCCATGACGGCGGATAAGGAGTGGCTGCTCGTCGGCGGCGTCTTCGTCGGCGACGACTCGTCAGAGACCGTCCTCACCATCGACCCGGGCACGACGGTCTTCGGCGAGGCCGCCAGCACAGGGTTCCTCGTCATCCGCCGCGGCGCGAAGCTCGTGGCCGAGGGGCGGGCCGACGCGCCCATCGTCTTCACCTCGTCGAAGGCCGTCGGCAGCCGCGCCCGGGGTGACTGGGGCGGCATCATCATCAATGGGCGCGCCCCGGTGAACGGCTGCGCCACCCCGCCTTGCGAGGCCGAGGGCGAGGGCGGCAGCGGGACCTACGGCGGCTCTGACGCGCAGGACGACAGCGGGACGCTGAAGTACGTCCGCGTGGAGTTCGCGGGCCACCAGATCACCGAGACCAACGAGTTCAACGGCATCGCGTTTCAGGGCGTAGGCGCCGGGACGGAGGTGGACTTTCTCCACCTGCACATGGCGGCCGACGACGGCATCGAGTTCTTCGGCGGGACCGTCTCGGTCAAGCACGTCTTGTTGACCGGTGGCGACGACGACAACCTGGACTGGACAGGCGGCTGGTCTGGGCGCGGCCAGTTCATCGTGGTGCAGCAGTACGAGGACGCCGGCGACAACGGCATCGAGGCCGACAACAACGGCAACGACAACAAGGCGTTGCCGCGCTCGCACCCGGTGCTGGCCAACCTGACCCTCATCGGCTCCCCCGACTCGAGCAAGTCCGACGACGGCATGCTGCTGCGTGAGGGCACCGCGGCGAACATCTCGAACTCCATCGTCATGGGCTGGAACGAGGCCTGCGTCGACGTCGACCACGCCGAGACCTACGCCAACGCCGCGACCGGCGGTGTGCTGAGCGGCGAGCTGACCATCAGCGCCACGATCTTCTCGTGCGCGACCAACTTCCTGATGGGCGACGAGGTCGACGCCGACAAGAAGCCGCTCGTCGACCCGTGGTCGGTCGAGGACTTCGTCATGACCTTGAACACGGGGAACCGCACGGTGGACCCCGGGCTGACGGCGCCGCTCAACACCGCGACGCCGGACTTCCGGCCCACCGCAGGCAGCCCTGCGATGACGGGTGCGGCGGCCATGGCGGACCCGTGGTTCACCGCGACCACCTACCTCGGTGGCGTCGACCCACAGAGCGACTGGACCCAAGGCTGGACCCACTTCGCCCGCAACTGAGCCCGGCGCGCGCGGGGGACTCACCCTCCCCTGCGCGCTCTCTCCGGCGCCCCGTCCCCCCAACCCACATGCAGAGGTCACCTTGAAGACCTGGCAGCCCACCCCCATCTCGGTCTCCGCCCTCGGGCTCGTGACCTGTCTGCTCGCGGCCGCCCCCTCGGCCCTGGCCGCCGACGCCCCCTCCCTGGCCGCCGAGCTGGCCCGCCTCCGCACCGAAGTCGAGACGCTGTCGGGGAGCATCCAGGGCGAGCTCGACGACCGGCGCATGCGCCTGCGCGGCCTGCAAGCGCAGCGCACCGAGCTGGAGCTCGAGCTGCAGCGGGAGTCCATGCGCCTGACCCAGGCCCAGACCCGCATCGACGCACAGCGCGCCGCCGTCGCCGAGGCCACCGCCGCGCGCGACGCCGTGGGTCCCGCCGTGAGGGCCGCCATCCTCACGATCAAGCAGGCGGTATCGACCGGTTTGCCCTACCGCACCGCCGAGCGCGCGGCCGAGCTGACCTCGCTGACCGAACGCCTCGACGACAAGCTCCTGACTCCAGCCGCGGTCCTCGCCCGCCTCTGGGAGCGCGTCGAGGACGAGCTCCGCCTCGCCCGCCAGAGTGGCCTCGATCGCCAAGTCATCGCCGTCGAAGGCGTCGAAGCCCTCGCCGACGTCATCCACGTCGGCATGGTGATGCTCTACTTCCGGCTCGCCGATGGCCGCTCCGGCCGCGCGGTGCGCGAAGGCTTGGGCTGGCGCTACCAGGTGCTCAGCGCGGAGGTCGACAAGGCCCAGCTCGCCGCGCTCTTCGACGCCTTCGGGAAGCGACTTCGCACCGGCTACTTCGAGCTGCCAACCGCCCTTCCCGACCTCGCAGGAGCGGCGCGATGAAGCTGAACCACCTCCTCCTGGCCGCCGTCGCCATCGGTCTCTTCTCGCACTCGGCCCGCGCCGAGAGCCCCGATCTTCTCAGCGCCTACAAGAAGGAGTTCGCGTTCTTGGAGGCCGACAAGGCCGCCCTCACCGAGCGCCTCGACGAGGTCCGCCGCGAGTCCCGCCGCCAGACCGGTTCGGCTGAGGCCACGGTCGCCGGTCTTCAGCGGCGCATCCTCGAGTCGCGCGCCGAGGCGGACCGCATCGAAGGCCTCGAGCAGGAGCTCGCTCGCCAGCAGGGCGGCGCCACCGACGACGCCGAGCTGCTCGCCGAGACCGTCACCCGCGCGCACACCGCGCTCGTGGAGGCCGGCGTGCAGCTCCCCGCGATTCCCGAGGGCGCCGCCGGCCACGTCGCCCTCATCGCGCCGATCGCCGCCGCCGCTGCGTCGCGCATCACCGCCTCCGGCCAAGTCCGCCGCGAGCCGGGCGTCTTCTTTCTGGCCGACGGCGCACAGGTCGACGGCGAGTTGGTGCGTCTCGGCGAGGTCGCGACCTTGGGCGTGTCTGACGCAGGGGCGGGCGCGCTGGCCCCCGCGGGCGCTGGCCGCTTGGCGCTGTGGCCGCGTGAATCGGCGGCGTCGGCGCGGGCGCTGCTCCGGGGCGAACGCCCCGACCACCTGGGACTCGTCCTCTACGAGAACACCGAACGGGCGATGGAGCCACCGGTCGAAAAGACCCACTACGACGTCGTCGCGAGCGGCGGTGTCATCGCCTGGGTCATCGTCGCCCTGGGCGCCCTCGCGGCGCTGTTGGTGCTCCTGCGCGCCATGCTCATCGGCTGGGCGGCCTTCGGCGTGCGTCGCTCCTTCAGCGCCGCGGTCGAGCGCCTCGTCGCCGAAGACCGCCTTAGCGAGGCCGCGCTCCTGTGCCGCAAGCGCTTCGGCGCAGGCCCCCGCGTGATGGCGACCCTGCTGGAGCACCTGCATCGCGAGCGCGCCACCGTCGAGGACCTCGTGGCCGAGTCGATCTTGGCCGAGACCCCCCGCGTCGAGCGCTTCGGCACGGCCATCGGCGTCTTCGCGGCCGTCGCGCCGCTGCTCGGCCTCCTCGGCACGGTCACCGGCATGATCTCGACCTTCGACATCATCACGACCCACGGCACGGGCGACCCCAAGCTGCTCTCCGGCGGCATCTCCGAGGCGCTGGTGACCACGGAGCTAGGGCTCATCGTCGCCATCCCCGCGCTGCTCCTCGGCACCCTCCTGAGCGGCCAAGCCAACGGCGTGCTCTCTCGCCTCGAGCGCATGGCCCTGCGACTGCTCAACCTCGTCCACACCCGCGGGCCGCACCTCGCGACCGCCCCCGAGTCCATCCGCGCCGCCCACTCCACGGAGGAGACATGTTCGCCGAAGCCTTCGCTGAGCTCGGAAGCTACGTCGATCGCGGCGGCTTCGTGATGCCGCCGCTGGTCGCCGCCACCTTCGTGCTCTGGTACGCCCTGGGCTACCGGCTCGCGACCCTGCGCCGCGGGGCGCGCGGGCCCATCCGCTCGCTGGTCTCGCGGTGTCGCCGCGGCGTGGTCTCCGGCTCCCGCGGTCTGGTCGCGGCCGCCGTCGCTCGCGGCGTGGCGCTGGAGTCTCAAGGCCGCGACAACCTCCGCTCCCGCCTGGACGAGTCGCTGTCGGACCTCGAAGACGACGCGGCCCGCTTCGCCACGCTGACCAAGGCCATCGTCGCCGTCGCCCCGCTGCTGGGCCTGCTCGGCACCGTCGCGGGAATGACCGAGACCTTCGATTCCCTCGGCGACATGGCGCTCTTCGCCCAATCCGGCGGCATCGCCGGCGGCATCTCCCAGGCCTTGCTGACCACGCAGATGGGCCTCTCGGTCGCTGTGCCAGGGCTGGTCGTCGGCCGCCTGCTGCGTCGCCGCCAGCAGCGCCTGCTCGACGAGATCGAGCAGGTCAAGGACGTCCTCACCGCCGGCCCCGAGGAGGCGCTCCATGCGACTGCGTAAGCGCCCCGAGCCTTCGACCGAGATCGACATCTCGCCGCTCATCGACATGGTCTTCATCCTCCTGATCTTCTTCATGGTCTCGACCACCTTCGTCAAAGACATGAAGCTGGATCTCGAGCGGCCCAGCGCCAAGAGCTCCCAGTCGGCGTCGTCGAAGGCCCTGCGCGTGCACCTGGATCGCGCAGGCGGCATCTGGCTCGACGACGCCCCGGTGAAGCCCTGGATGCTGCAGTCCCGGGTCCGCGAGCTGCTCGGCCAGGCCACGACGCGCTCCGTCCTGGTCGTGACCGATCGAAACGTCGCCGCCGAGCGCCTCATCGAGGTGGTCGACCAGTGCCGCCTCGGCGGCGCGGACGATGTGGGCGTCGCCACCACCGAAGAGGCGGGCTGACGCGATGCGCCACCGGCTCTCTCGCCACGTCACCGCGGTCGTCGCCATGCTGGCCGGCAGCACCCTGGTGTTCGGCCTGGTGCTGCTGATGAACGGCCCCACCGCCCCCAAAGAAGAGGCCGCGGCCCGCGCGTCGGTCGCCATGGCCGTGGCGCCCAAGAAGCCCCCGAAAAGGGACAAGCCCAAACCGAAGCCAAAGCCGGAGCCCAAGCGCGCGGCCCGCAGCACGCCTGCGCCCCCGGCGCCGATGCTCGGCGCGGCCTTGGGAGGTCTGGATCTCGGCATCCCCAGCCTCGGCGCGGCCGATCTCGGCGACGCCGCCCAGGCGATGCTGGGCCAGGACGACGCGGCGCGCGACTTGGTGATGACCGAGGCCACCGTCGACGTCGCCCCGAAGCCGCTCGAGCGCACCCCACCCCGCTTTCCGCCGCGCGCCCGCGCCGAGGGCACCACCGGGCGGGTCACCCTCAGCCTGCTGATCGGCCAACGGGGCGAGGTCGTGAAGGTCAAGGTGCTCTCGGCATCCCCGCCGGGCGTGTTCGACGACGCGGCCACCGAAGCGGTGCGCCAGTGGCGCTACCAACCGGCCCTATACAAGGGTCGCCCGGTCAAGGTGTGGGCCGAGCAGGTCCTCCACTTCGAGCTGAGCTGATGGTGTACCTCGCCCACCACAGCCTCCGCGCGGCGCTGCTGCTCGCCTTGGTCATTTCTCCCGTCCGCGCCGAGGAAAAAGACGACTCGGACGCCGACCCTCTCGCCCTCGCCGCGCTGCTCTTGCGGGACGGACACCCCGCACGCGCGCTGAGCGCCCTCGACGCCGTCGACCTCACCCAGTCCGGCCTCGATCTCCCCCGCTATCACCAGCTCGCAGGCCTCTCGGCCCTCCAGAGCGGCGACCCCGCCCGCGCCGCGTCGGCCTTCGAGCGGGCCCTGACGCTCGGCGACGCCGCGCCCTTCGTCTCGGTGTTGCTGTCCCAAGCCCGCTTCGCGCTAGCCGACTGGCAGGGCGCGGTCGACGCGCTGGACGCAGCCGGGGACGCCGGCCGCGCCGCTCCGGGTCTCGACCTCCTCCGCGCCCAGGCGCTGTGGCGCCTAGACCGCCTCCCCGAAGCCTACGAAGCCATCACCCGCCACCCCGCCACCGCTGAGCTCGCCCGCCAGCGCGTGCTGTTGCTTGTCGACATGGGCCTGTACCAGTCGGCCGCCGATCTCGGCCAATCGTGGCTGCTCCGCGAGGACGCCACCACCAGCGACTACCTCGCCATCGCCGAAGCGCTGCGCCGCAGCCGCAGCTTCGGCACCGCCGAGCGCATCCTCCAGCAGGCCCTCTTTCGCTGGCCCGACGACGTCGAGCTGTCGCTGCAGCTCGCACGCACACTCGTCGACGCCCAAAAGCCCCGCGCGGCCGCCGGGATCCTCGAGCGGCAGAGCCTCGCGCACCCAAACCTGCGCGCCGACGCCGCCGAGCTCTACCGCGCAGCCGGCGAGCCCTACCGCGCTTTACGCCTCAACGCCCTCATCGAGGACCAGCCCCAAAAACTCCGTCAACGCCTCGGTATTCTGGTGGATCTCGAGCGCTTCGAGGAGGTCAGCGCGCTCGCCCCGCGCCTGGAGCGCCTCGGCCTGCTCAGCGACGAATCCATGCGCTACGCCTTGGCCTACGCGGCCTTTCGCACCGGCCAGTTCGACCTCGCCGAGGGCGCCCTGCGCGGGATCGGCGACCCCGAGCTGTTCCGCAAGGCCACCGCCATCCGCGAGGCCATCGACACCTGCCGAGCCGAGCCCGAGGCGTGTCCCTGATGCGGTCCGGCCGACACCTCGCGCTCGCCGTGTGCATGCTGGTGGGACTAGCGCCAGCTCGCGCCGCCTCCCCGGACGGGGTGCTGCGCGGGCTCGTGTTCGCCGACTCGGACGGCCGCCCGCTGCCCGGGCTGAGCGTCTCCATCGAGGGTGGCCCCGCGATATCGACCAATCGTGACGGGGCGTTTTCGGCCTCGCTGCCCCCGGGGGATGCCGCGCTGACCCTCGGCGGCGAGGGGTTCGCAACGGTCCGTATTGGCGCCGTCCGGGTCGTCTCGGGACAGGTCACCGAGCTCATCGTCACGCTCAGGCCGGACGGTGGTGCCCCACGCGTCGTCATCGAGGCCGCCGGTCCTGTGGTCGAAGCAGCCGACGCGCCGCTCGAAGCCGACACAGGTCCCCGGGGCCGCTTGGTGGGCACCGTCACGGACGCGGAGCGCGGCCAGCCCCTCCCGGGCGCGCGCGTGCTGGTTCGGGGCTTCGGCGCCGAGGCGCGGGCGGGCGCCGACGGCAGCTTCGTCTTGAGCGTGCCGGTCGGGATCTGGGACCTGACCATCATTCAGCCAGGTTTTTCCTCGCAGACCGTCGCGGGGATCGCGGTGTCCGCAGACGCCGACGCGGCCGTCACCGCTGCCCTGGCGCCGTCCGCGCTGCGCTTGGACGACTTTGTGGTCTCGGCCCCGCGCATTGAGGGCGGCACCAACGCCCTGCTCGCCGAGCGCCGCCAATCCGCGGCGGTCGCTGAGATATTGGGCGCCGAGCAGATGTCGAAGTCCGGCGACTCTGACGCCGCAGCGGCCCTTCGCCGTGTGACCGGCGTGACCTTGGTCGACGGCAAGTTCGTCTACGTGCGGGGTCTGGGCGAGCGCTACTCGTCCACCCTCCTCGACGGCGCGCACCTCCCCAGCCCGGACCCCGAGCGCCGCGTGGTGCCTCTGGACCTCTTCCCGACCGACATCCTCGAGAGCATCGTCATCCAGAAGACGTGGACCCCCGACATGCCCGGCGAGTTCGGCGGCGGGGTCGTGTCGCTGCGCACGCGGCGTTGGCCGACCAAGCTCGAGGGGAGCGTCGGGATCTCGGGCGGTTTTCTCAGCGGGACCACACTGAGTGAGGGGCGCACGGGGCCGCGGGGGAAGACGGACTGGCTGGGCATCGACGGCGGGACGCGCGCAATGCCGGCCCATGTGCAGGCCGCGTCGGAGCGGTCTGCGCTGCTCGAGGGCGATCGCTTCTCCGACCTGGGCTACTCCGCCGACGAGCTGGAGGGCTTCGGCGAGTCCCTCGACAACGATTGGCGCCTGCGCACGCGCCGCATCGCGCCCGACCTCGGGGTGTCGGGTCAGATCGGCAGCGGCTTCGACACCGGCACGGTCTCCGGTGGCTTTCGCCTCGCAGTCCTCTACGACAACGGCTGGAAAAAGACGCCTTGGCGTGCGCGCTTCCTCAAACCCAAGGACCTCGTCCCGATCGCCGACTACGCGATCGAGGATCTCGTCCAGACCGTGACCCTGGGCGGCATCCTCGCGGCCGGCGTCGACCTCGGCGCACGCCACCACCTCGCCAGCACCACCATGCTGACCCGCCTGACCGACAACGAGACCAGGACCTACCAGGGCTTCAACAACGACGTCGGCACCGACATCCGGGTGACCCGGCTGCGCTACATCGAGCGAATGCTGCTGTCGCAGAACGTCAGCGGAGCTCACCACGTAGGCCCGGTGGAGCTCGGCTGGCACTACGCGTTTGCCCTGGCGACGCGCGCCGAGCCGGACCGCAAACAAGTGCGCTACGACCTGGAGAAATCGACGGGTCAGTGGCTGCTCTCGAGCGGCGCCGACGGCAACAAACGGCTCTTCGGTGCGCTGGACGATCGGGTCCACGATCTCGGGCTGGAAGCGACGCTGTCGTTGCCGATGCGGGGCGACCGCACCGCGAAACTCCGCGCGGGTGGTGCGCTTCAGCACAAGCACCGCGTCGTGGACACGCGCCGCTACTTCTTCGCCGCCCGCGGCGCCTTGGCCACGGATCCAGCCGTGCGCGCGCTCGACCCTGGAGCGATCTTCAGCCCGGCCACCATCGACGCCCAGGGCTTTCAGCTCAACGAGAACACCCAGGCCACCGACAGCTACACCGCGCGGCACGTCGTCACGGCCGCCTTCGTGATGGCCGAGGTGCCCGTGTTGCCTCGCCTGTCACTCACCGGTGGGCTTCGGCTGGAGCACTCGGCCCAGGAGCTCGAGACCTTCGTGCGCTTCAGCGCCACCAAGGAGCGCATCCGGGCGGATCTGACCACGCTGGACCTGCTGCCGGCGCTGCTCGCGACCTGGGCCTTTCGCGACGACATGCAGCTTCGCTTCAGCGTGGGGCGCACGGTCTCGCGCCCCGACCTGCGCGAGCTGTCGCCGGCGACCTTCGACGACATCACCGGTGGCAAGGAGGTGCGGGGCAACCCCGACCTCCGGCGCGCGCTCATCACCCACGTCGACACCCGCTGGGAGTGGTACCCCAGCGCCGGCGAGTCCCTGTCGGTCGCGGCCTTCTACAAGCAGTTCAAGGACCCCATCGAGGAGGTGGTCATCCTGGGCACGCAGCTGCTGCAGAGCTACGCCAACGTCCCCGCAGCCCGGAACCTCGGCATCGAGCTGGAGTTCAGGAAATCCCTGGGCTTTCTCACCCCCAAGCTGCGCGACCTGAGCCTGGCCGGCAACGCGTCGTTCATCTGGTCGCGGGTGCGCAGCCCCAAAGACCTCGTCACCGTCTCGAAGACCGGGCCCCGGCCGCTCCAGGGGCAGTCGCCCTTCGTGGTCAACCTTCAGCTCGCGTACGACAACGCGGACCTCGGCACCAGCGTGGCGCTCCTCTACAACGTCGTCGGTCCGGCGATCGCAGAAGCCACCGGCTACGACGTCGACATCCAAGACCAGCCCGTACACCAGCTCGACTTCGTCGCGTCGCAGGTCCTGCCCCACGGCTTCAAGCTCAAGGTGAAGCTGGCGAACTTACTTGGGTTTCCTGGCCAGCAGCGGCAGGGCGACGTCGTGACCGAGGACCGCCCGCGAGGTCGCCGCATAGGGCTCGGGCTGGAGAAGTCGTTCTGACCGCGGTCCACGTCGATTCACCAAGTCGTCACAGACCCGCAAAGCTCCCGACGCATAGGTCGTCCACACTCACCCTCGTGACAGAGCGCATTCTCATCGTGGAAGACGAAGCGGACGTGGCCTCCGGGCTCGTGTACCGGCTTGAGCGTGAGGGCTTTCAGGTCCTCGCGGCCAGCACGGGCACGCAGGGGTTGGAGCGCGCCCGGGGCGAAAGCCCAGCGCTGGTCCTGTTGGACCTGATGCTCCCGGACATCTCG
Organism: Myxococcota bacterium; assembly: GCA_041389525.1. Taxonomy (GTDB): domain Bacteria; phylum Myxococcota_A; class UBA9042; order PHBI01; family JACKFB01; genus JACKFB01. The sequence continues at coordinate 88,262 of JAWKRR010000016.1, read as the reverse complement.
GGGAGCGAGGTGTGTCGGAGGCTCCAGGCCGACGCCGCGACGCGCCACATCCCGGTGGTGATGCTCACCGCGCGCGCCGACGAGATCGACCGCATCGTCGGGCTCGAGCTGGGCTGCGCTGACTACATCACCAAGCCGTTCAGCCCGCGCGAGCTGGTGCTGCGCCTCCGCGCCATCCTGCGACGCGTGCACCCCGAACCCGCTCCCGGCGACAGCGAAACCCTGCGCGCTGGGCCCATCACCATCGACCCAAGCGCGCACCGGGTCCGCGTGGGCGGCGTGGAGGTGCCGTTGACCGTGCGCGAGCTGGAGCTGCTCGCCGCCCTGGCTAGGCGCCCCGGTCGGGTCTACTCGCGCGCGCAGCTGCTCGGCGCGGTCTGGCCCGACGACGCCGAGGTCCTGGAGCGGTCCGTAGACGCCATGGTCATGCGAGTGCGCCTCAAGCTCGGTGACGCCGCCGACATGCTCGAGACGGTGCGCGGGGTCGGCTACCGGATGCGACGCCCCGATCGACCGCCCGCAGGGACGGGCGTCGGCAACTAAAACCGCGCTCGCGCCCGGGGGGACCTCGGTCTTCGCGCGAGGGTCGGCGGACGGGGTGGGGAGGGCGATGACGGGCTTCCCCACTCCGTCCAATCTTAGCGCTCAGGTTGGCGAGCCGATTCTCAGCGCGGACCGAGGGAGTGCTGGGCCGCGCGATGCATGACACGACGCGGCGAGCAGCCATGCTTTGGCCCGGCGACGAGCTGCCACGACGCCGCGCGCCGCGGGGCCGAGCGGGCGCGACGGCAGGTCTGTCGGTCGGCTCGCTCGCGGGGTCGCTGTCGAACGGGCGCGGTGGACGCCCTCGACAGCGACCCGCGGGACTAGACGCGCTCGAAGAGTCCGGCCGCGCCCATGCCGCCGCCGATGCACATCGACACGATGCCGTAGCGGCCGCCGCGGCGACCCAGCTCGTGCAAGAGCGTCGCCGTCAGCTTCGCGCCGGTGCAGCCCAGCGGGTGACCGAGCGCGATGGCGCCGCCGTTGACGTTGACCTTGCTGATGTCGATGCCCAGCTTCTCGACGCAGTAGACCGCCTGGCTGGCGAAGGCCTCGTTGATCTCGAAGAGATCGATGTCGGCGAGCGAGACGCCGGTCATCTTGAGCAGCTTCGGGATGGCGTAGGCCGGGCCGACGCCCATCTCGTCGGGCTCGACGCCGACGACCGCGAATCCCCTGAAGATACCGAGGGGTTTGGCGCCTAGCTCTTTGGCCTTCTCGCCGCTCATCACGACCACCGCGGCCGCGCCGTCGGTCATCTGCGAGCTGTTTCCGGCCGTGACCGAGCCCGTCGTCGAGAAGACCGCGCGCAGCCGCGCCAAGCCCTCGAGCGTCGTGTCGGGGCGCGGGCCCTCGTCCACGCTCAGGCCGCCGAAGGGCACGATCTCGTCGGTGAAGCGCCCGGCCTCGATGGCGGCGAGCGCCTTCTGGTGGCTCGACAGCGCGAAGGCGTCCTGCTTCTCGCGGCTGACACCGTAGCGAGTCGCTACGATTTCGGCCGTACTCCCCATGGGCGTGTAGAGCGCCGGCTGCTCAAACACCGTGCGGGGATGCGGGCGCGGGGTGTGTCCGCTCATGGGCACCGCCGACATCGACTCGACGCCGCCGGCGACGATGACGTCCGCGAACCCTGCCATGATGCGCTCGGCCGCGTTGGCGACGGTCTGGAGGCCCGACGAGCAGAACCGGTTGACGGTCTGCCCCGGCACGGTGACCGGCAGCCCCGCGTTGAGCGCGATGACACGCGCCACGTTGAGGCCCTGCTCACCCTCGGGCATCGCGCAGCCCATGATGACGTCCTCGACGTCGGCGGGCTTGAGCCCCGGCACCCGCTCCAGCGCGGCGCGGATCGCGGCCGAGCCGAGGTCCTCGGGACGAACATCCTTGTACGCGCCCTTGTTCGCACGACCGCCGGGCGTACGCACTGCGCTGACGATGACTGCTTCACGCATGGTCGACTCCTGTGCGGCCGCTTCTAGTTACGAAGGGGCTTGTTGTTCATAAGCATGTACTGCATCCGCTCGAGCGACTTCGGCTCACCGACGAGGCTCATGAAGACCTCGCGCTCGAGCTCGATGATGCGCTCCTCGCTGACCGGGGTGCGCCCGTCGGTGTCGCCACCGCAGAGCACGCCCGCCAGCTTGTCGGCGATGAGCTTGTCGTGCTCGGACGCGTAGCCGCCGAGCATCATCCCGTACACCGACAGCGCCACCGCGGCCTGACCGCTGCGGCCCGGAAGCACCAGGTTGTCGGCCGGGCGCGGCGGCGAGTAGCCCGCGTCCGCCATGTAGCGGCAGAGCTGCTTGGCCCGCGCCACCCGCAGGTCCCGGTTCATCGCGATCTCATCGCGCGCCGTGCCGAACCCGAGGCTCATCACCTCGCCAGCGCCCGTCGCGACCTTCGCCAGCCCGATGGCCTCGAAGGCGCGTCGCACGTAGGGGAAGCGGTCGAACTCGCGCGGGTCGGCGTCGGCCGGCACACCCTCGAAGACCCGCTTGAGCAGGTTCAGCGTGCCGCAACCGCCCGGAATCAGACCCACGCCGACCTCGACGAGGCCCATGTAGGTCTCCTTGTCGACGACCATGCGGTCGGCCGCCATGGCCATCTCGCAGCCGCCGCCCAGCGTCAGCCCGTGCGGCGCCGACACGACCGGCTTGCCCAGATACTTCAGGCGCTGAATCGTCGTCTGGAACTGCTCGACGATCTCCTCGATGGCGTCCCACTTCTTCTGATTCGCGTTCATCACGATCATCAGGAGGTTCGCGCCGGCCGAGAAGTGCTCCGCCTCGTTGGCGATGATGAGCCCGTCGAAGTCCCGCTCGACCACGTCGCAGGCCTGCGACAGCATCTGGCCCAGGTCGGTGTCGACCGTGTTCATCTTGGTGTGGAACTCGATGCAGGCGATGCCGTCGCCCACGTCGATGAGGCTGGCGCCGCGGTTGCGCTCGACGACCTTGCCGGCCTCCTTGAGCGCGGCCAGCGAGATCTGGCCAGGGATCTCGGGCTGGGCTGTGAGGCCCGTCTTCGGCGCGAAGTAGCGCGTCTTGCCCTCGGCCCGCGAGTAGAAGCCACCGGCCTCCGCGGCCTTGTCGACCCACGCGGGCAGCGCGATGCCGTCGGCCTTCATGCGGTCGGCGATCTCGCGAACGCCCAGCGCGTCCCAGGTCTCAAAGGGACCGAGATCCCAGTTGAAGCCCCAGCGCATGGCCCGGTCGATGTTCACCACGTCGTCGGCGATGTCGAAGGCGATGTTGGCGGTGTAGGCGAGGCTGCGGCTGAGCACGTGCCACGCGAACTTGCCGGCGCGGCCGTCGTCGGCGAGCAGCGCCTTGATGCGGTCGGCGGGCGCCTCCATCTTCTTGAGCGGCTTGAGCGCCGGCAGGTCGGCGTCGACCTTGGGCCGGTACTCGATGGTCTTGGTGTCGATGGTCTGGATGTCGCGGCCGACCTTCTTGTAGAAGCCGCCTCGCGACTTGTCGCCCAGCACACCCTTGGCGACCATCTGCTTGATGAACTCGGGCACGATGAACGTGTCGCGCGCCGGGTCGTCGGGCAGCGCGTCGTAGCAGTTGGTCGCGACGTGCACGAAGGTGTCGATGCCGACCACGTCCGCGGTGCGGAAGGCGGCCGACTTCGGACGTCCCATGGGCGTGCCGACGATCGCGTCGACCTCCTCGATGGTGTAGCCCAGCTCGTCCATCGCGTGGATGGTCGACATCATCGCGTGCACGCCGATGCGGTTGGCGATGAAGTTCGGCGTGTCCTTCGCGTAGACGATGCCCTTGCCCAGGATGCGGCGGCAGAAGTCCGCCATGCGCGCGACGATGGCCGCGTCGGTGTTCGGGCCGGGGATGATCTCCAGCAGGTGCATGTAGCGCACCGGGTTGAAGAAGTGGGTGCCGAGGAAGTGCTTCTTGAAGGCGTCCGAGCGCCCCTCGAGCATCCCTTCGATCGACAGGCCCGACGTGTTCGACGACACGATGGTGCCGGGCGACCAGTTGGCCTCGACCTGGGTCAGCAGGCGCTGCTTGACCGCCATGTCCTCTTTGACGACCTCGATGACCCAGTCGCAGTCGGCGATGAGGCCCATGTCGTCGTCGAAGTTGCCGACCACGATCTGCGCGGCCGCGGACTTCTGTAGGAAGAGCGCGGGACGTGACGCCAGCGCCTTCTGCAGGCCGCCGGCCGCGAATGCGTTGCGCTTGTCGCGGTCGCCCTTGTCGGCGTCGGCCAAGCCGGGGGGAACGATGTCCAGCAATACGGTGCGGATACCGCAGGATGCGAGGTGGGCAGCGATGCCCGAACCCATCACACCCGCGCCGAGTACCGCCGCCTTGCGGATGCTTCTAGCCATGCGCCTTTCTCCTTCGGGCCGCCAGCAGAACAGCGCCGGCGAGACGCCCTCTCAATAGTCGCGCGGCGGACGAGGGTCAAGGGTCTGACTGAATACTCATTCATTTTCTTGGACGGCTGTTCGCGCGCGAGAAAATCGACCTCGCCGAGTCTCCGATTCGTCCGGTGGTTATTGATCTTTCGCGAAAATCGACCGCGCCTTGTGCACGGTTGGGGCCTCAACCGCTCATAGATCCCTCTGTGAACGCGGCGTCGTCGCGGCGGGTCGGTCTGCCCCCGGCCCGCCCGGCCGACGGACCCCAACCGGAAGTGAACCACGGAGCGAAGCGTGAGCAGAGAACACCAACTAGTACCTGACGAATCGGAGGCGTGGCGGCGCGCGGCCCTCCTCCGTCGCCACCCGGACGCCCGGCGTCTCGGCAAGGCGCTGGACGCGGGCGTGGAGCCAGAGGCCGAGGATCTCGAGCGGGCTCGCGATGAGCTAGCCCGCCGCGGGCTCACCCCGTGGGTGCCTGACGATGGAGCCGTGGGCCCGCTGCTCCTGGTCCGCGGCGCGTGGCCCGCTCCGGGTGGCGTGGCGATCGTGGGCGCCCGGGCCGCCGACCCCTACGGGCTGGCCTGCGCGCGCCAGGTGGCCCGAGACGCGGTCGCCCTGGGCGCGCCGGTGGTGAGCGGCGGGGCCGAGGGCTGCGACGCGGCGGCCCACGACGCGGCGATCCGGGCAGGCGGCAGGACGGTCGTCGTCACGGGCGCGGGCCATGACCACCCCTACCCGGCTGAGCATTCCAAGCTCTTCGAGCGCGCGGTGGCCTCCGGTGGCGCTGTCGTGAGCACGCTGTGGCCGGCGATGCGTCCCGCCCGGCATCGCTTCCTCGAGCGGAACCGGGTCATCGCGGCGCTCTCGGCGGTGACCGTGGTCGCCCGGGCCTCGGCGCGCTCCGGCGCGCTGTCCACGGCGAGGGCCGCGCTGGAGTTGGGGCGCCCCGTGCTGGCGGTCCCCGGGGACGTGGGGTTGTCGCTGTCGGCCGGCGGTCACGGGCTGGTCGCGTCGGGGGCGGGGCTGGTCACTGGCATCGCTGATCTCGCGCGAGCGCTCGGGCTCGTGGCGCGGGGGCGCTGGCACGCGTCGCACAGTCGCGCGCCCGATCCCTGGCCCGAGGTGTTCGGCCAGCCTTCACCGGCGCTGCCGGAGCCAGACCCGCCCGAGATCCTCGCTGTGGCAGCCGCACTCGCTGAAGTCGCTTCACTTGACCTGGACGGTCTCGTGGTGCAAACGGGCCTCGCCATCGATGCGTTGGTCGCCGCGCTTGTCGAACTGGAGGTCGGCGGGCGGGTCGAGCAAGTGCCGGGGCAGCGTTATCGATTGCTGCTCAGACACTCGTTCCCCTCAAGCGGCGAACGGATCCTCACGTGATGCCCCGAGGCGTCGCGTGGGTCGGGCAGCATCCTCCCCACTGCGCAACGCGCCGCCTGGCGCGACAAGGAATCCGATGTCCATCAAGGCACTGATCGTGGTCGAGAGCCCCTCGAAGGCGAAGACCATCAAGAAGTACCTGGGCGCCGACTACGACGTGAAGGCCAGCGTCGGCCACGTCAAGGACCTGCCGAAGTCGAAGATGGGCGTCGATGTCGAGGGTGGCTTCATCCCCGACTACGAGACCATCAACGGAAAGGGCAAGGTGCTGCAGGAGATTCGGCGCGCCGCGAAGGCCGCCGACATCGTCTACCTCGCGCCTGACCCGGATCGCGAAGGCGAGGCCATCGCGTACCATATCGCCAGCGAGCTCTCGATTCCGGCCGACCGCATCAAGCGGGTGCTCTTTCACGAGATCACCAAGAAGGCGATCCTCGCGGCCCTCGAGTCGCCGCAGGAGCTGGACGTCCAGCGCTTCAACAGCCAGCAGGCGCGGCGCATCTTGGACCGGCTGGTGGGCTACCAGGTCAGCCCGCTGCTCTGGGACAAGGTCCGGCGCGGGTTGTCCGCGGGCCGCGTGCAGTCGGTGGCCGTGCGCATCGTGGTCGAGCGCGAGCGCGAGATCTTGGCGTTCAACCCCGAGGAGTACTGGACGGTCGAGGCCGAGTTCCTGGGGCCGAAGCCGCCTCAGTTCAAGGCGCGCCTGTCGCGGGTCGGCGAGGAGAAGGCGGACCGGACGACGCCCGAGATCGCCAAATCGGCAGTCGCCGCCGTAGAAAAAGGGAAGTTCGTCGTCAAGACGGTCACGCAGCGCGACCGCAAGCAGTCGCCGCCGCCGCCCTTCACCACGTCGCGCCTGCAGCAGGACGCCGCGCGGGCCTTCCGGTTCACCGCCAAGCGGACCATGGGCATCGCGCAGCGCCTGTACGAAGGTGCCGACTGCGGCCCCGCGGGCACGGTCGGCCTCATCACCTATATGCGAACGGACTCCACCCGCCTGTCCGACGACGCGCTGGCCGGCGTGCGCGGTTTCATCGGCAGCGAGTACGGGCCCGAGTTCCTCCCGCCCAAGCCCGTGGTCTACAAGAACAAGGGCCGGGCGCAGGACGCTCACGAGGCCATCCGCCCCACCACGCTCGAGCTGCCGCCCAGCGCGGTCAAAGAGTTCCTCAAGCCCGAGGAGTACAAGCTCTACAGCCTCATCTGGAACCGCTTCGTGGCGTGCCAGATGATGCCGGCCATCATCGCGATGACCACCGTGGACATCGAGGCGGCCGAGGGTCACCTGTTCCGCGCCAGCGGCTCCGTCAAGACCTTCGACGGCTTCACCCGCGTCTACGAAGAGCAGAAGGGCGACGACGACAACGAGGAGACCTCGCGCCTGCCGATGCTGAAGGAGGGCGAGGAGCTGAGCCTCAAGAAGCTCGACGCGCTCCAGCACTTCACGCAGCCGCCGCCGCGCTTCACCGAGGCGACGCTCGTCAAGGAGCTCGAGGAGAAGGGCATCGGCCGCCCGAGCACCTACGCGGCGATCATCTCGACGATCCAGGACAAGAAGTACGCCGAGAAGAAGCAGAGCCGGTTCGAGCCGACCGAGCTCGGCACCATCGTGAACGATCTGCTGGTCGAGTCCTTCCCTCACCTGTTCGACGTGGGGTTCACGGCGCGGATGGAGGACGATCTCGACTCGATCGAGGAAGGCCGCATCGAGTGGCAGGACCTGCTGGGCCAGTTCTGGACGGGGTTCTCGGAGACCCTGGCCGTCGCCAAGCAGACCATGCGCAACGTGAAGCGCGAGGAGACGCCGACGGGCCTCGAGTGCCCGCTGGACAAGAGCCCGCTGGTGAAGAAGTTCGGCAAGAACGGGTCGTTTTTGGCCTGCTCGAACTACCCCGACTGCAAGTTCACCTCGGAGTTTGAGGCGGACGCCGAGGGCAACCTCAAGATCGTCGACGAGCCCCGCACCGGGGAGAAGTGCGCGACCTGCGGCGAGGGCGACCTGATCTTCAAGTCCGGCCGCTTCGGCCGCTTCATCGGGTGCTCGAAGTACCCGGAGTGCAAGCACACGCAGCCGATCCCCACCGGGGTGAGCTGCCCGAAGTGCGAGCCGGGCATGCTCATCGAGAAGTCGTCGCGGCGTGGAAAGGTCTTCTACTCGTGCTCGACCTACCCGAAGTGCGACTACGCCCAGTGGGACCGGCCGGTGCCGACCCCGTGCCCGGCGTGTGACAACCCGTTCATCAACGAGAAGTCGAGTCGGCGCGGCGGAGCCGAGGGGCTGGTGTGCCCCAAGTGCAAGCATGAGGTGACGTGACACCGCTCGGGCGGGTCGCGTAGAATCTGGAGCATGGTGTGTGCCGCTGGGACCGTACGCGCGTCTCATCCCGTGGCCGGCTACATGACACGATACGCGGCAGGACGGAGCGAGCATGGCTGACGACAACGGCGGGTTCGACGATCTCGGTCAGGTTTCCGAGGGCAAGAGCGGAAATCTCGGCGAGATCTTGCTGCGGAACTCCGTCGTAACCAACGAGCAGCTTGAGGACGCGAAGGATCAATCGCGGCGTGACGGCTCCGGCCTGACCGGCGCGCTGGCCAAGCTGGGGTACGTCCAAGAGACCCAGCTCGTTCAGTTCCTGAGCAATCAGTACGGCGTGCCGTCCATCAACCTCGAGGAGGTCGAGATCCCGCAGGAGATCATCGACCTCGTCCCCGTCGAGGTCGTGAAGAAGCACAACGTCGTGCCCATCGAGCGGCAGGGGTCCACCCTGGTCGTCGCGATGACGGACCCGTCGAACATCTACGCGATGGACGACATCAAGTTCCTCACGGGCTTCAACGTCGAGGTGGTCGTCACCTCCGAGGCGTCGATCAAGAGCGCGCTCGAGCGCTACTACGAGTCCGGCGACATCGACGGGATGCTGGGCGGCTTCGACGACGGCGAGGTGGACTTCCTCGTCGACGGCGAGGACATGGACATCGACGGGCTCGAGGACGAGGCCGGCGAGGCCCCGGTCGTTCGGCTGGTGAACCTGATCCTGGTCGACGCCATCAAGCGTGGCGCCTCCGACATCCACGTCGAGCCCTACGAGAAAGAGTTCCGGATCCGGTACCGCATCGACGGCGTGCTCTACGAGATCATGAAGCCGCCGCTGCGACTGAAGAACGCGCTCACCAGCCGCCTGAAGATCATGAGCGAGCTCGACATCGCCGAGCGCCGCCTGCCCCAGGACGGTCGTATCAAGTTGGTCCTGGGCGGCGCCAAAGAGGTCGACTTCCGCGTCAGCGTGCTGCCGACGCTGTTTGGCGAGAAGATCGTTCTGCGAATCTTGGACAAGTCGAACCTCCAGCTCGACATGACCAAGCTCGGCTTCGAGCCGGCGCAGCTTGAGATCTTCCACAAGGACATCCACCAGCCGTTCGGCATGGTGTTGGTGACGGGCCCGACCGGTTCGGGCAAGACGACGACGCTGTATTCGGCGCTCCAGGACCTCAACAAGATCTCGGAGAACATCTCCACCGCCGAGGACCCGGTCGAGTTCAACCTGGTCGGCATCAACCAGGTCCAGATGCGCGACGCCATCGGCCTGAACTTCTCCGCCGCGCTGCGCTCATTTCTGCGTCAGGACCCTGACATCATCATGGTCGGCGAGATTCGAGACTTCGAGACGGCCGAGATCGCGATCAAGGCCGCGTTGACGGGCCACCTCGTGCTCTCAACCCTGCACACCAACGACGCCCCGTCGACCATCAACCGTCTGCTGAACATGGGTGTTGAGCCCTTCCTGGTGACCTCGTCGCTGAACGCCATCGTCGCCCAGCGTCTCGCGCGCCGCATCTGCACCGACTGCGCCGAGCCCGTGGAGGTCGACAAGAAGACCCTCGCCGACGCCGGGATGACCGAGGAGCAGCTCGCGGTCGCCCAGCCGCTCCAGGGCAAGGGTTGCCGCCGCTGCAGCGACACCGGCTACAAGGGCCGCGTCGCGCTCTACGAGGTCATGCACGTCGGCGACGAGATCAAGGAGTGCGTGCTCCAGGGCTACTCCTCCATGGAGATCAAGAAGGAGGCGGTCCGGCTCGGGATGCAGTCCCTGCGCATGTCCGGACTGAAGAAGATCGTCGAGGGGATGACCACGCTGGCGGAAGTCCTCCGCGTCACGCGGGCGGATTAGCCCGATGTCGCACGGCCCTGAAGCAGGTCGACCGGGCGTGGATATCCACCGGCTGCTGCAGACGATGGTGGAGAAGGGCGCCAGCGACCTGCACCTGACCGCGGAGTCCCCCGCTCAGCTTCGGATCAACGGCAGCCTGTACCCCCTGCGCACCGAGCCGCTGACGGGCCGCGACATCGAACAGATCGCCTATAGCGTGCTGAACGAGCGGCAGAAGAAGCAGTTCGAGGAGACCAACGAGGTCGACCTCTCGTTTCGCTGGAAGGGCTCGAGCCGCTTTCGCGCGAACTTCTTTCGGCAGAAGGGCTTCGTGGCCGGCGCGCTGCGCATGATCCCCTTCGAGACCCTGCCCCTGACCGCGCTCGGGATGCCCAAGGCTGTCGAGGACCTGATCCTGCGCCCCAACGGCCTGGTGCTGGTCACCGGTGCCACGGGTTCAGGCAAGTCGACCACGCTCGCGAGCATGATCGACGCGATCAACTCGACGCAGCGCTCGCACATCATCACCATCGAGGATCCCTGCGAGTTCATCCACACGCACAAGAAGGGGATCGTCAATCAGCGCGAGGTGGGGACCGACACCGTCAGTTTCTCCGCCGCGCTGCGTTATGTGTTGCGCCAGGACCCCGACGTCGTCCTCATCGGTGAGATCCGTGATCTCGAGACCATGGAGTCGACTCTGCGCATCGCAGAGACCGGGCACTTGGCCTTGGCCACGCTCCACACCAACAGCTCCGTACAGACGATCCATCGCATCTTGGACTTCTTCCCACCGCGCCAGCAGGACATGGTTCGAAGCCAGCTCAGCTTCGTGCTGGCCGGCGTGGTCAGCCAGCAGCTCATCCCGCGTCAGGACGGCAAGGGGCGCGTGCTGGCGGTCGAGGTGATGATCTCTTTAACGCTGCGATTCGTAACCTGATTCGCGAAGACAAGACGCACCAGATCTACTCGCAGATGCAGATGGGACAAGGGAAGTTTGGCAATCAGACCTTCAACCAAACCTTCCTGGCGCACATCCAGGCGGGCTCCATCTCGATTGAGCAGGGGTTGGAGTACACCAGCGACCCCGACGAATTGACGAACATGGTTCAGCAGTGGCGTTCCGACCGGGCGGGCGGTAGCGTGCCTGGGCCGTCGCGCCGGGGGACCGGCTCACGCTGAGGCCCCGCATACAGGGTTCGCCGACGAGGGTGCCCAACAGTTTTCAGGTGTGAGTCCCCGCGCTAATCTCGGGGCCAGAACGAGTGGAGAAGGGCATGGCGCTTCACAACTGGGAAGGCAAAGACCGCCACGGCGAGCCGAAGCGCGGCGTCATCGACGCGCCGAGCGAGATCGAGGTCCAGAACCGACCTCCGCCTTCGATGGGCGTCGAACCCACCAAGATCAAGAAGAAGCGCGGCGCGGCGCGATCATCATCCCGGGCATCACCAACGTCCCGATCAAGACCAAGGTGGTGTTCACGCGCCGCCCGCCACCATGATCGACGCCGGTCTGCCCCTGGTGCAGTGCCTCGAGATCTTGGGCAGCCAGGAGCCTCACCCGCTCTTTCAGAAGATCGTCCTCGACGTGAAGCGCTCGGTCGAGTCGGGCTCGACTCTCGCCGACGCGCTCGCGAAGCATCCGAAAGTATTCGACAATCTCTTCGTGAACTTGATCCAGGCCGGCGAGAGGCGGTATCCTCGATACCATCCTCAACCGGCTCGCGGCCTACATCGAGAAGGCCGTCAAGCTGAAGCAGAAGGTCAAGTCGGCGATGAAGTACCCGGTGACGGTGCCTTCGTCTCGCTCACCATCAGCGGCTTTTTGCTCATCAAGGTCATCCCTGCCTTCGGCGAGATGTTCACCTCGATGGGCAAGAACCTGCCGGCGTTGACCCAGCAGGTGATGAAGGTCTCGGCGTGGACCGTCGAGAACACGCCGCTGCTCGTCGGCATCATCGTCTCTCCCGGTGGTGGTCGCCTTCAACGTCCTGCTCAGGTACCCGAAACCACGGTACTCATTTCGACGTTCCTCCTGAAGGTGCCGGTGGCACCCTGGTGAAGAAGGCCGCCGTCGAAGTTCACCGTACGCTCGGGACGCTGGATCAGCTCGGGCGTGCCGATCCTCGACGCCTGAGATCGTGGCGAAGACCGCCGGCAACGCGGTCGTCGAGAAGGGCGTCATGTACACCCGGGAGAAGATCTCCGAAGGCAAGTCCATCGCCTCGCCGCTGATGGAGCAATCCGTCTTCCCCGAAGATGGTCGTGCAGATGATCGCGGTCGGTGAGTCCACCGGCGCCATGGACATCATGCTGTCGAAGATCGCCGACTTCTACGACGACGAGGTCGACGCCGCGGTCGACGGCATCACCTCCCCTATCGAGCCCCTCATCATGGTGGTGCTCGGCGGTATCATCGGCGTGGTGCTACCGTGATGTACATGCCGATCTTCAACATGGCGGACTCCTTCTCCTGAACCGGCCCTCCCCGAGTCGCGAGAAAATCCGCCCGATCCGCTCTCCCTGCAACCGCCTGGGGACCTGCGGCCAAAGCCCGGGCGCCATCCTGCGCGTGGTCATCGCGTCATGCCTGCTGGGCGCGACGCTGCTGGTCGGCTGCCAGGCAGCGCGGCCGTCGGCACCCCACCGAGGTGGTCACTACGGCCTGGTCGCTGCCGTCTGCGCGCTGAGCCTCGCGTACATGATCGCGCGCCCGGCTGATCAGCACGCACCGCCACCTGACGATGGCACGCCTACGCGCAGGTGACCGGCGACACCTTCTCGCGGCCATCCTCGTCGTGCTCACGGGCAATGGCCAGCGTCTTCACGTTCCTGTTCTCGCTGTGGATCGTGCTCGCGGCAGGCATCCTCTACCGCCGCGGCGCGATGCACGTCGCCACCATCAGCGCCCCGCTGCTGGTCACGCTCGGCCTTCCGAGATGCGCGCCGTCGGCGCTGGGAGCTTGCTCTCGCGCTCCAACAGGGCGTCGTCGTCTCGCCAGCCGACGAGTTCGAGCTCGCCGCGAATTACGGCGCGACCGCCTACAACGTGCTCGTCAACCTCGTCGCCTTCTACATGATCGTTCCTGTCGGGCTATCTGGCCGATCACCGCGCCGCGCCGACCGCGAGATCCTCGCGAACCGGGTCAGCCTCGAAGATCTGCGGGCGCTCCACGAGAACATCGTCTCGTCGATCCAGTCCGGCCTCATCACGGTGAACCTGAACCGGCAGATCACGTTCTTCAACGGCGTCGCCGAAGAGATCACCGGCTACAGCGCCCAGCGTCCTGTACCGAGACATCACGCGCTACTTCACCGACCTGAAGGCCATCTTCCAGAACGAAGACAAGCTGTTGACCCAGACCGAGGAGCCTGACCAGCCAGGTGCTCGGCGGCGAGCCTCGCTCACATCAAGTGGACCATCACGCCGCTGCTCGACGCCCGGCACCGCCACATCGGGCACATCCCGGATCTTCGCCGACATCACGCGGGTGCGGCAGATGGAGGAGCGGGTCAAGCGCGCCGAGCAGTTCGCGACCCTGGGCCGGCCCTCGCCGCCGTCGTCGCCCACGAGATCCGCAACCCGCTGGCGTCGATCTCGGGCGCGGTTCGGCCTGCTCGGGCGCACGCTCAAGCCGAGGCTGACGAGGCGACGCTGCTCGCCATCGTCAGCCGCGAGTCGACGCGCTCAACCAGTGGATCACTGACTTTTTGACCTACGCCCGCCCGCGACACGAGCGCGTGCCGACCGATATCAGCCGGATGGTCAATGACGCCAGTGGCTGTCTTGAAGCACGACGAAAAGTTGGCGAACATCCGCGTGGAACGGCGGTGGAGGAGGGCGCGCGGGTGATCGCCGACCCCACCTACCTCAAGCAGGTCATGTGGAACATCCCTCACGAACGCGGTGCAGGCCATGCCCGAGGGCGGCGACCTCCGGGTCAGCGTGGCGCCGCTGGACGATCGAGGCTGCTTTCATCGCCTGACCATTTCGGACAGTGGGCCCGGCATCCCGCCCAGATCCGGGAGCACGTTCGAGCCCTTCTTCACGACGAAAGAGGCGGGAACGGGGCCTCGGGCTTGCGACGGCGGGGACATCGTATCGTCACCGAGAACGACGGCTTCGTGTCGCTCGAGCGAACCCGGGGCAGGCACCGTCTGCCACGTCGACCTCCCGCGGCACGTCCCGACGCGAGCCGCATGACCCCCGAGACCTCTGCATGACCGACGCGGCTAGAATCCCTCATCGTCGACGACGAGCGCAGCCTGCGGGAGTTCCTCGGCGATCTTCCTGCGCAAGGAGGGCTACGAGGTGGCTTCCAGCGTCCAACGGCCGCGACGCCATCAACCGGCCTCCGAGTGCGGCGAGGCCTTCGATCTCGTGCTCACCGATTTGATGATGCCGCAGGTCGACGGGTTGGGGTGCTCGAGGCGGTCAAGGACCGGGCGCCCGACACGCAAGTCCTACAGATGACGGCGTTTGCGACGACGGACACCGCCATCGACGCGATGAAGAAGGGGGCCTTCACCGACGTTCAGAAGCCCTTCAAGGTCGACGAGATCAAGGTCGTCATCGAGAAGGCGCTGAACCAGCGGCGCTTGCTGGAGGAGAACCGCCAGCTACGCGCGCAGGTCCACAAGCAGTACAGCTTCCACAACATCGTCGGGCGTTCGGCGCGGATGCAGCAGGCCCGAAAGCGCTGGTGCGGCGCGTGGCCGACACGCGGACCAGCGTGCTCATCACGGGCGAGAGCGGGACGGGAAAGCGAGCCTGGTGGCCTGCGCGATTCACCACGGGTCGCGCCGACGCCAGGACTTCCCGCTGGTGGCGGTAACCGTGGCGCCATCCCTGAAAACTCCGATGGAGAGCGAGCCTCTTTTCGGGCACACGAAGGGCGCCTTCACCGGCGCGCACGTGGCCAAGGTCGGCATGTTCAGCGCCGCGAATCAGGGGACCATCTTCCTCGATGAGGTGGGTGAGCCCTGCCGATGCACCTGCAGGTGAAGCTGCTGCGGGTGTTGCAGGAGCGGCGGATTCGGCCGGTGGGCTCTGGTCTCCGAAGAGGCGATCGACGTGCGCCGCCATCGCGGCGACGAACCAGGACCTCGAGGAGGCGATCCGCGGCGGGCGATTCCGCGAGGATCTCTACTACCGCCTCACCGTCATCCGGCTGAGATCCCGCCACTGCGCGAGCGACGCGAGGATATCCCGCTGATCGCGCGGCACTTCCTCAAGCGATTCGCGACCGGAGATGGACCGCCCCATCGAGGACTTCGCGCCCGAGACGACCGGTGCCTGCTGCTGGCCTATGACTTCCCGGAACGTCCGCGAGCCTGGAGAACATCGTCGAGCGGGCTGTGACCTTCGAGACGACGCGGGCGGTGACGCCGGACAGCCTGCCGCCCACGGTGGCGAGCGGCGACACGCGGTTGCGGCGGGCTGGCGGCCGAGCCTGACCGTGCCGCCCGAGGGCATGGACCTCGAGTGGCCTGCTGGCGGAGCCTCCGAGCGCGGGCTGCTGATTCAGGGGCTCGAGCGCACGGGCGGCAACCGCACCGAGGCCGCCAAGCTGCTGCGAATCAGCTTCCGGTCGCTGCGCTACAAGCTCGACAAATACGACATAAACACCGGGGATCGTGATTAAGCGCCAAGGCCCGTCTCAGTCCGCCGCGCGCCAGGGCGCCGGAGCCCTGCTCGGGGCCGTGGGCGCCGTGCTGGCGTCGCCCTACCGGTTCGTGCAGGTGGCTGGCGGAGGTGGCTGACCTGGAAATCGCCTCGAACCGGCGCTGCATCACCTTGCTGCTGCTGGTCGGCGTGGCACTCCTGGCCACACTGGGCTCACCCGCACCAGCCGCATCGACCTGCGCTTCGACGCCGCCTAGACCGCGCGGGCGGAAGACGCGGAGACCTCCTACTTGCCGCCGCCCATCGCGCTCGAGGCGCGCCTGCTGGGGCGGCCGGCCTTCGTGGCCGACATGGTCTTCATCCGCGCCAACTTCTACTTCATCGGCCACCTCTTCACCGACCGCATCTTCAAGTGGTTGGACCTCTACGTGGAGACCATCCTCGCCCTCGATGAGACCAACCCGCGCGTCTACGAGTGGGCGAGCCAGGCGGTCAAGTACGGCCACCATCTCCACGAGACGCTGGAGCGCTCTAACTACTACGCAGAGCAAGGTATCGAGCGCTTCCCCGACACGTGGCGCCTCTACTTCGACATCGGGTCTAACTACTACCTGGAGTGGAAGGTCGACTCGCCCGCCGAGCGCGACCAGATGCGCAAGAAGGCGCTGCCCTACTTCTCCATCGCCGCCTCCCTGCCCGGCTCTTCCAGCCTGGACCCGAACTTCGTCACCGAGCCTGTACCTGCAGGAGAGCGACGTGGAGCGGCGCTCTTCACGCGTACCTCCGCTACTGGGAGGCCAATGAGCGCGAGAAGGTCGCCCTGCGCGAGCGCATCGCGGCATCGGAGTCCTGTGCCGCGTCCGAGTGGCCTGAATCCACCGAGAAGCGCTGGCGCGAGCGATTTCCGTTCCTGCCCTTACTCGCCTCGTCCTGACCGACCCGAACACGACCTGCGCGTACCGACGTCGTGGGCTGACCTGACCGCAGGCCGAGGCCCGATGATCGAACCGGCCCTCGCCCCTGCGTCCGAGCCTCCTGAGGAGACCCCACGATCGAAGGCAAACGCGTGCTCATCACCGGCGGCGCCGGACTTCATCGGCACCACCTGGCGCTGCGGCTCGTCGAGGCGAATGAGGTCGTCATCTTCGACAACCTGCACCGCAACGCCATGGGCGGCACCGGCCTGGAGCAGCACCCGCGCCTCACCTTCATCCAGGGCGACGTGCTGACGCCCCCGCCCTGCTGGCCGCGGCCCAGGGCTGTCACCACGTCATCTTACATGGCGTCGATCGCCGGCGTGGACACCGTGATGAAGAACCCGTGCTGACCATGAAGGTCAGCCTGCTCGGCACCTACCACGCGCTCGAGGCCGCCAATTCGACAGGATCGTCGAGCGATTCATCGACTTCGACCTCGGAGGCGTCTTCGGCCGCTACGCCTTCCGCGCCACCGAGGGCGACGCGACGGTACCTGCGCGGTCGGCGAGGCGCGCTGACCTACGCGGTGTCCAAGCTGGCGACCGAGCACCTGGCGCTCAACTACCACAAGTGTACGGGCCGCCCGCGCTGTCGATTCGGCCCTTCAACATCTACGGCCCACGCCAGGTCGCTGGGTCGGGTGCTGTCCACCACTTCATCGCGCGGGCGCTGCGCGGCGAGAACCTCACGATCCACAACGACGGCGCGCAGATCCTGCTCGTGGTGCTACATCGACGACATCGTCGACGGCATCCTGCTGACGCTCACCCAAGAGGGCGCGGTCGGCCAGGCGCGTTCAACATCGGCAACCCGCGCTCCACCGTGACCATCCACCACCGCCCGCGAGATCGTGCGGCTGTCGTCGTCGTCGAGCCGCCTGGAGTACGGTCCCGTGGAACTTCCCGGGACGTGGCCTGCGCGTGCCGAATCATCGACAAGGCGCGCTCGGCTCTGGGCTACGAGCCCTGCATCGACCTGGAGGAGGGGCTGCTCCGGACGATCTACTGGTATCGGGGGCGCCAGTGAGCTTGCCCTCGCACCGACCCGTGCTGGGCGCCGAGGGAGGAGG
The DNA here is from genome assembly GCA_041389525.1 of Myxococcota bacterium. Lineage (GTDB taxonomy): Bacteria > Myxococcota_A > UBA9042 > PHBI01 > JACKFB01 > JACKFB01. The sequence continues at coordinate 70,631 of JAWKRR010000016.1, read as the reverse complement.
CCGCCGTCGCGGCGGTCCTGCGCTCGGGCTACCTCGCAGGGGCCTTCAAGTCGCCGAGTTTGAGGCGCTGGTGGCAGCATCGCTCGAGATCGAGCACGCGGCCGTCAGCCTCGGGACGGCGGCGTTGCACCTGGCGTTGCTGGCTCCTGGGCGCAGGGCCCGGCGACGAGGTCATCGTGCCCGCGTTTGGGTTCCTGTACCGCCAACGCCGTCGAGCCTCTGCGGCGCGCGCGCTGTGCTCGCCGACATCGAGCCCGACACCTTCGCGTTGACCGGAGAGAGCGTCCGCGCCGTCACCGGGCCGCGCACCGTCGGTACCATGCCGGTCCACCCCTTTCGGCATCGGCGCCCATGGCCGAGCCTCGATCGCGCCGCGAGCGGCGGGCTGTGGATCTCGCGAGGACGCGGCCTGCGCTCGGCACCGCGACGCGCACGCCGGCGGGCGCGCGGCGCTGGGCCAGCGGTGTACACCCCGTCTGCCTGTCCTTTCATCCGCGCAAGACGATAACCACCGGGGAGGGCGGGCTTATCGCGATCGGCGACTGCACCCTGGCGGCCATGCTGCGCGAGCTTGAAACGGACGGCATGAGCGGCGACGCCGACCGCGGCTGGCGACGCTTCGTGCGGGTAGTTTCAACTACCGCCTTCTGGACCTCCACGCGCCATCGGCGTGGTCCAGATGGGCCGGCTTGGGACATCAGGCGATCGGCAGCGCGTGCTGGCCGATTACCTCGACGCGCTCGGGGACAGCGAGGGGCTGCGCGTCCCGGCGGCCTACGCGCAGGAGGCCTTGTCGGCCCAGTCCTTCGTCGTGAGCCTGACGCGGACCTGGACCGGGGACGGATCGTCGGCAGCCTTCGGCGAGAGCGGTGATTCAGGCCACCATCGGCGGCTACGGGTTCGCCGAGCAGCCCTACTACGCCCAGCGGCGGTGTTGCGCGCCGAGGATTACCCGGTCGCGGCGCGGATGGCGCGGTCTTCGTTGACGTTGCCGCTGTCAGGGGCGATGACCAGCGGCGACGTGGGGCGCGGTGGTCGGGCGCTGGACGGCGCCATCCGGAACCAGAGGGGCAGCGTGAGCGAGGCGGCAGCGGCGAGCGGGGATAACCCCGGTGCTCGCCTTCGAGAAGCTGACGAAGGAGTTCGCTAGGCCTGCGGCTGGACGCGCGCAGGCCGTGCGCAGCGTGGATCTGCAGGTGCATCAGGGGAGATCTTCGGCTTTCTAGGCCCAACGGCGCCGGCAAGACCACCTCGATGAAGATGGCGATGGGCCTCGGTCTGCTGACCTCAGGCCGCGCTGCTGCTCTTCGGTGAGTCGGTGGAGCGCCCCGCCATCCGCCGCCGCATCGGCTACCTGCCTGAGCAGCCCTGGCTTCTACGACTATCTCACCGGCGCCGAGATCCTCGATTTCTACGGTCAGCTCTACGGGATGCCGAAGAAGGCCTGCCAGCAGCGCGTCGACGCCCTGCTGACCTTGGTGGGGCCTCGACCACGCGCGCGATCGCGTAACGCTGCGCCGCTTCTCCAAGGGCATGCTGCAGCGAATCGGGATCGCCCAGGCCATCCTCAACGACCCCGATTTGGTCGTGCTGGACGAGCCGATGCAGCGCCTCGACCCCATGGGCCGCAAAGAGGTCCGCGACATCATCCTGCAGCTGAAACAGCAGGGAATCGTGTTTTTCTCGTCGCAACATCCTTCACGACATCGAGACGATCTGCGACCGTGTGGCCATCATCGTGCGCGGACGCGTCGAGCGAATGGGGTCGCTGGGCGACCTGCTGACGGCCAACAGCGGCAGCGTGGAGGTGGTCGGGACCGACGCCTCGGCGGAGCCTGCCCACGCGGCTGCAGACGGACGGTCTCGGAGCGGAGGTCGCCGGCCATGGCCACCGTTGGGTCGTCGAGGAGGCCCCGCCTGGAGACGCTGCTGCGGCGTTGATGGATGGTGGTGCGCGCATCACCCATGTCGAACCGATGCGCGAGAGCCTCGAAGACCTCTTCGTGCGCGAGGCGGGGGCTCATCATGCAGACTGACGCGCTGCACCTTGGCTGCCATGGCGGTCGCGCGAAACACCTTCCGAGAGGCCGTCCGCAATCGGGCCTTCTTGGGGCTGCTGCTCTTCTCGGTCGCCTTCATCCCGTCGTCCATCCCGCTCGAGCGCGCTGGCCGTCGTCGGCGAGGGCGCGCGTGGTCGTGGACTTCGGATTCTTCGCGGTGGGCCTCTTCTCGGCCGCCACCGCCATCGTGATGACGCGCTGCTGGTCTACAAAGAGCCTTGAGCGCAAGACCATCTACACGATCGTCTCGAAGCCGATTCACCGCCATGAGTTCATCCCCAGGCATTCGGGATTGCGGCGATTCTCTGCGCCCAGGTCATCGCGCTGAGCGATCTGGTCCTGGTGATCCTGATGCGGGACGGCGACGTCAGCCTGAACACGCCAAAGGGATGGCGCTGGAAGCTGATGGAGGTCGGTGTGGTCGCCGCGGCCGCGATGATGTTCTCCGCGGCGTCCAACCCGATGCTGACGGGGCTCTTCACCCTGGGCGTCTCTTCCATCGTGGGCGGCTCGTCTGTTCATCGAGAACATGTGCTGCAGGCGCCGAAGGGCCTCTTCGTCGACAACACCTTCGCCCGCGCTCGGCGAGACCGTCGTCGTCTTCCTCGACCTCAGCGTCTTCGACGTCAGCCAGCAGGTGCTGCTGGAAAGTGGCCGTGGCGCCGGGCTACCTGCTGCACGCCTTCAGCTACGCCTTCGCCTACGCGTTGATCTTCATGGTCGTGGCGCCTTTTTCGCGTTCGAGCAGGCGGGACTTCACCTGATGGTTCGGGGTGCCGACCCGGAGCGCCGGCGTCGGGTCGCCACCGTGCTGCTTGCGCTGGGCGTGGAAAGCTGGCGGCGGTGACGGTGCGCACGGTGGTCAGCGGGACGGCCGCGAGGGACCACGGCATGGAGCGGCTGGCTGCCGGCGATGAGGCGGGCGCGGCGATGTTTCTGCGCGAGGGGGCCGAGCCTGGTATCTGCCGGTCGCCTGGTGGCGCGAGGAGGCTATCGAGGGCCCTGGAGCCTGCATGAGCGGCAGGTGGCGCAGGGCGGCTGTCGGACGCGGTGAGCACGCTGAGCGCGCTGCGCGGGGCTCTTTCGCGGCGCGCAGCCTCGTGCACCCCGACGGCGACTGGCTGGTGCGGGTCGACGCCGCGCTCGCGCCGCTGTTGGCGCGCTGGAGGCGGAGGCGGCGTCGGCTGAGGGGCGTGCGGCGCCTGGGACGGCGAGCGCGCGGGAGGCGGCCTGCGGCGACCCTCTCCCGAGAGACGCGACCGTCACGCGGTTTCGGGCTGCTGGCGATCCTGGTTTCGCGCTGTGGGTCGGCGCCATCGTGGACTGCTTGGGCTCCCCCAGGGGGCCGCGCTGGCGCTGGCTGGGCGCGGGCGCTTGGGCTTGCTCGCGTTCCTGGCGGGCGTCGCCTTCGCCTGACCGCGGTGACCGTCGATCCGGCCTCAGCGGGCCAGCAGGGCCGCAGCGCAGGGCGATCTCACCCGCCATACACGCGGTGCCAGCCGGGTTCGGGTGCGCGAGCCTCTGGGATCGAAGTAGTGGGCGTCGTCGACGCAGCCGCCCATCAGGTCGCGGACCGCGCCCGGGTGCATGAACCAGCCCAGGTCCAAGTCGCGGGGCAGCCGCCGGAACACGTAGAAGACCACGGGATATCTCGCGCGCGCAGCGCTCGGCGAGGGCGCCCCACTCCTGCACACCGCCGCGCAGCGAAGCGGGATCCGGCGGATTGTCGTTGCGCGGCCGACCGGAGGCGGTCGATGAGGTGCCAGGAGACCTCGCGCCGGCAGCAGGGCGGAGCGCGCACAGGGCGGTGGCCAGCAGCGTCGTTCGTGTAGATGCCGATGACCAGCGCGGCGGGCTGCACCGGGTCCAGCCAGGCCTGCGCCGCCCAGGGCCCCGACGAGGTTGTCGCCCTCGATGCCGGCGTTCAGCGCCCGATACTGGGCAGCGCGCGCTCCAAATGCGCAGGATCGTCTGGTCATCCTCGACGGCTGAGCCGTGAACGAAAGAGTCCCCGACCAATCAGGATCGCCGGCCGCGCGGGGTCGCGCTCGGGGCCGCGGAGGCCCAGGGCGTTGATGTGGGCGGTGTAGGCCGGCTCGGCGCCCTGGGGCGACGCCTCGATGGTCGCGTGGGCCTGCATCCGCGGGCAGCCCCGCGCTGCAATCCAGCGCGCGGGGGGTCGGTGGGGCGCCGACATGAGTTCAGCCCGAAGGCGCCAAGAGGCAGCAGCATCAGCAGCGGAGGACCACGGAGAGCTCGGCCAGCGCGGTCGCGCGCTCGCGGAGGGTCGCGCGCCCAGCAGGAAGGCGGAGACGAAGAGCAGCAGCCAGCCCGCTGCGAACTGGAGGAGCGCGGTGGGCGCGAGTACCGAGCGCAGCACGACGCCCCCGTCCACCTCGATGCTGCGGAGGTAGCGCAGATTGCAGTAGACCGTGGTCGGCAGTTCAGCCGCGAGGCCGGCCGCGACGAGCGCTGCCGCGACGCCTGCGATTCGGAGGGGCAGCCTGCGTCGGTCCGGGTTCAAGCGCGCGCCCTCGACTCGCCGGTGGGGATCAAGTCCAGACGATGGCCCATCGCCCCCCCACTGTCCACGCGGCTCGCCGTGACGCGAGCGGGCTCAGGGCTCGATGAGGGGCTTGAGGGCCGCGGCGATCTCGGCGGCCATGCACGCGGTGCCGGTGGGGTTCGGGTGGGACGCGGACTGGTCGAAGTAGTTGGCTTCGCCCGTGCAGCCGCCGTGGAGGGTGACGCTCTGGCTACGCCGCGCTGTGAGCCAGTCGACGTCGAGCTCCGCTGGGGGGTCGCGGAACACGTAGAAGACCAGCGGGATGTTTCGCTGCGCCAGCCACTCGTCCAGCGGTCGCCAGCGCTTCTCGATCTCGGCGCGCAGCCAGGTCGGGTCTTGGGTCCCCTCGAACCGCGCCATGGACTCCAGCGCGTCGATCTCGGCCCAGGGCAGCTCGCTGCGCCGACAGCACGGCGGTAGCTCGCAGATCGCGGTCGCGGAGCCGTGGTTTCCGTCGTTGGAGTAGATCCCGATCACCACCGCGCGGACGCTGAGCAGCATCACCCAGCCGAGCGCCCGCTGCAGCGCGCCGGGGAGGTTGTCGCCCTCGAGGCCTGCGTTGAGCACCTGAAACTCGGGCATCAGCCGCTCGAGGCGTGCGGGGATGGTGAAGTCGTCGTCCACGCCGGTCCCGTAGATGAACGAGTCGCCCACGGCCAGGATGATGGGGCGAGAGGGGTCGCGCTCAGGGCCGCGCATCCCGAGCCCATTGAAGCGGGCAAAGAAGGCGGGCTCGAAGGGGCTGGGGCCGGCGTCGATGCTGGCGCCGGGCAGGCGGTGCGGGACGGGACCGCGGCAATCGAGGGGGCGTGGGCCTGGCGCGGGCTCGCTCCACAGCCTCACGCCCACGAGCCCGGCAGGGAGCAGGCAGAGCAGGGGAATGACCAGCGCGAGCCGCCGGTGCAGGGGCTGGCCTGGCCCCGGGCGCGCGCCGAGCAGAAAGGCGCCGATGAAGAGCAGCAGCCAACCGAGCGCGAAGACCGCGAGGGTCTTCGCCGACACGGCGGCTTGGAGCGCGAACGACGGCCCCAGCTCGATGATCTCGATGTAGAGGAGGTTGCAGTACAGCGACTGGGGAAGCTCTGCGATGAGCACCGCGGCCACCAGCACCGCGGCGACGCCTGCGATGCGGGTGCCGATTCGGCGCCGCGTCGAGTGTTCCGCGGTCGACAACGCCTACTCCGCGGCGATCAGGTCGCGCAGGCGTCGCAGCTCGTCCACGCCTTGAAACGCGATGACCAGCTTGCCCTTGCGCCCACGGATGCGGACGGAGGCTGGGGCGCCGAGGAGCTCGGTGATCTCCCGCGCGATGGCGTCGCAGTACGGCTTCAGCGGCCCGTCCGCGGCGGCGACCGCGCGCTTGGCCTTGGGCTTGCGGGTCTGCTTCGCCTCGCGCTCGAGGTCCCGCACGCTGAGGCCGTCTCGGCTCACCCGCGCGGCCAGCTCCGCTCGGTGTTCGGTGTCCTCGATGGCCAGCAGGGCGCGTGCGTGGCCGGCGCTGAGGCGGCCATCCAGCACCTGCGCCTGCAGTTCCGTCTCCAGCCCGAGCAGGCGCAGCGCGTTCGCGATGGCCGAGCGGCTCTTGCCGACTCGGTGCGACAGCGTCTCCTGGGTCATGCCGGGCCGCTCGAGCAGGCGGCGGTAGGCGAGGGCCTCTTCGATCGGGTTGAGATCCTCGCGCTGGATGTTCTCGATGAGCGCCAGCTCGAGGGCCTCCTGGCTCGCCACGTCCTTCACCAGGACGGGGACCTCCTCGAGACCGGCGGCCGTCGCGGCCCGCAGGCGTCGCTCGCCGGCGATGACGACGTAGCCAGCGCCGACCTTTCTGACGATGAGGGGCTGCAGGACACCCTTCTCGCGCACGCTCTGGACCAGGTCTTCCAGCGCCGCGGCGTCGAAGGTCTGGCGCGGCTGCAACGGGTCCGCGGCGATGTCGGCGATGGGGCAGAAGAAGTACTCGTCGGAGACGTTGGCGTAGCGCGGTGGCGCGAGCAGGGCGCCCAGGCCGCGGCCGAGGGACTGGCGTGGCGCGGCCATCAGCCCACCGCCTTGATGGCCGGGTGCTCAGTCGCTGCTGGCGCTTGCTCGCGGCCACGGCGCGTGACGAGCTCCGCGGCCAGCTCGAGGTACGCGAGGGTCCCGGGGGCAGCCACGTCGTAGAGAATCGCTGGCTTCCCGAAGGAAGGGCTCTCGCTGAGGCGGACGTTGCGCGGGATTCGGGTCTCGAAGACCTGTGGCCCGAAGTACTCGGTCACTTCCTTCTCGATCTGGTAGCTGAGCCGATTTCTGCGGTCGTACATGGTCAACAGGATGCCCTCGATGGTGAGCGAGCGGTTGAGGCGCGCACGGACCAGGTCCAGGGTCGACAGCAGGTGGCTCATGCCTTCGAGCGCGTAGTACTCGCATTGTAGCGGGATCAGCACGCGGTCACACGCCGTCAGCGCGTTGAGCGTCAGCAGCCCCAGGGACGGCGGGCAGTCGATGATGACGTCGTCCCAGCGGCCGCGCGTGGCTTCCAGCGCGGAGCGCAGCCGGGTCTCGCGAGCTACGGCGTTGACGAGCTCCAGCTCGGCCCCGACCAGGTCCGTCGTGGTGGGGATGAGGTCGAGGCCCGGGATGTCCGTGGTGACCAGGGTGTCGTCGAGCGCCACCTCGTCGACCAGCAGGTGATAGGCGTGCGGCTGATCGGGGCGCCTCTCGATGCCGAACGCCGATGTGGCGTTGCCCTGGGGATCGAGGTCCACGAGCAGCACGCGCCGCTCGGCCACAGCGAGGGACGCCGCGAGGTTCACGGCGGTCGTGGTCTTGCCCACGCCACCCTTCTGATTGGCGATCGCCACGATGCAGGTCATGCGTTCTCCGGGAGCTTGCAAGTTAGAGTTCCGTGAGAGCGATTGATGCGGTTTGGCGAGATCGCTGTCAAGAACATCGAAAGTGTTTCACGTGAAACAGTCCGCTCGGCGGGACGGAGGTCAAGCGCGAACTACTAGCCCACACGGAATGAATTACGAGCACAGAAGCTCGCTCGTTGGCGCAAAATTTCAGACGTCGAAATAGATTTCCCACATGACAAAAAAGTCAGACCCCGCGCCAAAGCCCCCCGCGCGCCACCACCCGATTCGGGGCCGGTGGCCAAATTGACAGGGCTCCACCCTCGGGCTAGAGGCCGATCGATGCAGATACGACGCGGCTCATTCAGCCTCCGCCCTCGGGTGCTCGCGCTCTTCGCCGCGACCCTCGCCCTCTCAGGCCCCGCCAGGTCCGCCGATCGACCGTCGACGGCCAGCGAAGCGGCTGACCCGATCTTGACCGCCATGGAGGTCGAGCTCGGGCGGACCACCACCGACCTCGCCCTGCCCGGCTACGAGTCGCCGTACTACGCGGCCTACCGGGTCGAGGACGCGGAGTCCGTCGTCATCGGCGGCCGGATGGGGGCCGTGTATGAGGACCGGCAGAACCACTCACGGGACGCCTGGGTGGACGTGCGGGTTGGCGACTACGCATTCGACAGCTCTGAAGACGACATGGCGGAGTGGCCGTACGAGGACGACTACGAGCCGTCGACCTCGGTGCCGATCGATGGCGACGCCTCGGGCTTGCGCCACACGCTCTGGCTGCTCACCGACCTCCGATATAAGCAGGCGCTGTCGAGCTATATGAAGCTGAAGGGGCAGCGCGTCTTCACCCCCGAGAAGAAGAAGAAGCGCCCCAGCAACTCCGCCGCCGAGCCCGTTCAGGAGATCGCGCCGCTGCTGACGCTCAGCGTCGACGCCGCGCGCTGGCGCGAGACCGTCCGCACCTTGGGCGCGCTCGTGGGCGCGGCGCCGGGCATCTTCGACAGCCAGGTCCACTTCCAGGCGCGCGTGGAGACCCGCTGGCTGGTCACCAACGAGGGCATCCGCCTCCGCACGGTCGAGCCGCTCTATGAGATCCACGTGCAGGCGTGGGTGCGCACCGACGACGGGATGCTCCTCGATCAGTCGGTGGACCTCTACGGCCGCACCCAGGATCAGCTCCCGACCGACGCCACGCTCGACACCGCCGTGCGTCGCATGCTCGCCGATCTCGAGGCCCTCCGCGTCGCCCCCGAGCTCGAGCCATACACCGGCCCCGCGATCCTCGAGCCGGCGGCTACAGGCGTCTTCTTCCACGAGGTGCTGGGCCACCGCCTCGAGGGCCACCGTCAAGACAGCGCCGAGGAAGGCCAGACCTTCGCCGATCACCTCGGCCAGCAGATCATGCCGTCATTCCTGTCCGTGCTGGACGACCCCACCCGCGTCACCCAGGGCAGCATCTACCTCAACGGCGCCTACCGATTCGACGACGAGGGCGTCCCAGCCCAGTCGGTCACCCTGGTCCGCGACGGCGTCCTGGAGGGCTTCCTCATGGGCCGCCGGCCGGTCGCCGGCTTCGACCGCTCCAACGGCCACGGCCGCGCCCAGGGCTCGATGACCCCGGTCTCGCGCATGGGCAACCTCATCGTCCAAGCGAGCAAGACCGTCAGCGAGAAGCGGCTGCGGAAGATGCTGCTCGACGAGGCCCGCCGGCAGGGCAAACCCTACGCGCTCATCATCCGCGACATCACCGGCGGCTCCACCAACACGTCGTCCTACGGCTACCAGGCCTTCAAGGGCGGCGCGCGCATGGTCTACAAGGTCGACGCCAAGACCGGCGCAGAATCCCTCGTACGCGGGGTCGAGATCGTCGGCACTCCGCTGACCGCGCTTGGGAAAATCGCGGCGGCGGGTGACACGCCGGGGGTCTTCAACGGATACTGCGGCGCGGAGTCGGGCATGGTCCCTGTCAGCACCATCGCCCCGGCCACCCTCTTCAGCGAGATCGAACTCCAGCGCTCGGCTCGCGGACGCTCCAAGGGACCGATCCTCGATTCGCCCCACAGGTTGCCATGACCTACGACGCCTTCGTGGTCTCCGACGTCGGCCGTGTCCGCGGCCACAACGAAGACGACAGCCTCGTCCTGCCCGACCACGGCGTCTACGTCGTCGCTGACGGCATGGGCGGTCACGCCTCGGGCGAGGTCGCGAGCCGCGTCTCGGTTCAGTCGATCGAGGCCTTCTACACCGACCGCGCCCGCTCCAAGGCCCTGCGCGCCGAGTACAAGGCGCTCAAGGCCGAAGGCGGCGTCCAGGACGTCGTCAGCTTCGACGAGTACCGCCTGCGCACGGCGTTCGAGTTCGGCAACGCGGAGATCTTCAAGCACGCGTCCCAGGACGAGGCGCTGGCCGACATGGGCACCACCATCGTCGGCCTCGCGTTCGCCAAGAAGCGTGTCTACGTCGCCCACGTCGGTGACAGCCGCGCCTACCGCCTGCGCCGCGGCAGCCTCGAGCAGCTCACCCAGGACCACTCGCTCGCCAACGAGTTCATCCGGATGAACGTCCTGCGCATCGAGGACCTCCCACGCTTCCCCTACAAGAACGTCATCGTCCGCGCCCTCGGCCTCCAAGAAGAGGTCATCGTCGACACCGGCTACCGCACCGCGAAGGCCGGTGACCGCTACATGCTCTGCAGTGACGGCCTGACCGACCTCGTCGAGGACGCCGAGATCCGCGAGATCCTGACCGAGGTCCCCGGCCCCGAGCGCGCCGCAGAGGCCCTCGTCAGCCGCGCCCTCGAGTACGGCGGCATCGACAACATCACCGTGCTGATCGCCGACGCGAACTCCTGAGCCCCGCGCCCGCACCCCGCCCCGTCACGCGCCGCCGCCCCAGGGTGTTGCCCGGCCTCCCCTCAAATGCTAGATCCCGGTCCTCTCACGAACGAGTCGGCCGCGCATCAAATCGCCTGCCGCCCCCGGGGGAATCGCCGATGAGACACGTCCTCCGCATCACTGGGTTCCTGCTGGCGTTCGCCGTCAGCGCGTGCTCAGCCCCCTGCGATGCCATCGCTGAGCGCGGTTGCGCGGCCGCCGGCGCTGGGTCGGACGAGTGCAAGCAGCTCCAGGAGACCGCCGCCCGCGCCTCCAATGAGGACGAGCGAGCATGTGAGGTTGCGCTGCGACTCGTCGAGACCGTCGACCGCGTCAAGTAGCGACCCCATGGCCGAGCCAGGCACGCCATTCGGGAAATACGAGCTGCTCGAGAAGATCGGCGTCGGCGGCATGGCTGAGATTTACAAGGCCCGCGTCGCCGGCCCGGACGGCTTCGAGAAGATCCAGGTCGTCAAGACCATCCTGCCGGCCTACGCGCAGAACCGCGCCTTCATCCTCATGCTCATCGCGGAGGCGAAGGTCAGCTCGGTGCTCCAGCACGCGAACATCGTGCAGATCTTCGAGCTGGGCGAGATCGACGGCCAGTACTACATCGCGATGGAGTACGTCGAAGGCGCCGACCTGCTGGCGATCCTCACCGAGTGCACGCGCCAGCGAAAGCGCATCCCGGCCGAGATCGCGATGTTCGTGGTCTCGGAGATCTGCAAGGGCCTCGCCTACGCGCACTCCGCCACCGACACCAAGGGCCGCCCGCTCCGCATCATCCACCGCGACGTGTCGCCCTCCAACGTGCTCATCAGCGTCCAGGGCGACGTCAAGGTCATGGACTTCGGCGTAGCCCGCGCCGACCTCGAGCGGGCGAGCGGCGAACGACCCCGCGGCACCGACGACGGCGTCATGAAGGGCAAGCTCGGCTACATGTCGCCCGAGCAGGTCGTCGGCGCCGAGATCGACAACCGCTCCGACATCTTCGCCCTCGGGATCATCCTCTTCGAGACCCTCACGCTCAAACGCCTCTTTTTGGGCAAAGACGATCTCGAGACCCTCATCAACATCCGCGACGTCAAGATCGACGCGAAGCTCCGCAAGCACAGCTACATCCCCCCCGGCATCCAGAAGATGCTGCGCCGCGCCCTGGCACGCGACCCGCGCGACCGCTACGAGACCGCGACCGACTTCCAAGAGGCCATCCTCGACTACCTCTTCGAGAACCGCCTCCGCATCTCCAACCGCCGCGTCGCCCGATTCGCCAGTGAAATCCTACGCGGTGAGGCCTCCGGCGAGTTCGCCGAGCAGACCCCCGTCCCCGACTTCGGCGCCGACGACGCCGACGAGTCCGAGGCATCCGACGGCGCCGCCGCGGGTCCGGACGCCGCCGTGGAGATCGAGGCCACCGTCCACGTCAGCGACCTCGGCCCCGCCGGTTCACGCCCCGCGCCGCCGCCGCTGCCCGACGACGCCGTGCGCGAGCCGGCCCCCGGCGCGCTCCCGCCCGACCCCGGCCTCGACGCCGACCCCCACCTCCCCGGCCCGGCCGCCCCCTACGAGCCCGCGTCCCAGCTCGACCACGCCCACCTCACCAGCGCGCTCTTCCGCCTCGCCCACCGCGACGGCTCCATCTTCGGCCCCGTGACCTTCTCCAACCTCGTCAGCCTCCTCAAGAATCGCTCGGTAAGTCCTCGCGAATTGCTGAGTATCGACGACCGCGACTGGGTCCCCGTCGCCGACATGCTGGCGGTCCGCCAGATCGAGCCCGAGCTCTTCCTCGAGGAGTCCGAGGCCGCGATCTACGAAGGCCCGCTCAGCCACATGATGACGCCGCGCCTGCTCTACCGGCTGTCGCTGTCCCGCGTCGCCGGTAAGCTGAAGATCACCCAGGGCAGCGTCCTCAAGGAGATCTACTTCCAGAACGGCGTGCCCGTGCACATCACGTCCAACCTCAAACACGAGCTCTTGGGCGGCTTCATGCTCGAGCGGGGCATCATCACCGAGGCCGAGCTGGACCGCGCGCTGGAGTCGATCACCGAGCACGGCGGCCGCCTCGGCGACGCGTTGGTCCGGCTGGGAACACTCAAGCCCCATGACCTGTTCCGCGTGCTCGAACTGCAATTCCGGCAGAAATTCCTGGAGATGTTTCGATGGCGCCGCGGTTGGTATCAGTTCTTCGAGGGGCATCATCCGCCCGAAGACATGGTGTGGATGGGGCACGACACGGTGCAGCTCATCACCGTCGGCGTCCGGACGCAGTACGACCTGCCGACCCTCCGCGAGACCTTCGCCGACCACCTCGCCCAAGAGATCGGGCTGCAGCACAACCCGCACATCACGCACAACAATTTGCGATTCAATTCCAAAGAGTTGCGCTTCTACACCTACCTCGAAGACCACCTGACCCTAGGCGACGCGCTCGAGCGCTATGGCCGCACCGAGGAGGAGTCCCTCACCCTGATGCAGGTGGTCTTCGTGCTGCTGCAGACCGACCTGCTGGCCCTCCGCGCACCGCAGTCGCCCCGTCATTGACGCGGCCCCGCCGATCCCGTTGAGCCACCGCCGCCCAGCCATCGTCGCGCACCGCGGTGCCAGCGCCGAGCACCCCGAGAACACCCTCCGCGCCATGCTCGCCGCGCTCGAGGGGCCCGCACCCGCCGACGGCTTCGAGTGCGACGTCCGCCTGACCCGCGACGGCGTCCCGGTGGTCTTTCACGACGACGACACCCTCCGCCTCTGCGAGCGCCCGGGCACCATCGAGGCCCGCACCCTCGCCGAGGTCCGCGCGCTCACCGTGCGCGGCGAACCCATCCCCACGCTGGCCGAGCTCCTCGACGCGACCGCCCCGCTGACCGCTCGCATCCCTGGTGCGGTCATCAACATCGAGCTCAAGCCCACCCGCGCCGCCGCCGCCCTCGTGGCGGCCTGCGCGCCCCTGCTCGCGCCACTGACCGCCGACCCCGCGCTGCAGCTCATCGTCTCCAGCTTCGACCCGCGCGTCCTCCGCGCCGCCCAGGCCGCCGCCATCCCCTGGCGCCACGCCTTCCTCTACGAGACCCTCGCCGCCCTGCGCTTCCTCGACTACCTCGCGCCCTCTGGCCCCCTGGACCTCCACCCGCCCGAGGAGCTCGTCAGCCCCGAGCACCTCGCCGCCTACGCCGCCCCCGACCGCGATCGCCGCTTTCGGGTGTGGACCGTCGACGACCCAGCGCGCGCCCGGAGCCTTGCTGCCCTCGGCGTCGATGCCATCATCACCAACCACCCGGCCCGCCTCCGCACGGCCCTGGGAGCCCTCAGCCATGGCTGAACCGCGCCGCTATCTCTGCTCGAGCTGCAACACCGAGTTCACCCTGGACCCCGGCGAGGCCGCGCGCTGCCCCACGTGCATGCGGGCCTCGGGGCTCGTCGAGCACCACGACGACGCGAAGAAGGCCGCCGGCTCGAAGGGGCCGCTGCTGGCCCTGGTCGCGGTGACCGTCGTGGCCGCCGTGGCCGTGGGCGCGTGGCTGCTCCTTCAGTCCAGCCCCGACCCCGCTCCCGCGGACGGGCCCAGCGCCGCGATCACCGCCGCCCGCGAGGCCGCCGACCCGCTCGTCCAGGTCCCCGCCGAGCTGCGCCTGACCCCCGACGAGCCCACCGGCGCCGTCCGGCTGGTCGCCGAGCGGCTCGCCGCCAACCCGGAGGCCCTGGTCGCCGCCGTCGCCGACGCGCGCACCAAGGGCACGCTGGCACCGCGCCCCGAAGGCGACTACGCCTCCGCCCCCCGCAGCGCCGCCGACCTGGCCCCCGCGCTCGATGGCAAGCCAGCCCCCCAAACCAGCAACCTCGAGCTGGCGATTTTGGCTCATGCGATGCTCGCGGCCCGAGATCTGGGCCCGCTGAGCTACGGCGTCGACGACAGCGGGAAGGGGGCAGCGACCGATCTCGGGCTGCGGCGCTATCTCGTGCGGGTGGGCGAGGGCGCGTGGCTGGCGCCGGATGGTCAGCCCTTCGACAGCGCCGCGGTGCGCACCCTCAGCCCCGCCGCCGTGCTGGCGAACTTCCTCGCTCACAAGGCGCTCGGCGCGGTGGACGCGGGCGAGCTCGACCTCGCGGCCAAGGCCAGCCAGCAGGCCCGCGCCCTCGCCCCCGAAGACGTCGCCATCGCCTTCGTCACCGGCCAGGTCCAGCTCGCCTCCGGACTCGGCGAGATGGGCCTGACCGCGATGGAGAGCGCGGCGGCCAAGCGCTCCGACGGGCGCACCTGGTTCACGCTCGCGACGGCGGCGCTGGGTGCCGACCAGCCCTTCAAGGCCCATCAGTACCTCACGAAGGCGGCGGAGGCCGACCCGACCCTGGTCGACGCACACGTCCTGATGGCGCAGCTTGCCCTGGAGCGCCTCGAGGTCACGCCCGAGGACCAGCGCCCCGCCGTGATGGAGCAGATCAAGAAGCACGTCGCCGACGCGCGGGCGCAAGACGAGAAGGCGCGCGGCGTCCGCATCATCGAGGCGCAGCTCGCCGCCATCGGTGACGACATGGACAAGGCGGAGAGCCTGCTGCTCGAGGAGACCAAGGTCAACGCGGCCGACCCGCAGGCGTGGCTGGTGCTGGCACAGTTTCTGTCGGCGTCTGGGCGCACTGCGGAGGCCATCGAGAAGCTCCAGGAGGCCGTCGACGGCGCGGTGCCGGGGCCGGAGCTGCTGGAGGCGCTCGGCGCGATGCAGGCGAATGAGGGGCGGCTCAGCGAGGCGGCCAAGACCTTGGACCGCGCGCTGGAGCTGGACCCGAAGACCCAGCACCTGCGGCCGCAGTTGGCCCAGCTGCACAAGGAGCTTGGCGACGTGGCGCGGGCGAGGGCGCTCTTGGAGGAGCAGGTGAAGCTGGTGCCGGACGACCGACAGGCGCCGCTGCTGCTGGCCCAGCTCGAGCTGGACTCAGGGCGCTTCGACGCGGCCGAGAAGGCCGTCGCCAGCGTGCTGATCGCGCGACCCGACGACGCGGAGGCCCTGGTCTTGCGCTATCTGGTGGCGATCCGGGCCAAGCGCGGCGAGGCGAGCGCGCGGGCGGCGGCGGTCACGGCCCTGGGCAAGCGGTCGAGCCTGGCGCAGCACCTGCTGGAGCAGGGCTTCTTCGCCGAGGGTGAGTCGCTGCTGCGCGAGGCGGTCAAGGAGGAGCCCTCGGACGGGCTGGCGCCGGTGTTGCTGACGGTGGTGCTGGTGGCGACCGGCCGCAAGGACGAGGCGGCGCAGGTGCGGAGCGAGGCCCTGGCTCGGGCTGAGAACGACGAGGCGAGGGCGAGCCTCACCGAGCAGTTCGACGCGGCCGAGCGGCAGGCGCTCGAGGTCCAGAAGGCGCAGCACGGCGTGCTCGCCCCCGAGGGCGCCCCCGGGGAGGTCGACGGGGGTGCTGTGGCCCCGGATGGCCAGCCCGCGCCTGAGGATCCGGCGCGGGCCGACGCCGCGCCTGACGCCGCGCCCGCCCCTGCGCCCGCACCGGCCCCCGACGCCGCCCCGGCTCCAGCCCCGCCCGCCGAGGCGCCGGCCCCGGCAGAGACCCCGTGACACCCGCGTGAGCGCGACCCCCGTCCAGACCGCCATCGCGCGCGGCGCCGAAGCCCTCGGCGTCCCGCTCGGCCCCGACGCGCCCGAGCGCCTCGCCCAGCTCATCGACGCGCTGCTCCACTGGAACCGGCGCATCAACCTGGTCGCGCCGACCACCGCGCTGGAGGCCGTCGAGCGCCACGTCCTCGACAGCCTCGCCGTGCTGCGCCTGCTCGACCGGCCTGAGGTCCAGGCGCTGGGCTCGGCGTGGTGGGATATCGGCTCGGGGTCGGGCTTTCCGGCGCTACCCCTCGCGATCGCCAGGCCTGATCTCGAGCTGCGCCTCGTCGAACCGAACGGCAAGAAGGTCGCCTGGCTGCAGGACGCCCGCGCGCGCTTCGGGCTCGCCGGCGTCACCGTGCAGCAGGCGCGCCTCGACGCGCTGAGCGGCACGGGGCCTGCCGCCGCGATGAGCCGGGCGACCTTCGCGCCGGAGCAGTGGGCGCAGCTCGCCGAACCCCTGGTCGGCCCCGAGGGGCGGATTTTGGTCATGATGGGCCACGGCGCGCCCGATGAGGTCACCTCCCGAGCGTGGCGCCTCGATCGCTTCGAGCTGCCCGAGTCCGGCGCCACGCGCGTCAACGCGATCCTGCGAGCCAGTCTGGACCCCGCGGTCCCCAGCTAAGAGCGCATCATCCTTGTCAATTCGCCCCCCCGCCACTACCCTCGCGCGACGATGAAGCGCCCGATGACCCAGATCGCAGTGTGGCTTTTCGCACTCGCCGCCACCCTGCCGGCCCTGCCCGCGCAGGCGGAGACGGCCGCTCTGGACGGGCCGCACCCGTCGGCCGCCACGCTGACCTACGACCTCACGCCCGTGGGCCAGGCGACCCCGCTGCTTCAGCGCGCGTGGCGTGCGCTTCGAGGGCAGGCAGACTGGGCCGCGATCTCGGCCGAACTCGACAAATCCCTCGCCAGCGACGGTGTCTTCGAGGACCAGCACACCGCGACGTTGGCCCGCTGGTTGAGCGCGGCGCTGCTCCACCGCGCCGGCCAACACACCGCGGCGCGAGCCAAGGCTGACGCGCTGCTCGGCGGCGACTCGACCCTGGTCGATCCCCTGCGGACGGTCCTCGCCGACGACGCCGTGGCCGCTGGAAAGCTGCTGGAGGCCGCCGACCTGCTGCTCGGCACCACGCCCGGGACGACCCGCCATCTGCCCGCCTGCCGCCGCGCCGCAGAGTTCGTGCGCCGCGCTGGCCAGCCCGCCCGCGGCGCCCGCGCCTTCGAGGCCGTGCTGACCCAGCCGCTGAGCCCCTGGACCAAGCTGCAGCTGACGAAGATCACCGCGTCGCTCTGGAAAGACGCGGGCGACATGGAGGCCGCCGGCCGCGTCTTGCGGGCCTTCTGGTGGGACGCGCAGAGCGAAGACCAAGCGAACCGCGCCGTCGCGGCCGCCGCCGAGCTGGGAATCGAGCAGCCGCTCCGCGAGCAGGTCGCGCGGATGGTGTTCAACGCCAGCGCCAGCCAAGCCTCGAGCGTGGCGCGGCAGCTCAGCGCGCTGCGCACCAAGGGCAGCACCGACCGCCGCATCATCTTGTGGGGCAAGGCGGTCCTGGACACGCTCTCCGACGCGACGGAGGTCGACGCGGTCTCGCGGCTCGAGACCCTGACCGCCAAGCTCGCCAAGACCAAGGCGCACCCCTGGGCGCTGTTCGGGCTGGCGCGCGGCCTGCGCGGCCTGGACCGCGACATCGAGGCGGCTGAGAAGTACGAGGAGATCGCGCGCCGCTGGCCCGACCACGTCCTGGCGACCGAGGCTCTGGTCGAGGCTGGCGGCCTGCTGGAGCTGCGCGGCTTGCCGGCCGACGCGGCCGCGCTCTACCGCCGGGCGGCGCGCTCCAAGCACCGTGGCTGGGCCCAGCGTGACGCGCTGTGGCGGCTCGGCTTCGGCGACGAGCTGCGGGGCGCCCACGCGGACTCGGCCAAGCACCTCGCCCGCCTCGTCGAGCGCTACGGCGGCGACCGCGACGGCAACGGCGTCACCTGGGCCGAGCGCGCCGGCTACTGGCAGGCCCGCGCCACGGAAGCCCAGGGCCGCCTCGAGGAAGCCGTCCACCTCTACACCCACCTGGCGATGCACTTCCCGCTCGGCTGGTACGCGACCTTGGCGGCCCGGCGCCGCGCCGACCTGCTCGCCCGCCCCGACATGCCGCTCACCGCGTTTCAGTACGTCGAGCACAGCGATCGCCTCGCCGCCAACGGCCTGACCGGCCTCGACCCGCCGCGTCCGCTCGCGGAGCTGAAGGTCGTCCGCCGGCCCATCTTGGACCTCGCGGTGGCCTACGTTCGGCTGGGCGACCCCAAGGCCGCCGCCGACGAGCTGGAGTCGCTGCTGGCCGCCGGCCAGCTCCCCGGCAGCGGCCGCGCGTTGCTCGCGTCCGTCCATCGCGACCTGGGCGACGTCGACCGCGCCAGCCGCGTGCTGCGCCGAAACGGCGTCCTCGCCGAGGCCGTCGACGCCGACGACATCGAGACCTACGCCGCCGCCTATCCCTTCGAGCACGGCGATCTCATCGCGAAGCTCGCCAAGGAGAACGGCGTCCCGCCCTCGCTGCTGGCCGGCCTCGTCCACATCGAGTCGCGCTACAACCCCAAGGCCGTCAGCCGCTCGGGCGCCATCGGGCTGACCCAGCTCATGCCGACGACCGCGCGGGTCATCGCCCAGAAGCTGCTCGGGATGGCCGTGACCAACCGCGCCCTCCGCGACCCCGAGACCAACCTCGCCATCGGGGCCAGCCTCCTCGGCGAGCTGCTGCGCCACTTCCAGGGCAACGCCGTGCTGGCGCTTGCGGGCTACAACGCCGGCCGCGGCGCCACCCGCTCGTGGCTCGAGAAGCGCTCGCACCTCGCCACCGACGCCTTCGTCGAGACCATCCCCTACGATCAGGCGCGCCGCTACGTCATGCGCGTCATCGCCGTCTCCGAGGTCTACCGCCGCCTGCACCACGTCGAGGGACCGCCCATCGAGGTGCCCATGACGCTGCCGCTGTCCCTGGGTCCCTTCCTCGGCGACTGAGCGATGACCCTCGCCGTCCAAGTCCAGAGCGAAGTTGGCCCCCTTGAGCTGGTGGTCACCAGCACGCCGGGACGCGAATTCGACCAGATGTTGCCCGAGAATCTGGAGCGTTACCGCCCCGGTGCCGACGGCCGCCCGGTCGAGAACCCCGACTACCTCCTCTTCGACGATCTCGTGGTCACCAGCGAGCTCCAAGCCGAGCACGCGGGGTTGGTGCGGGTCCTCCGTGCGGTCACGGGCGAGCGCGGCCACATGGACTTCCGCGGGCTGCTGGCCGGCGCCCTCGCCGACGCCACCGCCCGCACGGAGGCGATCACGGGCGTCGTGCGCCTCGAGGCCGAGCTCTACGGCCAGCCCGCCAAGGAGGCCCGCAAGTCGCGCGCTGCCTTCGACGCCCTTGACGCGCCGGCCCTCGCTGACGCCCTGATCAGCGGCCGCGACCCCGAGACGGGCGCCCAGCTGCTGCGCTGGCCTGCCCCCAACACGCTCTTCGCCCGCGACCTCGCCGCAGCCGTGGGCGACGCCATCGTGCTGACCTACGGCGCAGAGCCTGGCCGCCGCCGCGACATGCTGCTCATGCGCGCCGCCGTCCGCCACCACCCGCTGCTGCGCGACATCCCGCGCGTCGACATCGCCGAGGACGGCCCCATCCGCGCCCCCGGCGCCGCCCCCGCGAGCGTCGAGGGCGGCGACATCCAGGTCCTCGCCCCCGACGTGGTCCTCATCGGCGTGGGCCTGCGCACCACCCTGGCCGCCGTCGAGCGCCTCGCCCCGCGCCTCCACGCCCGCGGCATCACCCGCGTCCTCGCCTGCGAGCTGCCGCGCCGCCGCGCCGCGATGCACATCGACACCCTCTTCACGCGCATCGACGCCGGCCAGTGCCTCATCTACCCGCCGCTGCTCACCGCCCCCGAGGCGCTTGGCGTGCGCGTCCACGCGTTTCTTCCCGACGGACACCGCGTCGTGGGCGACCACCTGCTGGACGCCCTGGCCGGTGTGGGCGTCGAGCTCGAGCCCATCTTCTGCGGCGGCGACGACCCGACGGCCCAGGCGCGAGAGCAGTGGTCCGACGGCGCGAACGCCTTCGCCGTCGCTCCCGGCGTGATCATCAGCTACGGCCGCAACGAGCGCACCCTGCGCGAGCTCAACAAGCGCGGCTACGAGATCGTCGACGTCGACCGCTTCGTGGCCAACGCGATGCTCTACGTCCGCTCGCCGGGGCGCCGGGTGGTGGTCGCGCTGCCCGGACACGAGCTCGTGCGCGGCCGAGGCGGTCCCCGCTGCCTCACCCTGCCGCTGAGGCGCGGCTAACCTGCGTCTCTCACCGCCCCCCGGCTGCGAGCGGCGGATATGCCGGCTAGAGTCGGGCGAGCGGGCTTACCTCTTCTTGCCGCCGCCGTAGATCGCGTCGAAGTCGGTCGTGACCCCCGGTCGCTTCACCGGCGGCTTCTTCACGGTGGGGCGCTGGCGCACAGTGGGCTTTTTCTCAGTCCCCGCCTCGCTGTTTGCGCCCTCGGCCTCGTCGGTGCCCTCGGGCGCCGCGGCCTCGTCCGTCGCCGGCTCGCCCTCGGCGGCGGGCTCGCCCTTCGCCTCACCCTCAGCGTTCGCGGCGTCGTCCGCACCTTGCAGGTCGGCGGCGACCGGCGCGGAGTCCACGGCGGCGGCGCGCGCTGTCATGGACGCGGCGACGACCGTCGGGGCGACCTCGCTCGCCCGTGAGGCCAGCCCGTCCACCTCCATGCCCGGGCCAGGCGCTTGGGCCACCGCGAACGCGGCCCCGCCGCCCGCGACGAGCAGCAGCAAGCCCGCGGCCATCATCCAAGTGCGCTTCGGGGCCGGCGCGACCGCGGCCTCCATGGCCGGCTCGGCGGCCGCGCGCGTCACTGGCCGCTCCGTCTCCACCTCAGGCGCCGTCAGCAGCCGCGTGGCGTTGCGCCGTCGCGTCTCCTCGATCAGCTCCGCTTGGAGCGCCTCGCGCCGCACGGCCTCGTCTCGGCGCCTCGCCTCGGCGGCGGCCTCGGCGCGCTCGTCGCGCACGGACGCCAAGGCAGCCCGCTCAGCACGTGCCTCAGCGGCGAGGTCCCCGAGCAGCCCGAGGGCGTCCATCGGGGGGGAAGTGTCGCTTGGTTTCGTGTCGCTCATCGTCATCTCCAGGCCCGGATGGAGACCATCCGACGTTTGGCGCCTGGGATCGATCTATTGGATCACAATTCCGCGTTCACTCGGCCGAGCGCGGCGACACGTTGTCCTCGGGCGCGTGGTCGTCGTCGATCTCGAAGCGGCCCGTCGGCTGCCGCCCCACCCACTTGCGCACGTGTATCAGCGCGTTCTCGCTCGAGATCGGGTCGGCGGGCAGCGGCAATCGCACGCCGCGCACCGCGTCCATCGGTCGCACGCGGCCGCGTGTGCGCAGCTCCACGCAGGGCACGGGCTGCTTCTGCACCTCGATGCGGCGAAAGCTGCGCAGATCCCAGCTGCGCGGCGTCCCGAACTGCCGCATGTGCAGGCTGTGCCCGTCGAGGGTGACCTCGGTGGGGAAGAAAAAGAGCGCCAGGGTCGAGGTCACGCCCAGAAACGCGATGCCAGCCCAGAGCAGGGACGCGAAGGCCAGCCACGCGGCGACGGTGGCCGCCAAAGCGATGAGCCCCGCGATGGCCGTGCGAAACGGATGCCGGCGAGCCGGCCAGATGCGGTAGCGGATGACGCCGCCGGTGGTTGCCGGGCTGACGTCTCCCGCAAGATGGGGCTCTGCCGCGTCCTGCACGTCTAGGACGGTATTCTCGCGTGCACACACGGTCAAGCGGGAGGGGCCACGCGCGGCCGGGGACCGCTTCGGCCCGCTGCCAGCCCACCGCCTCCAGCCCGCAGCCTCCGACGCCTTCAGGCCGTGGGGCGCTTGACAGAGAGCGGCGCGCGCGGCTAGTCCCGTTGGCCATGCCGAGCCTCGAGAACCCGCCAAGCTGCCGGCCGCACGTTTGGGCCGAACCCCGGTCGGGTCTCTCCCGCGTGGTGCTGCGTTTCGCCCTGCCGTGGCTCGTGTTGGCGTGCAGCGCGGGCTGTGGTCCGACCGCGTCGAGCCCGGTGGTGCCGCTGGTCTTCGTGCCCGAGGCGCAGCTTGGCTCGCTGGCGCTGACCGACAAGGCGCTCGACCCGACGGATCCCGGCGCGACCGAGCGGGCGCTGGGGGCCGCGGCCTTCGCGAACGCTGAGGATATCGCTCGCTTCGAGACCGCCTGCGACGCGATCCAGCCCGCCGCCGCCGAGGTGGCCAGCGCGGGGCGCACCGCCGGATACGGCGTGGTCTATCAGGGCAAAGGCGCGGCACCCGACCGCGGCCCGGTGCCGAAAGACGGGACCTTGGTGTGGGTCGAAGGCAACGCGGAGTTCCTCGACCCCAACTTGATCTCCGAGTCGGCCGGCACCGCCATCGCCAGCCAGATGTTCGAGCCGTTGCTCAACACCGCGCCGGGAAACGCGCCGCCAGTGCCGGGGGCGGCGTCCAGCTTCGACATCAGCGAGGACGGGCGCACCTACACGTTTCACCTGCGCGAGGGCCTGGTCTGGAGCGACGGTACGCCGCTGACCGCCGAGGATTTTCGCTGGTCGTGGCTGCGCGGCCTCAACCCTGAGACCGGCAGCAAGAACGCCCAGCAGCTTTGGTATATCGAGGGCGCGGCGGACTACAACAGCGGCCGCAGCACCGACCCGGAGACGGTCGCCATACGCGTGGTGGACCCGCTGACGTTGGCGGTCACGCTCGAGAACCCGACGCCCTTTTTCCCTGACCTCATCACGTACATCGCCTACGCGCCGGTGCCGCGCCACGTCGTGGAGAAGTTCGACAAGCAGTGGGTGCGCCCCGAGCACATCGTGGTCAACGGGCCCTACAAGGCGACGCTGTGGAACCCGCGCGACCGCCTGGTGATGGAGAAGAACCCGCGCTACTGGGACGCCGCCAACGTGGCGATCCCGCGCACCGAGGTCATCTTCACCGAAGACGAGTCGATGAACGTCCGCCTCTACGAGAGCGGCAAGGCCCACTGGATCAAGCCGCTGCCGTCCGACAAGGTGCGCGACTGGATCACCGAGGGGCGCTCGGACCTGCGCATCGATATGCAGATGTGCACGTACTACTACGTCATCCGCGCCGATCGCCCGCCCTTCGACGACCCGCTGGTGCGCCGCGCGGTCAACATGGCCATCGACAAAGAGCGGATGACCAAGCACATCCTGGCGGGTTTTCAGGTCGCGGCGCCCAACGTCGTCCCCGACATGTTCCGCGACATGCTCGGCTACGTGTCTCCCAAGGGCGAGGCCTTCGACCCGCAGCAAGCCAAGGAGTTGCTGGCGAAAGCGGGCTATCCGGGCGGCGTCGGGCTGCCCAAGGTCGAGATCGTCTACAACACCTTCGAGAGCCACCGCCTCATCGCCGAGTTCGTCCAGCGCAACCTCAAGGAGAACTTGGGCATCGAGGTCGCGGTGAACAACATGGAGTGGAAGTCGCTGCTCAAGCTGGTGTCGACCGGCGATTTCCAGATCGCCCGGACCTCCTGGTGCGCGGATTACCCTGATCCCACCACGTTCCTTGGGGTCTTTCACTCCGAGGGCGACAACAACTACGCCGGCTACAAGAACCCCGAGTACGACAAGCTGCTCGCCCGCATCGGCAAAGAGACCGACCGCCGCAAACGCAACGTCCTGCTGTGCGCGGCCGAGATGGCGCTGAACCAGGACGCGCCCATCGCGCCGTTCTACTTCTACACGCGCTCGTCCATGATCCGGCCCTTCGTGCGCGGCTTCGAGTCGCAGTATCAGGACCACCACCTCATCAAAGACCTGCGCCTGGAGTCGCCCTAAGTGCTGCGCTTCATCGTCAACCGGCTGATGGGCTCGGTGGTGGTCCTGTGGGTCATCATCACGGTGAGCTTCTTCCTGATGCGCTTTGCGCCGGGCAGCCCGTTTGACGCCGACCGGCGCCTGCCGCCCGCGGTCGAGGCCAACAAGTGGCTGGTCTTCGGCATGGGCGTCGAGGTCCCGAGCCCCGCGGCCGGCGTGGTCACGGGCGTGCAGGACCTGCGCGTCGGCTCCGACTACGCCGAGGGCGCGCAGCTGCTGACCGTGCGCGCCGCCGACGGCAAAGACACGCCGGTGCTGATGCCGACGGGCGGAAAGCTGGTCACGGTCTCCGTCGCCGAGGGCGACACCATCGAGGCGGGCCAGCGGGTCGCCGTCGTGCCGAAGTCCCTGCTGTCTCAGTACCTGACCGCGCTCGGCCGCTACGCCACCCTCGATTTCGGCGTCACCATCTCGTCGGATGGCCAGCGCCGCGTCTCCGAAGACCTCTTGCTGGGCTTCCCCATCTCGCTCGAGCTCGGCCTGTGGGCGCTGCTCTTCGCGCTGATCCTGGGCTGCTCCGCCGGCCTCTACGCCGGGCTCAAACAGAACACCCTGGGCGACTACGCGGTCATGTCGGGCGCCATGGTCGGCATCTCCGTGCCCACCATCGTCAGCGGCCCGCTGCTGCTGGTGCTCTTCGGCGCCGGGCCCGCGCTCATCGCCCCCATCTTCCCCTTCGGCGGCTGGGATAGCTGGGAGTACAAGGTCCTGCCCGTCATCTCGCTGGGCCTCGTCTACACCGCGTCCTTCGCCCGCCTGACCCGCGGCGGCATGCTCGAGATCATCCGCTCCGACTACATCCGCACCGCCCGCGCCAAGGGCCTCGACGAGCGCCGCGTCGTCACCCGCCACGCGCTCAAGGGCGCGATCCTGCCCACGGTCTCCTACCTCGGCCCGGCCATCGCCAGCATCGTCACCGGCTCCATCGTGGTCGAGAAGGTCTTCGGCATCCCCGGCCTCGCCGAGTACTTCGTCACCCCGGCCCTCAACCGCGACTACCCCATGGTCATCGGCGTCGTCGTCCTCTACTCGACGCTCCTGGTCTTCATGAACCTGCTGGTCGACATCGCCTACACGGTGCTCGACCCCCGCGTGAGCTACGACTGATGGCCAAGCCCCGCGCCACACCGCCCCCCGCCGCCAACGCCGCCAAGGGCCAGAGCCTGATGGCGGACGCTTGGAAGCGCCTGCGCCGCAACCGGGCCGCCGTCATCAGCTTGGTCTTCGTGCTGCTCACGGCGGTCTCGGGCTTCTCTTCGCCGCTGATCTCGGCCTACGTGACCCACTTCTCCCTCGACGAGCAGCACACCCGCCTCGCCTTTCAGCCGCCCGGCGTCGCCGACGTCAGCAGCGACCACCCCACTTACGACGGCGACGCCTCGTCCTTTGACGCCATCGACCTCGACAAAGACGGCGTCATCGCATGCCGCCCCATCCCTCAGCCGCGCCTAGCGCTCCCGGGCCTCGGCTGGCTGCGCACCAACGCGCCGACGCTGCACGCCGAGGTCCTCGCCAACATCGACGCTCTGGACGCGAAGCTGCCCGCGAAGGCCGTCATCGCCTACACGATCGGCCAGCTCCAGTGCCCGGAGCTCGACGAGCTGGCCCGCATCTCGCGCCACTTCGACTTCCTCTTCGACGAGTACGACAACGCCACCGGCGACGCCGCCCCGTCCGTCGGCGGACACCAGCCCGACAACTACATCACCTGGAAGGAGTTCCCCCACAGCGACCAGGATCTCCCTGAGGAATTGCGCGACCGCGGCCTCGCCGGCCCCGACGCCTTCCGCGCCCTCGACATCAACGGCGACCACGTCGTCAGCCGCTGGGAGGTCACCGAGCGCACGCGCTACCTGCGTTTCGACAAGGCGCACCTGATGCGCCACTACGACACCGACCACGACTTCCGCCTCACCCGCGCCGAATACCCCGGCGCGCCTGAGCTGCACGTCTTCCACGCCGGCACCGACGGCAAGGGCCGCGACGTGATGACGCGCCTCTTCTACGGCGCCCGCATCTCCATGACGATCGCGCTCTTGGCCACCATGGTCTCGCTGCTCATCGGCGTGACCTGGGGCGCGGTCGCCGGCTTCATGGGCGGCCGGGTCGACAACATCATGATGCGCATCGTCGACGTGCTCTACGGCCTCCCCTTCATGTTCATCGTCATCCTGCTCATCGTCATCGTGGGCCGCTCGACCATCAACCTCTTCATCGCCCTCGGCGCGGTCCAGTGGCTCAGCATGGCCCGCGTCATCCGCGGTCAGGTCATCAGCCTCAAGAACCGCGAGTTCATCGAGGCCGCGCGCGCCGTCGGCGTCTCCCGCGTCGCCATCATCTTCCGCCACCTCATCCGCAACACCATCGGCCCCGTCATCGTCTACTCGACCCTGCTGGTCCCCGGCGTCATCTTGCTGGAGGCCTTCCTCAGCTTTCTAGGCCTGGGAGTCCAGCCGCCCGACCCGTCGTGGGGCAACATGATCACCGAGGGCGCCACGAAGTTTCAGGACTACACCTGGCTCATCCTGTGGCCCGGTGGTGCTTTGGCGACCACGCTCTTCGCCATGAACTTCCTCGGTGACGGCATCCGCGACGCCCTCGACCCCCAAATGCAGAAGCACTGATGACGACAGACGCCACGCCACCGCCCGAGATCTCGCGCGAGGACGCCCTCAAGGCGGCCCCGGTCGTGCTCTCGGTGCGCGACCTCGAGGTGCAGTTCCGCACCGAGGACGGCTGGCTGACCGCCATCGACGGGCTCTCCTACGACCTGCACCGCGGCGAGACCCTCGGCATCGTCGGCGAGTCGGGCTCCGGCAAGTCGGTGACCAACCTCGCGGTCATGCGCCTGCTGCCCATCCCGCCAGCCCGCATCCCCCGCGGCAAGATCCTCTTTCACGGCCAGGACTTACTCGAGCTGAGCGCCGAGGCGATGCGCAAGATCCGGGGCAACAAGATCTCGATGATCTTCCAAGACCCCATGTCCAGCCTCAACCCCTTTCTGCGCATCAGCAAACAGCTCGCCGAGGTCCTCGACATCCACCAGGGCCTCCGCGGCGCCGACGCCAAGGCCCGCGTCATCGACATGCTCTCCCGCGTCGGCATCCCCGACGCCGAGCGGCGCTACGACCACTACCCGCACCAGTTCTCCGGCGGCATGCGCCAGCGCGTGATGATCGCGATGATGCTGCTCAACACGCCCGAGCTGCTCATCGCCGACGAGCCGACCACCGCGCTGGACGTGACGATTCAGGCCCAGATCCTCGACCTGCTCGGGGCGCTGCAGCGCCAGTTCGAGATGGGCATCACGCTGATCACCCACGACCTGGGCGTCGTCGCCGGCATGAGCGACCGCGTCATCGTGATGTACTCGGGCAAGGTCATGGAGCAGGCGAGCACCAGCGACCTCTTCGCCAGCCCGTCGCACCCATACACCCTGGGGCTCTTGCGCTCGCTGCCGCGCCTCGATCAGGCAGGCAGCGGCGCGCTCTATTCGATCCCCGGCCGCCCGCCCGACCTGAACAGTCGCCCGCCCGGCTGCCCCTTCGCCCCGCGCTGCGAGTTCGTCCGCGACGTCTGCAAGACCCAGATGCCCGAGACCACCGAGGTCGCGCCCGGCCACACCGTCGCCTGCTTCGCCACCGACGAGGTGCGCGAGCTGGTCACCACGGGTCGGCACCTGGAGGTGCGCAAGTGAGCGCCGCCACGACCGGCACCCCCGCGGCCGCCAAGCCCAGCGACGCCAAGCCCATCTTGAGCCTGCGCGAGCTGCGCATGCACTTCCCGATCTACGAGGGCCTCGTCTTCCGTCGCGAGAAGGCCGTCGTCCGCGCCGTCGACGGCGTCAGCCTGGACATCCGCGCGGGCGAGACCCTGGGGCTGGTCGGCGAGTCCGGCTGCGGCAAGTCCACCACCGGCCGCGCCATCCTGCGCCTCTACGAGCCGGGTGTGGGCCGCAGCTCGGGCGAGATCCACTTCGACGGGCGCGACCTGCAGACCCTGGCCGAGCGCGAGATGCGCCCGCTGCGCAAGGACCTGCAGATCATCTTCCAGGACCCCTACGCGTCGCTGAACCCGCGCATGACGGTCGGCCAGATCATCGGCGAGCCCCTGAAGGTCCACGGCCTCGCAAAGGGACGCGAGGCGCTGGACCGCGTCGCCGAGCTCATGGAGCTGACGGGCCTCTCACCCCAGATGGTGCGCCGCTACCCGCACGAGTTCTCAGGCGGTCAGCGCCAGCGCATCGGCATCGCCCGCGCGCTCGCCGTCAGCCCGCGCTTCATCGTCTGCGACGAGCCCATCAGCGCCCTGGACGTGTCGATTCAGGCCCAGATCATGAACCTGATGGAGGAGCTTCAGGCCCGCTTCGACCTGACCTACCTCTTCATCGCCCACGATCTCGCCGCCGTCCGCCACATCTCCGACCGCGTGGCCGTGATGTACCTCGGCAAGATCGTCGAGCTCGCCGACCGCGACGCCATCTACGAGGCGCCGGCGCATCCCTACACCCGCGCGCTGCTCTCCGCGGTGCCGATCCCCGACCCGGCCGTCGAACGAAAACGTAAGCGGATCCTCCTCGAGGGCGACGTCCCCAGCCCCATGAACCCGCCCAGCGGCTGCCGCTTCCACACGCGCTGCCCCTACGTCGAGAAGGTCTGCCGCGAGGTCGAGCCGCCGCTCACCCAGCTCGCCGACGGCCACCAGGTGGCCTGCCACCTCGCCGCCGAGGGCAGGCTTCCCGCCGCCCCGTCGGTCGTGGTCCCGAGCGAGTCCTAGAACGCTCGAGCGCGCCCCTGGGCCCGTCGTCCTCGGCGATTCTCAGGGAGCCGCGGGCTGCGCTGACGCCGTCGCCGTCCGCCACGCGTCGTAGCGCTTGAGTAGCCAGCCGCCCATGAGCTGCCCAACCGCCGCGTGTCCCTTGGGCGTCAGGTGCGCCCCGTCGGCGCCGATGAGCCGCTGCTTCTTCGCCTGCGCCAGCGCTTGGTCGCCGCCCATCAGCGCCAGGGTGTCGAGGAAGGCGCAGCCCTCGCGCTCGGCCGCCGTGCGCTGACCGGCGTAGATCTTCTTGAGCGCCGGGTCGACCTTGCCGTCGCCGCCGCTCTGCACGATCAGCCCCACCACCAGGCACGCGGCGGTCGGCGCCCCGCGCTTGAAGGTCCGAATGGCCTCGGCGATCTCGTCAGCGTGCGTGGCCGCGGAGAGGCCCGGGTCCACCCGCTCGTTGCCGCCAAAATTCAAAACAAGCAGGTCCGGCCTGCGTTTTTTGAGCTGGCCGGTGAGGTGCTCGGCGTCCGCGTTCTGCCATCGCCGGGCCCGCAGCCCGAGGATCCCGATCGCGTCCAGGGTCAGCCCGGGGCCCTTGCGCTCGAGCGCCACGCCGTAGACCTGGGTCAGCCCGCCACCGGACGCGCGCACCTTCACCTGGCGCACCGAACCGATCTCGGGCGACCACACCGCGTCGGCCACGGACCCGCCGGAGCCAGCCGCGAGCTCGGAGGCCGGCTTCGGGTCGCCGTCGAGGAAGAGCTGAAGCCCGCCGGCCTTCGGGCCGCCGCGGTAGAAGACCTCCACGCGCTCAAAGGGCTCGCCCGCCGCGGTGAAGGTGGTCGTGGCCCCGCCCCAGCTCGTCGAGAGCACGCCGCCGTAGCCGTAGCGCCCGTCCGAGCGGCTGCCCATCAGGATGTTCGAGACCTCCCAGCCCTGCCGCTTCATGGGCACGCCGCGCCGCAGGTAGCCGTCGAAGGCCGGCGCGGCGAGGATGAAGCCGGGTCCGCCGTCGCCGAAACGCTCCTGCAAGAGCGCGCGCACCTCGCCGGTGTAGCCGTCGGCGATGATGGCCGAGTCGCCCCACCACGCGATGCGCACCAGCTTGTCGCTGCCGCCGCTCTCGAGCGACTGGAGCGACTCGAAGAAGGGCTGCAGCGGCTCTGAGGCGTGCGCCGCCGGCGTGGCGGCCAGCAGGGCGGCCACCGGGACGGACATGGCGAGCGCGAGAATGTGTAGGAAGCTTCGAGTCATCGGCGGGACCCTCCAAGACGCGGCGGGCTCTGTCTATTCCAAGTCGGCCCACTCGCCAACATCCGATACCTGCGCCTCGTGCCGCGGATCGACCTGCGGACGTTGCGAGGCACCGCGACTTCCGATACGCTCTGGGGGTCTCGGTGGGCGGCGCTTAGGATTCGGTCCCAGACTGATCGGGAGTGCTCGACATGGTCATGGGCGGGGCAGGCAGCGCAGGACGCCGAATCTACGGCGTTGTTATTGGCATCGTGTCCGACAACAAGCACCCGGACGGCGAGTACCGCGTCAAGTTGAAGTTCCCGTGGATTCGGTCCACGGACCCGGGCTCCAACGACGGCGAGGACTTCTCCAGCAGCTGGGCGCGCATCGGCACGCAGATGGCCGGTCTCAAGCGTGGCTTCTACACGCTGCCCGAGGTCGGCGACGAAGTGCTCGTCATCTTCGAGCACGGAGACGTGCGCTTCCCGGTGGTCATCGGCGCGCTGTGGAACGGCGTCGACAAGCAGCCGGTGGGCGGCGAGGCGCCCAAGGCGTCGACCGACCCGCTTGGCGTCGATTTGGGCATCGACAAGGCGTGCCGAGACAACAAGGCCGCCGACGGCAAGAACAACGCGCGCTTCTTCACCTCGCGCTCCGGCCATCTGCTGCTCTTCGACGACACGGACGGGGACGAGAAGATGGTCCTCAAGACCACCCGTGGCCACACGATCGTGCTCAATGACAAGAGTGGAAAAGAGGGCATCGCCATCTACGACTCGAAGGGCGACGAGTACCTGTACCTCGACGAGAAGAACAAGAAGATCATCCTCGAGACGAAGAACGGGGACATCGACATCCTCTGCAAGAACGGCACGCTGAACATCGAAGCCAAAGACATCAAGATGAAGGCGTCGAAGACCGTGGGGCTGGAGTCGGGGACGACGTGGCTGCAGAAGGCGGGCTCGACCATGGACATCAAGGCCTCGTCGAACATGACCGTGAAGGGCTCGAAGATCGACTTGAACTAGTCGGGGCCGACGGCGCCGGTGACGGAGCGGCGGCGGCGCGCCAGCCGGCCCCGGGACACGAGCTGGAAGGTCTCGACGACCCAGGCGCCGCGGGCGCTCAGCTTGTCGGCGACCAGGGGGCCGATGAGGAGCTTCGTCTCCCGCGAGCTCAGCGCTTGGCGTAGCGGCGTCGCGCCGTTTCCTGCCAGCAGCCACTCGAGCGCGCGGGCGCGGCCGCCGTCCGGGCGCAGCGAGGCCATCACGCGGGGATCCAGCGTGGTCCCGAACCAGCGGGACACCACGTGCAGGCCAGCCCACAGCGCGCTGGCCATCTGCTGGGCGCGCGCGCGCTCGGCCGTGCGGTCGAGGTCGACCTCCGGGTGCTCGCAGAGGCGGTGGAGGTCCACCCAGGCCTTCAGCGGCACGGCGAAGTGGGAGGTCGCGGCGTGCAGGGCGGTGTGCAGCAGGGCGTCCTCGGGGTGACAGACCGGCAGCGGCACGCCGGGCAGGGTGAGCGCCCGGTCCAAGATGGCGGTGTGGTCGATGCGAAAACGCTGACCCCGCGCGAGGCGGCGGTGCAGGTCGCAGCCCACCCGGACCGGGCCGATGTCGCGGGCGAGGGGGTGCTCGTACGCGTCGCTGCGGTTGACCGCCTGGAAGATCTCGGGCGCGGCGTCCAGCCAGCCGGCGGCGTGCAGGGCGCCCAGCGCGGCCTCGAAATCCCCCTCGGCGACGAGCAGATCGACGTCCAGCGTCGCGCGCAGGGCGGGCGTCTCGTAGATCAGGTGCGCGGTCGCGTTGCCCTTGAGCAGCACCGGGCGCCGCTTGAGCCCCGCGAGCGAGAGCAGCTCGGCCAGCTCGCCCTGGGCGCGGGTGATGTGGAGCTGCACGAAGCTCTCGGCGGCAAGCTCCCGCGACAGCCGCCTGGCCAGCTCCGGCCGCAGGCTGGCCATCAGCGCCATCACGTGGCCGCGCGCCGCCGCGTCGACCAGCGCGTCGATGGGCACGCCCTCCGCCAGCGGCTGGCCGCGAAGCAGCGCCCTCAACGCCTCCCACACAGGATCCGCCGGCTGCGCCGCCATGATCTCGACCAGCCGGGCCCGCTCAGGCATGCACGTGACTCCGAACCCACAGCCCTCATGGGCCGCGTGCTTGTTGAAAGCCGTCGCAACCCGTGCCATGACGGACCGCGCGAGGTGGGGTGTGCGCACCACAATGAAACGCACCGCGCTGCCAAGCAAGGGTGCAGGCGCGCGCAGCCCCGCACATTCGCCCCCACGGAGAATCCATGCAGGAACGAATCGGTGTCATCGGGCTGGGCTACGTCGGTCTGCCGCTCGCGGTGGCCTTCGCGCGGGTCTTTGAGGGCGTCCGAGGGTTCGACATCGACGCGCGCCGGGTCGAGCAGCTCAGCGGCGGCTTCGACGCCACCCACGAGACCGCGGCCGAGGACCTGCTGGGCACGCGCCTACAGATGAGCGCCGACCCGGAGTCGCTGCGCGGGACCACCATCTTCATCGTCACGGTGCCCACGCCCCTGGACGCTGACCGCGACCCTGATCTCGCGGCGCTTGAAGCCGCCTCGCGCACCGTGGGCCGCCTGATGAGCCCGGGCGCGGTCGTGGTCTACGAATCCACCGTTTACCCAGGTGTGACCGAGGAGATCTGCGGCCCCATCCTCGAGGCGACCTCGGGCCTGCGCCGCGGTGAAGGCTTCACGCTCGCCTACTCGCCGGAGCGCATCAACCCCGGTGACCGCGAGCACACCCTGTCCAGCGTCGTGAAGGTCGTCGGCGCCGAGGATCCGATCACCCTCGACCGCGTCTCCCGCATGTACGAGGGCATCGTGAAGGCCGGCGTCTTCCGCGCCCCGACCATCCGCGTCGCCGAGTCCGCCAAGGTGCTCGAGAACGTCCAGCGCGACCTCAACATCGCCCTGATGAACGAGGTCTCGATGATCTTCGACCGCCTCGGCATCTCGACCCGCGACGTGCTCGAGGCCGCCGGCACCAAGTGGAACTTCCTGAAGTTCCGCCCCGGTCTGGTCGGCGGGCACTGCATCGGCGTCGACCCCTACTACCTGACCGCGAAGGCGGAATCGACCGGCTACCACCCCGACGTCATCCTCGCGGGCCGGCGCATCAACGACGGCATGGGCGCCTTCGTCGCGCAGCGCCTGGTCAAGCTGCTCATCGGCGCGGGCTTTCAGGTGCCGCAGGCGCGCGTCGGCGTCCTCGGCTTCACGTTCAAAGAGGACGTGCCCGACCTGCGAAACACCGGCGTCGCCCGCATCATCGAGGAGCTGGCGACCTACGGGATCACCCCGCTGATCCACGACCCCATGGGCGACCCCGAGCTGGCGATGCACGAGTACGGCGTGACCCTGTCGCCCCTGGACGAGCTGACGGGCCTCGACGCGCTCGTGCTCGCCGTCCCCCACCGATCCTACCGCCAGATGGACGCGTCGGACCTCTTTGGGCGCGTGGCCGCGGGCGGCGTCTTCATCGACGTCTGCTCGGCCATCGACCGCAAGCTCATCCCCGAAGGTGTCACGACCTGGAGCCTCTGATGACCGACGCGAAACGCAAGGGCCCGGTCCTCGTCACCGGCGCCGCAGGATTTATCGGCTACCACGTGGCCAAGGCGCTGCTAGACCGCGGCGAGTCGGTCATCGGCATCGACAACTTCAACACCTACTACGACCCCGCGCTCAAAGAGGCGCGCCTCGCGCTCATCGCCGACCACCCGGGGCTCAGCTTCCACCGGGTCGACATGGCCGACCGCGCGCCCTTCATGGCGCTCATGGCCGAGCACACCCCGCGCCGCGTGGTCCACCTGGCCGCCCAAGCCGGCGTCCGCCACTCCATCGACCACCCCTTCGAGTACGTGGACGCCAATCTGGTAGGTTTTATCAACCTCCTGGAGGCCTGCCGCCACGCCAAGGTCGAGCACCTGGTCTTCGCGTCGTCGAGCTCGGTCTACGGCCAGAGCGGCAAGCTGCCCTTCAACACCGACGACACCGTCTCGCACCCGCTCTCGCTCTACGCGGCCACGAAGAAGTCCAACGAGCTGATGGCCCACGCCTACAGCCACCTGCACAACATGCCGGTGACGGGCTTGCGCTTCTTCACGGTCTACGGGCCCTGGGGCCGCCCCGACATGGCCCTCTTCCTCTTCACCGAGGCGATGCTGCGCGGCGAGGCCATCCCGGTCTTCAACCACGGCGAGATCTGGCGCGACTTCACCTACGTCGACGACGTGGTCGAGGGCGTGCTGCGGACCCTGGACCAGCCCGCCACCCCGAACCCCGACTTCCAGCGCGAGAACCCCGACCTCGCCAGCAGCGACAGCCCCTACCGCATCTACAACATCGGCAACGGCCGCCCGGTGAAGGTGCTGGAGATGATCGACTGCCTGGGCAAGGCCCTCGGCGTCGAGGCGAAGCTGAACCTGCTGCCGATGCACCGCGGCGACGGCCTCATCACCCACGCCGACTGCCGCGCCCTGGAGGCCGCAGTCGGCTACCGCCCGGACACGACGCTGGAGTCCGGCATCGCCCGATTCGTCAGCTGGTATCGAGCGTTTTACGGGGTGTAAGTGACTGGTCCGAGCCCCTCCGTGATCCCTCACAAGCCCCTGGCAGCTCCCATCGGGCGATTGAACCACGGAGACACAGAGGCACGGAGAGGCCGATGCGGCCCAAGCCAGCCGACGTCTAGCCCTTGGGCGGCCAGCGCCAGGGGTCGAGGATGATGTCGTCGGGTGTGTCCCGGGCGGCGACGAAGCGCGCGATCTCGGCGCTCACCGCGTCGATGTGGCGCAGCGCCTCGAGGTTGGCGGCTAGCTGCTCCGGGCGCTCGCAGCCGACGACGACCCGCGCCGTCGGCAGGCTCAGGGCGTGGGCGAGCCACAGGGTGGCCGGCGGCTGGTGAAGCGCCCGCCCGAGATCCTGAAGCTGCGTCAATACCCCGCGCAGGGGCTCGAGGTGGGCCGGGAGGCTTGCGGGGTCGAGGAAGGCCACGCCCTGAAAGAACGCGCTGCGCGTGTGGACCGCGACGCCCGCGCGTCCGGTCAGGGGAAATCGCGGGTCCAGCAGGTGCGCGGGGCACTGGATCTGACCGATACGGGGCTCTGCCCAAGCCGCCGCGCACTCCGCGGGCGTCAGGACGGAGACCCCGGCGCGGACGAGGGTTTTTCGCCCCCGCGCCTCGTCCAGCACGTCGAGGACGGCGGCGAGGACGGCCTCATCGTCAGTCCAGCGGTGCAGCAGCACCGAGTCCAGCGTGTCGCGGCGAAGGGTCTGCAGACTGGACGCGAGGCTCACCCGCGTGCGCTGAGCCGCCTCGGCGGGGGAGGGCGAGTCGGCGAAGAGGTCGGGCGCCAGCTTGGTGCCGACCTTCCAGCCGGCGTCGTCGCCGACGAGGCGCCCGATGACCGCCTCGCTGTCGCCGTAGGCCTTGGCCGTGTCGATGGTGTCGACGCCGGCGGCCCGCGCCACCGCCAGGATCTCGGCCACCGCGCCGTCGTCGGGGCGCCCGGTGCGGTTGGCGATGCCGTAGTCCAGGCCCCACTGCGCCGCGCCCAGCGCCAGGCGGTTCGGGCTCATTTCGCGGTCCAGCCGCCGTCGATGACCAGGTTGTGGCCGGTGATGTAGCTGGCGGCGTCCGAGAGCAGGAAGACCACCGCGTGGGCGACCTCGGGCGGGCGGCCGATGCGGCCCAGAGGCACGCGGGCCTCCAGCGCGTCGACGAAGGTGGACTCGGCCTGCACCGCAGCGCTTGGGAAGGGGCCGGGCGAGATGCAGTTGACGCGGACGCCGTGGGGGCCGAGGTGCACGGCCGCGTAGCGCGTGTGCTGGGCCAGGGCCGCCTTGGCAGCGCCGTAGGCCGGCGGGTTGTGGAAGTTCGGGTGGTCCCGGTAGGCGTCGGGCTGCGGCGACACCAGCCCGTACATGGACGCGACGTGGACAATGGCGCCCCCGCCGCGGGCGACCATGCGGCGGCTGGCGTGGTCGACCTGGAGCATGGGCGAGGCGAGGCCGGTGCGCAGGGTGGCCTCGATGCCGGCGCGGGAGAGCGCCAGGAGCTTCTCCGAGCGGCCCGAGTAGGCGTTGGCGACCCAGCCGAGCTGACCGTGGGGGCCGGCCAGGGACTCCAGGGCGTCCAGGGCCCGCTCGGTGGCTGCGTCGTCGTCGACGTCGGCCACGAACGGCTCGATGGCGCCTGGGTAATTGAGGGATCGGGCCGTGTTCGCGACCTCGACGAGGGAGGCCTCGGTGCGGCCCAGGGCGAGGACCTCCGCGCCCGCCTCGGCCAGCGCCAGCGCCATCGCGCTGCCCAGCCAGCCGCCGGCGCCGGTGAGGGCGATGGCGTGTCCACGCAGCGAAAAGGGCGAGTCGTCCGCGATGCTCACAGAGGCCTCCGAGGCGAGTACCTGCGGACTCTAACCGACCTCGCGACCATCGGGCGAGCTTCCCCGTCGATCGCCAGCGCCACTTCGCGCAACGAAGCGCAAACGGGCGGACTTGTTGACGAGTCCCGAGGCCCGCGCCACAACAGACGGGAATTTGGGCATGCGGGGCTCTACGTGACCGATATTTTCGACGGTAAATCCATCCTCGTCACCGGGGGTACGGGTTCGTTCGGCAAGGCGTTCGTGCGCCGGCTGCTGGACCAGCACAAGCCGCGCCGCGTCATCGTGTTCAGCCGCGATGAGCTCAAGCAGTTCGAGATGCAGTCGGACCCGCGCTTCTCCGACGAAGACAGGCAGCGCCTGCGTTTTTTCCTGGGCGACGTGCGCGACAAGGACCGGCTGCGGCAGGCCTTCGACGGCGTGGACATCGTCGTGCACGCGGCGGCGCTCAAGCAGGTGCCGGCGTGCGAGTACAACCCGTTCGAGGCGGTGAAGACCAACGTCTTGGGCGCGCAGAACATCATCGACGTGGCGATTGACCGCGGCATCGAGCGGGTCGTGGCGCTGTCGACGGACAAGGCGTGCAACCCGGTCAACCTGTATGGCGCGACGAAGCTGTGCAGCGACAAGCTCTTCGTGGCCGGGAACTCGTACTCTGGCGGGCGCTCGACGACCTTCTCGGTGGTGCGCTACGGCAACGTGGTCGGCAGCCGCGGCAGCGTCATCCCGTTTTTCATGAAGCAGCGCGAGACGGGGCGGCTGCCCATCACCCACATGGACATGACCCGCTTCTGGATCACCCTGGAGCAGGGCGTGGACTTCGTGCTGAGCAGCCTCGAGCGCATGGGCGGCGGCGAGCTCTTCGTGCCCAAGATCCCCAGCGCCAAGATCGTCGATCTGGCCCGCGCCATCGGGCCGGATTGCGAGCTCGAGGACATCGGCATCCGCCCGGGCGAGAAGCTCCACGAGATGATGATCTCGCCTGACGACGCGCGGCAGACCACCGAGTACGACAGCTTCTACGTCATCGCGCCGTCGCTGCCCTGGTGGCACCCGCGGGCCAAGGGTTATCAGGGCGGGCAGCCGGTCGAGGAGGGCTTCGTCTACAGCTCCGAGCGCAACTCGCACTGGCTGTCGGTCGACGAGATCCGCACGCTCATCGCGCCCTTTGAGCGCGCGGCGGGCACGCGGTGAGCGACGAGTTCATCCCGTACGGCAGCCAGTGGGTCGACGAGGACGATGTCGCCGCGGTCGTGGAGGCGCTGCGCTCGCCCTGGCTGACGACGGGGCCCGCGGTCGAGCGCTTCGAGGCGGGGCTGTGCCAGGCGACCGGGGCCGAGCACGCCGTCGCGGTCGGCACGGGCACCGCGGCGCTGCACGCGGCCTACTTCGCGCTGGGGCTGGGTCCGGGCGACGAGCTGCTGACCACGCCGCTGACCTTCGCCGCCACGTCGAACGCCGCGCTCTATCTGGGGGCCGACGTGCGCTTCGTGGACATCGAGCCGGACACCGGGCTCATCGACCCCGAGCGCGTCGCCGCCGCCATCGGGCCGAAGACCCGTGCGGTCTGCGCGGTGGACTACGCCGGGCACCCCGCGGACTACGAAAAGCTAGGCGCCATCTGCCGAAAAGCGGGGGTGGCCCTGGTCGCCGACGCCGCGCACTCCCTCGGCGCGACCCTGAATGGCAAGCCCGTCGGCACCCTGGCCGACCTGTCGACCCTCAGCTTTCACCCGGTCAAGCCGGTCACCACGGCCGAGGGCGGCGCGGTCGTCACGTCGGACGCGGCTCTCGCCCAGCGCGCGCGCGACTTCCGCACCCACGGCATCGTCCGCGGCGACGCCTGCGAGGCCAAGGACGCCGGCGGCTGGTACTACGAGATGCAGGAGCTGGGCTTCAACCACCGGCTCACCGACCTCCAGTGCGCCCTGGGGGCCAGCCAGCTTCGGCGCCTGGACGCGCTCATCGCGCGCCGCCGCGCCATCGCCGCCCACTACATGGACGCCCTCGCGGACATCCCGGGCCTGACCCTGCCGACCGTGCGCCCCGGCGTCGAGTCGGGCTGGCACCTCTTCGTCGTGCGCGTCGCCGCCGACCTCCGCCGCGCCTTCTTCGACCGCCTGCGCGCCCTGGGCCTGGGCGTCCAAGTCCACTACATCCCCGTGCACATGCACCCCTACTACCGCCGCCTCGGCTTCGGCCCGGGCGACTTCCCGGTCGCCGAGGCCTTCTACGCGGGCGCTGTCTCGCTGCCGATCTTCCCGCGCATGTCCGACGCCCAGGTCGCGAGCGTCGTCGAGCGCGTCCGCCGCGCGGGAAGCGAGCTGCTGGGAGGCGCAGCGTGAAGCGCGTCGCCATCGTCCAAGCGCGCACGGGCTCGACCCGGCTGCCGCGCAAGGTGCTGGCCGACATCGAGGGCAAGTCGATGCTGGCGCGGGTCGTGGAGCGCCTCGGCGCGGCCAAGCGCCTCGACGAGGTGGTCGTCGCCACCACGACCAACCCGGGCGACGACGCCGTGGTCGAGCACTGCGAATCGCGAGGTATCGCCTACTTCCGCGGAGACGAAGACGACGTCCTGGACCGCTTCTGGCAGTGCGCCAGACAGCACGACGCCGACATCATCGTGCGCGTCTGCGCGGACTGCCCGCTCATCGACCCCGGGCTGGTCGACGAGGCGCTCGAAGCGCTGGAGCAGGACGACGAGCTGGACTACGTCGCCCTGTCCATCCCCTTTCGCACGTACCCGCTGGGGCTAGACGTCGAGGCGATTCGCGCGCCGGCGCTCGAGCGCGCGTGGCGCGACGACACCCGGCCCGAGTGGCGCGAGCACGTCACGCCCTACATCTACCGCACGCCCGGCATCTTCAAGCTGCGCGGGCTGAAGAACGCAGACGACCTCTCGTGGATGCGCTGGACCGTGGACACGCCCGCCGACCTCGAGTTCGTCCGCCGCATCTACGCGTCCTTCGGCGCCGGCGACATGAGCTGGCGCGAGGTGGTCGAGCGGCTTCGCGCCCACCCCGAGTGGCAGCGCATCAACGACGGCGTCAGCCAGAGGACGGTGTCATGACCGCAGCCAACCGCCGCGCCTTCGCCCTGGGCGACCGCATGATCGGCGCTGGCCACCCGGCCTACATCATCGCCGAGCTCTCGGCCAACCACGCCGGAGACCTCGACCGCGCCTTGGAGATCGTGCGGCTGGCGGCGAAGACCGGCGTCGACGCCATCAAGCTGCAGACCTACACCGCCGACACCCTGACCATCGACTGCGACGGCCCGCACTTCCGCATCCAGGGCGGGCTGTGGGACGGGCGCACGCTCTATGACCTGTACGAGGAAGCCCACACGCCCTGGGAGTGGCACGGCGCGTTGTTCGCTGAGGCGAGAAAGCACGGCCTGCAGTGCTTCTCCTCGCCCTTCGACGCGTCCGCGGTCGCCTTCCTCGAGCAGTTCGACCCGCCGGCCTACAAGCTGGCCTCCTTTGAGATCCAGGATCTCGAGCTTATCCGCGCCATCGCCGAGACCGGCCGCCCGGTCATCATGTCGTCGGGCATGTCGAGCCTGAGCGAGATCGCCGAGGCCGTGGCCACCTTCCGCGCCCACGGCACCACCGACCTGGCCGTGCTGCGCTGCGTGTCCAGCTACCCCGCCGACCCGCGCGACTTCGACCTGGCGACCATCCCCAACATCGCCGACACCTTCGACGTGGTCGCCGGCCTCAGCGACCACAGCATGGGCCACACGGTCGCGCTCACGGGCGTCGTCCTCGGCGCCAGCGTCGTCGAGAAGCACTTCATCGCCCGCCGCGCCGATGGCGGCCCCGACTCGGCCTTCAGCATGGAGCCCGCCGAGATGAAGGCCCTGGTCGACGCCGTCCGCGAGGCCGAGGCCGCCACCGGCCGGGTCCGCTACGGCGCGGGCCTCGCCGAGTCGGGCAACGTGGTCTTCCGCCGCTCGATCTTCGCGGTCGCCGACATCGCAGAAGGCGAGGCGTTTACTCGCGAAAACACCCGCGTCATCCGCCCCGGCCACGGCCTGCCGCCGCGCGACCTGCCGCGGGTCCTCGGCCGCCGCGCCGCCGCCCCCATCGCCCGCGGCACGCCCCTGGCCTGGCCCCTGGTCGGAGGCCCGTGAACCGCCTCTGGGCGCTGGTCTCAGCCTACGGCGCCACCTTCGTCACCCTGGTGCAGGGGCTGCTGTCGGCGGCACTCCTGACCCGCCTGCTCACGGTCGAGTCCTACGGCGTCTACGCCCAGTACCGCGCGGTCGCCGGCCTCGCCGTCGCCTCCCTCAGCTTCAACCTGGGCCACGGCTTTCTGCGCTTCGGCTCACCGCTCGCCCCCCCGGCCCGCCGCCGCATGATGGCGACGATCATGACCGCCCAGACCCTGGTCTGCACCCTGGCCCTGGCCCTGGTCCTGCCCTTTGG
This sequence comes from Myxococcota bacterium, assembly GCA_041389525.1. Taxonomy (GTDB): domain Bacteria; phylum Myxococcota_A; class UBA9042; order PHBI01; family JACKFB01; genus JACKFB01. The sequence goes on along the minus strand of JAWKRR010000016.1, from coordinate 29,941 downwards.
CGAGCGCCTCAGCCTCGCTGCCTTCGACCGCCCCGACCTCTGGCTCTTCGTCGCCGTCTGGCTCTGGTCCGTCCTCAGCCTCGCCCAGGTCCAGCTTCAAAACTCGCTGGTCATCGTGCAGCGCGCCGCCCTCGCCTACGCCGTCACCACCGCCTACCGCGTCGCCAGCATCGCCAGCTTGGGCGTCCTGCTGGTCTGGCCCACCCTCGAAGCCGCCATCGCCGTCAGCGTCGCCGTCATGGCCCTGACCACGGGCGGCCTGTGCTGGCTGGCCCGCGGCGAGCTGATGTGGCCCCGCGTCGATCTGGCGCCCTTGGGCGAATTGCTCAGGTTTTGCCTGCCTCTTCTGCCGGTCCAGCTCGCGCTGTGGGTCTGCGCGTCGTCAGACCGCTTCTTCCTCAAGCACTTCGAAGGCCTCGAATCGGTCGCTCGCTACTCGCTGGTCTACACCTTCGCGTCGCTCATCCCGGTGCTCTTCAGCGCGGTGTCCAACATCTTCCTGTCCGCCGTCTCGCGCTGGTTCGACGGCGGCGAGCACGAGCGCGTGAACCGTGCCTTTTCGCACACCCTGCGCGCCTACTGGCTGGTCGGCACCGGCGCGCTGGTCGGCGTCTTCGTCGGCGCCGCGCCCATTGCCGAGATGGTCGCCGGCGAGCGCTACGTCTTCGCCGAGGTCCAGCCCGTGGCCCTGTGGATCGGCGTCGGCGGCTTCGTCTACGGCTTCTTTCAGATCTTCACCCGCCTCTTCGACCTCGCCCGCCGCCCCTGGTCGGTCAGCCTCACCTGGCTGATCGCCATGGTGCTGAACCTCGGCCTCAACGCCCTGCTCATCCCGCGCCTGGGCATGGCCGGCGCCGCCATCGCGACCGCCGCCAGCTACGGCGTGGCCTTCGGCGTCGCCTGGCTCATCCGGCCCGACGTCGTCCGCTTCTCGTTGCCGCTGGTCGCCATGGTAGCCCACGCTCTGGCCGCCGCCGCCCTGGCCGTGGGGGCAGCGATGCTGCTGCCCGGCGGCGTCATCGGCGGCCTCGCGGTCGCCATCGCCGCCGGAGCCCTGACCCTGCTCGCCGGCCTCGCCCTGAAGGTCGTCGAGCCCCAAACCCTCAAGCGCGAGCTGATGAATCGATGAGACCGCTCCACTTCGTCGGCGATATCGCGTTCACCGAGGCCTCGTCGGTGGCTCAGAAGGGATGGATCTCGGGCGACGTGGTCTCGCACCTCCGGACGGGCCTTGGAATCGCCAACCTCGAGTGCGTGCTGGGCGGGCCGGCCGCGCCCGAGAACACGCTGGTGGTCCGGGGGCCCGCCGCCGCCGCGGGCTGGCTTGCCAGCGCCGGGTTCGGGCTGGTGACCCTGGCCAACAACCACATCACCGACCTGGGCGCTGAGGGCCTCGAGTCGACCCGCGCGGCGCTGGACGCGGCGAAGATCGCTCACGTGGGCTGCGGGCTGTCGGAGCGCGAGGCCCGGGCCCCGCGCGTGCTGGCCCACGACGGCGTCACCCTGGGCGTCATCGGCCGCCTCGACGCCCGCTCGTTTTCCAACCCCGAGCGCTGCATCGCCCGCGGTCCTGCGGCCGGCGCGGCCGCGCTGGATGTGGACGAGGCGGTCGCCACCGCCCACCGAATGAGGGCCGACGGGGCGGACCTGACGATTTGCCTATTGCACTGGGGCATCCAAGGGATCCCGCTGCTGCCCGCGTGGCTCATCGAGCCGATGGCGCGCCTGAGCGCGGCCTTCGACGTGGTCGCCGGCACCCACGCGCACATCCTGCAGCCCGCGAAAAACCTGGGCGGGCGCGTGCAGCTCGCCGGCATGGGCAACTTCCACTTCGCCGCCCTTCGCCACGCTGGGAAGACCCACTACACCGAGGCGGGGATCGACCGCGTCGCGGCGATCTTCAGCGTAAATCGCGAGGCGGCGTCAGGGGATTTGACCCTGGACGTCCACCCGACCACCCAGTCCATGGACCACAACCGGGTCGAGCTGCTCGACGGCGCCACGGCTCGCGCGGTGCGGGCCGCGGTGCTCAGCGCCCCGCAGAACGCCCGCCTCGCCTTCAACGCCGCGTGGCGCGCCAAAGAGCTCAGCGCGCTCAGCAGCTACGCCTGGCGCGAGCGCCGCACCTTGGCGCGCCGCCACCTGAACGCCGAGCTGCCGAAGAAGCTGCTGCGCGCGCTCCGAACCCCCAAATCACGCTGACCGAGCGAGGCCCCCGTGAGCGACCCCAAAGCGCAACCGCCCCAGAACCCCGTCGACCGCGCCTTCCTCGACCGCGCTGAGCGGCTGGCCCACGGCTTCGTCGCGGTGCTGCGCGGCGGTGCCGAGCCCCAGCTGCAGGTGGCGGCGCGCGAGACCTCGGTGAGCGTGCGCGTCGACGCCGAATCGGGCGTCACCGCCTGCATGATCGCCAGCTCGCGCCCGGCCGAGCGCCTGTCCGCCTTGCTGAAAGCCTACGAGCGCGACCCCCGCGCCTTCGTGCCCCCACGCCAGACCCAGGGCAGCTTCCTCATCTGGGACCCCGCCCGCCGCACGCTGCTGCTGGGCCGCGACCGCACCGCCTGCTACCACCTGTACACCGGCTACAAGGACGGCGCGCTCTACGTGGCGACGGGCGTCGAGCCCTTCTTGGGCACCATCTCGACCCGATTTGACCCGGTGGGCCGCGACCTCTTCTTGGCCTTCTCGAGCCCGGTCGCGCCCTTCCCGATCTACCACGGGATCCATCCGCTCCTGCCGGGCCGCTACCTGCGCTTGGACGCGGGCGCGCTGGCGACCGCGCCGGACCTGCGCGCGTCGAAGACCTTCTGGCAGATCGAGCGCACCGAGGTCCCCGGGGACTACGACCAGGCCGTGACGCGCTACGGCGAGCTCTTCTTGGAGAACGTGTCCGAGCACCTTCAGGGCTCCACCGCGGGCGTGATGCTGTCAGGCGGGAGCGACAGCGCCTGCGTGGTCGGGGCCCTGGCCGAGCTCGGCGTGCCCGAGGTCATCTGCGCGCACATGCGCATCGACGGCCACCAGGACCAGGAGCTCGGCCTCGTCGAGGCGCTGCGGGCCCGCTTCGGCTTTGAGCTGGACATCGTGCGGCCCAAGGACTTCGCGGGCGACTGGCTGGCCCATGTGCGCGAGTGCGTGAAGTGGCACCTGCCGGGCAGCTACGACACCTTCCCGACCTACCGGCTGATGGGCCAGCGCCTCGCCGAGCGCGTGGCCCCCGGGAGCACCGTCTATAACGGCGAGATGTGCCTGCTGGACCAGGGCTTCTCGGACGCCGCCGACGCCAAGCGCGGGCTGAAGCGCTGGCTGTATCGCGGCCGTGGCCGAAACCTCGCGCGCGGGCCGAAGCTGGTCCCCCACGCGGTGCAAAAGCTCAGTCGGCGCCTGGGAAAAAGCGAGACGATGCCCGCCGCCATCGCCGAGACCGCGCTGGAGCTGCTGCACGCCGTCGGCCGCCCCGAGTACTGGTTCGCCGGGATGAAGGTCGGGGGCCGCGGTTACCCCGGAGCCCCGAGCGCCATCTACCGCTTCAGCCAGCAGACGAGCTGGGACACGCCAAGCGCGGTGGTCGACGGCTTCTTCAAGGACTACGCCGACGCGCTGACGGGCCCCCGCTGGCGCGAGTCCGTCGCGACCATGGCCAACGCCTGGTACTCGGAGTCGTCGAACTTCACGATGCCGCTCTACGCCTTGGGCCAGGCCGACCTCAGCCTCTGCTTCCCCTTCAGCGGCGTCGGCCTGATGGACTTCGCCGCCTCGTTGCCGACCGAGTGGGCCCAAGACAAGCGCATCCAGAAGGACATGAGCCACCGCGTGCTGGGCCTGCCCAAGGAAGTCGCCTACTTCCAGAAGGACCACACCCACGCGGTCAACTACGCCCGCATCGTCTACCCCGAGCCCATCCAGCAAGCGATCATCGGCGCCATCCGCGCCCACGACTACGGCCGCATCCAGCCTGCGGTCACCCACCGCATCGAGCAGCTCGCCCGCGGCGACCGTCAGTACAGCGTCGTCATGTTCGCTCTGTACTGCCTCAGCATCTACGCGGCGGAGCTGGCGCCCGCGCCCTGATCGTCGCGCTCCGCGCTCAGCGCAGGCTGTTGTGGGCTGAGACCATCTGGTTGTACTGGTACTGCAGCTTGGAGAAGGTCCCGTCGGGCGAGGTGAGGCCGTGGCCCAGGCGGCTCAGCTCGGAGCGGCTGGCCTTGTCCTTGTCGACGACGCGGCGGCTGAAGAGCTTGGCCTGCTTGGCGAAGTCGTCGATGGCGCTGGTGTAGCGCGAGAGCATCATCATGCCGTTTGCCTCGTCCTCGTGGGCTTTGACGTAGGCGGTGTACTCGTCGGCAAGGGTCTCCATCGCGGCGGCTTGCGCCTTCACGGCGTCGGCGTCGGCGAGGCCGAAGTCCCCGTCGCCCGCCGGCTCGCCAAGCTCGGTGAGGATCCGCGCCTCGTTCATGGTCTTGGCGATGTAGTAGCGCAGGTTCTTGCCCTTCGCCTCGAGCTCCGCGAGCTCGCGGGCCTGAATCGCGCCGCGCTGCGCCGAGAACTCCTTTCGCAGCGCAGCATTCGCGGTGTCCAGCGCCGCCCAGCCCGCCAGCAGCTTCGGGTGCAGCTCGCGCCCCTTGGCCGCGCCGTCGTCCTTGTAGTTCTCGCGCTCGTAGTAGGTGTTCGCCTCCTCCAGCAGCGGGTGCAGCGTCATCAGCGCGGCCGCGTAAGCCGTCGCCGCCTCCTCGAGCGGTGGCAGGTCGGGCCGCAGCTCGTTGGCCTGCTTGACCTTCGCGTCGCAGTCCTTCGGGTCGCTCATGGTGTAGAGGCCGTAGGAGATGCGCTTCTCCTTGCCCGTGGGGCCGGTCTTCTCGTCGACCCAGCTCAGGTAGCGCCCGCGCGAGTCGAAGGCGCGGTCGGCGTAGCTGTTGATGCAGTCCACGTACAGGTTGAGCTTCTGGTTGAGGATGTCGTCCTCCGACGGCGCCTCGCCCGCTTCGACCGCGCCGCCGCCCGCGCCGCCCCCCGCCTGGTTCGTCACCGCCCCCGCGGCCGACTTCGCCGCCTCACCGACCTGACCAGCAAGCTCGCTCGCCTTCTCGCAGCCCGCGGTGGCGAGCAGCCCGATAAGCGAGCAAATGACGGCGGATTTGGCGTGATTCATCGGCTGGGCTCCGGGTCGGCGAGGTCGTGTTGGCGGTGGTTTCGCGTTGCAAACTCAACCACCACAGCCTCCGTACGGTCAACCCGCGATGAACCCGCAGCGGCGAAACAAATCCGAAACACGTGCCGCGTACTTTCTCTCGGGTCGCGACGCAGAGCGCCCGTCAGCCCGATGCGTCACGACCTCGATCGGTCCATACAGACACGGGAGAACGCCTCGATGGGTGCACGCACCATTCGACTCGCGGGCGCAGGACTCGCTGCCGCCCTCACTCTGAGCCCCGCGCTCGCATTCGCCGCCGACGAGGCGCCACCCATCGACACCGGCACGACCGCGTGGATGCTGGTCTCGACGGCCCTCGTCTTGCTGATGGTGCCCGGCCTGGCGATGTTCTACGGCGGCCTGGTCCGCACCAAGAACGTCCTCGGCACGATGATGCACAGCTTCGGCGCCATGGCGGTCATGGGCGTGCTCTGGGTCGTCTGCGGCTACGCGATGGCCTTCGGGCCCAACGTGCTCGGCGGCTGGACCGGCTGGAACGCAGACAACCTGTTCCTGCTGGGCATCGACGAGTCGATCATGTCGACCAACATCCCCGAGTACGTCTTCGCGATGTTCCAAGGGAAGTTCGCCATCATCACCCCGGCCATCCTCGCGGGCGCCTTCGCCGAGCGGGTGCGCTTTCGCGGCTACCTCGTCTTCATCGCGCTCTGGGGCGTGCTGGTCTACAACCCGCTCTGCCACTGGGTCTGGGCCGAGGGCGGCTTCCTCTTCGACAAGGGCGCCATCGACTTCGCCGGCGGCACGGTGGTGCACATCTCCGCGGGCATCAGCGGGCTGATCGCAGCGCTCTACCTGGGCGCACGCCGCGGCTACCCCAAGATCGCCATGCACCCGTCCAACCTCGTGATGACGCTGATCGGAGCCGGGCTGCTCTGGGTCGGCTGGTTCGGCTTCAACGCTGGCTCGGCGGTCTCGAGCGGGCTGGACACCGCGCGGGCGCTCGCGGTGACGCAGGTGGCCGCGGCCGCGGGGGCGCTGGCCTGGATCATCATCGAGGCCATTCACCACGGGAAGGCCACCAGCCTCGGCATCGTGTCCGGCATCCTGGCGGGCCTCGTCGCCATCACGCCCGCCGCCGGTGTGGTCCAGGTCCCGGGCGCGATGGCCCTGGGCGTCGCCGCCGCCGCGGCCTGCTACGGCGCGATCCTGCTCAAGAACCGCCTGGGCTACGACGACAGCCTCGACGCCTTCGGCATCCACGGGGTCGGCGGCATCGTCGGCGCCATCCTGCTGACCTTCTTCCTCCGCCCCGCCTGGGTGAGCGGGCAGGCCGAGGGCTGGACGCTCATGCACCAGCTCTTCGTCCAGCTGGAGGGTGTGCTGGTCAGCGTCGGCTACGCGGGCATCATGACCATCGTGCTGGTCGTCCTCGTCGACCGCACCGTGGGCCTGCGCGTCAGCGAGTCCGAGGAGATGGCCGGCCTCGACGAAAGCCTCCACGGCGAGCACGGCTACGGCCTGCTCAACCCGAACTGATGATGACCCCGCGTCCCCAAATCGTGAGGAACCACCGATGAAAATGATCACCGCCATCATCGAGCCCGCCAAGCTCGACAAGGTCCGCGAAGCCCTCATCAAGGCGGAAATCACGCGCCTGACGGTCGGCCGCGTCTCGGGCCACGGGCGCCAAGCCTCGGAGCCCCAACTCTACCGCGGGATGGTGGTCGTGCCGGACCTGAACCCCAAGGTCCGGCTCGACATCGCCTGCAACGACGAGTTCGTCCAGCCGTGCATCGACGCCATCTGCGAGGCCGCCCGCGAGGACGACAACTCGCTCGGCGACGGCAAGATCTTCATCACCCACCTCGAGGACGTCATCCGCATCCGCACCCACGAGCGCGGCGGAACGGCGATCTAGCGAGGCAGCACCTGACGAATCGAGGGATCTCGGGCTGGCGATTCTCCCGCGGGCTGGTGGCCGCGCGCTGGCCGTGGTCGGGGCGCGCTGGCGCCTGTGCCGGCGGCCGCGGCGTGGCACCGTGCGCTTGAGCTGCGCGGTGTCTCGGGACGAATCTGACGGTCGCGAAACTTGGCGTTCTGCTCGGAAAACACTGACTCATAAAATGAGAAATGAGTGGTGTTGACCCCCATGCGCGTGGCGACGGTCCGCCGGGGCGGGTATGACTTCGCTCGGCTTCGCTTCGACCCGTAGACGACCACGGGAGCGCGGCGGCGGGTTGGGCGGGAGAGCAGATGCTTGGTTCGCGGGGGAGAGGAGCGCTGGGCTGGGTGGCGATCGCGGCCCTCGTCGCGGCCGGGTGTGGGAGCGGGGGGACGGGCCAGCCGAGTCCTGACGCGGACGCCGAGGCTGTGCAGGACGCGGGGGGCGAGCTGCCGGACGCCGAGCCGCTGGACGCTGGCGGCGAGCTGCCGGACGCCGAGCTGCCGGACGCCGCCGCGGACGCCGAGCTGCCGGACGCCGCCGCGGACGCCGAGCTGCCGGACGCCGACGGGGGCGAGTGCGAGACCGCGGCGGATTGCGGGCTTGGCGATGACTCAACGTGCGCCCCGTGGGACTGCGTGGGCGGCGGCTGTGTGCCCCGCGCCCTCGACCTCGGCAGCCCGTGCCCGCTGCCCGCCGACATCGACCCGCAATGCGGCGCGGCGGCGTGCGATGGGCTCGGTGCCTGCGTGGTCGAGGTAGCCGCGGGAATCGCCTGCGACGGCGGCGACGCCTGCGTCGGGGCAGGGGAGTGCACCTCGAGCGGCACCTGCGCCGCCGGCGACCCGGTGGTGTGCGCGCCCGCGGCCCCTTGCCAACAGGCGGGCTGCGACCCGGCGACCGGCGCCTGCGTGTCGGTCTCGGCCGCCGACGGGACCCCCTGCGACGACGCCGACGCCTGCACCGAAGACACGGTCTGCGAGGCCGGCGTCTGCGGCGGCGGGGCCAGCACCTGCCCCTGCCAGGTCGACGGGGACTGCGCGCCCTCGTCAGATCTGTGCGCGGGCGAATTGCGCTGCGTCAGCCTGCCGGGCGGCGGGCGCGCCTGCGAGGTCGACCCCACCACGGTCACCACCTGCGCCGAGGACGACGACCCCTGCACCCAGGTGGCCTGCGACCCCGCGACGGGGCTCTGCGGGACGTCGGCTCTGGGTGGCCAGAGCTGCGACGACGGCGACGCCTGCTCGTTGAACGACCAGTGCGCCGACGACGGCGTCTGCCGCGGTCAGCCGCGTGATTGCGCCGACCAGAACCCGTGCTCGATCGACGCCTGCGACCCGGCGACGGGGCTGTGCACGCACCAGCCCGATCCCAGGGCGGCCTGTGACGACGGCGACCCCTGCACCGCCGCAGACTCCTGCGCGACCGGCGTCTGCGGGGGCGCGGCGCTGCCATGCGACGACGGCGACCCCTGCACCAGCGACGCCTGCGACCCGCAGACCGGAGCGTGCGTGGCGACAGCGCTAAACGGCGGGGCTTGCGACGACGGCTCGCTCTGCACCGACGACGACGCCTGCGTCGCCGGTGTCTGTACGGGCGAGGCCACCGACTGTGACGACGGGGACCCCTGCACGACGGACTCCTGCTCGGTGAGCGCGGGGTGTTTGCACGAGGTCTGGACCGGCGAGTGCGACGACGGCGACCCCTGCACCACCGCCGACCAGTGCGCGGCGGGAGTGTGCGCGGGCGCCGCCCTCGACTGCTCCGACGACGTGGCCTGCACAGAAGACCGCTGCGAATCCGGGGAGTGCGTCCACACGCCGGACGCAGCGGCCTGCGACGATGGCAACCCGTGCACGGGCGCGTCTTGCGATCCAGTCGCAGGCTGCGCGAACCCGCCCCTCTCAGCAGCTTGCGACGACGGAAACCCCTGCACGGTGGGCGACGCGTGCGGCGGTGGCGTCTGCCTCCCCGGGGCGGCGGACTGCAACGACGACGTCCCCTGCACCGTGGACACCTGCGGCGTCGATGGCGTCTGTGTCCACACACCCGACGACTCGCCCTGCGATGACGGAGAGCCGTGCACCACCGACCGCTGCGATGTGGTCGCGGGATGCGTCAACCCTCCCGATGAGGGCGCGGCCTGCGACGACGGCTCCGCCTGCACTGACGACGACGTGTGCAGTGGCGGGGTCTGCCAGCCGGGCGACAACGTCTGCGAGTGCGAGGTCGACGCCGATTGCGGCGACGACGACTTGTGCGCCGCGGTGTTCGGGTGCGCGGTGCTGGCCGACCTGACCCGGGTGTGCGTCCAGGTAGCGCCCGCGGTGGTGTGCCCTGCGTCCGCCGAGCCTTGCCAGCTGTTGGCGTGCAACCCCGGGACCGGCGCGTGCGAGCCGGTCAACCTCGACGACGACGCGCCCTGCCCGGACAACGACCCGTGCACGGCCGACGAGCGCTGCCAAAGCGGCGCGTGCGTCACGATCCCGACCGATTGCGACGACGCCATCGACTGCACCCTCGACGCCTGCGACCCGCTGACGGGCTGCACGCACGAGGCCGTCGACGCGGCCTGCGCAGACGAGGTCCCGTGCACGTCGGAGGTCTGCGACCCCTCCGCGGGCTGCCGCACCACGCTGAACGACGCGCTGTGTGGGGATGAGGTCGCGTGCACCGAGGACCTGTGTACGCTGGACGGTTGCGTCTTCCAGCCCCGCGACAGCCGGTGCGAGGATGGCGCGGCCTGCAGCGACGACGTGTGCGACCCGGTCGCGGGCTGCCTGACCAGCACCGACGACGCGGCCTGCGACGACGGCAACGTCTGCACCCAGGACAGCTGCGTGGCCGGGGCGGGCTGCAGCTACGCCGCGGTCGGCGGGGCCTGCGAAGACGGCGATCTCTGCACCGTGGGCGACGCCTGCGTCGACGGCGCCTGCTCTTCTGGGCCGGCGGTCGACTGCGACGACGGGAACCCCTGCACCAGCGAGGCCTGCGCCCCCGCGACGGGTGACTGCGAGGGCGGCCCGGTCACCGGCAGCTCGTGCGACGACGGCGATCCCTGCACGGCGGCCTCGGCCTGTGACGCCGGGGCCTGCGTCGCCGTGGGCGAGCCCTGCGACGACGGCCTCGCCTGCACCCTCGACGTCTGCACGGTGGGCGGCTGCACCCACACCCCGGCGGACTCCGAGTGCGACGACGGCAGCGGGTGCACAGTCGGCACCTGCAGCGTGGGCGCGGGCTGCGTTCAGGTGCCACGACCCGACTTCGTGGCTTGCGACGACGCCACGGCCGCGACGGCGCCCGACCTGTGCGTGGGCGGGCTGTGCATGGGGACTCAGGTGGCTCCGATCCCGCTGTCGGGCACGGCCACCTGCGCGGTGGGGTCGGAGGGCACCATCCGAGCCACCCGCTATGGCGGGGCCTTCTACGTCCTGACGCGCTACCTGCTGGTCGGCGCGGAGTGCGTGGGCAACGGCGGCATCTGGAGCGTGCTGCACCGCCTGGACGGCGCGGCACCCGCGTCGACGCTGGCCGGCACAGCGATCCCCGGGGCGCTGACCGGGCTCTCGCGGGACCTGACAGTCGGCGTCGACGGCGACATCGGTCGCCTCGACCCCGGCTCCGCGAGCGTCGATTTCGCAGGCAGCGACGTCCTCGACGCGCTGGAGGCGGTGCTCCCGCTGGGCTCCCACAGCGGCGTCTGGAGCGCGGCCCTCGACGACGGGGACACCACCGACGCCTACTACATCGCCGGCCGCGACGGCGTGGGCATCCGCGTGGTCGCCTGCGAGCGAGCGGACGAGGCCGGAGCGGCCGTAGTGACCTGCGGCGAGCTGAGTCACGGCCTGGACCCGTCGGTCGCCGGGGCGCTCTACCCCACGGCCATCAGCGGCCACACCGACGCCGGCTCGGTCTCGGCGGTGGCGGTGCTGGCCCGCGGCCACGGCGGCGGCGCGACCGTGCTCCTCGGCGACGGTGACGGGGCGCTCGCGCTGGAGCACCTGCCCGGCCTCCCGGACACGCACGCCATCGCCTTCGTCGGCCCCGAGCCATGGATCGCGGGCGACAACGGCACCATCCGCCGCCGCACGCCCACAGGCTGGGTCCCCGTCGCCGGCCCAGCGTCCTCAACAGTCGCCGCGGCCTTCGGCATCGCCGTCAACAGCACCAGCGTGTTCATCTTCGGCCGCTCCCCCAGCCCGACCGGACACATCCAGGCCACCCTCTGGATCCTCCCCCGCAGCGCCGACCCCGACGCCCCCGAGAGCTGGACCGAGGTCGCCATCGCCGACAACCACGAAGCCTACGGCGTCTACGCCACCGACCAAGCCGTCATCATGGTCGGCCGAACCCTCGAAAACATCCCCGGCTCCCGCGCGGTAGCCTGGCAGCTCAACCTGTAGCAGCGAGCAGTTCGGGCTCCGGCACCCTCAAGTCGCGCCGCCCCGCGCGGGACAAGAGAGGCCGTTCGACCTAGTAGAATATAGTCGAGAAAATAAGAAATGAGTGTACGCGACCCCGCCTCTGCGATGGTCCGAAGCCTTGACATGCATATCGGTGGTGCGGAGGATCTGCATCTGGAGGCGCACCATGCGGACCACGCTCAACATTGACGACGACGCGCTATCCGAGGCCATGCGCTTCGCAGACGGGCGCACGAAGACCGCCGTCATCAACGACGCGTTGCGCGACTTCGCCAGGAGACGGCGGCGCAAGGACCTGCTCAAACTCCGCGGCAAGGCGCCCTGGGAGGGCGACCTGGACGCGCTGCGCAAGCGCGCGTGAGAGTCCTGGTCGACACCTCCGTCTGGGTAGATTTCTTCAATGGCTATCCGTCGCAGGAGGCTGAGACCCTCGCGAGCCTGCTCCGCGACGAAGAGGACATCGTCACCTGCGGCCTGGTCGCAGCCGAGCTTCTTCAAGGCTTCCGCGACGAAAGCAACGTCCGCCGAGTCCGGCGCCACCTGCTGGACATGGACTGGCTCAGCCCCACGGAGCCCGGCACCTATTTCGCCGCCGCCGAACTCTACCGCGCGCTGCGACAGACCGGCGTCACCATCCGCTCCACCGTGGACTGCATCATCACCTGCCTAGCAGCTGAGCAAGGCTGCCAAGTCCTCGCCAGAGACCGCGACTTCGACGGCATCCTGGCCTCGCCGCACTGCACAGCAGAGGCATTTCGGCTAAGCAAGCACGAAGACAAAAAATGAGAAGCACCACGCGCTCGTAGCCCCCCGTCGGTTAAATGTAAGCCCTGATCTCGTCGTAACCTGCATTCCAATCCCGAATGACGCGGTCCAGCGCCGTGTGGCGGTTCGACCGCTTCGCCCGGGCATGCGGCACCTCCTGTCCGCTCGACGAGTTCCGCAATCTCCCTCGGGATCGAGTTCCTGTCCCCGCGGGAGAACATCGAGACCTCCACCCTATGGGGTCGGGCCATGTTCACGCTTTGCGCCGTCGTATCCGAACTTGGAACGGAGATTCTTCGGGAGCGAGTTCAAGCGGGCGTGGCCAAGGTTCCTCTCCTGGGCAAGCAGCTCGGGCGCCCCGGCGTGACCTTGACCTCCGCCGCTCGCCACCTCCTGCTCGAAGAGGGTCACAGCGTCCGGCAGGGTTTAGCAGGGGTCGGATACCCGCACTTCTCACTTTATCTCCAGTAAAATCGGGCGGCCATGCCGCTTGCGCGTCGAGCGAACTTCGGCGCGGGGCGCGGCGTGTGACGTTGGGTGACTCGTCCCCGGCACGCTGTGGCGGGGTTGCGAATCAGACTTCTTCGCGTGGCCTGCAGTGCCGCGCGCTTGAGGTCCGTGGGCGCGCGGTTTTGCTAGGTGGTGCCTGGGGTTTAGGGCTGGGCGGCCGCGGGCGGAGCTCGATGGTTAGGGCTGCCGGTGCCTTTTTTGACGGTGCCGGTGACGGCGCCCTCTAGGTCGCCGGGGGCTCGGGTCATGGCGTTGCCGTCGGTGTCGAGGCGGGCGCTTAGGGTGAACTCTTCGGGGAAGGGGCCGCCTAGCATGACGTTGTCTTGGCCCAGGCTGAACGCCAGGGGGAAGCTGGTGGCTGGGTAGCGGCGGGTGGCTGCTGGGGGGCCTCGTGGGACGTCGGGGCGGCGGGCGATGACGAAGAGGGTGGCGCCGGGGGGCGCCGTGACGCCGTCGGCGAGGCGGATCGTGCCGGCTACCGCTACGTCGCCGGTGGTGGCGGCTGCCTGCGGCTGGGCGGCTCCTGGGATGGCGGGGTGGCCTGCGGGCATGCCGCCGGTCTCGGCTCCTGGGATTGGGGGGTGGCCTGCGGGCATGCCGCCAGCTGCCTCGTCGCCTGTTGGCGGGTGGCCGGGGGGCATCGCGCCTTCGCCGCCTTCGCCGCCGGCCTCGGTGGGGAGGGGTTTTGTCTTCACCTCGGCGATCATCGCGTCGAGGGTCTCGTCGGGGCCGGCGATTTGACGGGCGCGCTCGAGGTTGGCGATGGCGCCGGGGCGGTCGCCGGCTCGGAAGGCTAGCATTCCTCGGTAGGCCAGGGCTTTGGTGTGCGTCGGGTGGTTGGTGATGACCTTGTCGGCTAGCTCGATGGCCTTGTCGAGCTGGCCCATGACCAAGCGGATGCTCGACTGCACCATCAGCGCGTCGGGCTGGCCGGGCTCCAGCGCCAAGATCTCCTCGCTGGCCTTGTAGGCCTCCATCCACTGGCCGGCGTCGGCGAGGGCGAAGGCCAGCTCGACCTTGCTCTCCATGCTGCCGGGGTCGGCTGCTACCGCCGCCCGCGCGGCCTGCAGTCGCGGCGTGTCCTCGCCCGCCTGGGGGTGGTCCGCGGGGGCCGGCCGCCCCTGGCCGCCCATGGGCGTCGCCGCCGGGCGCGGGTCGTTGCCGGTGATGCCCATGCCCTCTTCGCGCGGCCGAGTGGTGCTCTGCAGGACGAAGAACATCAGCGCGAAGAAGCCGACGATGAGGCCGCCTTGCAGCGCACCACGCAGCTGCGGCGACATGCCTCCAGTCGTCGCTTGCGCCGTGCTGCGTTGCGGTGCGACCTCGCCCGACTCCAGCCGGCTCAGGTCGCGCAGGACCGTCGCGGCCTCGCGCTCAAGCCGGCTGCGCTCCTCGGCGGCCACGGCGTCGCCCGCGCTCTGCATGTCGTCCAGGTCCCGCAGCTGCTCGACCAGCAGCTCGCGTCGCCGCTTGAGGTCCTCGAGCTTCGCCTCACGCGCCAGGTCCCGCGCCGGCGCCGCGCTCTCGCCCTTGCGGGACACCATCACCAACGCCAGCCCGAGGGCCAGCCCGCCCCCCAGCACCGCGACGGCCGAGGTCCAGTCGATCTCACCCATGTTGACCTTCCGATTTCCTCAGCTGTCGTCGCGTTCTACGTCGCGCCGGATCTGTTCGAGCCAGGGGTCCAGCTCGCTCGGCGCCGCTTTTTCGCTGCTGCCGTCTGCGCTTTTCGCCGCCACGGCCCCCGCAGTCCCCGCCGCGCCCGCCGCCTTCGCCCGCACGGTCGCCCGGCTGCGGCGGAAGAACACGCCCACCACGATGACGCCGATGAGCAGCGCGCCCAACGGGATCGCCCACACCAGCAGGTTGAAGCCCTCGGCCCGCGGCAGCAGCCGGATGAACTCGCCGTAGCGCGTCTCGAAGTAGACGAAGACCTGGTCCTCGATGTACCCGGCCGCCACCATCGCGCGCACCAGCGCCAGCATGTTACGCGCGGTCTCTGACGGCGAGTCCGAGATCGAGTGGCCCTGGCACACCGGGCAGCGGATGCGCGAGGCCAGCTCGTGGGTGGCCTCCTCAAGCTGGGCCGGACCCACCGGCGGCCCCAGGGGCTTGCCGACGGTCGCCTCGACGTCGGGGCTCAGGGTCAGCGCGTCGTCAGGCGCCACGGTCTCGCCGCGGTCAGACTGGGCCAAAGCCGCAGGCGCCAGCAGCACCAGCGCGGCCAGCGCGACGAGGACCGGGCGAGCGCCGCTCACAAGAGCCTCCCCACGCGCTCGTACAGCGCCTGCGGGTGCACCGGCCCCACCACCTTGTCGCGGATGACCCCCTCGCGGTCGATGAAGTAGGTCTCAGGCACCCCGTACACGCCGTACGCGATGCCGGTCTTGGTGCCCGCGTCGATCAGCGTCGTGTAGCCGCGGCCCCCGTAGGTGTCGAGCCAAGCGTTCACCACCTCGTTCTTGTCCTGATAGACGATGCCCACGAACTGGACCTTGTCGCCAAGCTCCTTGGCGGCGCGGACCAGAAAGGGGTGCTCCTGGCGGCAGGGCAGACACCACGTGGCCCAAAAGTTCAGGACGATGGGCTTGCCGCGCAGGCTCTCCAGCGTGACGGTCTTGCCGTCGGACAGCCGGGTCAGCGCGAAGGGCGGCGCCGCCTTGCCGACCAGCGGCGCGTCCATCCGGTGCGGGTCCATGGACAGCCCGAGATAGAGCAGCCCGAGGATCGGCAGCGTCACGATCAGCCCGATGACGAGGGCCTTGTAGGAGAAGCCGCCCGATCTCGGGCTGGCGCTCGTCGACGGCGTGGGATCGCTGCTCACGCCGCGGCTCCGGGGCTCTGGACGCCCTCGATCCGTTGGCTGGGCCACGCGGCGATGAAGCAGCCGACGAGCATGATGCCCATGGCGATCCACAGCCAGGCGACCGCCGGGTTGATGAAGACGCGCAGCCCGATGGAGCGGCCGCGTGGGTCGATGCTCATCACCGAGAGGTAGAGGTCCTCCTGGGCGCTGGAGCGTACGGCCGGCGAGCCGATGGAGTTCATCTCGGTCGCGTAGTTGTTCAGCGCGGGCTGGAGCAGCCCGAGATCGCGGCCGTTCTTGGTCACCTGGATGTCGGCGATGGTGCGCTCGCGGTGGGGCTCGGTGACCTGGCGGGCCTCGACGAAGCGCAGGTCGTAGGCGCCGACGGTGAGCGAGTCGCCGCGGTTGATGACGCCCTCGCCGATGACTTGGTAGCTCTGGCTCAGGGCGATGCTGACCGCGGCGACGGCCACGCCGATGTGGACGATCTGGCCACCGAAGCGGCGGCGACCGCGGCGCAGCGCTTGGCCAAAAGCGCGAGCAAATGACTCGGTTTTTTGGGTCATGCGGGCGCGGATGGGCTCGACCATGTCGCGGAGCGAGACGGCGACCGCGAAGCCGGAGACGCCCAAGGTCAGCGCCGGCAGCAGGTCGCGGACGCCGAACGCGAAGCCGAAGGCGGCCAGGGCCACGCCGGCCAAGATGGGGGCGGCGAGGCGGCGGACGACCTCAGCGCCGGTCGCGCGGCCCCAGGGCATGGCGGGGCCCACGCCCATCAGGAACACGATGGCGAGGCCGAGCGGCACGGCGAACTGGTCGAAGAAGGGCTCGCCCACGCTGACTTTGACGCCGCGGGCGGCCTCGGCGATGAGCGGGAATGTCGTGCCGATGAGGACCGTGAACGTGAAGGCCGCGAAGAGGAGGTTATTGACCACGAACGCGGCTTCGCGACTGGCTGGCGACTCGATGGCGCGGCCGGGTTCGAGGCGGTGGACGTTGGCGGCGACCAGCACCACCGAGATGAGCACCACGATGGCCAAGAAGACCAGGAAGGTCGGGCCGATGGGGCTCTGGGTGAAGCTGTGCACCGAGTTGAAGACGCCCGAGCGGGTCATGAAGGTGCCCAGGATGGTGAGCTGGAAGGTCACCAGCAGCAGCACCAGGGTCCAGCCGGCGAGGATGCCGCGGCGCTCTTGGAGCATGGCGGCGTGCAGGAAGGCGGTGGCGGTCAGCCAGGGCAGCAGCGAGGCGTTCTCGACCGGGTCCCAGGCCCAGTAGCCGCCCCAGCCGAGCACTTCGTAGGCCCACCAGCCGCCGAGGATGATGCCGCAGGTGAGAAAGCCCCACGGGATCAGCATCCAGCGGCGCAGCGGGCGGGTCCAGCCGGCGCCGCTGCGGCCTTTGAGGAGGGCTGCGACGCCCATGGCGAAGGGGATGGTCATGCCGACGTAGCCCAGATAGAGCATGGGCGGGTGGATGATCATCAGCGGGTGGTTTTGCAGCAGCGCGTTGGGGCCGGGGCCGTCCAGCGGGATGGGCAGCGGGGTGTCGCCGAAGGGGTTGGCGGGGCCGGCGATGAGGAAGGTGAAGAAGGTGCCGACGGCCATGACGGTGCCGAGGGTGTAGGGCTGCATGTCCTCGTGGCGGCCGCGGGTCGCGACGACGAAGCCGATGGTGTAGACCGCGAGGATGAAGCCCCAGAAGAGGATCGAGCCGTCCAGGGACGACCAGAGGCTGATGATGGTGATGTGCAGCGGGGTGGCCAGCGAACCCACGTGGGCGACGTAGTCGACCGAGAAGTCGTGGGTGACCAGCGCGTACTCCATCACCAGGGTCGCGCCGACGAGGCAGGCGGAGAACGCCAGGGCGAGGGCGCGGGTGATGCGCAGGCCGCGGGCGGAGCCGGAGCGTCCTGACGTGAAGCCGACGAGCGCGCCGGCGGCGGAGAGGGCGAGGGCGGCGAGGATGAGCAGTCTGCCGAGCTCGGCCATCAGGGCGACTCGGCGGGGTCGAGCGAGCTGCCCAGGGCTTTCATGTCGGGCTTCTCGCCTGCTTCCGGCGCCTGATATTGGTTGTCGTGCTTGACCATGAGGCGGTCGCTCTCGAAGAGCCCGCCCTCGTTGAGTTTGCCCTCGACGACGACGCCGATGCCCTCGCGGAACATGGCCGGGGGGACGGCGGTGGCGTGGACGCGCACGTCGTGGGCGTTGTCGGTGACGACGAAGTTCAGGTCGGTGCGGTCGGGGTCCCAGACCACCGAGCCGACCTTGACCTGGCCGCCGAGGCGCACGGTGGCGCCGACGCCCTTGGAGCCGGCGTCGCTGAGCTCGGTCGGGGACCAGTAGTAGACGAGGTTGTCGCCGAGGTTGCCGAAGGCCAGCCACGCGAGGCCGCCCGCTGCGAGCAGGATGGCGACGATGGCGAAGAGGCGAGTGCCCATGTCAGCGGCCCTCCTCGGGCGTGTGGTGCAGGCGCCACATCAGACGCGCGCCGTACGCGAAGAAGAGGGTGAGGCTGATACCCCAGGCCGCCCCTACGTATTCCCAGCCACCTTGGATTATGCCTTCCATGGGCGCTCCGTGTCGGTCATGGGTCCCCGGCCGTCAGCGTGGAGGCCGCGGGGACCGCTGTGTTCATGCCGGCTCGCGTGCGCTGGCGGGCCGAGAGCTGGGCGCGGCGAAGTATCAGCCACAGGCTGAGGAAGAGCAACGCAAAGGCGTTGATGCGTAGGGGCGTGACCATGGTCGACGCGACCGTCTGGGGGGTCGAGAAGTCCTGGTGCAAGGTCCGCCACCACTTGATTGAGAAGTAGACGATGGGGATGTTGGTCCAGGAGATGATGGTGGCGATGGCGGTCCAGCTTGCGCGGCGGGCGGGGTCGTCGACCGACGAGCGCAGGCCGAGGACGCCGATGAAGGTCACCAGCATGATGGCCGAGGTGGTCAGGCGCGGGTCCCAGGTCCAGAAGACTCCCCAGGTGGGGCGGGCCCAGATGGAGCCTTGGATGAGCAGCATGGCGCTGAGGAGGATGCCGACCTCGATGGCGCCGTGGAGCAGGTCGTCGTGGCGCGGTTTGCGCGAGACCAGCGAGGCGATGGCGAAGAAGAAGGCGAAGGTGAGGACGAGCAGCGCGTTCCAGGCCGTGGGGACGTGGATGTAGAGGATGCGGCCGACGTCGCCCATGTACTTTTCGGGGGGCGCGACCACGAGGCCCATGTAGGAGCCGATGGCGAGCAGGGTCAGGCCGATGGCGGCGAAGCCGTGTTCGCGGATGGGGCGAGGCAGCATGGGCTATTCCTCCAGCACGCGGCCGAAGAGCAGCGGGCAGAGCGACCAGTACACCAGGTCGAAGATGGCGAGAAGGCTGAGCCAGGAGGGGAGCTGGTCCATGGGGTCGCGGCCGACGCAGAGGGTGGTGGCTTTGACGGCGGCGACGAGGACGGGGATGACCAGGGGGAAGAGGAGGAGGGGGAGCATGACGTCTTTGCCGCGGGCTTGGGCGGTCATGGCGGCGTAGACGGTGCCGGGGCCGGCGAGGCCGGCGGTGCCGAGGGCGAGGGTCAACGCGAGGGTGGGCCAGGAGCCGGCGACCTCGGCGCGGAAGAGGGCGAGGCAGAGGGGGAGGATGAGGGCGCCGAGGACGAGGAGGAGCAGGGCGTTGCCGAGGGCCTTGCCGAAGAAGAGGGCGCGGGGGTCGACGGGGAGGAGGCGGAGCTGTTCGAGGCCGCCGTCTTCGGTCTCGACGCGGAAGGACTCGCCCAGCGCGAGGGTCGATGCGAAGAGGAGGGCGAGCCAGAGCCAGGCGCCGACCATGGCGCCCGGGTTGGGGTCGTCGGCTCCGCTGGCGAAGGAGAAGAGCAGCAGCGTGGTGACGGCGAAGGCGAGGACGGAGAGCGCGCGGCCGCGGCTGCGCCAATCCATGAGGAGGTCTTTTCGCAAGACGTTGACGGACTGGGAGAACAGGCGCGTCATTTCGCGAGCGCTGCGGTGAGGGCGGCAGGGACGCCGGTGGCGGGGCCGACCCAGGCGGGGGTGCCGCTGGAGAGGACGAGGCCGCTGTCGAGGAGGGCGGCGGCGCGCTCGACGAGGTGGGTGGCGACGATGAGGGCGCGGCCTTGGGTGCGGCAGTCGGCGAAGAAGCGGTCGATGAGGTCGAAGCCGCTGGGGTCGAGCTGGCCGTAGGGTTCGTCGAGGAGGACGACGGCGGGGTCCTGGAGCAGGACGCGGGCCAGGGCGCAGCGCTTCTTCATGCCGGCGGAGAACTCGCGGACGGGGTCGTTGGCGCGGGCGGCGAGGCCGACCTTCTCGAGCAGCTCGAGCGCGCGGGTGCGGCCGTCGCCGAGGCCCATGAGGCGGGCGGCGACGGTGAGGTTTTCCAGGGCCGACAGCTCGGGGTACAGCCCGCTGCGGTGGCCGAGCATGGCGACGTGGCGGCGGGCGCCGAGGGGGTCGCGGGCCGAGTCGACGCCGCCGAGGTGCACGGTGCCGGCGCTGGGGCGCAGCGTCGTGGCGAGCAGCCGCAGCAGCGTGGTCTTGCCGGCGCCGTTGTGGCCGGCGATGAGCAGCGAGCGGCCCCCGGCGAGCCGTAGATTCACGCCCGCCAGCGCCCACCGCGACCCGAAGCCGCGCGAGAGTCCCACGGCTTCGACGGCGGGGGCGTTTGCGCTCACGGTCGCGGTTCATAGCACGCAAGGCCGCCAGGGCAAGCAGGGTCGGCCGAGTGTGTGAACTGACACAGTGCTTTAGTCCCGCGCCGGTGATCGCCGGGGCGCCGGCGAGCCACCAATGCCCGCCGTTTGCGGGGCGAAAACCATGACGGCGCAGCGCTGACGGGCATAATGGCGCGGCGTTTGAGCAGGCGGCGCCCAGGCGCGCACGGCAGTTGGAGGGCGCTTGGTGAGACGGGTGGACATCATCGTGCCGGCCTTCAACGAAGAGGCCTGCCTGGAGTCGTTTCACGCCGCGCTCGCCCCCGTGTTGGACGGGCTGCCCTACCGCTTCCGCGTGCTCTTCATCGACGACGGCAGCCGCGACCGCACGCGCGAGGTCTGCCGCCGCCTCGCCGAGCGCGACCCGCGCGTGGGCTGGCTGTCCTTCTCGCGAAACTTCGGCCACCAGGCCGCGCTGACTGCGGGCCTCGACGCCTCCGACGCCGACTGCGTGCTGACCATGGACGCCGATCTCCAGCACCCGCCCGCCGCCATCCCCGACTTCCTCGCCGCCTGGGAGGCCGGCGCCGAGCTGGTCAGCGGCGTCCGCGCCGACGCCCGCTCGCTCAGCTTCGTCAAGCGCGCCTCCTCCCGCGCCTTCTACCGCGTCATCAACGCCCTCTCGAAGGTCCCGGTCCTCGCCGATTCGCCCGATTTTCGCTTGCTGGATCGCCGCGTCGTCGACTCGGTGCGCCGCATGCGCGAGCAGGGCCGCTTTCTCCGCGGCATCTACGGCTGGGTGGGCTTTCAGCAGACGACCGTCCCCTACACCCAGGCGGACCGGACCGCCGGCGAGTCCAAGTACGGCCTGCTCAAGATGCTGGCCTTCGCGCTCTCCGCGATGCTGTCGTTTTCGCGCACGCCGCTGCGGTTCGCGACCTGGGCCGGCCTCGTCGTCAGCGCCTTCGCGTTCCTCTACGGCCTCTACGCCATCGCCCAGCCGGTGCTCTTCAACCGCGGCGTGCCCGGCTGGACCTCGCTGGCCGTGCTGGTCAGCTTCCTCTCGGGCATCCAGCTGCTGACCCTCGGCGTCGTCGGCGAATACCTCGGCCAGGTCCTCGACGAGGTCAAAGGCCGCCCGCTCTACCTCGTCGCCGACCAACACATCCCGCCCGCCGACATCCCGTCGCCCGCCCCGCACCCGGAGCCCCAGTGAGCAAGGCCATCAAGACCGACGACGAGCGCGACCTCTTCTACGACCGCATGGTCTCCGAGCGCGACTGGGACGAGGTCACCAACCCGTGGGAGACCGAGCGCCGCCTGCGCCTGCTCTTCGGCGAGGTCTTCCGCGGCATTCCCCTCGAGGGCGTCTCGTTTCTCGACGCGGGCAGCGGCGGCGGCCACTTCTCCGAGCAAGCCCACCTGCGCGGCGCCAAGGTCACGTCCATGGACGTCGGCGAGACCGTGCTGGAGCAGGTCCGCAAGCGCTGCGAGACCACGCGCGTCGTCGGCTCCATCCTCGAGATGCCCTTTGAAGACGGCAGCTTCGACGTGGTCTTCTCCACCGAGGTCATCGAGCACACGCCGGAGCCCCTTCAGGCCCTGCGCGAGATCGCCCGCGTCGTCCGCCCCGGCGGCCTCGTCGTCGTGACCTCGCCCGGGCGCCTGTGGCAGCCGGTGGTTCGCGGCGCGACCACGCTGAAGCTGCGCCCCTACTGCGGTCGCGAGAACTTCATCTGGTCCAGCACGGCCCGCAAGACCTTGGAGGAGGGCGGGATCTCGGTCGATCTCTACCGCGGCTTCAACCTCGTGCCGCTCTTCTACCGGCCGCTGGAGCCCTTGCTGCGCCTGGGCGATCGCCTCGGCGAGACCTTCCCGCGCCTGTTCGTGAACTGGGTCATCCGCGGTCGCAAGGTCGCGTCTTGAGCCGAGAGGCGCCCCCGCGCGCGCTCTGGCTGCTGGCGCCGCTGCTCGCCGCGGTCGCCTACCTCGCCATCGGCACCTCGCCGCCGGTCGCCGACGACTGGTACAGCATCGACTTCATCGGCGGCTGGGTACGCGACGGCTCGGTCGTCGGCCGCGCCTTTGAGCCCTACGAGTCCCACTGGTCGCCGGTCTTCGTCCTCGGCAGCGGCCTGGCCCTGTGGCTCGACCCCGCGGGGAACGGCGTCGCCCCGCTGCGCGCCTTCAACGCCCTGGCGCTGGCCCTGAGCTTGCTGGCCTTCATCCGCCTCGCGACCTGGCTCGGCGCCTCGCGCATCGCCGTCACCCTGGCCGCGGTCTTGCTGGCCTTCCACCAAGCGGTCATCGGCGTTCAGTACCAGTGGGACTCCATCGGGCCCATGTGGGGCGACGCGCTGTGTCGCTGGGCGGCCGTCTTGGCCCTGGCCCCCCTCATCGGCCGCGCCCGCGGCGGCCCCGCGCTCTCTGTGGCCGTCCTGGCGCTGACCTTCGTCGCCCTGGCCTCCAAAGAGACGGCCCTCGCCACCCTGGGCGCCGCCGGCGTCCTCATCTTGGGGGCCACGCTCCTGCGCCCCGGGACCGAGTCGCCGCTGCGCCGCGCCGCCATCGCCCTCGCGCCCATGGTCCTGGCCGTCGGCGTCTTCATGCTCATCCGCCAGACCTCGGGCGGCGCCACCGATTTACCAGACACCCCCTACGGAATCGCGTCGCCCCTGGCCTGGCCCAAGAGCCTCGCCATGCTGGGCGGCGCCCTGCTCTCGCCGGTCTCCACGCTCACCCTCTGGCAGGCCGCCCACCTCCGCGACTACGCCGTCTTGGCCGCCGGAGCCCTCGCCGCCCTGGTCACCGCCTGGTTCCTCCTGGCCGCCCTGCGCCGCCCCGAGCCCGACGCCGCCGACGCCGCCACGCCCGCGCCCCTCCCCATCGCCCGCGTCGCCTTCGCCCTGGCCATCCCGGCGGCCTTCTTCCCCATGCTGCTCATGCGCCACGTCAGCGAAAACTACCTGACGCCATCAGCCTTCTTCCTCGCCCTGGCCTTCGCCCTGGCCCTGGACCGCCGCCTCGCGACCACACCAACCCGCCGCACGCTCACCCTGGCCCTAGCCGCCGCCCTCGTCGCGGTCCACACGGTGGGCTGGACCAGCAAACTCGCCGTCCTCCGCGCCACGGGCGAAGAGTCCATCCGCCAAGCCGCGCTCTACTACCCCGCGGTCGCCACCCTGCCCGAGACCGCCATGGTCGAGCTAAAAACCGCCGCCCCGCCACCCCCCGTCCCCACCTACTCGATGTACGGCTCGGTCAACCCGCGCGGCGTCCTCTTCGTCAACCTCCACCGCGAGGGCCTGACGGTCGACGTCATCGGCACCCACCAAACCCCAACCCACACCGCGACCCTCGAAGGCCAGACCGTCACCATCCGCCCCGCCGAGCCCGCGCCGCCCACTGGCCTCTAGCGCCGAGATAATCGGCGTAGCGAGCACGATTTCGAGTCGATATTCGCGTCATGTTTGCGACAGCGGACGTGAAAATGCATCATCGGCTCGTCTTTAGGGGGCGACCATGTTGGTCGAGTTTCGCGTCGAGAACCACCGTTCGCTCCGCGACGAGCAAGTCCTCAGCTTGGAAGCCCGGGCGGGCGCCGCTGCATCGGACAGCCGCCCGCGTCGAGTCGCAGGCTACGGCTCGCACTTGCTGCCCACCGCAGCGATCTACGGCGCTAACGCCAGCGGAAAGAGCAACGTCCTCTCAGCACTCGCCTTCGCGCGCGACGCGGTCGTCGAATCGCACCGCCAGTGGCCATCGGATGGCGGCGTGCCGCGCGCCTCCTTTGCTTGGGGGCTCAGCGCGTCGGAGCCATCGCTATTCGAGGTCACCCTGGTCCTCGACGGGGTGCGGTTCGAGTACGGCTTCGTGGCCAATGACGAGCGTTTCGTCGAAGAATGGCTCTTCGCTTGGCCCAAGGGACGCAAACAGACCTGGTTCCTACGCGACGCCACCGACGAGGCCGATACGTATTCCTTCGGCCGACACCTGCGCGGCGACAACGAGACCGTCCGCCGCGTCACCCGACCCAACGCCCTGTTCCTATCCACGGCAAGCCAGCTCAGCCACGAGCAGCTTTCGCCGCTGCACCTGTGGTTCTCCTCACTTTGCGTCCTCGGTGTGGCGGCCCGCGGGCGCGACGTCGGACGCATAGGGCGTCTCACGCTCGAAGGGACGATCGACGCGGCGGTCGGGATGCCCTTCCGTCTCTACCTCGCCTTGCAGAAGGACGCCGATCCGCTCGGCGAGCAATTCAAGGCGTTCATCCGCGCTTTCGATGTGGGCATCGTCGACATCCGCACCGTCCCGACGCACGAGGACCCGGGGGGGCCCACTTACGGCCGGAAAAGCGGTAGCCTGATGCGGTTGCGCCACCGAAGCAGCGCCGACGACGCTTGGCTCCCCCTCGGCGACGAATCCCGAGGCACAGTCTCGCTGATCGGCATAGCGCCATACATCATGGACGCGCTCGACGCGGGCGCGGTGCTAGCCATCGATGAGTTAGAGGCCAGCCTCCACCCCCTGATCGCGCTCCAGGTCGTGCGGCTCTTCAACGACCCCGCGACTAATCCGCACAATGCCCAGCTCATCTTCACCACGCATGACACGCACCTGCTGGGTCGCAAGTCAGACCCCACTCCGCTGCGCCGCGACCAGATCTGGTTGACCGAAAAGGACGCCGAAGGGGCGACCACGCTCTACCCGCTGACCGACTACAAGCCGCGAAAGGCAGAGAACCTCGAGACCGGCTACCTCCAGGGCCGCTACGGCGCGATCCCGTTTCTCGACGCCATCGGCGCGGAGTGACCCGTGGCTGCGCGCCGGCGCGACCGCAGCAAGCCTCGCGTCCACGGCCGCCCCGCCCGCGAGCCCCGGCGTCGCATCTTGCTGGTTTGCGAGGGGCTTCGTACCGAGCCTGAATACTTCCGTGGCTACATCGCACATCTGCGCGCGTCCACGGTCCGACTCGAGATCGTCGCAGGCGCCGGTGACCCTAAGAATATCGTGGACGCGGCTCGCCTGATGCAGCGCTCCGCCGCCGCGGAGGCCAAGCGTCACGGGGATGCCTACCTCGCGTACAACGAGGTCTGGTGTGTGTTCGACCGCGACCAGCACGTGCGGTTTGACGAGGCCATCGCCCTTGCCCAGAAGCACCGCGTCCGAGTCGCGCCGTCGAACCCGTGCTTCGAGCTGTGGCTCTGTCTCCACTTCCGCGACAACCCCGGCGCCCGCACCCCCTCAGCTCTGGCGAAACTCGTGCGAAAGCACTGCAGCAGCGCGGAAAAGCGGGTCACATTCTCCGACTACGCAAGCGGGGTCGACGCTGCGGTTGAGCGGGCCGCGGCGATGGACCGCACAGCAGAGGAGGCCGGCGAACCCGGACGGAATCCGACGACGGCCGTTCACCGCCTCATCGAAGCGATTCGGCAGCGTTAGGCGGCCGACGGGAGCGCCCGCCTACGTGATCCGGACGCCTCAGTCGGCCAGGGCGGCGGCTTCGAGGCATTGGACTTGGCACTCGTGGGCGGGCTCGCTCGCGGACATGCCGTGCCAGATTAGCCAGGCGGCGCCTGGGGATTTGGTGGCGTAGGGGAAGTCGCTTTGGCAGGCGATGGCGATCTCGGGGGAGGCGTCGAGCTCGAGGTCGAGGCCGGGGGAGGGGCCGGTCTCGATGAGCTGGAGGCGGGCTCGGCGCTCGTTGCGGCTCCAGGGGTCGACGCGCTCGACGGCGTTCTGCTCGGCCTGGGCGTCTTCGAAGCCGCGGTAGAGCGCCGCGCTGACCGAGCGGATCCGGAAGCGGCCGTTCGTGCTGATGGGGCCTGATGTTTCGAAGGTGAGGCGCAGGACGTCGGGCTCGCCGTCGGTGCGCGGCGGGGTGCGCACGCGGCAGCCGTCGGCCAGCAGGGTGAGCGTGCGCCAAGTCCAGGTGGGCGCGGTCTTGGCGGCCGGCTTGGCTGCGGGGGCCGGCGGTGGCGGCGCTGCGAGGGCCTGGGGTGCCAGGCAGGCGGCCACGAGCGCGATTCGGAAGAGTGAGGCGGTGCGGATCACAGCGACGGACGCTATCACAGCTTCGTTTTCGGGAGGTTCCCCTCGAGGGTGACCTGGGCCGCCTCGCGGTCGCCGATCTTCTCGTAGAGCTTGGCCAGTCGGGCGCGCAACGCCTTGTTGTTCTTGGCGTAGAGCAGCGCCCGCTGCATCTGGCGGATGGCCAGACGGTCGTCGCCGTCGAGCTCGGCCAGGTGACTCTGCAGCCGCAGGAAGGTCGAGCGGTTGTACGCGGAGCCGTCGAGCTGCGGTTGGATGCGGCTGAGCAGCTTCTTCAGCCCCTCGGCGTCGCCTCGCGCCACCAGGATATTTCCCTGCTCCAGGCGCGGTCGCAGCGCGTCGTGGGGGGCCAGCAACGCTGACTCCTCGAACATGTGCCACGCCTCGTCCAGCCGGCCGGTCCGCACGAGCAAGAAGCCCTGCAGCAGATACCCGTCGCGCTTGAAACGCGCCGCCAGCGCCTCGTCCTTGGCCTCGGTGCCCTTGGCGAGCAGCTCGACCGAGAGCTCGTCCAGCGCCCCAGTGTCCTCGGGCTTATGGTTGAGCAGGAGCGAAGCCAGTTGGGCGCGGATGTCGGCGGACTCGGGGAACTTCCGCCGCGCCCACTGAGCCAGCGCGATCCCGGTGTCGACGTGCTCGTCCTGCACAAGCTGGGCGCACAGGGTGATGACGTTGTCCTCGTCCAGCAGCAGGAAGCCCTGCACCAGCGCCTCGCGGTCGCGGAAGGCCAGCACCTCGCGGGTGGCCTCGCGCCGCTGCGCCGGGCCGAGCTTGGCGAGGCGATCGAGGAATGGCAGGGCGTCGGCGTCCTGCCCCATGAGGATGGCGATGTGGGCGCGTCGGAGCAGCGCGCTGGGCTCGTTCGGGGCCAGCGCCACCGCGCGGTCGGCCAGCCGCAGCGCGACCGGAGCGTCGTCCGCGGCGTGCGCGAGGGCGGCGCCAAGGCTCCAGAGCAGGAAATCGTCGGGGTGCTCCAACAGCACGTTCTCGAGGCGCACGCGCCCGGGCTTGGCCTCGTCCAGGGCGGCCCGGGCCTCGGACTCGAGCCGGCTCGGCGACTGCGCGGTCGCGTGAAAGGCCGTGAGCGCCAGCGCCGCCGCGGCCGTCGCGATCGCCGTCAGGGGCAGCCGTACCCGGGAGCGGAGCCAGCGTGGGGCTGGCTTTTCATGCCGCGACGGGGGGGCCGAGATCCAGCCCAGCAGGGCGGCCGCCGGGAGCGCCACGCCCGGCAGCAGCAAGGAGAAATCGACCTGATTCTGGATGAAGACCGCGACCAGGCCCACGCCGGCGGCGACGTGGTGGAGGTGGACTCGGCGGCCGCGCAGGGCCATGAGCAGGCCCACGGCGAGGGCGAGGCCGGCCAGGATGGCGATGGGGAAGCCCCAGTCGGCGCCGGCCTCGATGACGGCGTTGTGGGCATGGCTGACGAAGCCGTCGCGCCAGGTGGTGGTCAGGGCGGGGGAGGCGACCTCGAAGGCGCCGTGGCCGACGCCGGTGAGGGGGTAGGCGGCCGCGACGGCGAGGCCGACGCTCCACTGGCGGTAGAAGCCGCCGAGGACGTCGCGCAGGGTGTCGGTGTCGCCGAGGAAGGCCAGCTCGGCCAGCCACTCGCGCGGGGTGGCGACCACCAGGGTGGCCACGGCGAGGCAGGCGCCGCCTAGCAGAACGCGGGCGACGCGGGCGCGGTCGGCGGCCTCGGTGAAGCCGCGCATGGCGATGAGGCCGATGATCCCGAGGGTGAGCGGCGTCAATAGAAGGGCAGCCCGAGATCCTGTGGCGGCCACCGCCAGGGCCAAGATCATCGATGCTGCGAGCCAGAGGCCCGCCCGGCGCTCGCTGCGCGCCTCGAGCCAGACCCCGAACGCGCAGGCGCTGCCTAGCAAAAAGAGGGCGGCGGCGTGGTTGGCGTTTACGAAGGTGGTGAGGAAGTGCTCGGCGCGGAGGTCGATGGAGGCGTGGTAGCTGCCGTAGATCTGGGTGGCGCCGAGCAGGGTCTGGACCAGGGACACGACGGCGACGGTCAGGGCCGCGGCGATGACGGCGAGGGGGATGAGCTCGCGGCGGTCGCTCTGGCGGCGCTGGTTGGCGCCGGTGACGTAGGCGGCCCAGACGCCGAGCAGGGAGACGAAGGCGAGGGCGGTGCGGGGGCCGTCGAGGCTGATGGGGTGCCAGGATGGGGCGGTGGTGCCGAGGGCGGCGGCGGCGTCGACTCGGGCGGCGGCGGAGGCGGGTGAGAGCAGGCCGACGAGGCCCGCGGGCAGCGGCACCCACTGGATGAAGGTCCAGACCAGGAGGGCGGAGAGGGCGAGGCCGGTGAGGCCGAGGTGCATCGAGCGCGGGCGGCGGCTCTGGCCCAGCATGGTGAGGGCGAGGCCGGTCAGGGTCAGGGCGGCCAGGGCGATGCGCGTGGGGGCGTGGACGCCGCCGATGGCGAGGGGGGCGGCGACGACGGCGAGGGCGACGCAGAGGGCGCCGAGGCGGGGGTCGATGCGCGCGGTGAGGCCTGGGACCTCGGCGCCTTCGCTGCGGTGGCCGCGGCTCATTGGGTCGGGCCGCTCTCGCCGTCGGGCTTGCCGCCGTAGGGCTGGGCGTAGCCGTAGCCGTAGCCGTAGCCGTAGCCAGCGCCGTAGCCGTAGCGCGTGCCGTAGTAGCGCATGCGCGGGGTCTCGCGGTGGTTGAGCACGGTGCCCAGCACGTAGATGTCGACGCCGCGTAGCTGGCGCAGCGCGTGCTTGAGGGCGTGGCGCGTGGTGCGGGAGGCGCGGACCACCATGAGGCAGCCGTCGACCTGGCTGCCGAGGACCAGCGCGTCGGCGACGGCGTTGACCGGCGGCGAGTCGAAGATGACGAGGTCGTACTCGGCCTCCATCTCGGCCTTGACCTCGGTGAAGCGCTTGGTGTGCAGAAGCTCAGCCGGGTTCGGCGGGATCGGGCCGCAGACCAGGACTTCGAAGCCGGGGATCTGCGTGGTCTGGGTGTGCTTGGTGACCGGGTCGCTGCCCGCGAGGCAGGCCGTCAGGCCGCGGTCGCTGTCGAGGCCCAGGGACACGGCGAAGCGCGGGCGC
The DNA here is from genome assembly GCA_041389525.1 of Myxococcota bacterium. Classification (GTDB taxonomy): domain Bacteria; phylum Myxococcota_A; class UBA9042; order PHBI01; family JACKFB01; genus JACKFB01. Next base: position 577 of record JAWKRR010000016.1, on the reverse strand, counting down.
CGCATGTCGGCCTCGACCAGCAGGACGCGGCTGCCGCTCATGGCCATGGAGATGGCCGTCGAGATGGCGATGGTGCTCTTGCCCTCCGACGGGTCGGCGGACGTGATGAGCAGGCTCTTGATGGGCGTCGCGGTCGACATGAAGAGCAGGTTGGTGCGCAGCGCGCGGAAGGCCTCAGCCACCTGCGAGCGCGGGTTCTCGTGGATGAAGAAGTCCCGCGAGCTCTCCGAGCCGTCCGGCGGCGCGCCCACCTTGCGCGGGGCCTGCTCGTCGTCGCCGATGACCGGCAGCACGCCCAGGACCTTGTGGCCCAGGCGCTCCGACAGGTCGTGCCAGTCCTTGATGGTCGAGTCGGCGAACTCCAGCACGAAGGCCAGCGCCAGCGCTATCATCAGCGCCAGCAGCAGCGCCACGGCCATCGCCATGGCCTTGCGCGGCCGCACCTGAATCGCGCCCGTCGCCCGGTCCAACACCCGGATGTTGTTGGTCTCGATCTGCGCCGACATCATCGTCTCGATGTGCCGGTTCTTCACCGACTCCGCCTGCACGGCGTAGCGGCCCTGCACCTCGACCAACC